>JAOZHS010000001.1:639077-1278155 GCA_026014745.1 Candidatus Bathyarchaeota archaeon | reverse complement strand
CTGGGAAATCGTTGACCTCTACACAGGAGACGAAATATCCAGAAACTACACCGAAGTCAGACCATCATTTGGCCAAGTCTACAACTATGAATCACCCAACCAACACGGCGCATTCACTTACCTCTGGAGAACCTCAGGCGTAAACCTACCAGAAGTCGTAACGTTATCTAACGCAACACAATTTGTCAACGGTTCTGTCGTCCAACTAGGAAACTCTTACGTCGTTAACAGAACCAGTGGAAAGATTACCACCATTGGCACTTCGGCCCTCTCAACTCCAATCTCGACTAGCAATAACTTTGGCACTGTTTGGGAAATGCTTGACGGCTACACAGAACAAACAGTCTGCTACATCGCCAACGTAACCCAAACCGAAAAACGAACAGGCGCCCCATCCGCAGGTGTAACAACAGGCGCTACTGGAACTGCAGTTTATGGCCAAGACGGAAGCATCCTAAGATACAACGTCGTAAACCTCGGCAGCACCGCAAGCCCACAATACTTCCTACAAGTCTGGAACACCTCAGCAGGAACCATGCCCTCTAGCCAACTTGGAACAGGCTTGTGGCAATGGAGACCAGCAGGCGGAACCTTCGGCGGTTCACCAGCATACTTAGGCACTCTTGCATACAACTACGTACATAACGGAGCTAACTTCTTCTCACTAAACGCATCAATCCCAAGCATCACAGGTACAGCTAACAACATCGCTAACCAAACAGCCAGCATACAAGTAGTCAAAGAAGGCGAATACGTCGTCCTCGTTGCCCAAGGATTCAACAACGGTACAAGCACAGTCCCTGGTTTCATCCTTACACTCAGCCTTAAACCAGGAGAAGAAGGTCGACAGATTTCACGCGTCGAATTCACACCCCCATCAACTGAAGGAGGCACCGAAGCAGCAACTCGCACCGGCGTCTACCCAGAAGAAGGCATAATAATCTTCCATAAAACCAAGACCCTGTCACGATACGGCTACAGCATGGACACAGGAAAATTAGTTTGGACAAGTGACCCTGAAGTACAATTCTCATACTACGGCATGTACTCAAACTACTACAACGGCACACTCCTAAGCTACGGCTACGGCGGAGTCATCACATGCTACGACATAAAAACAGGCAATGTTAACTGGATCTACTCAGCTGACAGCATCGGCACAGAATCCGCATACGGCGGAACCTACCCAATCGGCGTCGTCGTAATCGGAGACGGAAAACTATACACAGTCACAGGCGAACACTCACCCACACAACCCCTAATGCGAGGACCTAACCTACGCTGCCTTGATGCAGCTACAGGTGAAGAAGTCTGGAAGATCCTAGGATTCTTCGGCGGCATGTCCCCTACATCGTCCAACATAATCATGGCAGACGGCATCCTAGTCGGACTCAACTACTTCGACATGCAACTCTACGCATTCGGCAGAGGCCCAAGCGCAGTCACCGTCGACACACCAACCGTATCAACCCTAGGACACAAAGTCATGGTTACAGGCACAGTCACCGACCAATCCCCCGCAGGCGAACGCGACACCAACGACGTCATGGACACCCCACTCAAAGGCACACCAGCCATCTCAGACGCAGACATGCAAGCATGGATGGAATACCTATTCATGGAACAAGTCAAACCCGCAGACGCACAAGGCGTAACCGTAACCCTAAACGCAATCGACCCCAACGGCAACTACGTATCCATCGGCGAAACCACAAGCGACATAAACGGCAACTGGGGATGCTCATTCCAACCAGAAGTCCCAGGCGACTACCAAATCATCGCAAACTTCGCAGGCTCCAAAGCATACGGACCATCCCAATCAACAACATACCTAACCGTAGAAGACGCACCAACCGCAACATCAGCACCAACAAGCCCACCAGAATCAGTCGCAGACATGTACTTTGTCCCAGCAATCGCCATCCTAGCCATCCTAATCGTAGTAGTCGGCGGAGTCTTAGGATTCCTCCTCCTTAGAAAACACCCTTAAAAGGGATTTTCCCTTTTTTCTTTTTTTGTTTATCAGATAATTTTTAGCAACAAATATTTGTTAGTTTATTATCAAGAAAAAGCTATTCGGGCATGATCTTTACTTCTCAAATAAGTGGCAGCTTATAGAAAGATACCTGTGAGCAATCCTAAGGCGAGCCCTAGCATTATGGGGAAGGGTAAGCCGGGGAAGATGCCTTTTTTCTCAAGCATAAGCAGAGTTATTATGCTTCCTGCCATGATGCCGATTATGCCTGCGATTGTAGGGATGATGTTGGGGAAGTATGCAAAGAACATGGCGCCCATCAACATCGAGTAGAACACCAAGTCGCCTAGCCCCATCTGGATTTCTTTAAACGAGAAGCTCAAACCCTGCAGTTGGTCAAGACCTGACGCTGCAATTTTGCCCACTGGACCTTTGTAGACGGCGATTACGTCATAGATTGCTAGAACCGCCAAAATCACCACTGCACTCCACAATGGGATGGCAAACCCAAAGAAAATGCCTAATGCGCCGCCTAAACCGACGACGGCGACGTTGCGGGCTTTGGGGAAACGGAAGATGGCGAGGTCAAAGAGCACCGTGATTAGGACGGTTAAGGCGATTAGGGCATACCAGTTGTCTAAGACTGGGACGTAAACGAGCAGCGAGGAGAGGTAGACAAGGGAGAGCAGCGCTGAGGCGGTGGTCATGGCGAGCACGATTAAGCCTTTGATTATGCGTTTGCTGCGGCGTTTGATAAGGAAGTAAAATAGGGTGGCGCTAATTGCGATGAGTACCACGAAGTAGAGAGCGTTGCCGATGGGGGCGCCAGGTGTTTCTTCAGGAATCGGGGTAACAGGTATAGAGGAAGACCCTTGAGGCGCCAACACGTAAGCGCAGACTAAACCAAAAAGCATGCTTGCCAGTATAGGAACAAGGTAGACGAGTTCGAATTTGAATTTGTCCTCCAGCGTAGTTTGCTGGGGCTGACTTTTTTCTTCAACTTGAGGCGGCTGAGTCATGGTTTCACCTGTCCAATGTTGGCTATAGCCACTGCCGCTTGCAAATGGCAATGGTCACAAAAGAAGCTTTGCTTTTTATCCGAATCAAAGATGCTGTTAGAAAAATGCATAACACACTCAGCTCGACTGCAATGCTTCAAACCCAACGTGTGCCCCAATTCATGTACCGCCTCCTTGAGCGTCCGCGAAACCCACAAAGCAAAATCAGGGTCAACACCGTAAAATTCGGGGTTAAGCCGCCAAAGCGAAACCACACCCTCCTTACCCGGCGAGTAAGCCTCGCCAAACACATAGTTAAGGCCCACAGCGTAGAGGTCTACGTTAACAAAGCCTAAAACCCGCTCATACTCAGCCATAGAGAAACTGTGTAGGAGGTCTAAAAGTTGAGTAGAGTTATGTTGGCTACGTTTGGGGTCAAAAGTAAAAGTGGGTAGAGGTTGAGGCGCGCTGACCTCTGCGGTGGTGTCGGGCAAAATCCGCATAAGCCCCCTTGCAACACCTTCCAAAACATCAACCGAAACCGTACCAACTGGCAAAACAGCGACTTTCATAGTGACGCCTAAATCTGATAGGTCTCCCCTGTCCGTGGCGCAACCGCATCCAACCCCAACTCGTTTTTTGCCCAATTCGCAAACAATTCACAGTTACCCTCAGCGCCGTGCACTACGAAGACTTTGGGTTTGCCGCCGAGTTTGATGAGGGCTTCTTTTAGTTTGCTGGCGCCGCAGTGGCTACTGAAGTCGAAGTGGCGGTATTGGGCTTTGATTTTTCGGACTTTTCCGTCGATGGTGCAAACGCCCTTCTCGAGTAGTTCCTTGCCGGGGGTGCCGGGGATTTGGTAGCTAACTAAGAAGACGGCGTTGGATGATTTCTTGCCTAATTTTGATATGTAAAACGAGGCGGGTCCGCCTTTGAGCATGCCTGCGGGGGATATGATGACGCCGGCTTCTTTGCAGGCTCTGCGTCGGTCACGCCAACCCTCCACCCAATCAGCTGAGTGCATGGCGTTCATGAAGAGTTTAGGGTCACGCAGAAACTCCTTGTAATTCATGATTATGCGACTGGCTTCCCGCGCCATCCCATCAAGCACTATTGGAAACTCGAAGTGATTGGCAGCCAAAACACAGGCGATTTCCTGCGCTCGCCCCACGCCAAACGAGGGCACAAGCACAGTTCCGCCTTTCTCAACGACTTCAGTGCAAGCCTCCGCAAAGCTCCGCTCTAACTCTGGGCGAGGCGTGTGGTCCTCGTTAGCATATGTGCTCTCGATTACGACAGCGTCTAAGTCGCCGTAATCCATCGAGGCGCCTGCGAGGAGTTTACTGTCCTCAGTGTTAAAGTCGCCAGTGTAGAGGATGCGTTTGCCGTCGGCTTCGACCAGCACTTGGGCGCTGCCGGGGGTGTGGCCTGCGTTGTAGAGGCGGATGTTCATGTCGCCGACGGGTTCGGTTTCGCCGTATTCGAGGTGTTTGTTGGCGCGTGCCATGCTTTTTAGTTCGAGATACTCGAAGGGGAGGTAGTATGCGGAGAGGTGGATGAAGTCTTGGATTAGGACTTGGGTGAGTTCAAGGTTGAGTTTGTTAGTGTAGAGGGGGATGCGGTCATTAATGTAGAAGATGGGTATGGCTCCCGAGTGGTCGAGGTGGCTATGCGTGAGGATGACGGCGTCTACGTCTTTTGGGGGGACATGCATGGGAAATCCGGGTTCATGGTCAAGCATTACGCCGTAGTCTATGACGACTTGGCTTTTAGCTGACTTCACCGATATGCCGATGCGGCCGACTTCTCTCGCTCCGCCTAAAAATCCAACCTGCAAACAAAACCATCCTAATTTTAGGCTTAACAGTAAAGAAGGAACCTTTGGTGTTTTAAAAACTTTGAGGAAAACCATGCGGCTGCCGGGTTGATTTGCAAACAGGAGACAGCCTTTTAGTTTGATTGGTGCGTCTCGATAAACACTGATTTTTTACATACTAATGACCCAATAATCACCAATACGGACCTACCCCTCTTAGGTTTCTGCATAGAACCTCTAATAGGATCCAAATATACCCGCCTACCCCTCCCCCTATATCGATTTCTGCATAGCTTGGATATTAGCATCCAAATAGACGCCAAATAGAGGGATACGGCGCAAAGAGGCGGGTTAGTCAAGAATCCTTAACAGGATTAGTCAAGAAATGTTGACGATAAACCCTTTTTATCGCCTCGCCTTCCATGCTGCGGTGACGATATGAGTAAAGTGTGGGCTATGTTACTTATTGCGCTCTTTGCAGCTTCAAATCTGCTGTTGGCGGAATCAGTTTTTGCCCAGTCAAAGCCTACTGTGCCAGAATTTACCCTAAAATATGTAGACGACACGCACACTGAGCCTCCGACTTATGGAACTGACCCATACACAGGAAATAGCATTATCGTCGCCGCAGGTCGTAAAATAGTTAACCAAACCGTTCTATTCACAATCAAAAACCAGCCCTATACATCCAACGGCGACTCACTCTACTACCATGTAAGATACAAAGGTCACTATGAAGAGCACTGGAGCGGTAACTCACAGGTTGTGGATGGGCGCACAATCATCTACGACACGTTAGTGTTTCCAGCGTCAAATACCGCCTACACGGAGATTTCAGTTGTGAAATACTCAGCTGGAGGTTCAGACTGGAGACCCCTAAATTATGTTTTTCTTCCTGATGGAGGTCAGATGGATTTTCAGATACAAGCCATAGTTGGCTCAGCAGATATAGAAACTCCCAAAACCACGTGGGGGGAACTTGCGCCAATCTACAAGGTTAACGGCCAAATAGGCGATTGGAGCCCCACCCATACAATAACCATAGCCGAAAACCAGCCTACAACAACTCCAAACACCGATTCGCCAACTCCAAGCGCGCCTCCTGAAAGCCAAAGCCCCAGCCAATCGGAACCTCAAAGTATAATCCAATTTGGTTTAGACTGGATACAAAGCGCCATTTTTGTTATGCTTTGTTTTGTGGCGGTTCTGCTCATCGTTGTGGTTGTGCTCCTATACAAAGGGAACAAGAAACAGACGGCTAACTATGCACCTTAGTAAACGCTATAAACTCAAAACACAATTACAGTCCGGTGTGACCACGAGTAAAATTATAGTTACACTTACACAATCAGCAAAAAGAGCTTTTACAAAAGAAGCATTTACTTTGATAATTATCGGGGTGCTCTTGGCTTCGACTATGCTAAGCCTACAAACCGTTAAAGCCGAAACAACTGAAACATTGGTTGTCCCCGATGATTACAGCACTATTCAAGGTGCTATAAACGCGGCTGATTTGGGTGACACAATTTTTGTTCACCAAGGCACCTACCGTGAAGCGGTAATAGTTAACAAAACCGTTGCTCTTGTCGGCGAAAACAAAGCAAACACCGTCATCGACGGATTGCCTGCTGACACTACTGTTTTGGTAACCGCAAACCATGTAAACATCACAGGATTCAAAATCATAAATGCTGCAAGCGACTGTGTCTTTCTCAATCATTCAATTGGCTCTAACATAATAGGAAACATCATAGACAATATCTTCTATCAAGATGCAGACGGAATAACTCTACAAAACGCGGATGAGAATACTGTAAGCAACAATTTGATAACCAAAGCATTCCTTGGCATTGGTTTAACTTCCTCTAACAACAATGTTTTTCTAAACAACGTCATCCGCGACAATGTAGACAATATATGGCTGAGTTCTTCTTATGACAACTATTTCGACAATAATACCTGCCGCCAATCCAGCGGGTTCTCTTCAATCTACATGCACTCATGTTCAAATAATCTGTTCAGAAGAAATGAAATAAGCCAAAGTGTTAACTTGGGTCTGTCCTTGCAATTCAAGTCTGAGGGAAATGTTTTTGTCGAGAACACCTTTTCGCAGAATAAAATTGACTTCGTTTGTCACTACTGTAAATGCAATACATTCATTCACAATAATGTCTATGTTACTAGCATCGATAATCAAGATTGTTTAAACAACTGGGACGATGGGGTAGAAGGCAATTACTGGAGCAACTACATAGGCGCTGGAGATACCCCTTATCGAATAAACAGTTCTTATACTCTTGATACTAAACCGAGCCGCCACACATACGGCTTTGACTATGACTATCATCCGCTTCTATCACCATACACGATCATTCCCCCAATAGACCCCCAAACCAATATTATCGCCCCCCAAAACATCACCTACAACACCAACAACGTAACCTTAACATTAACCACAAACGCAGCCAGTTCAGGCACAACCTACAAACTTGACGGAAAACTGGACGTTTTTTACAAAAACACCACAATCCCTTGGCTATCTAACGGGACACATACATTAACAACCTATGCCGTAGAGGCAGATGGAACCCTTAGGCAAACTGACGGGGTAGTCTTTAGTGTTTATGCAATTGTTAACCAAACCAAACCAGCAGAAAAAGTTTACAACTATGATTGGTCACCGTCTATTCGTCCCAATAGCCCGATAGTTAAGATTCAATCACCCATCAAAAACCAAACATACAGCACAAGAAACATTGAGCTTAACTTTAACATAACAGAAGATGAACAATACGCAAGCATAGACACAAAAATCACCAAAGTTGAATACGTGCTTGACCCTGTTATTCATCCAGTGCTGATGGTATACACAGGTTATATTGAGGTTCCCATTATTTCGGGAACAGAATTAACCAAAACATACAGCTTAACTTTGACTAACGTTGCCGACGGAAATCATACCATGTATGTCAGAGCAGTAGCGACTGAAACATACTTTCAAGGACTCGAAATAATTGTATCTGGCGCTGCAGGCGTCAATTTTGTAGTGAACGCGGGAAGTTCTTCAGGGTCAAATCAGGGCGCTTCAGCATCAAACCAGAATTCTCCCCAGCCTACGCCTAAGCCCACGCCAACGCCTACCCCGACAAGCAGCAACGGTTCATCAATTGAGCTTGCCCTAAACGGAAACATAACCAATTCACAAGTATCCAACGTCACTATAGCAACGAATTCTTCAGCATCCTCAACAGCGTTATCCTTTACAGTAACTGGACAAAGCGGAACCATTGGATTTAGCAACATCACCATCCCAAAAGACAACGTGCCCTACGGAGAAACCCCCACAGTCTACATCGACAACGAACCATGCCCTAACCAAGGTTACACCCAAGACGAAAACAACTACTACGTCTGGTACACCATCCACTTCAGCACCCACAAAGTAACCATCAACTTTTCTGATTCAGACAGCCCCCAGCCCACCGCTCAACCCAATGAAGCGATATGGCAACCAAATTGGCTTCAAATAACCGCAGGCGTCGCCGCTGCCCTAATCATAATAACAATAGTGATTGTTGTGTTCAAGGTAATTTTAAGAGATAAAGCAGCCAAAAAGCAGGGTTAAAAACGCATCGAGGCACCATGTCGAAACCAAGTCAATAGGTCTATTGATCGTTACGGTTGTGTTATGCTGTAAGTAGAAGAAAAACCAGAACGGCAAACTCCCTCGTAAACGCTATAAGCATAAAAAAATCATTAGGGGTGGTTAATCGATGCCTAAAAGAAATGTCGTATTAGTAATGGCAATTACTTGTGTGCTTTTGTTATCCTTTGCTAACTATGTGTGCGCCGATTCTACCCCGCCGTTGGAACCGATAGTACAGATTCAATCACCGTACCAAAACGAGATCTTCGACTCAAAAGAAATCCAACTCAACTTCACCATCACCGAAAGCGAGCAATATGCGAATATGGAAATAAAGATCAGCAAAGTGGAATATGTGCTTGACCCAAAATATGATGAGCACCTGATGGTTTTTGTTGGTTGGATCAGTATCCCCCTTGCATCTGGCTCAGAGTTGACAAAAAATTACTCAGTCAATCTGTCCAATATTGCCAACGGCACCCATACGTTATATGTAAGAGGAACAGCAAGCCAGATACCCTCCCCGGGGTCTAGCACGAATTGGTATGGTGGCGCCAGCACGAAGTTCACAGTGAATTTGGGTTTAGAATCAAATCAAACTGGAACCAATAATCCTAACTCCACCAAACCTACATCATCCATAACCAACAACCCCTTAACTGAACCTAAAGAGATGACAGAGCAGCAAAAAGTTCTACTAACAATTTTGGGCGTAGCAGCAACCCTAATCGTTATCGCGATAACCACAGTCGCATTCAAAAGAAACAAAAAAGCTTAATGTTTTTAGAAATGCATTGAGCCTCGTGCTACCCGCGCTGACACTCGCCCCTGACGAATAGCCCACAAAATCGAATCCACATTTAGGGCGGCATCCACCTCGTTGTAAACGCTGAAAAGTTCTGAGATTTGATGCGCATCAGTACCTGCTGTCCCGGGCAGCCCCAAGGCTTTGGCGGTTTCTTTGGCTTGATTATTTGCCTTCTGCGTTGAGCCGCCGTTGAGGACTTCGATGGCGTTGAAACGGTAGTTTTTGAGTTGTTCACCCATTCCATATTGGCGATAGGGATGGGCTACTATGGAGACGGCGTCGATGGATTTAGCGTAGTCCACGACTACTTCAGGAGTCCAAGGTTTGGGAGGCAACTCAGTAGTGCCTAAAACGACTACGTCGCCTTGGGTGGTGCTGATTTCGACACCGGGGATGATGAGTATGCCGGGGTAGTCGGAGGCGAGTTTCATGGCAGCTTTGCAGCCACGCACGGAGTCGTGGTCGGTTACGGCGGCGACTTTGATGTAGCTGTGGGCGTTTAGGAGGTCAACTAAAGTTTTGGGTTGGATAACGGAGTCCGCCGAGTAGATTGTGTGGAGGTGGAAATCTGCGCCTATGAGTGAAATGATTTTTCGCCTCGAACGTTAGGGCTTAATGGATGTTGAGGAGTAAAAAAAGTTTGTTGCCGCAAAGCGATGTTTGTTTGATAGATTTTCAGGTCTGCCGTTAATGAATAAAATGGAGGGCTGATGCGGATTTTATTGTTTTATGCAGGCGACTGATTTTTTAGAGCTAAATGCCTACGCAAAAAGCCCTCCAAATCAGCCAGCAACTCCTTTGGCTTCTCAGAATTCGCATCAACAGAATCAAACCCTAAACCGCCCGCCTCACAAGCAGCCCCAACAGTGGCTTTAACAGTGGCGCTCCAAAGTTTGGGGTCATTTAGAAGCACAACCGCGGCGTAGGAGTTGTTTTTGATGTATTGGACAGTTTGGTCAGCGACGTATTGAACGGTTTCTTGGTCTAGGGGCAACGCTGTTTCATGCTGTGAGAGGGGATAAACCTCGTCAAGTTCAAGCGGCACCACGCCAAAGGGCGCTGCATACACGCAGACATGCACCTGTACGGCGAGGTCTTCGCCCAAGGTTCGGAGGAGTTGGCGTATTTTCTTGAATTCTGGAGCTTTATGGAAGGGTTTGTTGCGGGTTTGCGGCACAAGTAACAGCACCTTAATCCCCGCGGGCGGCGTGTATCGTGTGGCGAGGCGGTTTCGGTAGTGGGTGATTTCGGGTCTTGCCAAACCCGCCGCGTCAAAATAGAAAAATCCACTGGTCTTGGCGGTTGGGCTGTACGCTTCGAGGAAATCAGCGTGGTCACGGACTCTTTTGAGGGCTGAGAGCAATGCGGGGTGGGCATGCAGACGCATCTCAGTGTGCTCCCAGAGTCGCCCGTCACGGATAGCTTGTTTAATGCGACGCAACTCGGCTAGGCAAACGTGAAGGTTGTGTTCGGCAAGGAAAACCTCACGTTCCTTAGGCGGCTTTTGTCTTAGACCCTGCGGGGTTTCGCTGGCACATTTGGGGCAGCTACAGGGGAAATAGTCCATTTCTTCAAGTCGCCACGTGCCGTTTTCAGTCATGTATCGTCCCTCGCGGGCATAGAGCGCGTAGGCGGCGGAGTCAAAGAGGTCACAGCCTAAAGACACCGCTAAAGCAAACATTGAGGGGTGCCCTGCGCCGAAAAGGTGTAGTGGGCGCTCGATGGGGATGCCTTTTTTGGCGGTGGCTATCATGTCGGCTAAAACGTCGTAGCGGTAGTTCTCCATGACTTCGGTTGGGCTGCCTAACGCGTGAATTTGGAAAGGCAACTTACCCATCTCTACCGCGGAGGAAGCGACGAGGTCAAGGTGACGTCCACCCTGCACGGGACCTACCCAGAGGGTGTCGTCGCGGGTTTTTAGGTCAAAGAAGGCTTTGGCGCGCCGAAGCGTTTCAGCCACGGTAACTTGGGCTTGTTCTTTGGTAACGCGCCAACCTGTTGGGATGTCAAGAATTGTGGCGATGTCACTACCTATACCTTCTTGATATGCAACAATCTCTTTTTGACTAACTTCCACATCCCCATAGACGAGAATCTGGTAAGCGCCTGAATCAGTCATTATAGCGCCGTCGTAGTCGAGGAACTTATGGAGTCCGAGGTCAAGGGCTTGGTCGTGATAACGTTTCCACATGATGTAGGAGTTGGTGATGAGGGCTTGGCAGCCGAAGAATTCTTTGAGGCGTCGGGGCGGGATGGGTTGGACGCGTGGGTTGATGACGGGGAAAAGCAGAGGAGTTTCCACTGTAGCGGTTTTGGTTTTTAGTTTGCCGATTCTGCCAAGCAGGTCTTTTTCTTTAATTTCAAAGCTCAAATCTGAAGCCCACACATGATGCGTTACTCGCTTATAAAAAACGTTAGCCTAAGAAGCAAAAGATGAGGGGTTGTTGGGGGCTTTTGCAAGGCGCTTGTTGATTAAAACAAGGATTACTATGGCGGCTGTTATAGCGGAGAGGATAACGGTGACGTTGATTAAGTCACTGGGAGATATTTCGCCAAAGATGCTGTCGGGCGATTGTACCGCCGACATCGGGGTTTGGGTTGGAGCGTCGGTAGGCATGTTAGAGGGTGTGGGTTCCACTGAGTGATAAGTCGGGGTTGGCTCAGCATAAGGCGTGGAAGTCTCAGCTGGCGAGGAGTTTGGGGTCGGAGGAGCGGTTGGCACAGGCACCGAATAAACCGCCGAGGGCGCAACAGGGTTAAAAGCCGATAGATAGGGGGTGAAGGTTAGGTTGCCGAGGTTAGAGTGGACTTTGTAGTCGGATATGGTGGCGTTTATGGCTTGGGCATCGGTTGTTCCCCACCAGTTATTAGCGGCATTAACGTTAACTTCGGTTTCTGTTAGATGCACATTCTCGGTGTTGTCGAAAATGTTGTTGTATATTATCACTGTGCTTGCTAGGGGTGCCCACAACCCGTAACTGTTGTCGGTTATGGTGTTATTTCTGAGGATTCCGGTTCCGCCTATGCCGCACAGATTGTTGGTCAAAGCGTTATTGGTAATTAGGTTGTTGGGGTTCTCGGTTCGGATACCGTCATGCTCATTGTTGAGGATATTGTTGTTTTGGATGGTTGCAGTACCGCCGCCAGTTGCCCAGATACCCGTGTAGCAGTTGGTGATGTTATTGCCAGAAATTACAGAGTTGCCAACGGAGTAGATGCCGTAGTATTGCTGCTGCCCCGCTATCACGTTTGAGAGGATGGTTGGGCTGCCATAGTTGACGTGTATGCCGTCTTTGTTGGAGAGGTTGATGACGTTTCCCGAGATGATGGGGGAACCGCCGCTGATTGTTAAGGGTTGAATGTCACTGGATTGGGTGAAGTAGTTGTCGCTTATGGTTGGGGAGGCGCCGTTGATGGCTATAGGCACCATGGTTAGGATTGCGTTTTTTATGATGCTTTCGGCGCTTGAACCAGCGTAGGAGGAAATCGTGATTTGGGCGCCTTGGGTGCTGCTGGTGAAAAATATTTTGCTGTTTGCGGTACCCTGCGCTTTTAGGGTTCCATCTATTTGGAGGTGGTAACCATTCAAATCTACGGTGGCGCCTTCTTTGATTGTTAGTGTGTAGCCTGCGGCTACGGTTACGTCGCCTTGCAGGATGTAGGGGCCTACGTCTTTGGGCCAGTTGGCGTTGTAGGCTATTGTGCCGCCGGAGACGGGCTGTGTGGCGTCGCTTACGTTTAGGTATGCGAAGGCGCCTACGATTATGATTAGAAGGAGTGTACAGGCGCTTTTCTGTATGTTACCCACCTGATTAGGTGTGGGTGGTAGGAAAATTTAAGGTTATTCCAAAATTGTGCCCTGCATCCAAAACTTATCTATAATATTGAGTAGTGCGTTATAACACTTAAATGCTAAGTCCAACAATACTAACCAACAAGCTGGGAACGTACACAATGTGGATTGCTATTGCCGTATTGATCTTTAGCCTCGCCTTCTTCGCAGGCATGTCCACACTAATCATTTTACGGTCACGCGAAGAAGCCCGCAAACTACAAACCCTAAACCGACAAATCGGCTTTGAAACCGAACATACAAATCAAGATTAGGCAAACTTATATCACCTTGCAGCCCTAATACCCCCAGAAGGCACCCTACATGGTCTGCGCAATCGACATATCTGAAAAACCAACCTTAAAAGACCCAGTCTTAATCGAAGGCTTACCCGGCATCGGCTTCGTCGCCAACATCGCCGCACTCCACCTCATCAAACAATACCAAGCTAAACGCTTCGCCCAAATCTTTTCCTCCTCCTTCCAAGACTTCGCAGTCACCACCGAAAACGGCGGCTCCCTCTCACCAATTAACGAACTTTACTACATCAAAAGAGAAGAGGGACAACGCGACCTCATCATCTGGTACGGCAACACCCAAGCCCTAACCACCGTGGGGCAATACGAGTTAGTGGGCAAAGTCCTCGACATAGCCTCAGAATTAGGCTGCAAATTCGTCGTGTCAATCGGCGGCTTCAAAAAAGACGAATCCCAAGCGGTTCCCGGCGTTTACAGCACCGCCACGGATTTAGAAACCATGCAGCAGGTACTGGATTTAGGCACCAAAGTCATGGTGGGTCACGTTTTCGGCATTGCAGGCTTATCGGTGGGGTTAGCGCGGATAAGAGACATGAAAGGCTTTTCGCTGCTTGTTGATACTCCGGGCATGAATCCTGACGTGAACGCGGCACGCTACGCACTCATAACCTTGGGCAAATACCTCAACATGAACATCGACCTAACCAAGATAGAAGAGAGCGGCGAAGAAATCAAGAAGATGCTAGAATCCTTTGGCATAATCCGAAGCATCACCGAAGAAAAGAAAAAAGAAGAACAACAACTCCGCTGGTTCATCTAAACCTTTTTCTTTTTTCGCTCTTTATGTGGGTGTGGCGGCTTACAGAATACCACAAGAATACAGCTGAATGCGACTGCTTTTTTGGGTTACAACCTGATTCAGCGCCTGTTAGGGTGTGGGAATAGTGTTTTCCTCTACATGCTCAACATGTTTCTATGTTGAAGAAGCCGCCATGTGGATGTGAAACCATGTTGAAAGGTAATGCCAAATCGACAAATCTTTCAAGAAGAATCACGGATTGTTCGGATGAATAGGCAACTGGCCAAGGAATCGGATTCAGCGATGGTGGTTGGTGCTGGGCTATGACAAGCTTTGGCGTAGATGCCTACAAAGCATCAGAGAAGGACTTGCTAGACGAAGGCGTTAATCTATCCCACACTTTCGAAAAGGAGACATAGATTATGGCGTTGACCAAGCGAGAGCGACAGATTCTTCAATTACACTCTGATGGGTTGAGTGACTATCGAATTGCACATAAACTGAATATGGAAACGCCTAACGTGAAACGTTCTGGAAAAACGCTCTAAAGAAAATTGAGCTCGCTAAAGCAGATTTAGAGTTCGTTAATGGACTAAAACGCCGATAGTATACTAGCAAAAAGGCGTTAGAGTGAAGGATCGCCTACAGAAATAATTTTATTGAAAGCAAGGTTTGCGCATGGACATTTTTTCGATTTATTTAGGCTTATCTCATTCCAAAGTTTTTAAAGCATTATCGCCAAGTAAAATAGAGGCCTATGAAACGCAGGTTAGCTGGTGTTCAACTCGGCTAGTTTTTCCATCCCAGCAGATTTTAAAGTATCAACAATCGACAGGCTAGACCAAAAAAATAAAGATTGGCCGATTCCTGTGAGGGAGGTCTACGGTTCAATTAAAACATCTGTTTTTGGTTCAGGAAGGGACATGGTATCTTTACCTGACATAAGCGAGAAACAGTTCAGGGAATATATTAAGGCTTGTCAAAAAAGCGGTATTGAATTTAATTATGTTTTTAATTTCAAATGTAACTCAAACGACGAGTTCACTACTGAAGGAAAGAACAAGATAGTGAATTTTGCCTCAGATATGTACTCTATAGGCATTAGAAGATTCACTGTTGTGCTACCGTCAATAATAGATATATTAAATACATCACTTCCAAAAATAAAAATCAGTGTCTCGGTTATCTCAAATGTTGATTCACTTTTGAGGATAAGGGCTTTTGCAGCTTTTAGGAATGTCGACAGGATTATGCTACCTGAATACCTCAACCGAAGAGTCGGAGCCCTGAGACAATTGACTTCATATAGTAAAAAGTTTAATTGTAGCTTTGGCACAATCGTAAACTCTTTGTGCCTTATTGATTGCCCTTATAGGGATTTTCACTATTCTTTTACATCGCATGCTAAAGCGAACTTAGAAAAAAGGGATTTTTACGATTCTATATGTCGAGCTATAAGACTATGCAATGTTGAAGAACTTTTAAAAATGCCTTGGATAAGACCTGAAGATATTTCGCGATATATTGGATATGGGATCGAATGGTTCAAAATCTCGGGAAGAGAAAAGGAAGATAGTGATTTACTCAAAATGGTCGATATTTATAATAAAGAAAATTATTCCGGAAATCTACTTGAACTTTTAGTTTGCTTTAGTTCTCATGATAGTAGACGTCGTTTTCAAATTGACAATAAAAACTTGAAGCCGTTTATTAATAATTTTTTTGATAAAGAGGACTTTTGTTTGCCTAAAAACTGCGATAGTTGCAGATATTGCCCCACGCATGCCAATCTTGTCGGAAAACTTTTTTCATAAATTAAACCTCAAATTTTCTGCTACTTATAAGTCATCTGAGTAACTTTTCAGAAAAAGAACAATATTTTTCTATAGTACATGATGAGCATAATTCATTCGGGAACACTTTCGATTTTAATTCTTTAATTCTTTCATCGATCCAAAATTCATTAACTTTTTCCGGTAAAACGAATTTAGGTTTTTCAATCATAGGATAAACTTGAGCTAAAATTATTTGCTTATACGGAATTAGCCGCAAATATCCTTTGTAGTTCTCGCATGGTGGTTTTCCAGCCGAGTCTTTCTGAGAAAATATATCTACTAAACATCCTTCAAGTTTTATTTTTTCGTTAATATTAACAAGGTTTCTAACAGTCTTAAACAATTCAGTTATAGTAGGATAAAAAGTCTGGATATTATTGGCACGTCCAAGGGGATACAGTTCATTCAAATGCCAGGTTTTTATTCCTATATCTTGAAGAAATGCTAACATGCTTGGTATTTCAGGGAGAAGTGCTTTGTGCATTACAGTGTAAATGCATACCGGCATTTCATTTGACTCTAACATCCTGATGGTATTGACTGTTTTATTGAAAGTATCCCTACCTCTTATCATTTCATGCAGTTCGGATGTGTGTCCATCTAAGCTTATTTCGATACTGCTTGGAGAAAACTCCCTTAAGCGTTTAACTATCTCTCTATCGAATAGTGTTCCATTTGTCTTTATTGAGAAAAATAGTCCTAATTTATTTGTATATTCCAAGATGTCGAATATATCTTCGTATGTAAAAATTTCGCCGCCCGTGAATGAGACTCGAAAAACTCCGAGAGCGTGTAACTGATTAAGTATTTCGATGATCTTTTCTTTCGGAATCTTTTCTTTTTTCGTTCCACCATCAACAGAGCAATGTAAACATCTAAGGTTACAATCATGGGTTAACTCAATTACAACCTCTTCTAGGGGAGACCCTTCGTATTCACGGTAATTAATACCTCTCAATGTAAGTAGACGTTTGATTTGATCTAAATCCGAAGAATGAATTTTCACTCTATAATAATCGCTTGTATAAAGCACGACTTCTTTTAATTTTGGATAAATTGTGGCGTTTATCCTAATATCCATCCCTCGACAATTCCCTCAGATATCCGTCAGAAGCAATTAATTTGAATTTATCACATGCTTCCAAGTCAACACCGTTGATGTCACCGGTCGATTGATATGCATTAGCCCTGCATCCTGCACCGCATTTATTCAGGTGCTTACAGCTCAAACAAGTCCCATTCATATCTTTTATCCGTAAATCTTTTTGTTGCCAAAGCAGCTTACGCTCAACTATGTCTTTTAACTCTTCTTTGATTATATTACCTGCTACAATACTTCCGCTGTTAAGTTTAGGGCAAAATGTTACATTTCCATTTTGATAAATAACAAGGAATTGCCTGTAGTATGCGCATACAAAGTCATCTAAAGAGTAACTATCCTTTAGTTTATGCCCCTTTTCGTTTTTGTAAATGTAACCTAAGTCCAAATCAAAGGGTTCACCATCTTCTCGATAAAGTCTCAGTAATTTAGTTAAACAATCAAACTCTTCTTCAAGACTCACTCCAAATTTTTTCTCTTGATTTTCCCAAGCGCCCATATTAAATGGACGACTTATGCGCCATTTGGATATGCCCAGCTCTTTTAGAAACCTGTAAAAATTTATAATTACGTTGCAATTAACGTTTGTTAAATTGGTATTTATAACAATTTTAATACCGCAATCTTTGAGAAGGTTTATTCCAATTATTGTCCTTTTAAATGCTCCTTCAACACCTACAAATAAATCATGCTCTTTCTCAAGTCCATGTAGGCTTATATAGAATGCAGTATCAAAATGCTCACAAATATAGTCAATTACTTTTGGGTTCTTATCAAGAAGAGTTCCATTACTAAAGATTGGATAAAGGTGAAAGTTATAATCGCAAATTCGGTTGATTATTGATAGCAAATCTTTTCTCACAAAAGGTTCTCCTCCTGTGATGGAAACCCTTTCAATGTTAAGTTGTTGTGCTTTTTTCAGAATAGCGTTAACTTGTTCGAAACTAAAATTGCGTCCTCGATAATTGCTTGCATAACAATGAATGCATTTAAGATTGCATTTTCCAGTTATGTGAAACAATAAACCCTTAATCCTATGCCCCGAATAATGACGAGCAAATATATCGAGTCCTTTTTCTTTAATAGCTCCGTGGGTATTTTTATCGACAATGAAACATTCACCGGTGCGAGAATTTGTTAAATAAACATTTTTCTCTTTGCCATAAGTTCTAATAAAAAGTGAGGACGGCTCATAGTGGTGCTCCGCCTCTTTAGTTATACCCTGAGAAGAGGTAGGCAAGCGCAAGCTACTATTCAACTATTCACCATACGAATTTATTGCGCCCTTCTTTTCTATTTCTATTTTCTCTTTTTGTAATCCTAACTCTTCTATTAGGCTACAAAGCTCTCTTACGGTTTCTTTTTGAGGCATATTATCATCATTCGAAATAATTATTTTAAAGCGCTTATTAGCTTTACTAAGAACTGATAAAACCTCAAAGTTATTGTAAGAAAAATTGTAATAAACACACTGGTTGCTAACTTAAGAATATCTTAATTGATCCATAGGGCGACTGCAAGAACTCTTCGATGACTAAGTCCTATGTTATTCAAACATAACATCGTTCTTATCTCATTCGTGATATTATCGTGTTTAGGCTCTCAAGCCTTAATCTTTAGTTACGGCTTGTTTTTGCGATTGTGTTATGTCTCAGGATGGCGTTAGTTGAGTGCAAACGTTTTCGGGAGCATCTAGCTTCGCTCTTGCCTTTTAGAAGATTTTAGAGAAGAAAAGAAGAAAGAGGAGCAGCAGCTGCGCTGGTTTAGCTAAGCTAAGCTTTGGCTTCACTCATGAATTGCTCATAGACTTTTTGCACACGTTCGGCGGCGGGACCTGAGCCCTCCACGACGCCTTTCTCTGTTAGTTTCACTTTATCCATGACCCAGATGAAACCCTTATCCTCGTAGAGTTTCACCATTGTGGGGAAAACTTTTTCGAGTCTCTGGGAAAGGGATTTGAGGTCAAAGGGTTTTTCTGCACTAGCGATTTGGGCGACGACGGCTCCGTTGAGGATTAGGCGATTGAGCATTTTTCCAGATTCATCTTTGACATCAGCTAAGGCGAGGCTTAAATTATCAGGGTTTATTCCTACGAGTGTGCCGTTAAAGATTTTGTTGTTAGTGGTGACGACAGCGACGTTCTTATCTGCTAACGCTGCCACTTCAGTGAAGTATTTTCTTTGCGCTACAGACAACTTTTATTTCTCCTTACTAATGCTACAGAAATTGCATTTCAGGTATTTATCTTTAATATAACGATAAACCAAAAAACCCAGTTCTAACCCGCCATCCCCACCTAAAGCGTCAAACCATTCAACGTAGCCACCTCAGTTGTGGCAGTCGTGAAATCGAGAAAAAGAGCAGTTAGCTCTTCTTGGGCTTAACTTCAATATTCTGTTTAAGCAGCGCCACCGAATCTGCGGGTAAGTCGCGTTCTACCATGAGGTTAGCCCCTACCCAAGTGTCTGCGCCGACTTTGACTCCAGGCATAAAAGTGGAGTTGATGCCCGTTTTGACGCCGTCACCAAGGATAGCGCCGAGTTTACGCCGTCCCGTGTCAACGACTTTGTCTTTAATCTTCATCTTTATGCGTCCATCATCAAAACGCAGATTAGCGGTGATTGTGCCTGCGCCAAGGTTACATTTCTCGCCAAAGATGCTGTCACCAACGTAGCTGAGGTGACCGACATGGGTACCGTCCATAATGATACTGTTTTTGATTTCGCAAGCGTTACCGACGCGGGTTTTCTTGCCCAAGCTGGTGCCGCTACGGATGTAACAGTTAGGGCCTACGTCGGCCTCTTCGTCAATGTAAACGGGACCTTCAAGGTAAACGCCAGAACGAACCCGAGCAGAAGCGGCTACATGGACGGGGCCGATTATGTGTGCGCCTTCCTCTACTTTGCCTAAGACTTTGTGTTCCATGCGGTTAAGCGCCCAAACGTTCGCGTCAAGCAGATCCCAAGGACGACCAACATCAAACCAATCCTCCTTAGATAATTGCGCGGCTAGGACGGCTTTTCCTTCGGCTGCAAGCATTGTGATGGCATCGGTGAGTTCCCATTCGCCGCGGACGGATGCTTTGAGTTGCTTGGTTTTCTCAAATACATTTCGGCTAAAGGCGTAGATACCTGCGTTGGCGAGGTTGCTTGGGGCTGAACCGGCAGCGGGTTTTTCGATGATGCGGTTGACTTTGCCGTCGGCGGTCTGTTCTATTATGCCGTAGTTTTCGGGGTGATCCACGGGAACCACAGCCATGACCGCGGCGGTTTCGCCCGACTTGAACTTTGATAGAACAGCCTTGACTGCGTCTTCGCCGAATAACAAATCACCGTAAATGAGCACAAAGTCTCCATCGACGTAGGGTTCGGCGGTTTCTGCAGCGTTGCCAGTGCCCAAAATCGCCTTCTGCTCCACATAGGTCAACTTCAAGCCGAGTTGGCTGCCGTCGCCGAAGTAGCCTCGGATGGCTTCGCCGAGGTAATGGGTTACGATTATGGCTTCGGTTATGCCTGCGTGTTTGGCGGCTTCTAAGCAGAATTGCAGTATGGGTTTGCCGCCGACTTTGAGCAGATGTTTGGGGCGTTTGGCTGTGAGGGGCATTAGGCGTTCGCCTGCGCCTGCCGCTAAGAGTACTGCCTTCATGGTGATTCCTCGAGTTGTTTGTTTATTAGTGCTGAGGCTTTTTGGGTTATATCTTTTGCCGCCGCCTCAGAATCGCCCTCCACCGTTAAACGTATCAGAGGCTCAGTGCCAGAAGCGCGAACCAGCAACCAACCGTTGCGAAGAGCTAAACGCGCGCCGTCAACCGTGGAATAATCGGTGTAGTCTGGGAAAACAGCTTTCAAGACACCGCCAAGTTGCTCGATCAACTGGTACTTCTGGTTGTTTTTGCAGGCGAAATTTACCCGTTTAGTGATATATTCGGGTACTTCGGATATGAATTCAGAAACGGTTTTGTCATCTGCCTCTAACGCCGCCAAAAACAGCGCCGCCGAAAGAGGACCATCAGGACACAGATGCCACTGGGGATGCACCCATGCGCCGCAAGGTTCGCCGCCGAAGACTCCACCGACGCGTTTTAGGGCTTCGGAAACGTAGATGTCGCCTACCCTTGTGCGCTGGACTTTTCCGCCGTACTTCTGAGCCATGGTTTCAACGCACATCGACGCCTCAATTGTCGTCACAATAGACCCTCCACCGCTGTTCTTCAACATGTAAGCGCCAAAGGCTGCGAGGGAACGGTCAAAATTCACAAAAGCCCCCTTTTCATCCACGAAAGCTACACGGTCAGCATCGCCGTCAAAACCTATCCCAATGTCTGCACCCAGGGCACGTACGGTTCCTGCGAGGGCTTGCAGGGATTCAGCGGTGGGTTCGCTTTTTCGGGCTGGAAAATGCCCGTCAGGTTGACAGTTAAGCGCGGTGACCTTGCAGCCTAATGATTTTAGCATTTCTGGACCAATTTGAAAAGCAGCGCCGCATCCTGCATCCACTACGACATGCCAAGATTTTTTGAGACAAACAGCCTTCTTCACCATCCCCAAATACAAGCCAGAAACATCAATAGGAGTAGCTTTGCCCAATTTGCGCCAGTCAACCAAATCATATTGCTCTTTTGCGATGAGGGTTTCTACGGTTTCTTGGTCGGCGTCGACGTAGGATAAGTCTGCTTGGAAGACTTTTATGCCGTTATATTGGGGCGGGTTATGTGACGCAGTCATCATGAAACCTGCGTCGGCACCTAACATTTTTGAGGCGTAGGCTAACACGGGGGTGGGTACTCTGCCAGCTAACAAGACATCTGCGCCGCAGCCCATTAGTCCTGCGACTAGGGCGTCCTCAAGCATGTGTCCCGTCACGCGGGTGTCTCGTGCCACCACAACTTTTTTGGCGTGAGCATACGTAGCCACGGCTTGGGCAACCTTACATGCCAAAAGGGGCGTTAAGTCTACGTTTGCGAGACCGCGGACACCGGAGCTTCCAAACAATTTTGCCATTTCAATCACCGATTAGTAACGTCAGCTAAAGATAGAAGGGAGCGGTTGGTTTAAAACGGTTTGGTCAGCGCCTAAAGTTTGAGGGTAGCTTCCAACCGTTTAGGATTAAGCAACAAATCCAATCCATCGACAATGTCGGAGATGCAGATGTCTGCGGCAAGCAAGGTTTCCACCGCACAGCCTTCCCGCCCCATCACCACAATGCCGAGGCGCGCGGCTTTGAGCATTCGACGGTCATTTAAGCCGTTTCCATACGCTACCACACCTTCAGCGCCCAGCTGGTTTATGTAGGCGGCTTTTTGTTCGTCGATTCCGGGGCTGCCAATGATGCGGATTGAGCAGGGGACATCTGCGAGTTGGGCTTTTGCGGTTCCAAAAGTGTCTCCTGTCAATACATGCACAGTAACGGATTGGGATAGTTTGGTGAGGGCTTCTTTGACGCCACCAATCAGTTCCCCATCAAACGAAAGCGTTCCATTATAATCGAGCACCACATGCTCCACACGTAAAATGCCATAGGCAGGGATAACATATTCAAGCAGGGCGGGTCACTCCAGAGAGTTGAGGAAATATTGGAGTTTTTGTTTGGTGGGATGCATCCCCTCAGAGTTAGAAAGGTAACAGGCTGAAAGCGCGTTTGCCAACATCAGACGACATTCATCTGGAAGACCATGATAATCGCCAAAGATGTTGCCTGCATCCCAGGCGTCGCCAGCCCCCGTTGCCCGCAAGGTTTTCACCCTAAAAGAAGGCACAATCACGTCACGCTTAGGTCTCACTGTTGCAGAAAACGCTGTGGTATGCAAATCAACGCGAGCGCAGAAATGCTTAGCCAAAACCCGCGCAGCCTCCAACGCTAAATCCGCGAAAGCCATATGAGTTTTCTTCTCAGCAATGCTTTTGTCAAGGAAGCTAGCGTAGGTGACTGCCTCGTTTTCGTTGACGCTAAGCACGTCGACTTTGTTGGTTTTGAGGACTTCCTCGATGAGTTGGGGGATGTCTTTGGCGTTAGGGGTGGGGTCGGCTGTGCCATAATAGGTTTTAGATTTCCCATTCAAACGTGCACGAGAGAAAACTGCCTTCGCCAACTCGGTACCATGCTTTAGGGTTCCAGCCCAGTTAAACAGACAGGTGTAGTCGGCTTCTTCGAGAAGGGCATAATCCTTTTCGTTGAAGTTGTCGGGTCCAAACTCGGTTAAGGCACCTAAATCGCGTAGCATTATGTTGGTTTTGCCGTTGGGGCTGTTTAGCTCCAAAGCGGTGGTCATCGACGCGGACCCGCAGGTTTTGATGTGGGAGGTGTTGAGGGATAATTCTCTGAAGTGATACTTTATTTGTTGGAGCCCCAAGTCGCTGGTACAAATGATAGGGGTGACTTCGACGCCGAGGTTAACTAGGGCGGAGGCGATGTTTATTGCGTTTCCGCCTTTAATGTCGGTTTGTGGAACTCCGTCTAAGCTGCCGCCTTTCCGTTCTGCTACGTCACTGATTAGTTTGCTGAATTCTGCGGCGTCCCATTTGAGGTTGATGAGGCGGTCTAAAAAGAAGTCTGGCATAACCACGACGCGGCACTTTTTTTGGGGTTCGTTTAAGAAGTTTTGTAGATGTTTTTTGCATGACGCCAAAGACATAAAGGGACTCCTAGGTTGTATTTCCAAAAAGCTAAAATAACCTTTTGATTGTATTTTGTGACAGCAGAGTTTGGGGAAAGGAGAAACAGTTCGTTGAAGTTCAAAACAGAAGTTGTGCTATTAGTTGCGTCACTGCTAATGTTTGTGATAAGCGTTTTCTTCTATTCATATCAGAGCGCAACCGTTGCTGCAGCCCAAGCCGCAGACGCCTTTGCCGCCGCCACCAGCGCAGCTACTTATCCATATAGATATTTAGCGTTAATATTCGTTGGATTTGGCGCAGTCTCCATGATAACCGCGACCATATCTTTCTCAAAACGTAGCAAAGAAATAATCTAACCATCTTTTAGCCCAAAAGTAACCTAACCAGTAGCCAGACTAAATCTCCAAAAAACACAGCGACTAACAGTCCCAGTGTTACGAAAATCAACATAGGCAACCCCGGCGTAGCCCACACGTAACCCTCAATCTTTTTTGAAGCGGCTGCATCGGAGAGGCGCTCGACAATTTGGGCACGTCCTTCATCGTGGGGGATAACGACGAGTTTGCGTTTGGTTTCTTCACCTTCTTCAAGGTCTTCCATTGGAAACAGGTGCCAAGTTTGCTGTAACCGCGGAATAGCCATTTTGTAGCCCGTGACTATGACAAGGAGTTTTTTTCCGATTGATTCGTGGGCAAGGGTTCCCGGGAAGAGTTTGACGCCGTGTTTTTTATGCCAGAATAAGTTACGAAACACCATGTAAATACCGCTTGCGGCTGCAAATAGCACAGCGTTTCCCAAGATGGTTATGGGAAAGATATACTGTGACAAGGGGGAAGCGCCGTTGGGTATTATGGGGTTGAAGACGATAAGCGGCGCAAAGGGTAAAGCAACGGCGAGGCACATGAGAGCTTTGGAGTCGGCACCGCCAAATCCGCCAACATAAAAGAGCAGAAACGCCAAAGCCACGGTAACGCCGACGCACAACACATAGAAGAGCAGTTGGGCGGGTTCAAAGAGTATCAGCGTCGCCAAAGACAAACCCAGACCTATAGGGCCATAGATTACCCAGACGCGGTTGCTGACTTCTCGGGTCTTATAGTCGCTCCAAGAAGCATAGAGTAGAACTGCTAAGGAAAATGCTAAGCTTGCGCCTATTAGCCCTGCTTGAAGTGTTTCTATAACTATGCACCTTTGCTGTTATGGTAGGTTGTTGCGTTTTAGAGCAATAAGATTGTGTCGATACAGGTTGTAACACACAAACTTAGCTTTTAGCGGTTAAAGTTAAGGTTGGAGGATATTCGACGAGTAGCCAAAGCCCTGTTGGTGTAGTGTCATCGTAGAGTCGGCAAACAGGTGTTGAGGTGTCAAATGTTGATACAGCGCCTTGCCAAGTGATTTCGTAGGGAGTTTGGAATTGAACCTGAGAGCAACTTACAGGCAACAACTCAAGCGTGGTGCTGCCCGTTTTTAGGGCGCCCAGAGAGGTACTTGCGGGGAAAGAGTCAAACGTGTAGAGTTTTTGGTTGCCTAGGTCTGGGAAGAATAGCCCTGCGCCTTTGAAGTTGTTTGTGATGAATTGGTTAAAGTGATGGGGGGTCCAACCGTTCACCGTGGTATCAACGAAGGTTCCTGTGCCATTGTATAGGAGGGGGAAACCCGCTAAGGTGCCGTCTTCTGTTTGCGTCTGAGGAGATGTTGCCGTGGAAGTTAGCTGGATGGGTGAGAGGTCATATAGTGCGCGGGTTTGACTGGACGCGGCAAACGTTACGGTTAGTTGATACGTATAGTATTTGGTATTTGCGGGGAGCGTTAAAACAATGTTTGCGTACAGGTCATATGCACCAGATACACCGCCACTGAATTCGGCTTCCTGCATTACAATATCTCGCACGATGCCGTGATGAATCACATATGAGAAACTTGCGCCGTATATGCTGGCTTCCCCATTTATACGCATAAACGTGGCTGTACTTGACGTTGACCCTACGGTTGCTTTCACATTAGAATTCGTGAAGAGTAAGGTAACATTTCCGCTGGATAAGGTGGATGCTTCGGGGTTATCAGTTGTGAAGTAGCGGTTAGTGTAAGCTAAGGGCGTCTGAGTGGCTACATCGCGTCCATCCCATGAAATCGTAAACTCCGAAACATGACAGTTTATTTGGAAAACAATCATTTGCCGATTGCTAAACACGGTGGTGTTGCTGGTTAGGCAGAGGGGAACTTTGTAGTTGGATGCCCAGTCTTCAATTTGGAAAGGCACCTCCACGTTTACGCCGTTTATGGTTTGATTGACATGGATTGCTTTGACGGGTACGGGTGGGATAGGAAGGGTTTGGGTGGTTAACGCCAAGTTTTGTCCTAGCCACTGTATAGTTCCGTTCTGTAGAACTTGCAGGGTTATAGTGGATTCTTGGAGGTTTAAGAGGAACAAGACGTCGGGTTGGTCTTTTATGTAAACGGAATCGATGTTCCACGTGTCTATGTTGGGGTCGGTTGCGTCGTTGCTTCCGACAAATCGTATGGTAAGCGTTGATGAATCAATATAGGGAACCAATGATGCATTGTTAAAGTAGTTGGGACGAAGCGTCATAAGGTTCTGCCAAGAGCCGCCATGTAAAACCTGCACAACCAAGGACTCAGAACTAAATGCGCCAGTTTTTATACATAGGTCTTGGCGTACGTTGCTGGCGTTAACCGTTAACCATTGTTCTTGAAGGTTGAGGGCATAGTTGTTTTCGTTGGGGCTGTATTGTATGAGGTCAAGTTTTAGGTCGAACTGTACGGAGGTGGTTTTGGTTGCGGTTACATTGACTTTCCAGTTACCGCTACCGTCTCTGAAATTGTTAAAGCTCGAGGTTATGGTTTGGGTTTTTGTGGTGTCGCTTGTTCCAAGGGTATCTGTTAAGTAGCCATTGCCCACGGTTACGTAGCTGTTTGTGATGTAATTATACAATTGATAGGTTACGGCTACATCGGTCGCGGTTGACGCGGCGTTCAATGTCCAGGCTAGGCTGTTCCAAGAATCAGTGTTTGATGTGCCGCGAAACTCTGCGCTACATGCATAAGCGGTTCCAACTTGGCTCGGCTGGATTAGGGCAGCAATAGCAGTCCAGCCTACCGTGCTGGTTGGGTTCCACGAGAGATAAACTGAGCCAGACGTCACGGATTTGTCGCTTCCGCGTCCGGCATAATAGTAGGTTCCGTCATGCTTAATGTAGTATGAACCCGAGTCGGACCAGCGGTTGGTTTGTGTAACTGGATCATTAACCGTATAATAGGTTCCGATTTGTGTACCCAAGTGACCGTACAGAAGTTTGTTATTTGTACCAGAAGCCGTTAAATAGGCAGTGGAGGGAGCGGAACTTAAACCAGTGTTAGTGCTGCTTGCAAGTATGGGGGTTGTCTGGTTAACGTTTGTGTATGTTATGGATCCTCCGATTGCATAAGTAGCGCCGTTAAAGTTAGCGGTGATTGTTTTTGTCCCCGGAGAGGGATTCACGAGGTAGTAGACATAACTGCGAATTTGCGGGTTAGTGTTATACAACACAGTTGCCACTTGACTCATAGTCACCCCATCGTAGGTGACAACTCCGCTAATGGATGCGGGTGTAGTAGAACGAGCAAAAATGTCTATGGACACCAGTAACAGTCTTTCGCTACCGCTGCCGGTTGTATGCGTCCAAGTAATTGAATAACCCTGTGATGTTAGGACCGCGCTATTTTGACTATCAAAACCTATTGTATTATAAGATGAGCCGTATGCTGTGGGGTAACTTCGAAGTTGCATGTATGCGCTGTTGTCGGTTTGCAGGTCAGAGAAAGAACCGCTCATGAGTGCAGTGTTACCCTGAGGCGTCCAAGCGTTTGGGGAATAATTAGCGTTAAAGGTTCCCGAAAGTGCCTCTGTTAACGTATCATAAGCGCTATCTGGGAGACTTTGTTGTGCGTTGAAGTTGCTGTGGGTTCCAGTTACGTTTGCGTTGGCATTGTCCACGAAGTCGTAGATGCCGGGTTGATAGCCGGTGCTGTTCCAAGTTACCGTAGAAGTGTATTGACTAAATGAGGAGGCAATAACCATGAGCCCCCGAACATCTTGCACCTGAATCACGTAAGAGCTGTCAACTCCCTGTGGGAAGTCAAGGGTATAGGTTCCATTAGCATACGAGGCGATGTTGGTGGGTTCAGCTAGCTCCCAAGCTGACGATACATAGTTGTAGCGGTAAAACTTCAGGTTATCTTTTCCAAGGTTAATTAGTGGTGTATCATCATCCATCCGAATGGCTAATTTTGCTTGATTGAGTGAACTTGAGTTTAACAACTGGACATCCAGACGAGCTGAAGCGTTGTAGTTTATACCTGAAATACCTAACCCGATTAAATCGTAATTAACGTCCATGCTGCCCTGACTGTAACTGTCAGCGGAGAACCAATCTGCATTTAATGTTAAACCCGTCAAATTGACGGTTGCGCCCCATTCAGGTCGAATTTCACCTATGTTATTTAATCCACTTTGAAGATACGTTCGGGCAAGTTGCTGGGCATAGGTCACGTTTCCTGTGACTTTAAGCACCGAACCATAATAGCCAACAGTGAAACCTAAAATTTCTTTTAAACCCAAGTTGGTTTCGTCAATTGCACTTAATAATTGAGGTTGCTCTTGTACGGAGCTGTAACGTATTGCTGAGTAAGTTGTGACTACGGCTGCAACTAGGACAACTGCAACCAGCAGAGCCGCTATGATAGAAAATTGACCTTTAGAGTTCATTTTAGCTCTCTCCTGCGTATCCTAACAGTAAAACCACCAGTCGGGAGGTGCCGTTAGCGGTGTATTCGGAGTTGTATAATCTAGGTTGATAGTAGGAAAGTAGACCTAAACCTGTAACTCGAACGTCAGGGGTTCGGGTTAAACCGACAGCTAAAAGTGACCCCGAAATGCTTGTTGAACCCGTGGCGTAGTGATTGTATATGGAGCCTGCCAAGTAGTCTCCTGAAGGGTTGAAGATGTTTAACCCAACTTGCAGGTTATAACCCGATAAGGTAGAACTTGATAAAGCGCGAGTGGATGTTTGAGATTGTGAGGGGTAAATGCCATAATAGTTGGATAAGTCCAAGATTTTAGGGGTAAACGTCACTTGCCGTGTTGCACTGTCTGTGATGCCCCCATTATCATATCTATTGTATGATTGACCATTTATGCCCTGCAAAAACGCTCGTGACCCCAGCGGTCCCACATGTTGCATTCCATAAATTCCCCAAGTGTTTTGTCCACTAGATAACGCTTGGGTGTTAGTGACATAGTAAAAGGGGTAACCGACAATGCTTGCCCAAGTCCAATTAAAAGTACGGACCTTTTGTCCCAAAAGGAAAGGGTACTGACCATAATCGGAAGAGTAGAGGCTTGCATAATTAGACGGTATGGGCACTGCTTCTCCGCATGTGTTAATGACAACAGCGTTTTGAACGGGTTCTCCCTGAATTGGAGTCCCATTCAAGATTTGACCAAGCTGCGTGGTGTTCTGAATCATAATGGTGTTCACAAAATATGGCGAAAGCAGGTTGTAGAGGTCTGTGGCTAAGCTTTGGGCTGTGTACCCTGTAATCCACCAACCGTTTGCGTCGCTGCAATTGAGGATGTAGAGGGTTCCGCCGTTGGTTGCGCCTATTTTTTCAGCTTGGACATTAAAAGTAACGTTAGAAGAAGCTACAGTATAGGTTGAAACATCAGTGGTTGCGCCCAAGTTTGCGGCGTTTGCAATGGAGGCTGCTTGAGTGTAGAGAGAACCCTCAGGGTTGATGTCGTAGATTGTTAAGTTATAAAGAACATTAGCTGGAAGTGAAGCGGAAAGCGCAACCTGTAACGATGACAAAACCGTGCTGTTTCCGGTTTCAAAGACGGCGCGGCTTAAATCATAGTCGGTGTCCAGCATCTGTAGCGTGGTAAATGATAATCTTTGAAGGTTCATGGGTGATATTTCTCTTGGCGAAGGCAATACCGCAAAGTAGGAAGCTGCCAAGAAGGCGCCCGAGAGAATGATTATTACTAATAGGACTTCGACTGTACGAATCATTGGCCCATCACCTGATGCACCTTTAAGCTCCAAAGAGACAATTTCGCTTGGTACGCTATCCCGCCTACCGTGACTTGGCGGATGTCCGTTGTAACCCAATCTTGCCCCGACGGATTACCCCCAAACGTAACAGGGTACGCCAGAGAACCTATTCCCCAAGGCATCAAAACAATCCCGTATTGCCCGCCGGAAGTAGCCTGATAGGTGACGATTAATATCCCGTTGTTGTCCGGAATCGTTAAGGAAGCATAGTCTTGACCGGCGCCCCCAAACGTTAAGGTCCCAACAGAAGTTGCCTCATCTAAACCAACCGGACGTAGCGTGTAGTCTTCTGTTAAAATCACAAATGAGGCGTTAAAGTTTAGTTGCGATACTCCTGGGGGTGGCGTGCCGAGGGAGTCACTGTGAACCAAGAGTAAACGTTGATTGGCGAAGCTGTCCACAAGAGGAACCACACTTTTAGTTGCAGTGGGAGATTCGTGAACGTAGTAACCCATGCCTTTGAGACCGTAAAGATAGGAGTAAACGATAATCGCATAGGCATTGTTTTCTCCATCCACACCCGGGAAAGTCAGTTGCGCTTGACCTATTCCATCAGTGGTTGTTGTGTCGCTAAATGTGGTAAAAGTGGGGTATTGACTCGCCGCTTGGTTTACCAAAATCAAGCTATAAGTAATTGCCGAGTTCGCTACAGGAAAACCCGTGCCCTCAATGAAAACCTCAAAAGTCAAGGGTGTTCCAGTGGAAATCTTCTGGATTTCCACATTTACGGTTGGTGTAAGAGCAAGTTGGAAACCGTACGTGCCATTAATTCCGAGCATCTTCGAGGCTTGAGAATAGTTAAGGGTTTGAGCGTTTGGACTAAGCAAACAACTGCCAAAGCCCCCTGTTTGGTTACTATATTGAGAAGCTGTCCGCGGATACTCAACAAGCGGCAGGTCTGAAGATAACCTCATTAGCGAAAACGTGCTGACCTTATACTGGCTAAATTCGGGATCCTGAAGCCCAAAGCAAACGATGGCAGAATCGGTTTTTCCCCAGTTAAGCGGCAAACCAGGATTGAGGAGTATAGTGTCTAGTAGGTCGCTGGTTTTTGTTGCTAAGGCATTGTGTTCTTCATAGTCCACTGCGGTTTGGAGGCTTTGGCTAAAAAAGCCAATGAAAATTAGCACGGCGGCCATGAAAATTGTGATTGCCATCAGGTGGTCAACCGTTGCGCCAGCCAATTATGGGCCTCCATTTTCAAACGTTAAACGAATGGAATCTGAAACCTTGGTAGCGTTTATCAGCGAAATTGTGTTGCTAAAGTACACGCCATTGTTGTTCCAATCGGCGTTTTCCCCAAGGGTCACAAGAGTGGAGACTTCTCCATCAACGCCGACTAAACTAAGGGTCAAATTTAGAATCTTAGGCGAATCGCTAAGGTTAGGTTGAGTGGCATTAGACAGCGTTATCGTGTAATAGTGGCCGTCGATATAATCAGGGACATTCAACTTCATAGTTAACGAACCACTGGAAATCGAACCGTGATTTATGCTGTAGTATAGTTGCAGAACTGAACTACCTAGTTGTGAAGTTAAATCTTGAAGCTCAAGGCTTCTACGCTGGTCCGTCCAAGTGTTCAACATTACGGTGGCAACGAAGGGAAAAATGAATATCTGCGCTATCAAGACCGGAACCAGAATCATATATTCCACAGTCACATGAGCCATTCAAGCGCCTCCTATACCTGTCCTATTGTCACAGTAACCTCACCGATATAGAATCCAACCACGGAACCCGCAGGCAACGTTTCAGTTTCACTTAGATGGTCAAACTGGAAAAAGTCTGCGTCGAAACCTAAAGCTGCCTTGGGGAAGGTTGCGTTAATTCTAACTTGGTCAACACCGCTTCTTGTGAAGCGTTCTATGCCGTTTCCGCTCAGGGTAATGGATTGACTTCTGTAAAGATGCGTCCCGTTATCAAGGGTAGGCAGATAAAACTTGGAGTAATTTGCTGAACTTAACTCTCTTATTGTGGGAACAACGACTACGCGGAGATAGCTGCCGTCGCTCATTGAACCTTTTTGTGTACTAAACACTTGGTCAATTGGTGCTGAAGCGCCCCGCTGTAAAAAGGAACCATTTGCAGTGTAGGGAAATCGTTCAAAGTATGTGTTGTTCATTGCGAATATGCTGGTAGGCATATTGAAGAGGATAATACCTGTCTGGAAGGTTCCTACGTTCACCCAGTTGCCGCTAATTTTTGCTTCAATTGTGTAGTTTATCACGTTGGGTTGGAACACTATTTGCCCAAACCTGCTTGAATATAAAATGGTCTGTGTCCGCCCGATTATCCACGCAATATCATCAATTTGCTTCCCCGTAGTGGTAAGAAACTGCTGATTGCTCTCCAACTCGTTAACAGCCATCTTTGTGTTCAAGATGTTGTTGGCAAACCCCATAGCAACTATTAGCATAACGATAATTCCCGCGGTCAGTATCATCGTGGAAAACGCTGGACTAATTGCCCGCTGATCCTTCCGTAAATTTCGAATAGCCAAGTTTTCATCTCCTATCCTATATTCACAAATTGGGGAATCAGTTTAGCTGCAAGTATAGAGATAAGCACCAGAATTGCCGCGTGCTTAAAGCCTGCGCCGACAGATTCTTCACTAATTTTTCCCGCGACGATACCAATGAGGTAGCTGTTGAAGATAACTGCAGTCATAAACACGGTTTGCATGAGTGTGTTATCTTGGGGAACTGTTTCCACGCCGGGTACGGTTATGCCAACGGTTAAACTCATCATCATGACGGTTGTAGCGACTAGAAGAACCGAAGCTAAGTAGGGCATCAGGACGTAGGGACGAGTGGACATTCTCTTTTCTTTCTCCACTTCCTCAGTCATGTTGCTGAAACGCGCCAATGAATCAATCATAGCAATGGTGCCGCCGCCGACATCAATAGTTTCGACCAGCAGAAACATGACGATTTGCACCATCCAACTGCGCGTTCGATGCAGGAAATCGGTCATGACCTTTTTTATGGGAATACCCCATGAAATTTCGCTGCTGATTTTGCGAAGTTCCTTGCTAAATGCTCCGTAGTCACGTTTAGAGAGGCTTTCAATGCATTTCTCCGGTGACAAGCCAGTCTTGCGGACTTCGGTGAGGTCGCGCAGAAACGTGGTGACGCCTTGTTCCATGCTGTTTCGGGTTCGGGTTAATCGTGTGTGAACGATGCCTGCGGGGGCGACGGATATGAAGAGGGCAATTGATAGGGCTATTGTTAAGTCTAGGCCGTATTCTATCAATGTGGTGAAGAGGGGTAGCTGTACGGCGCCCATAAAGTTGGTTAATAGTAGGAAGGTGATTATGGCGGCTGCGCATGAGATGCCGAAGACTTTGTAGGGTCGGTTGTCAAGTAAAGGCGTTTTTGGTTGCATACTGTGCGCCATATACACGAACATAACGGAGAGCATAGGCGTGAAAATGTAAGTGTACATCAGTATACCCGAGTACGCGGACAAATCAGACGCGGCTTCACTTGAGGTGGTTTGAATGTTGTTAACAGCAAAGAGGATGTAGAAGCAAAGAGACATCATAACCATAACGATTATGAAGGTTTCCAGCAGCATGCCTAATCTTTCAGCTGCGGCTTTTACGCGGAGCGCCCGAGCCTTAAAGATGTCTTCAGCTTTGCGTTCAAGGTAGTGACCGATGTCGCCGCCGATGATAACGGTGGATGCGTAACCGCTTAAAAACTCCTTAAAAATGTCTAGGGGAGTCTTTTTCGCAGCCTGCTCAAGTGCAGTGAGCGGGTCGACGCCAAAGATTTCTACGTCTTTGGTGATGTCTTGGGCTTCTTTACGCATTGAGGGCATCAAGTCCACTTCGGTTAAGCGTTTGAAGCTGTCATAGGGCGCTATGCCGCCTGATGCCATGACGCTGATGTATGCTGCGGCAAAGGGAATTTCTCGTTCTAATCCAGTTGATCGGTCGCTGGCATTGTTTAATGGAACAACAACAAAACCCATCATGATGTAGAGGGGAAGGGGTGCCAGAGCTAAAAGCGGCAAAACTCCAAAAGCCAACGCTGCCCAACCGAAAAATATTCCAATTGGCAGCGTTACGATAGCCAAAAAGAACATCAATGAAATGTAGGTTTCAGGGTAAATTCTGATACGTGCCTTCTCCAATGACTTCTTCATGGAGGGAAACACGTTTTTGAGGACGTATGGCGCGAAGCGGCCAAATAAACGGAAGGACCAAGCTTCCAGTTTAGCGAGTAGAGGCAACCGCCACAACCTCCGGGGTAACGATGGTTTTTCTGTAGAATTCTCGGGGTCTTGCGTAGTATTCAGCTATTATGGTGGCTACTTCTTTGTAGCTGCGGATTTTGCTTTCGCGCATCCAACGCAAAACATCCGTGCGACGTTGCATTTCCTCAAGGAGCTGCGGACGAGAAACACCCAAGCGGTCAGCAATATTGGTAAGCAAGAAGCTGTTTTCTAAGTCGAGGATTTGCTCGTCTTTAATTGGGTCCCATTTGAAGGGGTTCTTGTAGGTTTCTGAATCAACGATTTCGTTTACTGAGAGAACCCGACGGAACGCCTTTTTCTCGCCATTTTTAATGAGGTGAACTCGTTGCACTGACATGACGATGTTCATGAGTGGGATGTAAGCTGGAGAAATATCCATGGGTTTTTGGGTTAAACGACGAACGGCAGACTGGACGTTTTCTGCGTGCATGGTGCACATGCCGCCGTGACCTGTCGCTAGGGCTTGGAACAGCACGTAAGCTTCTTGGCCTCGGACTTCGCCTACAATCATTAGGTCTGGGCGGTGCCGCATACAAGTCTTAACCAGATCGAAAAGTGCCACTTCACCCACAGTGCTTCCGCCTAATCCGTAGCTTTGTCGAGAAATCAGCGAAACCCAGTTCTCATGTGAGAGGTTGAGTTCAGCGGTTTCTTCGATGGTCATGATTTTGCTGCCTGGTTTAATGAGGCAACCTAAAGCGTTGAGTGCAGTGGTTTTGCCAGCTGCAGTGCCGCCTAGAACCATGACTGACGCGCGGTTTTCGAGGCATATCCATAGGTAAGCTGCCATTTCCTCGGTGAAGGTTCCGATGTTTATGAGGTCGATAATTGAGTATGGGTCTTCTCGGAATTTACGGATGGTGAAAGCGGTTCCGAAAGGTGTAATTTCTCTGCGGTAGGCCACTGCAAGGCGGTGCTTTCCAGGCAGAGAGGCGTCCACTATGGGGAAGGCGCTGCTGACGTGTTTGCCTGCCATGTGGACAAGTTTGACGACGAGGTTGTCGAGGTCTTCGTCGGATTCGAATTGGAGGTTAGTTTCAATACTTTCAAAGTTTCGGTGCCAAATATAGACGGGTTTGTTGACGCCGTCGCAGGAAATGTCTTCTATGTTAGGGTCATGCATTAAGGGGTCAATTTTGCCAAACCCGACAAGGTCCCGTTCTGCATGATAGAGAATTTTGAACCACGAAACTTCAGGCAGCCAACCTAGTGTAATGCGGTATTTGTCGACGATTTTTTTGGCTTCGTCGGCGAAGAATTTGCGGGGGTCTTCGATTTCTTCTTTGGGTGATTTAATTTCGCCGAGCAAGATTTCGAGGACGCGGTTGTAGATGTCGCGTTCCATGGGGTCAAGTTGGAGTTCGTCGAGAATGTATTTGTGTTCGCCTGTTTTGAGGTCTTGCACGATGGCGACTTGGCTGTAGGGTTCGTTGAGGGGGTATTTTTCGACGATTTTTACGTCTTTGGGGAGGGGTTTGCTGGAGGTTACTAGGGGAGCTTCAGGTTCTGGTTTTTTTGATTTTAGGGAGAGTTTGAAGTTGGGTTTGTGGAACCTGTTTTTTAGACTGAATTTTGGTTTGGAATCGGTCTCGGATTTTTGTTTTTTTGTTCTAAAGGTTAGTTTGAAGTGGGGTTTGTGGAGTTTGCTTTTTAGGGTGGTTTTTGTTTTTGAGGCGGATGTTTGGAGGTTTGTTGAGAAGTTTTTGAAGCGGGTTTGGGTGTTGGTGGCTGATTGGTTTAGTTTGGCCTTCGCGTTCGCTAGGGATTGTTTGATTTTTTGCTTACGCGTTGGGGTTTTGTTGGGCTGCATTGTGGTCGGTAGTGTGTGGGTACCCAGACATATTAAATATTGTGTAGCACTACACCATACTGCTGATATGTAGAACAACAACACAACACCCAAAAAACCAAGCAAAAAACAACCACCAAAACAAACCATTTAAAAACCCAATCAACATGACACTACACAAACGCTAACGGAAGAACCAACATGAACCAAACCACAAGCATAATCAACCAAGCTCAAAAGGAAAACCGAAAAGCACTACTTGAGCCCGAAGCCAAAACCATCTGTTCAGAATACGGCATATCAGTAAACAAATTCAAAGTAGCCACCACCGAAACACAAGCCGCAGCCTACGCAGACGAAATCGGCTACCCCATCGTTCTAAAAATCGTCTCCCCCGACATCATCCACAAATCCGATGCAGGAGGCGTCCTAGTTAACCTCAAAACCGCCACCGATGTCGCCGCGGGATTCACCAAAATCATCACAAACGCCAAAAAATACAAAGCAGACGCCAAAATCGTTGGCGTTCTTGTACAGGAAATGGCACCCTCCGGCATCGAAGTCATCGTGGGCGCAATCAAAGACCCGACCTTTGGCCCCACAGTCATGTTCGGCTTAGGCGGCATATTCGTCGAGCTTCTAAAAGACGTAAACTTCCGTGTCGCACCCCTAACCGAGGAAGACGCTAAAGAAATGATAACCACCCTCAAAGCCTACCCGCTCCTAAACGGCTACCGCGGCAGCCAACCCGCAGACCTCGACGCCCTCACAACCATCATAGTCAACGTCTCTCGCCTAATCCTAAAACACCCCGAAATCAAAGAACTCGACCTCAACCCCATCATGGCATACTCCAAAGGCGCCAAAACCGTCGACGCACGCATAATCCTAGAATAAGCCTGTCGCAACCAGAAAAAGTCCAACCCCCATTTTAGAGGGGAAAAAAAGTATTTTCTCATCATACCAATGTAGCGGTTTATCAGTATGTGGTCGGACGCGGAGAAGGAAGTTCCTGCGTACCCAGAGGTAATCTTGTTTGGGTTCCATCCGCATTGTACACTATGTGGGACACGTCATTTTGCATCAGAATGATGGCTTCGGATCTCTCGTCGTTTAAAAAGTAAATAGACCGCTCAATTCCACTGCCGCCAACAAAGTCTGGTGCTCCAGCGATTTTGTTAAATTCACCCGCTAACTCGCTTACTTCTGCATCCTCAAGGAACCAATTTCCGCTCGCCGTACTGTCAAATAACTCTGCTGCCTGTTGAGCACTTAATCTGGGCTGGTCTTTTGGCAACTCCCCGATGGCGATAAGAACGGGCCGTCTCCATTCCCCAGGCAAACCAACGCTTTTGTCTGCAATGATTTTGTCGAGTTCTATTTTTTGCTCACTGGTTGCCTTGGCATAGGCTGACTCATAGAAGGAAACATCCGAATCGCCAATGATTGGGGGCGGGGATGTGAATGATGCGAGACCTAAGTAGAATATTGAGAAGGTAACTGAGAGAACGAGCAGGGCTGTAACTGCCGCAGCGATTGGTAGGGAGTGACGTTTTAGTCTGGTTGTTAGGGGCATGGGGGGTTGGGGGCAATAATCTTTGAGGTTTTTACTCTTTTTTCGTATGTTCATTTTCTTCACCTGTTATTTTTGCGAAAAGGGCTTCGGCGAGTTTGGAGGGCAAAATTTTGCTTGTGTCATCGAGCAGTAGGAAGTTGCGGTCTTTGGCTTCGGATAGTAATGTGGTTCTGCAGGTTTCTAGTTTTTTGCATTTTTCGCAGTTGCCGTCGTGTTTGTACCAGACTTGGATGCCGTTTTTGGCGGAGAAGGTGATAAACGCGGGGGTTTTGAAGGGGTTGCTGTATCCTTTGAGGAAGCCTCTTTGGGCGTTGACTGTTTGGGGGTCGATTTTGTTGATTTGGGCGACTTCTTGGAGGGCGTCTTCGATTTTTAGGTTGGCTATGTCGAGGGATTTGTGGACGGTTTGGCGGGTTATGTTTAGTTTTTTTGCGATGTGGGCTTCTTGGAGGCCGCTGCTTTTTAGGTCCCAGATGGCTCTTTGTTTGGGCGTTAGGTATCCGAGGCTGAGGGTCATTTTGCAAACCTGTAAGCCACCAACAGCTTACAATGTAAGCATGCACGTTTATTCTTATAAGGCTTTCCCCCACCCAAATAGAGCATTAGGTTACCAACCGAAGCCATTGCTGCAAGCGTCAGGTTATGAATTACGCTCGGGAAATAACAGCAAAAAACTTTTCAGGACCTCATGTCAGCTGCTGCATAAACCACTAGCGCGATAATCCTAAGAGGGATAGGTCCGTATTGACGCAAAAACAGCTCATTAGCATGTTGAAAATCAGTGCTTAAAAGACAAGAAAAGCTATTTTTGGGTAGCCTTGCAGGTGAAAAAGAAAAGGAAAAGCTGTTAGGCTTTTTTGTTGAGTTCGTCGAGGATTTCTTTAGCACGGTCAACGCGAACACGGCGTTCCTTCACCATCCGCTCCGCCACAGCATCAATTTGGTCACCTTTAGCGCCAGCCGTCACGGCAATATTTCTGGCGTGCAGGCTCATGTGGCCGCGTTGGATACCTTCGCTTGACAGCGCGCGCAGGGCGGCGAGGTTTTGGGCTAAGCCGACGGCGGCGAGGACCTCGGCGAATTCGTTAGCGGATTTGACTCCGAGGATTTTCATGGCGACCCGTGCGGTTGGGTGGGTTTTTACTGCGCCCCCGATGAGGCCGACTGCCATGGGTAACTCGATGGTGCCTTCTAAGTCGCCGTTTTGGTTTTTGGTCCATTTTGAGAAGGTGGTGTAGGCTCCGTTGAGGGCTGCGTAGGCGTGTCCACCTGCTTCGATGGCGCGGTGGTCGTTACCTGTGGCTAAGACGACGGCGATGATGCCGTTCATGGCGCCTTTGTTGTGGGTGGCGGCGCGGTAGGGGTCGGCTGCGGCGAATGCTGAGGCGTAGGCGATGCCTTCCACAACTGCTTCTCCGCCCACGGCTTCTTTGGGTACGGTGCAGGTAGCTTTTGCGAGGCGACGAACAGCGAGGTTGCTGATTATGCGCAGATAAACGTGTCCGCCTGTAAGTTGCTCGATAAGTGGCGAAACTGCTTCGGCCATGGTGTTGACGGCGTTGGCGCCCATTGCGTCTCGGCAGTCCACATAGAGGTGCACGATAAGCATTTGTCCCATGGTGGTGTCGATGACGCGGGCGTCGAGGTCTTTGGCGCCGCCTCCGAAGCTGTTTAGCACGGGGTCTTGGTCGTTGGCTTTCTTGAGAATTTCAGCTTTGGTGTCGAGGACGGCTTTTTTTGCGGATTGGGCGTTTGGGATTTTTACGACTTGGATTTGCCCAATCATTACAGGCGCAGTGCTACTCGTGTGGAAGCCTCCGCCGTCGCGAACCATCTTTGCCGCGTAAGAGGCAGCTGCGATTACGCTGGGTTCCTCGGTTGCCATGGGGATGAGGTAGTCTTTTCCGTTGATTTGGAAGTTAACTGCTACGCCAAGGGGCTCGGCGATGGCGCCAATCACGTTTTCTACCATGTGGTCAGCCACATCCAGCGGTAGGGCGCCGGTGTTTTGGAGAACTTGGACTTCTTCGTCGCTGAGCTCTGCGAAGTCTTTGATGAGGGCTACCCGCTCTTTGGGGGGCAGCTTGTAAAAGCCAGAGATAACAGATGATTTTGCCATATCCATCACGTAGAGTATTTAGGAAGATAGTTTCGCCGAAGGCAATAAACCTAACCAAAAAAACGTAACTAAAGCGTCGTTTGTCCAGCGCCACGAGGCATAGCGACTGCGTGCACGCCAAGGCGTTTGCAGAGTTCCTTGGCTAGGGCATCGCCGTTGCTGCGGTAATTGTCGGTGATGACCTGCTTTGCACGGCTGCGACGTACATACTCAATTAACCCGTCAAAATCGGAGTGGTCGCTTAATGCGACGAGGTATTCGTGTTCGCCGATTTGTCGGCAAGGCTGGCTGAATTCCCATCCGCTCACACATATCCGCGCGTTACGTAAGCCGACGTGTTGGCGTTGGTTCATGTGATAGAAGGCTACGCAGGGGAGGTTGTTGTTTAGGAGTTCTTGTCCATCGTGGGCGGTTGATAGTGCAGTGCAGCCGAGATTCATACCGTGACGTTCGCAGACTTTAGTGACTTCATAGACGCGTTCAGGCATCACAAAGGGCACCTGCACATCAGCGTCTCGAAGCAACTGCATGACTTCTTGCATTTTGCCATGGTAACCAAACACGTAGACGGCGCCGCCTCTGAGCCGCTTCTCCACCATCGACACCAACAATTTGCGCACGTCAACGTCGAAGTTGCGTCGGCAACTGGGGCTGCCATAAGTAGCTTCCACCACAAGCACGTCGCAGTCTACGACGGGGGTGTTGTCAATACGAAAATCGCCGCTCCAGGCAATTCGAATGCCCCCTTTATCTTCCACAAGCACTTGGCAAGCGCCCAAGATGTGGTCGGCTTTGAGTAAGCTTATTTTTTCTTCTCCGTACTCGAGGACTTTGCCGTATTCGAGGCATTCCACGCAGTCGGAGCGTAGCTTCATGGTTGGGTTGAGGGTTTCGGTGAGGTCGCGTGTGGCAGGGGTCATGAGGACTTTTTCGCAGCTTTTCACGCTTCGACGCAGCCCATAGAGGTGGTCGGCGTGTGCATGCGTGACTACCCGTAGCGGTCGGTCGGCGTCAAAGGCGTCGCAGGCTACGCTATCGCCCAAAAGCACTGCGCCCGTTTTGGTTACTCCCGCCCTCTCAGCCACGCTGCATCCTCATCGTTCGGTTTTTTCTGCTAGCCACTCAACGAGTTGTTGGGTGTCGTTGGTTTCTATGGTGAATTTTAGGGGTCCAAGGGGGGATTCGGCGGTTTCCTCACAAAATGAAGCATGCCCAGCGTATGCAACTTGTTTGTTTAGGCAAAAGCGAAGCTTGTCTCCGCGGATGGATTTGAAGAGGAGCTTACGAGCAGCGTCGCGTACGCGGTCGTTGCGGAGCATGTTGCGGAGTTTTATGAGTGAGTCTTGGCCTTTTGCCGTTGCTGTTAGGAGGCTGCCTTTGGCGGCGGGTGCCATTGTGATTTTGGCGTTGCCTAAAACGTTGTTGACTGCCGCGCGGACTTTATCCTCGTCTTCTGTGGGGTTTACGTCTACTTCTATAGTAACTGTTACTTCAACCATTTCTGTTCAATCCTGCCAAAATCCTCACGCACTAACGCCTTGAAGCGTTCAATGCTGTCATCGTTAACTATTATTTGCTCAGCCAACGCTATAACGTTTCCCAAGCCAACGCCGAGTTCGCGCATGTCGCGTTCATGAAAAACCGCCCAATCTTGGGGGTCATCGCTTCGCCCGCGTACTTTGAGGCGTTCAAATCTTATTGCGGGGGACGCGTGGACGGCGACGAGTGTGAAACGGGGGAAATGTGATTTGAAGATGTCAGCTTCGTATAGGCTGCGGAGTCCATCAACGAGTACACGGCGGTTGGGTTGGGCTTGGATTTTGGGGACACATTTTTCGGCGATGACATAGTTGCCGCCTTCCGCGCGTAGGGCAAGCATGACTTTGCCGACGTTTTGGGGGTTGAGGTCCAGCCCGCGTTTTTTTGTTTCTTCACGGATAACATCGCCCATGGTTACGATGTCGTAGCCTAGTTCTTTGGCGGTTTCGACTACGAGGGATTTGCCGGAGCCGGGCATGCCGCTTAAGCCTATGACAAGTTTGGTAGCTTCCATCTTTAGTTATCCCCTTTTTCGGTTGTATAGGTGCCTACATTAAAAAGCATTTACATTAATGGCTGCAAAGGACAATTTAGCGGCAGATTGCTGCTTTGCGGGCACTTTTATCGGTTATCAACTGTCTAAATTTTCAAGTTAACGCTTGCTTGGATTGGACAAATGTCAATTTTTTTCCCCAAGTTTTTTAAACTGACGCTACCACTAATTGTCAGAGGATTTGTCGTGCCTACAGCGTATGTCTTCATAAACACAGAAACCGGCTGTGAATTTGATGTTACTCGGGAACTTAGAAGAATTGAAGGTATAGAAGAGGCTTCACCTGTTTTTGGCGCTTACGACATAGTCGTAAGAGTGACAGCAGAATCAACTGATGACCTCAGAAGGATAATTAGTTGGCAAATTAGAAAATTACACAATGTTAAGACCACACTGACAACCATCATTGAGGAAAGAACAAGTAACCTAAGAGACAAAACAATGCTTTCCCCAACAGCCATCACCTGAAGCGATAATTTAAGCTAAAAATATTTTCTATTTTCTGGCTCTATTCGACCGCATTTTGTAGTTGACTGTTTCTTCGCCAATTGTTTTCCGCCCCCACCCCCTATCTGACGCCTCTTAGGGTTTGGTGGCTTCTACCTCGAGCCGCATCATGCTCACATGTATTTTGCCCTCAGCATCAGCGGGGTGCAACTCTAAGTAACGCTTCGCTATGGCCTCGACGAATTGTGGTTTTAATTCTTCGGGCAGCTTGTCGGTGAAGGGGAGCCAGGTGGTGCGTATCCAGCCTTTTAGGGCTTCTGCGTTTGGGTGCATCATATCTTTAGCTAAAAGCTCCACGCGCACAGGTTCTAGCCCTGAAGTTTGCAGAAACGCGGTGTATTCTTCTGCGGAGAAGAAGCCATATGGAAACGCCGTGTCAGCAAAGAAGCGGCTCCAGGGTTCGATTTGTTTGAGTTCTTCTAGGATGCCGATTATGGCTTGGGCGTTGCCTTTGCCTGCCATCTGAAACAATAACCGCCCGCCGCGTCTGAGGCTCCGATGCACACCATCCAACACAGGTTTTTGGTTCACAATCCAGTGTAGCACCGCGTTTGAGAACACACGGTCAAACTCGCCCTCAAAGCTCAAAGCCCGCGCATCCATAACCATAAAACGCAGATTAGGATAGCCTGAGGCGAAGTTTTTGTTGGCAAGCGCAATCATCTCTTTGCTGCTGTCCACGCCTACGACTTTGCCATCGGGGAGGGCGTTGGCAAGTTCTGCAGTGATTTTGCCGTCTCCACAGCCCAGATCAAGAAGCGCTTCACTTCCTGTTAGGTGGAGTTTGGGAAAGAGTTCTTTTGCCCACTGATATTGGTTGGCGGAGTTTTTGGCATAGTCGGATGCATTCCAAGTGTAAGATTTTGCTGCCATAAAGACCATCAAGAATTGGTGAAGTGAAGTTGTAACTTAAGGATTTCTAAGAGGACGCAGGTTTTGGATATTGGCAGCAGCCCATAATCACGTGTTGACTGTATCAGATACCAAAAAACCCAGCGCCAAAGTGTACAAACCGAGTTTACTCCGCAAGTTAATTAAAGCCAACCTAACAATAGGCTAGTAGATGTCTTTGTGAGCTTGGGAAGGAACTGTTGATGAAAAAGAAAGCAATAACACTCCTATTAATTGGAATTTTTATTTTGGCATCCTTAACTATCGTGGAAGCAAAATTAGTGAAGTGCCCTGAATGCAAAGGAACCGGCGAGATAGATTGCCCCGAATGCGACGGCACAGGCGAAATTGATGCAGGCGGCGAAACAGTCTGCCCCGAATGCTCTGGAGCGGGCACCATAACGCCGAAAATACAGAAGACGGGCTCCACAACCGTGGAACAAAAAAACGGGTTAACCATCATTAACGGCACCTTCATCAACAAAGAAGACTTCGATGTAGAAGCCACCGTAACAGCCGACTTTTCCAACCACAAAAACAGCACCACCGTTGACTTCCCCGCAGGCGAAACAACCATAGTTTCCTTAGAAATCAGCTACTTAGGAACCTATAGTAGCCAAATGCAAATCTACCAACATAGCAGTATAACGGTGGAATTAGATGAAATCACCTGCCCAGAATGCGACGGAGCCGGATACGTCGAGGGTTCAACTGAGTGCCCCGAATGCGACGGCACAGGAACCATAATCTGCCCAGAATGCGACGGCGAAGGATATGTTGAAGAATCATCTATAGCCCAAACCGCAGGCGACTTCCCCTGGGTCGCCGTGGAAGCAGCAGTAGCCGTAGTGGCGGTGGCAGGCGGCGGAACAGGCGCATTTCTCATCCTCAAAAAACGCCGCGTCAGCGAACGCAGCCTACGCAAACTCACCAGCCGCGAATTCAACGAATGGGTCATGAAGCGTCTTGACGGAAAACCAGCCAGCAGCCGCGACGCAGCCCTTGGCATAGACGGCTACACAAGCAGCGGACAACCCCTCCTCATCAAACAAGCTGACAACATAAGCATGACCGTCATCGACAGCTTCGCAGCGGCACTCGCAAAGATCCGTGCACGCGGAGGAGTCATCGTTGCTTTCAGCTATGGCGGCGATGCAGTGCGTGGCAAAGTGCGGGCACAAATGAATTACAAACTAACCATAGAAACTTTAACGGTGCAGGACCTCATAGATACCAAACGGCGCCTCTAAGTCGACGGGGGAAAATGGAGTTCCCCCACCGAGTAGTAGACTACTTCGCCTCGGCGGTTCATAACCGCCACAATCAACTCTTTTTGTTGACTCTGACACTTCCCCACAGCATCCGCCAACTCCCTTGTCGGCAGCGGCTGTCCTTCCTGAGTCACTAACACAAGGTAGGGCGCGGTGTCTTTGCCATAGGTGCCTCGGTCATAGATGCGAAAATCAGCGCCTACCCCAAACCCTTCCCGAACCACATAACCGCGACCGCGCAGATCCCGATAAACAAGGTAGTTAACCCATGCGTTTTTGTTCTGAGCCTCATAAAGTTGCAGCAGCGCAGCGAAGTCGGCGGTTGCGCCCTGTGGGGTTTTGGCTTCGAGCATGCCTTTGTCTTGGAGGTAGAGCGCTTCAAAAAAGGTTAACGTAAACGTTTTACCTTCGGAGGTGCCATATCCGCGCTGTGAGAGGGCGTCGATACTGCTCTGCTCAGAGATTTGGACGCCTTGTTGAGTTATGGCGCCGTTGGTTTTGAATTCTGGGGGGGACGGTTTTTTGTTTTCGGTCACGAGGTATCCACGGGAAGTATTTTTGGTTGTTTGCTCTTTAACATTATGCTTCCCCGAATCATTGTTGTGGCTGTGGGGAGCGGAAAACTTATCAATGCAGTAGCTATGAAACCTAAGGCAACAGTATTGGCGTACAGGAATCGAGGTGAAACAAAAAATGGTTGAAATGAAAATTGACGCTTCCGAACTCAAAGGCGACGAAAACAAACTGCTTGACAAACTCTCCGAGTTCCTCAAAGAAAAAACAGGCGGAGAAACCGCAACTGAAGGCAAAAACGTAACCGTCAAGGGCGAAGGCCCAGCCCTAGCCAAGAAATACGTGAAGTTGAACGTGAAAAAGTTCCTCCACAAACATGAACTTGACGCGTTTAAAGTCATCAGCGACGGCGAAAACAAACTCAAAATTAAAGAATGCGCCGTAGAAGAGGAAGACTAAACCCCTCCCTTTTAAACAAGAAAATTTTTCCTTTTATCTTTGAACATTTTTTGTTGTGCTAATCTTTGAACACCCTGTTCTGAAGCGTGGCATTAAATCAAAATCCGTCTCTAAGGATACTTGGAGACATAAATAATGAGCAAAAGAAACGTCGCCATAGGCGGCTTAGTTGTGGTTTTCTCGTTGATAACGGGCAGTTTGATTTTCGCGGCAACCTACTCGGCGTTGCAAAGCGTTAACCCCGCCGCAGCGTTGGCAGCCGTTACCGTCGCGTTAATTGGGTTTGCTTGGTTTAAGAAAAGCAGCAACTAATTGCCCCGCTTTATAGGGGAAGGGCTAAGCACGGACGATTAGAAAGAGGAGAAACAGCGGCAGAGCGTTTTGTGTCCATGCTTAACCCAAACACCTAATGGGCGAAGATTTGTTAAATGCTTTTTCGTCAACGAACCTTGACTAAACCCCCGAAAAGTTAGTCAAACTTTCTTGACTAACAAAAAACACGCAAAAAACCAAGCCATTCTACAGGTGACCATAAAGACCCAGCCACCCGCGCTTATTTCGGGCGGCGATTTCTACTATGTTTCAACATACTTTTGGGCTTGTTTTCCATCAATAGTGACCTACCCCTCTTAGGTTTCTGCATAGAACCACTAATAGACACCAAATATGCCCGCCTACCCCTCCCCCTCTATCGATTTCTGCATACCTTGAATATTAGCATCCAAATAGGCTACAAATAGAGTTTAAAGGCGATGATTAGGTGCTAAAGGGGTTGTGGAGTAACTAAAGGTTAATGCGTAGTAGCTGTTAAAGCAGCGCGATGGCCTCTTTTCTGGGTACCGCTACGAGAGTTTCTGTGGTAACCCATTCCGAAATATCAATCGACAGTTTCATCGCTTCTTTCTCGCTTGCAGCCTCAAATACAACTACCGTATCGTAGCGCCCCAAAGTCCAGTACCAACTCAGCATAGTAATGCCCTTTGCCTTCCACTGTGCCATTATTTTAGCGGTGTCACCTAATTCGTTCTTGTCAGGTGTTTTGCGGAATCTTCCAAGATTAATAAATAACAAAATCTCACCTCCGAGAAATCGCTTCACACATCAATGGATTTATTGAGGGATTATTTTTTCTCCATAAAAGAAAGCCCAAAAGCTTCTTCAAAGGTCATAACAGGCGAGATTTTTCCAGAATGAAGCTGAAGCATTGGCGGACCAAGGAACTCAGAGACCTTTTTAAAATCATCACTTTCAAGAACAAGATAAAAAGTGTGCTCATTAGGAGTTACGTAGGCACTTTCTATTTTCACGCCCAAGGTTTCGGCTGATTTCCGCATGTTAGCAATCCATTTTTTGCCCTCTTCTTTATACTCCGCTCGGGCAAGGCAATTTTCAGGGGTATGTGTTAAACAAACCATTAATTTCAAATGTTGTCACCTCTTACAGCTACCCATAGTTAACTTCTCAAGGCACTCGTTTTATGGATTTGTGACTGGTCACTCACTGTCACAAAACGTCTAAACCCAAACTTTAGCTTCGTCTCCGAGCAAAATTTGGGGTCAAAAAGTAAAATAAAGTGAGCAAACGCAAGGGTGCCGCCTACAAACAAGTTCTAAGTAAAATTTTATAACAGCCCTAATACACGAAGAAGGAAGGGAAACCTATTGAAGCGAAAACAGACAACAATCATACCAGCCTCAATAATACTAATCGTACTTTGCCTATGTACGACTATCCCAATTCAACCCACAGACGCAAAAGTTGCCCCTATCCCAGTAATAGTTGTCACCGATAATGCCGCTAAAGCCTTAGTAGATGCTGGAAATGGAGACTTGACATTTTATGAAACAATCGAGCACATCATACAAGATGGTGATTTAGTAAACAAATCGATAGTACCTGCTTATTTTCCAACGAGCATAGCATCCAACTTTTCCGCGATTTCACCCCATTTCAATCCAGAAAGCGTACTCAAAGATAATCTCACCACAGTTAGTAAATGCGGTACCCGTTTCTATACTGGCAACGGATGTGACTATTCCCCATGGAATTACGGTAATAAAACCTTGTACGCACCCACTGAAACTATAGAAATTAACAGTTTAGGAGTAAACTTACAAGTTACATATAATTCCACTGAAGAACCAATATTTATAGAAAATCAATACAGCCAACTCTTCGGAATAATAACTATAATCGATGCACCTGCACCTACACCTAACGGGCAAGAGTACCTCATAGCGGCAATCATACTTTTGTTAGTGCTAATACCTCTTTTGGCTTATCTTATAATTAGAAGAAACACAAAAACTCATAACGCCCGAAAGAGCGAAGGTAAAGAAAGCTTGAGATGACCTCAAATATTTTTAACGTATGAATCTCAAACAATCTTTTTACTAGAAAAGGGCAATAGCTAATCATTGATTTACCTTCTAAAAAAGTACGTTTCCCTAAGGCTGGGACGGCGACATCATCCCCGCCCTTAGAAGCGCCGCAGAAATGAACATTACTTTAGACCGCTAAAGAATCGGAAAACCCAAGAAAAAGGCTACGCTGGCTGCAATCAACAGAATACCCGTCACCAAGAGAAAGCCCTTTGCTATCTTGCCACTCCACTTGTTTATTACATCATTGATTCTCTGGAGCTGAGTAGCACATTCCTTACGCGCCGCTAGATAGATGACAACGAGAACTAATAGGGGTAGCACATAGATGAAATTGTAGATTAGCAAAAGCGCTGTTATTCCCAAAAAGGATAACTGAACGCCGATTAGTATGGCGATTGCAGCGAAATACGGAAAAGCGGTAGGTATATCCATAAAAGTAGAAAAGAAGCCAAAAAAGAAGGTTTTGGTTGGGCTCATGGTCCTGACTTTCTGTAGGTACCTATCAATTCTTGATCCCCCATTAGAGGTCTTCATTAGGCAGGCAAAAAGAATTAGAACAAAACCTAAAACCAGCAAAATTACGTATTCCGTGGTTCCTAACGTAAAAGCGAATAACTGTTTTAACGACTCACCCAAACCAAAAATGATGAGAAAACCAATCATGAAGTATGCAACGTAGACGCCTATGGCATGGGTTATCGCACGTGCTTTAGGCTTCTCGGTACCTATGAGCAGAAAAGCCTGTGTAGCGATGGTTGCCGGGTTCAAACAGTCGACCAATGCAAGCGAAATTAATGTAGCCAACAGCTCTATCATGTGCAATCAATTCATCGAAGTTTGGTTTAAATGAAAATATAAGGCTTCACCATATTCAATTCCAAGTTAAATTATGGCGACTTGCTACCACTTGTCCTGAGGCTCGCTGGGACGGCGACATCAGCCCTTTGAATGTTGCTACTCGTTTTGTTGTTGGGGTTTGCTTTTGCCCAGTTTGAGTTTCGCCGTTAGTATCTTTTCAGTCGCAAACAGTCGTGAAGCCACATACATGATAACCACGGTGAAGACTGCAACATAGATGATGCCGAAGAGTATGATTGCGTAGTCGCCGGTGACTGCTGCTTTGGAGGCGATGATTGGTTGACTGTAGGGGATGGCGAAGAAGACGGCTTGTAGCGCTGATGGAAGGGTGTTTATGTCGAGGTAGATGAGTGCCATCGAAGGGATGAAGATGAGGGGGTAGATGTAGCCGACGAGTGCTTGGGCGCCGCGGACGTTTTCGCTAAACGCTGACATCACAACGGCTAATGCCAAAGCAGAAAGTAACGTGAAGAAGAGGCTCACGCCTAAGAGGACGTAGCCTAAAGTGGAAGGAACCAGTCCGAGCGCAACCAAATCCAAACCGCCTCCCACATCGCCTGCGAGACCCAGAGACAGCGAGCCTAACATGTAGTTGTAGCCGACGAGCACTGTCACGGATGCCACGCCTGCGACAATGATTGTGCTGGCAACTTTCCCCATAAGAATCGCAAAGCGGTCCACGGGTACGGTTAGGAGGGTTTCGAGGGTTTTTTCCTCTTTTTCCATAGCGACGCTGGTGGCGGCTATCTGCATTGCATATGTCAACATTATCATGATGGTTATGGGTAGAGCTATTGCCTGAGACATCATCAGCCCCGAGAGGGTGCTTGCGGATACGCCCTCTTCGATTTGCCCCTTAATGACACTTGATTCTACAACACCCACAACGTCTGGAGCTACAGCACGGTTGAATCCCTCCACATAAGCGATTACGCTGGAACCGCCGATTCCGCTAAAGAGTCCCCCGCCGCCGTTGAATATACTATAAACATCCACTGTTCCCTCAATGAGGGGATTACCAGCGGCGTGCCGCGTCAAGTTCCGCGAGAACCCGTCGGGAATTACCACAAAAGTAGTGCTGTTGTATTGGCTGAGCAGACCGCTGTCCACTACTTGTTGGGGCGGAGTATCTTTGACGACTTCGACGTTTAGGCTGATGTTGAGATAATCGATAAACGTGTGGCTCCAGTTGCCCCCATCATTATCAACCACTAATATGTTGGCGCGCATCGCTTCCTGCTGTGCAGACTCAACCGCATAACCCAAAACCATCCCTAACACAGGGAACATGATGAGGGGAAGAACTATCATGCCGATGAGGATTTTGGGGTCTCTCATGAGCTCTTTGAGTTCTTTAATGAGGATGGTTGTGAAGCCCTTAAGCATAACCAACCACCTTCATGAAGACTTCTTCAAGATTCTGGCAACCATACCGCTCTTTGAGAGCCTTGGGCTCGCCCTCCACGACCAAGTTCCCTTTGTTAATCAAAGAGACCCTGTCACAGAGGTATTCTACTTCGAGCATGTTGTGGCTGGATAGCAGCACGGTTACGCCATGTTCTTTCACATATTTTTTCACAATTTCACGGATATGATAAGCATGCATAATGTCTAAGCCGCTGGCGGGTTCATCAAGCACCGCCAACTTTGGCTGGGTCATCAACGCCCGCGCCACCAGCAAACGCCGCTTCATGCCTTTGCTGTAGGTTTTGGCTTTGTCTTTTAATCGGTCGCCTAACCCACAAATTTGGGCAGCTTCATCAATTATGCTCTTAATGTTGGTGCCTGCGGGGGTTTGGAGTTTAGCCATAAACTGCAAATACTCTAAGCCCGTGAGGTTAGGGTAGACACCTGATTCTTCGGGAAGATAACTGATTATTTGACGCGTTTTCTCAGGCTGCTTGGCCGCATCAACGCCAAAAATGCGAATGGATCCTGTGGTAGGTTTGATCAAGGTGCAGATGATGCGAAGAGTAGTGGTTTTTCCAGCGCCGTTGGGTCCAATTAGTCCATAAATTTCTCCGGGCTGGATGCTAAAACTAACGCCATTTAGGGCGTGGATTTGCCCAAACTGTTTAGTTAACATAGATGCTTCTACTGCTAAGCCCACTGTGACCCCTCAGCCTGCTTTCAAGAGGATAAGCGTTGATTTAAGCTTTTTACTGGCTTTTAACCGCTGTCTGCGCCTTTTCGACAACAGGTTTATTCACAAAAAGGCGTTGGCTTTTGATTTTTGCCACAAACCTTTGCTTCTGCCGATAGAGAGCATAGGAAGCCACAGCTGTAAAAGCAGCGAACATACCGACTTGCAGGAGCATCCACATTTCAAACATATCTCAGCGGTATTGCAATGATTATTTATTTGATTTTCGATTTTCAGAGCCGAAAAATCAGGCAAAACAAAAAGAAGAAAAAAGAAAACTAAACGCTTAATCGTCGTTTTCAACGATGATTTTAAGTCCACAGAGCAACTCTTTGAATTCTGCATCAGTCAGTGAAGCGCGGCGACCGTTGGCGTAGATTTCTTTGACTTTCTCAACTACTAAAGCAACGGTTTGGTCATCGAGTTCTTTTTGGGTTAATTCGCATATGCGGTGCTTTATGATGCCTTTGCCGGACTGTTTGCCGATGGTTAAGCGGCGGCTGTTGCCGACTAATTCAGGTGGATAGGGCTCATACGTCCAGGGGTCGTTGAGGACACCGTGTGTGTGGATGCCGCTTTCGTGGGCGAATCCGTAGTCGCCGACGATGGCTTTGTTGGGCGGAACCACAAATCCTGAAGCTTCCCCGATGAATTCGGCGGCTTCCTTTAGCTTCTGGGTTTTACCTTGGAACTTCATGATGCCATGGTGCAAATAGAGGTTAAGCAGAACCTTCTCGGTTTCCGCGTTCCCTGCCCGTTCCCCAATACCAAGGAAGGTGGTACTGGCGTACACTTTATCCCAAAGACCCACAGCGGCTTTGATGGCTGCCATAGTGTTTTCTACTGCGTTGCCAAAGTCGTCATGGGCGTGGATTTCGATGGCCGGGATTTTGGTTTCTTTTTTGATAGCCACAAGCTTCACGGGGATGCCGTTTGGAAGAGGAGCCTCGGGGTCGCTTAACCCGATGCCGACGGTGTCACAAACGCGGTAACATTCTGCGCCTGCTTCAGCAACTGAGTTTATGAATTCTCGTTCGAGCTCCCAGTTGGCGCGTGTGCTGTCCTCGCCGTGGACGAATGTGCGCAGACCACAAGTTTTGGCTGCGTACTCAGTTACGTCTACGAGGTTGTTGAGGATTTGTTGAGTGGTTTTTTCGGGCCATTTAGCCTTGAAATGGATATCGGATACTGGATGTGAAATACCGACTTCTTCGAAGCCGAGTGCGACGGCGCTGTCTATGTCTTCTTTGACGGCGCGGCACCAGCCTGCGACTCTCATGTCGAGTTTTTTGTTGAGGATGAGTTTGGCGGCTTGTTTGTCTGGTTCTTGGTAGTGGAACAGCTCGATGCGTTCGACGCCTATGTCGCAGAGTAATTCGGCGATTTGGGCGGCGTCTTCGGGTCCCACTGCTAAGCCGGGCATTTGGATGCCGTCTCGCAGGGTGCTGTCGTCTATTATTGTGTTTATTTTTAGGGGCTTTAGTTTAAAGTAGAAGTCTTGTATGTCCATTGTTTATTCTTCTCTTGTTGCTTTTATGCTTCTCCCAACGGAATTTTGTAACGTTTACTATCGCTTATCTGCAATTGATAAATGTTTCTGCACACTATTTGTAAGATTGTCCAAAAAATACGCGACTTAACTTTGATTTGACTTGTCACAAAGTAAAGAAAATCTTTACACAGAATTTAGTCAAGGTTGGAAAAAAGAGCCTTCAAAGTACCAGAAACAGCCAAAACACGCAAAGCCGCAGGCTTACCCGCCACAACCACAACCGCAGCCAACCCCGCCCGAACCACAGGCAAAGACACCAAATTACACCGCACCACAGCCACCTTACGCTCCACATCCAAACTAATCAACACCAACCCCGACAAAGAAGCCCCAACCTCACCGTAAAGCCGCGTAACCGAACCCCAAACCGCATCCACCAACTCACGCTCACCAGGCACACCCTCACAATCCACTTGCACCGCCAAATACCGACGCTTAACCCGCTTCATGCATCCCTACCCTCCCGAACCACACTAATCCCCGGCGCAACAAACCTTGAACTCAGCTTCTCACGGTTGCGCAAAACAATCGCCTGCGCAGCCACCGAAACCGCATCCAACGCTGCCTCCTCGCTGAACCCAAAAAGATAAGCCAGACTCGCCATATCCCGAGGCGCACGCATCAACAACTCCTCCCCAACACCGCTAGAAACCACTACAGGTACCTTAAATTCAACGGCCAACCCGACCTCACGGCGCAAACTCGACAGCAAACGCACCCGAGGCGGACCATCCAACACCAAAAGCGACTTAACATCAACCTCCAACGCAGCTAAACAGTTAGAGGCTAATTCGGCTTCGGCGCGGTCAAAAAACCGCTTATGATAATCAAGACTTGGAAAACTCAGCAGGTCTACGCGGCGGTCTTTTGCGGCTTGGCGCGCGACTTCCTTGTTGTCGCAGGCGATGCAGAGGATTTCGAAGCGTCGGCGAGCTTTGCGCAGAAAACGGGTGAGATCTTCTTGGTTGCGGGGCTTAAAATCCACCCTCGAAACAAAATCCAAACCCGCTTGTTTGCATTGGGTTTTGAGGTTGCGGATTTGTTCGTCGCCTGCGGTTGCTGCAAGGGGGATTCCTATGGCGCGGTAGCCGAGTTGGGCGGCTTTAATTATTGCGCGGCTGGTGGCGGCTGTGTCGGTTGGGTTAACTCGCAGGTGGAGGTCGGAAAAGACGCGTTTCATGGTAGTAACCCAGCATGCCTCGAAAAATCCTCAATCGCGTCTTGTGATAAATCTTTAAAGTGAATTTTGAAATGAATCGGATCAACCGAAGAAAACTTTGGTGCCCCCAAAAAGGCTGACTGCTTATCAAACCTCAAAAACATGTTTCCTTTGTCGAGGTGCAATTCGAGGTTGCTGTTGAGTTCTTCGCGGTCCAAGCTGCTTAGGCTGCCCCCGATTTTTTGTATAGCTTCGGGGAGGTGTTTTTTGTCGGTGAGTTTTGCGGTGAAAAGCGTGATAGAGTTTCCGTGGTGACCGGAAAGGTTGGTTTTTTCAAAAACAAGGTTTTCAATAAGGGGAGGTGTGAGGAGGTTTTTGACGGCGTCTTGGACTTTATCAGGGTTATCGGTTGCGTGTGCGAATACACGTATGTCTATGTATGCGATGGGGGGTTTAGTAGAAGACATTGGCTTTCGATGTGATGTATGCGGCTGGGTTTTTAGCTTTTTTGTTGAGGCAGATGCTCTTTGATGGAGGCGACGTTTGTCTCGTGAGAGGTTTTGCGGCGCAGGTCAAGGGGTAAGCCCATTTGTTGGGCTTGCTGCTTGCTAATGCCTGCTTCTTTGATTTCGTTAGGGCTAAAACCTCTGCCCCGTTTGAGTTTGCCGTTCTGTTTAACTATTATGGGTTTAATGTGGTGCATTCCAGTCTACTTCCGTTGGAGTTTTTCTCCGTTGTGTTTTCTTGCGCCTCGACGGTGGCTGGGACGCGCTTTCTCTGAGCCCTTCCCTTTGCCATGATGCAGACCACGAACGTTTTTACCCGCACTGGTTAAACTGCGGAAGACGCGGCTTGCATGTTGAGGCTGGGTAATCCAGTTAATGTCTTTGTCAGATACGATTGTCGGTGCATGAGTGTCGACAAGGATAACTTCGAACCACTTGTGTCTGCCGTCTTCTCCGACCCAGTAACTGTTAAGGACTTCTAGGTTGGGAAATTTCTTGGCGGTTCGTTCCTCAGCGATTAAACGCAGAGACTTCGCGGGTTTGAATTTTGCGACACCCATACGTTTTGGGCGGCGACCGGCTTTTGGACGGATTTTTCGTAAGCCACCCCTGCGAACTTTGGTTCGTGCAACAACAAAGCCCTGTTTAGCTTTGTAGCCAAGTTTACGGGCTTTATCTAGACGGGTGGGGTTTTCAACACGTACGGTTGAGGGTTGTTTACGCCATTGTACGAGGCGTTGGCGCATGAGCTCATCAACAAAGCTCTTTTCAGGTTGCGCCCATTCTTCGGCGATGTATTTATAGGCCATGTTTTTTCACTTAAGTCGTTTTTGTTTGCGGTTCAGTCCCAGAGGGACCACATCCCAACGGACAAGGTTGTCCGCCTGCAATTTCACATCAAAATACTATGGAATAGTATAAACCTTTCCAGCAACAACAACATTTAGATGGGGCAGTAACCCCAACCAAAACAAACAAGCCTTTTAAAAAACCCAGTATCCTTCATTTAAGCGGCTTCCAAGAAGAATGCCATCAATAGTTTGGCGATGTTTGTTTCAAACAAGGCTAACAAATAAAAGCATGTACCCAAATTTCCAATTTGAGGCGACTGTATGAATCCAGAAAAAATCCTAAAATTAAACTTAACAGCAGTTGAGCAGTCGCTTCAAGGCGTAGAACGAAACTGGAAGAAAATCGACGACAAGCTGGCATCCGAAAAAATCGGACGACGCGACACACCCTTCGACGCCATTGTCCACGCCAGAATGATGACCGCTTACACCCACCTAGACAAGTTACTAAAGCAGGGGGTGGAGCCCTTCTCGGCGGAAAGCCTATCTGAAATGCTTGAACTCAACAATCTCGTACATTACGGCGAAGATTGGGAACTACGGCTACAGTACCATAAGGCGATTATGAGCACTTCAGAAAAATTCTACACCCAAATTGAACCCATTGCGAAATGGTACAAAAAACACATGAAAGGCGAACCGCACCCGCTCAAAGTTGCCGCCGAAGTCTACGTAGCCATACTAGGCCACCCACAACTCTTCATCGAGGGCAACCATCGCACGGGCAGCATGATTTGTAGCTGGATAAGCATGTACTATGGGCGTCCACCATTTGTGCTCAGCGTCGATAATGCTATTGCATATTTTAGACCCTCGGCGGAAATCAAAAAGTTCGCGGACAAATCCACGTGGCGCGGTCGACAAAGACTGCCCAAATATCGCAGGTCATTTAAGGAGTTTTGGGAAACCAACATAGACAGCAAATACGTCTTAAAACCCGTAAAGGTTCCATCACAAAACAAAACGATGGGTTAGTGCTTGGTTAGACACAGATTTTGCCCTTACTTCTCAAGTAACCAGCGACCATAAACGCCGCCCCCAAAACGATGAGGAGCAAGCCACCCGTCAAATAAAGGGAGTCCCTAAGAGCGTCGTTAACGTAGGAATTTGCTACGCCTACGCCTATTAGTACTGTGAAAATTCCTGACCAGAAGAGCACACGCCACACAATACGTGTCGACATCGTATTTTGGCACGTTATAGTCATATAGCGTTCAAGTTCATTTAGTTGCGTTTACTTAAAAGGTTTTCAGGAGTCCCCTCTAACGCTTAGACGCTAAGCTGTAAGTAGGCTCTTTTGGCGGCAACTCAACTTCAAGTAACAACTGGGGTCGGTCATTGTTGCCGTTGTCCGCACCCAACAAGGAAACGATGCGCTCTTTAGATGGTTCCACCAGTCCATCAACAGGTGGTTGATTACAATCACTTTTTATTCTCTTTATCCTTGTGATATTGTTCGTTTGTGGCTACTTTGAAGATAGTTAATGTTGGATACCGCTCGGTCAATTGCTTTCTAATAATCACTGACAAATCAAAATTGCTCATTGATGTGGGTTGGCCCAGTGGAATGGCCGAGCTTAAATGCAGCATGGCACAGCAGGGATTATCAGTTAAAGAGGTAACGCATGTCTTAGTAACGCATTACCATATGGATCATGGTGCTATAGCTCAGGAAATGAAAGATAAAGGAGCTAAACTCATAGTATTGGAGAATCAAAAGGCGTATCTTAACAGTCAAAAAAAATTCATCAAACCGCCATTAATATATCATGAAATCAAAGCTACGGATAACTTGGATATGACTTTTAAGGACAGCCGAGCTTTTCTCAAAACAATAGGGTTGGATGGAGAAATTATTCCCACTTCAGGGCACGGACCAGATCATGTTACACTGGTTCTTGATGTTGGAATTGCCTTTACGGGTGATTTGCCACCTGAAAATGCTTCACCGCCGGATTCCGACGCATTCAAAGACTGGCAAAAACTCCATTCAATGAAAGTTAAAAGACTATATCCAGCACATGGAAACTATGATTTGCCATTCTAAGGTGCAGGGATTATCGATAGACGGGCTTTAGGAAACAGCTCATCTGTATAGTTCAGGTCGAAATTCGCACCGGAAACTTATCATTAACGCTACGGCGCACTCAAGCATGTGGAAAGAATTTTTTAATTAAATTCATAAAAACTTGCAATGAAGTTGTAACACCAATTAGGTGTAACATAGCAATATTAAATTGGAAATCCGTAATTTTGATAGTTAGGCTTAGACTTTTAGCAAAGATAAGAACAGTGAAGAAACAGCAAGGAGGAAAATTAATCCCCTTAGCTTCATGGAATAACACACCAACCAAACAAACAATTTTTGATTTTGTAGCAAAAGTGACCAAAAAAAACAGCCCCGACTATGTACCAGAGAATGAACGGATTGCGACCTTTGACAACGATGGCACATTATGGTGTGAACATCCAATTCCAGTACAATTCGCAGCTACATTAGATGCACTAACACAACTCGCAAAAAACGACCCCACGCTAACAAAAAAGCCCCTGTTCAAGGCCGCCGTCGAAAAAGACCTCAATTGGTTTGTTCCTTATTTGAATAACCAACGACTCCCAGAATTGCTTGCTATGCTGTTAGACGTTGCAGCGGGAGAATCTCAAGATGATTTTGAAGCTCGAATTTCAGCTTGGTTGAAAACAGCAAATCATCCACGCTTCAAAAAACCCTACACACAATTAATTTTTCAACCAATGACGGAGTTAATAGACTACCTCAACGCTAACGACTTTCATGTTTTCATTGTTTCTGGTGGCGGCATGGATTTTGTTCGTCTCTTTAGCGAAAAAATCTATGGCATTCCACGTGAAAATGTAGTTGGAGCAAACCTAAAGCTTGCTTGGGAATACAAAAATGGCAGACCATTACTGATTCGACAGGCGGGCCTTATGGAGCCTTACTGTGACGGCGCAGGCAAACCGATTAACATTCAATTGCATATTGGCCGACCCCCTATACTGGCTTGCGGAAATACCAACGGTGATATTGAAATGATGGAGTTCGCAGCCAACAGCACCAACCCCTACCTTAATTTAATAATTCATCACGATGACGCTGAGCGCGAATATTCCTCTAATCACAGTGCGGAATTATTATTAGAGAAAGCAAAAGAACACCAGTGGACAGTGGTTAGTGTAAAAGAAGATTTCAAAACCGTTTTTCCATAGAACCACTTTTGCCTAACGATAGGAGACGAAAATCCATAAAGCAGGTCGAGAGTAATGAATGAAAAAATTGAAAAAAGAACGGATGATTTCTTTAGTATCGAAAAGGGGATAAAACCTTACACAAATCTCAATTTTCAGAATAATCCTGTTAATTTCCAATTTGCGTTAATATCGGACAACGCTGGTTCTGGCAGGTCTGGTGTTCTCCCTGCAGCTATTGAAGTGGCAAACTTGCTTCAACCTGAATTCGTTGCCAACCTAGGCGATTTAGTCGAGGGTTACATGGACGCCACAGGACATATGGCAAGTGAAGAAACCTATCGCTCGTGGTGGAAAGAGATAGATAGCTACCTATCAAAACTAGACATGCCTTTCTTTTTTTTACCCGGCAATCATGACCTAAACAATCCTGCTTCGGTCAAAGTATGGCGCGAGCGTCACGGAGGAAAACGAGAGTACTACCACTTCGTTTACCAAAACGTTCTATTTTTAATGATTAGCACTGAAGACCCTCCAAAAGATACAGATAACCTCAGAGCGACTGACCCAGAACACGCGATACTTATTGACAACGCATACAAGGCAGTCAAACAGGCGATAGCAAAAGGTGAAAGTGAAAAAAAGGTTCTTGAGCTCCTTTCCCCCATCGAGGAATTTGTTGGAGGAATTAACATCAGCGATGCGCAGGTGGATTATTTTAAGAAGGTTTTAGAAGCAAACCCTAACGTTCGTTGGACGTTTTGTTTAATGCATTCTCCAGCTTGGCGTACTGCTTCTGGGTTTGAGCAAAATATAGGTAATTTCGCTAAGATTGAGAATCTTTTAGCAAATCGACCATACACTGTTTTTGCAGCGCATACGCATCTTTACAACTATACTGAAAGGTTTGGTCGTGACTACATTACGACCGCATGCAGCGGGGCTATGAATATTCCGAGGTTAGGTGCAATTGACCATATTGTGTGGGTGACTATGACAGAAAATGGCCCTAAAATCGCCAATATCTTGCTAAACGGTATCCTTGATAAGAAGGGACCGATGAAAGGCGATTTGATGGAGAATAGGGGTCTGTATAAACCACGATTTAATAAGTAAATTAAGGATTCCTGTAAAAATAGGATTTAAGTCACTTAACTGCTCCTCAGTTAAGCGTTAAAACGCGATTAGGCAAGTAGGCTCAAAAATCAAACTGTAATCTGCTCAAAAGCTTTGCTTAGAATAAAACATCGAACAGTTTGACTTATGGTTAGAAAACAGATAGGTGGGCTCTTAGGAAGCATTTCATCTGTATAGTTCAGGTCGATGTTCGCACCCGTAACTTATCATTAATGCTACGGCGCACTCAAGATCCACATCATCCAGATGTCTGCGGGGCCAGACTCGTCATCGCCCACCCAACAAAAAAACAGCCACGTGTGCCTTTAAACATTCAGGTACCAACGCAGTTTGGTTAATGATTTGCGTTAAACTTTTAAAAGCATGAGAGACATCATTGTTGTAAAAAATTAACGTGAATACCTTGCCGTTTTGCCGAAAATGTGGACGTAGACTTCGTGAATACAGCAAAAGCTGCCCTGACTGCGGAACCTCAACCACAGCGCCAATCATCAAAATTAAACAAGCCTCATCCACAAAAACAGCCATTGCTGCTGCAACCAATAAGGTAGCAGAGCCTGTTATTTCGGCTGTTCCCGAACCGGTTAAGGTCCCAGTTCAAGTTAAAGTTGCTGCGCTAAGCAGCCCACCACCTAAACCAGCGCCCAAGCCAGTACTTTCCGCTAAACACATCCGCTCAACAAAAACCGCTAAACCGAAGTCAACCAAACCCGCGCCTCCCGAAGTGCTTTTCCCCGCCAAAACCACACCGCCTAAATCGGTTATTCAAGCTAAACCTAAACGTACCCTGTCCCGAAAAATCATTGCTACCCAATCAGTCCCCCCGCCAATTCCTCCGCCTAAACCAGCACCGCCACCCAAAGCAGCAACCCCAACCATACAGCTTAGTGAAACAAAAACAGCCTTCTTTGTAGAACCAGTTCTGCCCCCCAAACCCACTATTCCTGTTGCTCCTGCACCAGTTCTTCCGCCGCATGAAATCATAAAGAGCAACGTGTCCCTCAAAGAGGACTTCATCGCCCATCCTCAGGACTATGAGACAGAAACATTCCACTTCAGCCTAAGATGCATAAACGACCACTATTGGCGTGCAGGAACCGAACTTCCCGTATCGAATGGGAAAGCTATCTGTCCACAATGCGGAGAAATGCTAAGAAAACCCAGAAAGAAGGGCAGCCGTAAACCAAGGCAAATGCCGATTTTCTAAGACGCCACTCTTAGAGTTTTACGCTGATTTCTACCCCGTCGTCACCTACTTGCACAAAACGACTGCGGTACTTGCCTGAATCCCGAACATACACAAGATAATCCGCCATCACGTCGCTAAAGATGCCTGCGTTATCTGCAAAAACCATTGCGCCAGCTTCCAGTTTGGGTTCGGCTAATTTGAGGTATTGGAGGTACTCGTTTTTTTCAGCATCTAAGAAAACAAACTCAAACGGTCCCCGCAAGGTGGGGATAACGTCTAGGGCGTTGCCCGTGATGACCTCTACGTTTGCGGGCAGATGCGCGTTTTGGATGTTTTGGGTGGCTAATTCGGCTTCATCTTGATGTACCTCGACCGTAACAATCTCCGATGAGGAGCTGAGTTCTTTGCCGATTAGAATCGCTGAGTACCCAATCAAGGTGCCTACTTCCAAAACATGCCGTGGTCTGAGGCGATGAATTTCCCACCGTAAAACCTCGCCCCTTTCGGGTCCAATGATGGGCAAAAAGGTATGTTTGGCGAGCGCCTCTATCTGCTGCAAAACTTCGTCGGCTGCGGTTAGGGTTTGCATCGTCAGTGCACCACCATGATTTTGTCTGCAAAATGAGCCCTAAGCTTAGCCAACTTAGGCGAGATAACAGCTTGACAGTATGCTTCCTCAGGGTGGAGCTTGTAGTAGTCTTTGTGGTAGGTTTCGGCTTTATAGAAGGCTTTTAGGGGTTCTATAGCGGTGACGATGGGTTTTTCCCAGATTCTTTCTCGGTTAAGTTCGTCGATGAGGTTTTCAGCGATGACTTTCTGGCGGGGACTATTATAGAATATGGCACTACGGTACTGCGTGCCTATGTCTGCGCCTTGCCGATTGAGCGTTGTGGGGTCATGTATGGTGAAGAAGATTTCGAGTATGGTTTGGTAACTTATGATTTCGGGGTCAAAAAATACCTGCACCGCCTCCGCGTGCCCCGTGGCGCCTGTGGAGACCGCCTCATACGAGGGAGAGAAAACTGAGCCACCCGTGTAACCAGGGTCAACCCGCTTCACGCCTTTAATGACGCTAAAAGCGGCTTCGGCACACCAGAAGCAACCCGCAGCCAAGGTCGCGACTTCCAGATTTTGATTTTCAACCATAAAAAGCCTACCTGCACAATAAATGCGAGTAAACAACCCAATTAAAGCATTACGCTACCTTAGGAGCCTCTGAGCAAATGTTTTATTCAAACGCAACCGTAGCCATCTAAGGAAACGCAATGCAAAAAACCGTAACTGACGCACTAAAAAAAATTCAAGTCACCCCTTTGGCAGCGGAAAGCTTTGGCGTTCGCTCCATGTGCACGCTTGTTGAGACACCTGATGTTACGGTTCTTCTCGATGCAGGGGTCTCGCTTTGTCCTTACCGCTTCAACCTCCCACCACACCCCATCGAGTTCCAAACCATCCAGCGGCTACGCCAAACCATCGCCGAAGCCGCCGACAAAGCCTCAATCGTCACAATTAGCCACTACCACTTTGACCACCACACCCCCAGCTACGAAGACTGGGTCGTCAACTGGACCGAAAACGTCGAGACCGCACGACAAATCTACCACGACAAAATCGTACTTGCCAAAAACCCCAAAGAAAACATAAACGCCAGCCAACGCGAACGCGCCTACCTATTCGGCAAAACAGGCGGCAAACACGCCAAAAAACTCGAGGCAGCAGACGGCAAAACCTTCCCGTTCGGCGGCACTTCGCTACGGTTTTCTGAGGCGGTTGTGCATGGCGCGGAGGCGTCGAGTCTGGGCTGGGTGGTCATGGCTACTGTTGAGTTCGGGGGGGAGCGGTTCATGTTTGCGCCTGACGTTCAGGGTCCCATGGCTGCGCATACTGCGGAGTTGATTTTGGCTGCTAAGCCTGACATGTTGATGTTGGGGGGTCCGCCGCTTTATTTGGGTGGTTTTCGCGTTGAACAAGCAGCCTTGGACCGAGGCATAGCTAATCTAAAGCGAATAGTTGCCGCTGTGCCCACAGTGGTTTTGGAACATCATGCACTGCGGGACGAGGATTGGCGTCCAAAACTGGAGGACGTATTTGAAGCAGCCGAGGCAGCGGGGCACCGATTGCTAACAGCCGCAGAATACGCGGGCGCGCCCAACAGCTTTTTGGAATCCCATCGACGCCAACTCTACACACAACACCCCGTATCCGACGAGTTCAAAAAATGGACTAAGACTTTGACCAACAAAATAATCGCCAAACCACCCATTTAACCCGAATAAGGGATGGAGTAGGGTCCCGAGCACACCAGAACAGTTTTGCGCTAAGATACGCTGTCAACGAGTTGTGCAAATTTTGGTTTGACAAGCAAAACATCTTCTATGTAGGCGCGTAGAGGTTCCGCGATGCTCCAAGCTTGTGCCACGCAACCTCGGGGCGTGTTAGGGGCTTGAGCGTCATAGATTTCGTTTAAGGTTGCTAAGCCGCCAACATTGAGACCATCCCGCAATAGAGGCAGGATGAGGGTTTGGAGGGCTTGCTGCCGCGCCTCCTCGGAGTAATCGTTGACTTTGAGGTAAGCGGTCACGTAGGGTCCCATTATCCAAGGCCAAATAGTACCATTATGATAAGCGCTATCGCGGCTGCGTCGGTTTCCCGCATAATGCCCAACAAATCTGGGGTCACTCTCTGAAAGCGTGCGCAGACCGTAGGGGGTTACGAGTTCGCGGTTAACTTTGTCAACAACTTTTTTGGCTTTCTCGTTATCCAGCATCGAGAAATTGAGCGCCACGGCAAAGATTTGGTTGGGACGCATCGAAGCATCTGTGCCGTTTGCCTCGACTACGTCGTAGAGGCATTCTTGTTGGGGGTTCCAGAATTGGGCGTTGAAACTCTCATGCGCTTGAGCGGCGTATGCTGCGTATTGTTCGGCTTGGTCGGGTTGATTGAATTTGCGTGCCAGCAACTCCATAGTTCTAAGCGCATTGTACCATAAAGCTTGGACTTCTACTGCCTTACCTGCCCGAGGCGTAATTATGTCTCCTTCAATCTCGGCATCCATCCAAGTGAGTTGGGGACCATGCATCAACAATCCGTCGGAGTCAACGTGAATGCCATAGATTGTGCCTTTGCGATGAAATTCGATTAATGACTGCAAGTTAGACCATAACTCGCGCTTCACAAAATTATAGTCGCCAGTGTATTTGAGGTACTGCAAAACCGCGTTCACATACCACAATGTACCGTCGACAGTGTTGTAGTAGGGAACGCCTGTTTTGTCATCGACCAGATTAGGAATCAGCCCTTCACGGTAGTATTGCATGAATCCTGAGAGGATGTTTTTGGCGTCACTAAATCTGCCCGTAACCAGAGTCAGCCCCGGCAGCGAAACGAAGGTGTCTCTGCCCCATGGCTCAAACCAGTAGTATCCAGCTATGATGGATTTTTTGCCCGATTGATTTTGAACCATAAACGAGTCGGCGGCAGACAAGACCCAATTTAGCCAATCACTGGCGGGCACGTTGGGGTGATTTCGATAAAAGTCAGTTAGCATATCGCCCCGCTTATGCAACTCTGCAGAGTATACCGCCTTAACGTCCCGCGTGGAGCCTCCAAGTTTAGCCAAAATATCCTTTGCAAGCGATTGAGCTTCACCTACTGCGAAGGTTAACGCAAACTCTAAAGCTTCACCGCTTGGAACCGCCACCTCAAAGAAGCCGGGCTGGAAACAATCATCCATACCTGCCTCGCCGCGGGCTACTTCTTCGCGGTAACGGAGTCGATAAACCCAATTTACCCCCTCAAAGAAGGCGCCTTCAGTTATGTGCCCGAGCAGCACAGCCGCGGGGTTCTGGAAGGTTGTGGCGAATCCGTTTTTGCTGCTGGTCTGCGTGAAGTTTAAGGGGTTGTTGCCTTGGTCGATAACTGTGTGGAAGTGTCGACAGCTAAGAAGCGGGAACAGCTTTACGGTTGCTTTTGAGGGGGCACGGCTGTTGATTTGGTAGAACACTGCGACGCCGTTTTTGTTTTGAGGTATAAATACGGTTTTTTCAACTGTGAGGTTGTCGAGTTGGTATGTGTATTTTGGGAAGGGACTGAGAGCGAATTGCTCGAGGTATCGGTAGCCCTCAGGATAAACTATGTTAGAAAATTCGTTGGTTCCTAAGCGATAAAGCTCGTTGTCAACAAGGATATCCTCGTCAACTTTAGCTACGCAAACGGTGCGGTCGCCGGGCGGATGCAACGCTGCAACCAGCAAGCCATGATACTTCCGCGTGTTGAGCCCGAGCGCCGTCGAAGACGCATAGCTGCCCAACCCGTTTGTCACTAACCATTCTTTGGACATGGCTTCATCAAAATTTGAGAGGACATTTTTCTGAAAAGTTAGGGGAGCCGACTCCATTTAAGGCATCAACTTCGCTACGTTCTTATCCCGAGCGACACAGAAATAGTTTGCTACGGGAACACATTTCGTGCGGAACAATAGCAAGTGAGGCTTAGTTAACTTATATTCAGTGAGGGTTTCGGCGTAACCCATACCTTTGGCGAAGACCAATTCAGCTTCTTCGTAGACTTTGAGGAACTCGGCTGAAACCTCTTTAATCTGCAACCCCACCGCGTCGGCGCCAGTGGTTATGACGTCGTCGGCGAGTTTATCCATGTTACAGAGTTCAGCATCCTCCATGGTGGCGTCGTTAATGACGGGTCCGCCTTTGACGACGTAGATAACTTTTAACCCCATATTCTTAAGCTGCTCCACCAACAAAGTGTCAAAAACAATTTCGCCCGCGTTATCCGCCAAGTACAAGACGCTTTTGGCTTTTTTAGCAAGCTCATAGGCTTTGTCGATGTCATCTATGGCTAAGTCTTTGGAGGCTTCCCTAAACGCCTCAGACATGTTACTTAACGAGAACTTGTGACCAGGCACATCAAACTCCATTATGTTACCGACGATGGCGCAGATGCAGGCTTTTTTGAAACGTTCCTGCTGGTTCAAACCGGACTCAACAATTTTTTTGATGCGGGGCAGTATTTTGAGGGCTTTTTCGTTGGCGAGTTTCTTGTTGTATTTGTAGGGGTCGTCGTTGCTGGTTAATTTGCGAATAATGCGGTCACGTTTGGTTCCGAGTTCGGCGGCGTTAGAGGTGGGTTTGAACTCGCGGTTGAGCAGCTTCACAATTTCAGCGAGGCACCTAAACCGCAAAGCAGGGTTCGTTGTGGCTTGGTAGGTTTGAATCTGCGCCCGCGAGAGCAGGCACGATTCGCATTCAGGTTCAACTTTCAAGTTCTCGTCACGCGTCTATGGATTTGTTGCTTTTCCAAAAGCACACAATACACTATATGGGTCTTTCGCCTTCACTATGCCGCTGGCTACGAGAACACCCTGCGTTCCAAGCTTAAGTGCAATGGCTACGTCGTCGGCTGTGCTGATGCCTGCACCGCAAAGAATCGTCATTTTCGGATCAATTTTTTTAACGAGGCTCACGGTATCGGTGACGATTTCGGGTTTTGCCTTCGAAACTGAGATGCCGCTACCGATCAGTTCAGGTGGCTCAACAGAGGTTATGTCGGGTTGCATGGCGGCGACGGCGGCGCTGACTGCTGGGTTGTTTGCGCATACGCACGAAGTTAATCCTGCTCCTTTGGTAAGTGCGATTATGGTTTCGATTTCTGAGAGTTTGAGTTGCCGCTCAGAATGGTTGATTAATGTACCGACTGCGCCTGCTTCCTTAACGGATTCAACCAGAACGTGCCCTGTGTAGCCGCCTGGTTTTATGGCGTCGATGTGTTGGGCGAAAACGGGAATCTCCACGGTCTTCGCGATGGCTGCGAGGTCTACGAGTTGGGGGACAACGATGATGCAGGCACCTGTTTCTTTGGAGGCTCTCTCTGCCTGTTTGGCTAGTTCGAGGGCCCTTTTGCCTGTTGATTCAAGGTAGGTTTTAAAATTCACTATAATCATGGGTGATTTGATGTTCACTTTGCTTCCTCGCTTTGGGATGGCTACTATTAGGGTACACTAAATAAAAGAATGTCGATACTCCGCTGACTCGACTACGTGGTTGATGCCTGTATCGGTAACGCCGTCCGTTTCGCGGCGGACTCTGTTAACATGCCGATTAACTGGTTATTTTTCACGACGGCAGCGCGTTTGAAGGCTTTCTTAGACAGTATCCTCATCGCGTCAATCATGGATTCATCTGGGCGCAGGATTATAAGGGGCGTATAGTTGAGGTTTTTTGCAACCGTTTGCAGGGGATCTTTGTGCTCATCCACAATCTCTCGGAGCAAATCGCGGTCGCTAATGACGCCTATGGGTCGCTGATTCTCCAAAATCAGAACCGAATTCACGTTATTTTCCAGCATCTTATCCACAGTATTAGCCAACGTCTCCGTGGTAGGTATTTCAACTGTTGGAAGTCGGGTGCCAGCTTGGCTACTGATTTCTGCGATGTCGATACCGCGTTTCCAGATATCACTTAACATTTCGCTGACGCGTTCAACTTGGCTGGAGTCAGTGGAGTAGAATGTGTCGGGGAAATAGAAGGCTGATTCAGCGCCTAAATCGGTTAGAGGACGCATTTTGAACATGAACAGATACTTGTTATCGACCAGCATCATGGTTAAGTAGCTGATGGGGACATGCTTGACTTCGTAGTATTGGGCTAGTTTCTGTGCGGGTTCCAAGTTGTCAAGGTCAATAGAGGCCATTATCTGAACTTTTAGGTCTCGCCTAAAGTACTCCACTATTGGGTCATCTTCCGCGAGGCGGTTAATGCTTTGCGAAGTGGTGATTATCACGATTTCTTTTTTGGCAGACTCCAAAATCGAGGTGACCTTAGCAAGGGCTTCTTCAGCACTCTTGATGACTACGGTTTCGCCGATGGGTACACCGCTCTTCAATTCCTCAATACGCCTAGAAGCATCCACACCCCCATGCCACATCTGCACGAAAAACGCCTTCAAAACCGAGATAAACATTTTATCGTTAATCCACAAGCCTTCGTCTTCGAGGTTGAGCACGGAGGCTTCATTACCAAAGGGCGCGTAGAGGATGGCTTCTTCTTCGTCTTTTATTAGGAAGCGCGGGAAGAATTTGGAGCTCATGTTGATGTGGCGGATTTTGAAGTTTAATTTGTCTTGGGTGACATTTCGGTCGATGCGTTCAACCACTTTGAGGTTGTCAGAGGAGATTTCGGTTATGATTTGGAATTGGACGTTGCGTTCCTGTGAAGGCGTGACGGCGGCATCAAAAATCCCAGCGATATCCTCTTGGATGAGCCCTAGCCCAGTGGTTAGGAAGATAACTTGAGATTTGGCTTCGTCAATCATGCTGAGCATTTTGGAGTGTATCTTTTTCTTACCCGTGATAATTGAGAATTTGGCGACGGGGTATTCGGATTCGGGGGCGCTGATTGATTGCCACGCCGTCAAAAGGTTTCCCTTTTGGTCACTGAGGTTTGTGACCTCATTCTTTTTTGCGTTAATGAAATTATCCACAAGTGCTTCAAAAGGCACAATCGTAAACCGCGTGGGACGCTCCAATGTGGCTTCGATGAAGCCTTTTTCTTGGAGCTTCTTGAAGGTGCGGTAAGCCTGAACCCGTTCCATCTTTAGCCGCTTTGCTACGAAGCTTGTGGATTGAACGCCGCTTTTGGCGAGAAACATGTAAACTTGAATTTCCCTTTTTGACAAACCCAGAATCTGGAGAAACCTTGTTACATCTTTTTCGCTCATTCACGTACCCCTTATAAAACCCGCCTTGCCCAAATATAAGGTACGTATAGCATACTAATAAATTGTATCTTTTTGGACACTACACAATACAATAAGCTTTATCCCAGAGTCTGCTGCGTTGAGCCATGCTCACGTTTCACCCGTTTCGCCGGCTCCCAAGATTGTCGCACACAACAAGGATAATCCCCAAACTCATCCAAAAGCCGATGCAAAAAACCCACAGTCTTCTCATCAGTCAAATAGCCACTGCCAAAATCGCCATACGTAACCTGCAAAGCCGCAATTTCGCGGTCACGTTCCACCTTAGCAATAACCGAAGCAGCAGAAACCACAGGGTAAGTGCGGTCAGCTTTATGCTTAGAGGTTATTCGGGTCTTGATGGTTATGCATTCGCGGATATGCGTTTTGTATCGAGTCTCTGAAACATCGGCGGCATCCACAAACGCTTGGTCGGGCTTGAGCGTCTCAATTATCTGCGCCATCGTCTGAGCTTCCAGTCGGTTGAGGCGGTGAAGACGTCGGGCGCTGTGTACGACTTTGTCAATTTCTATGGGCGGCACCTTAATGATGTGATGCACTGTTGCCAGCTTGAGGATTTCGGGATAAAGGGCTTCCCGCTTCTTAGCCGTTAGGAGCTTGGAGTCTTTGACGCCTAACTCCACCAACTGCGGCAATGCTTCTGATTGGAACGCCACGCCTGCAACCACGAGGGGTCCAATTACGCATCCGCGTCCAGCCTCATCCACGCCAGCAACCAACATCAAGTGTTCCTCGCGTGAAGCTTAAGACTTCTAGGCTATAATGCTTTCCAAAAGCGCCCAACACGAAAGTTTTGTTGTTATTGATGCAAGTTTCATAATTCTCGAGAAGTCGAATTTGTGGACTAACAGTCAGTGGACCTACCCGCCTTATTCAGAGAATCTAAAGAATCACTCCGCCGTTAACCCTCAAAACATGCATACATAATTCAGCTATTTTTTGTATCAAAAGCGCTAATGTGCTAGTTGTTTATTTGATTTTTCCGATTATTTCGATGTTTTTTTTCGGAATTTTTGGTTTTTTTTCACCGATATTATCAATTAACATAAAATTTATATACCAACAGCTAAGTTGTTTTATTTACAGAAAAAAACAGCAAAAATCGCGTTATAATAAAAATTTAAGGCGAAAATAATTATGAAAAGCAACATTTCAAAAAACAGTGTAAACTCTATTCTTTTGATTCTACTACTATCGTTTTCAACAATCGCTGCGTCACTAACCATAGCTGAAGCACACACACCCCCATGGGAAATACAACCCTACATCTACATAACCGCCACACCCAACCCAATCGGTGTCGGTCAACCAGCCACCGTTGTGTTCTGGCTCAACTGGATACCCCCCACAGCAATGGGCAGCGCCGGTGACAGATGGCTATTCTACTTAGACATCATTTCACCCGACGGTTCCAAAGAAACAGTAGGCCCATTAACGTCTGACCCAGTCGGCGGCAGCTACTACATTTTCACCCCCGAAACCACGGGCAACTACACATTCACCGCGCGCTTTGGACCCCAAATATTAACAGGCAGCACCGGAACAGGGATCTATAACAATATGGGCTTTGGCGGCCCGATTCAATATCTAAACGATACTTTTCTAGAAGCAAGCGGAACAACATCAATAACAGTACAAGAAGAATCCATACCTAGTCCCCCCATCTATCCGCTCCCAACCGAATACTGGACACGACCCATAGAAGGACAAAACGACAACTGGTACGTGATTGGATCAAACTGGTTAGGTCCACAGCAAGCCGCAAGATTCCAACCTGACGGCACAGCACCCTCTAGCGCCCACGTCATGTGGTCAAAACCCATGTTAGACGGCGGTGTAGTGGGTGGAACGGGCACGGGCATCGATGGCATGACTTACTACGACGGAACCGCGTATGAAGGCAGATTTGGCACGCCGCTGGTAATCTATGGACGACTATACTACGCCGTACCTAAGAGCAATTCTGCAACTGGCGGCGGATATAACTGTGTGGACTTGCGAACGGGTGAACTTATTTTCTGGCAAAACATGACAATGCCATCATTTGCCCAACTCTATGATTATGAATCATTCAATCAACACGGTGTCATCCCCAACGGCTACTTATGGAGCGTAAGTGGTATTGGCGGCTACGGCGCCCCCGCAACGCCAACCAACTGGACTGCATATGACCCCCTAACAGGCAACTGGCTATACAGCATGTACAATGTCCCAGCTGGAGCAGGATCCTCAACTTTTGGAACCACAACCTACTACACCCCTAACGGGGAAATCGTCTTCTACCAACTAAACGCCACAGCCAAGTGGATAGCTTTATGGAACAACACCAATATCGGTGCAATAACATCCAGAACTAACGCAAACGACACAACTAGTTCAGGCTTCTTCCAATGGAGACCTATAGGGAAGACCGTGGACGCAAGCACCGCCTTTTCATGGAACGCAACCATACCCACATTACCCGGGCCATCACCAGCAATTGTAAAAGTAATTCCTGATGACATAGCATTAGGAACTAGCAGTACTTTTGCCGGAATCACTGAGTGGGGTACCCCCAATCCATGGACGATGTGGGCAATAAACCTCAAACCCGAAAGCCGCGGCCAACTCTTATGGACAAAGAGCTACAATGCACCCTCAGGCAACCAAACCCTACTACAAGGACCAGTTGACCCAACAAACCGAGTCTTCACCATGTGGTCCCGAGACGCCTTAACGTTTTCAGGCTACAGCATGGACAACGGAGACCTATTATGGACATCACAGCCCGAAGACGCATGGGGCTTCTACAGCACAGGCTGGGCGGTCGCATACGGCAACCTATACCACAGCGGCTACGGCACAATCTACGCCTATGACTGCGCAAACGGAAATGTAATTTGGAACTTCAGCGTACCCAGCGGGTTAGCAACACCTTACACAAACTATCCATTAGCCGTGAACTGTGTGGCTGATGGAAAAATCTACTTAGGCACCGCCGAACACTCCCGCAACGCCCCCTACTGGAAAGACACCAAAACCTACTGCCTCAACGCAACCACCGGCGAAGTAATCTGGTCACTAGACGCAGCCACACCCTCCTCGGCAGGAGGCATAGGCCAAGTTTCTACTGGCTTCGCAATCGCAGACGGATTCTACACGTACCTCAACCTCTACGACAACCAAATCTACACCATCGGCAAAGGCCCAAGCCAAACCTCAGTCACCGCATCACCAAAAGTTTCAGTGCTAGGCAGCAGCGTGCTAATCGAAGGCAGCGTCATCGACTTAGCTTCCGGCACCACCCAAGCTGAGCAGGCGGCAAGATTCCCAACTGGCGTTCCAGCAGTGTCTGACGAAAGCATGAGCGACTGGATGCAATACGTCTACATGCAAAAACCGCGCCCTGACAACACCGTGGGCGTCCCAGTCAGCTTAGACGTCATCGACAGTAACGGCAACTACCGCAACATCGGCGAAGCAACAAGCGACGAAAACGGCTTCTACAGCTACCAATGGAACCCCGACATCGCAGGCAAATACACCATCATTGCAACCTTTGGCGGAACCGAATCATACTGGCCATCCCATTCAGAAACCGCAGTCGCAGTCGACGAAACCACAACTCCAGCAACAGCAACAGCCGCACCACCCTCAAATATGGTGGACACATACTTTTTGCCATCAGTGATAGCCATCATCATCATTTTGATAATCGGATTCGCAATAACAATACTTGTCCTGCGAAAACGCCCATAAACATAGGTGAACCAACAATCCCCTCCCCCATTTTTTTAATATCTTATGAGAACTCAAAGAAATGACCATCCAGTTAACCCTAAAAAAAGAAATTAACCCTGACATGCAAAACCAAGAGGACTATTTGAAGCAAAAAACAAGCAACAAAGTCAAACCACGCGCACTCATCCTAAAAGCCTACGATAAAGACTTAGAAAATCTTAAAAAAACAATAAAAACCCAATTTCCTGACATAGAGATAGTCTATGTTAACAACGGGTACACCATCGAGCATTCTTCGCGTGGTTAAATCGACGCCCTTAGAGCTGCAAAATGCTGCTAAAGAGGCCTTCTACACCATTGAGTAACTTCGGGCAGCTTTTTTTGGGTGAGTTATCTGAGGGTGGCTATTTTGATCATTGTATTTAGATTCTTTATCATCTTTAGAGGCGTTTGAAAGGCACCTGCAAAACAACCGCAATTGGAGCAATCAGCATTATTAGTGAAACATCTTCTTTTTTTCCAAAAAACATCCAGATGCAATGTTTCGCTACCCCATGCGCACCATTTTGTGTGATCGGGCTTTTCATACCATTTGATCATGCTTTTGGTCATCAGAAAAAGCTTCGGGTATAGCTCTTTTACTCTTCTCATTTCGTGGATTAAATTTGTTCTGTCATCCATAAACAAGTTAGAATCGCAGTCAATTACCCCTGAGCATATATTACATACTACACCATCAAAACCGTTTTTTTCCGCTATTGCTGTAACCTCTTCGAGTTCTTTGTAGTTGTTTGAAGTCAGGGTCATGTTGATGATGACGCGTTTATCTTTTGAGTAGTTTTCCATTAATCTTGTGAAGGAGTTTTTTCCTCTGATAAAATCGTTTGTTTTTGGTGTTCCATCGACTGAAACGAATAATCTATGGTTGAAATCGTCGGGTACTTTTATGGTTCCATTTGTTATGACATATACTATGGGAAACACTTTGTCAGCAAGCATCAAAACATCGGGTCTTAAGGCAGGTTCACCGCCTACAAGCATAACAGCCCTCACCCCCGATTTGTGAAGGTCTCTAAACCTTTTTTCCCAAACAGAAAGCGGCAATTCTTGGCTTTTAAAATCGGTTTTTCCGTGAAAATGATAACAGTGTCTACATCTAAGATTACAATTATCGGTTATGTCGATTTCTGCAAAATACTTCTTGCTAAAGATGACTCTCTTAACTTCAAGCCATAAAAAGTAGGGTAACAGCTTCAAATTTTTCATATGCGACGTTTGCATTCGCTTTAGTTAAATGATTCCTATGGAAAGGCGAGTTTTTCGGGAAGATATGTTGGGTTCATAAGAATCAATATTATTGCTATTTTCGTTGCAAAATTTTTTTCTTAACCGTAGCTATGTAGGGGATTTAGTTTATACAACTGTCTCAAGGACAAAAACGGACCGATGAAACCTGCAACGCATAAATAACCCTATATCACTTTTAACACCGTATCCTAGGCTGCTATTGTACGGAAAAGGGTTCGTAGCCTAGCACGGATTAAGGTGTCGGCCTTCGGAGCCGGAGATCGTGGGTTCAAATCCCACCGGACCCGCTTCCCCATCAACCCTGTTTCTGGCTCCTAATTGTTTATCTCAACCTATGCAACGAATTCTCCACTCAAAAAACTCAGCCAAAATTCAACTGCGACAACCAAAAAGAGACCAGACAAGATTGCGGTGGCAATTAGGGATTTTTTGTTTTCTGAGAGCAGGGCTGCGAGGGGTATCCAAAGGGGAAACAGAACCGAAAAAAATCTGGGCGCGGACGCGATGGCGCCAAAAGCGGCAATCCCCAAATAGCCCAACGCGGCATAAAGCCACAGCGCTTTATCTTTTTTCCAAAGCAAAACCAGCATCAAAAGAGGTATGGCAAAGGATACGACGATACCATAGGGAAAAAGCCAATCTGTCAACACAGGCGCACTTGGATATACCCCGTATGAAAAGGCGTTGACTCCATACTGGGGGAAGCCTTCAAAAATTAGTGTTCTAACCGAGTATAGTTGACTCCACTCGGTTGTGTGAAAAGTCGCCAACATATCCCCCGTGCTTAGAGCAAAACTTGCAAACCACGCCAAAAGCGACACCAAAGGCAAAAAACTCAGGAACACGTTTCGAAGTCGATGAACGGGGCTTTTTAGGGCATTGTACAGTAGCGGTGCTATCATTAGTATGCCCATGATACGCATCAACGGTGCCAACGCGGCAATAAATGAGGCGCCAACACTGTGACCCCGTTGCAACAGAACCCATGAAACCAGAACAAAAAACAGAAAAAGACCCTCAGTATACGCGACTGTTGTGAAGACAAACAGGTAAGGAGAAAAAGCCAAGAGTAACACAGACAGCAGGGCACCCGCTTTACTTACATATTTTTCAGCAAATAGTTGGTAGAGCGGAATCCAGAGAACCCCAAAAAGTAAAGTAACAATAACCAATGAAACCGTTGGTGACAAAAAGACTAGGTTTAAGGAATTGGCGAAGAATGGTAGCCCAGGCGAGAACGCATAACTCTGATTTGACACTGCGTAACCATTGGTCATTATGCTTAGGTACCATGCGCTATCCCAACCCAGAAAAGTCAGAGGCCACCTAACGGGTCCTGTAGTGTATTGGATTAGGGCTTGATTTTGTGGCCAATTGTAGACTCGGGTGGGGTCTGCCCAGAAGGTGCCGTCTATCCCGATGTTGAGGCTGAAGTAGATGTAGGTTGCAGCTGCAATTTTGATTAGCACAACTATTAAGAGGGGAATCAGTAGCCGTATTGGAATAACAAATTTCCATATGGATAGTTTTTTATCTAAAAATCTTAAGGATTAAATCCTCCTATCTACTACTTTGTTGTTGCCTAAAGATAGACTTTGCCAAACAGCAAAGCACCGTCTTTAGAAGCGCTAAAGTTTTTGGTGGAATTTAGATAAGACTGGAGAAGCCGTATACTTTTCAAGTTGACCAAAACCTAAGCATTAGACTCTACCCGGACAATCGGCCAGAAAACCTTGAAATTGCCGCACTGCAAAAAGGGTTAATCTTGGTATATAGGGGCGTCGAGTTAGTGGAGGAGGGCGCAGGTTTTGGTGTCCCAGTAGTAAAATACGCTGACAAAACCTTTTTTTCCAGTAAAGCCGCAGTCTTTTTGGAGCAGCAAGACGCCAAGGAGACAATTATTCGTAAGGTTTTCAGCTTAAATGTGGTGTCAGAAAAACAGCTAAAAGGCATGTTCATCAACAACGCTGTTTACCGCGTATTTCACAGAGCTTTTGAGGTCTCTTACTTGAACCAAAAGAAGTCAAGTTCTCTTTTCAACTATGTTATGATGCTAAGAAAAACCTTGGGGATAAAGACTTGTTTCGTTGAAGCCTCTTCGCAAGGCGAAATCACTGTTACATACCATCTTGAACCGGGCAATATCAAAATAAACGCTGACGTGTCCTCTGTTGAACAGAAGGGTTGCCGAGAAATAATTTTTTTAAATGAACAAGGTGCAGACTTCTTCGTAAATTTTCAAGATGGCGAGGGTAGTCATCAGGATGACTCCACTGTGGGGGGCTGGTCCAAAGTTACGTCGGGGCGGGGCTGTTTTTCAACTGTCGATTTTGGTTTATCTTTTGCTATGAGTCAGCGGGAGGGGGCACAGTTTTTTTGTGGTCGTGAGAGGGTCCAGAATCGGTTTGCGTGGGCGGGTATGGCTTATGTCCTAAGCCCTCAGACTTCTGCATTTGATTATGAAATCAAGTTGGGCTAAGTGTTCTTATACGGTACCGTTTGGTTCATAGTGACCGTTGGTTCGGTATTTTTGCATCAAATAATTATTGGTTGCTGGCTGTTTTGTTGTTCTAATAACAAATTTTAAATGTGCCCACCGTATGCATAAGATGAAGAATCCTTTAGGGGAGAGAGATAATATGGTAGATATATTTACAATCTTAGCAATAGTCGTACCCATCGTCATAGTCGTCTATGTCGCTGTATCTTCGCTTCGCATTGTCCGTCCAACCGAGAAAGGCTTGGTTGAGCGGCTAGGCAAATATTATCGGTTTGTAGATTCAGGCATCACTTTTTTGGTGCCCTTTGTTGACCGCATAATAAAAGTCAACATTACCGAAAACATGACTGGCGTACAACGACAAGACGTAATCACCAAAGACAAAGTATTCATGGGTGTCGACGCCGTGGTTTTCTATCGGGTTAAGCCCGACGAGAAAGATGTTAAATCGTCTCAATATTTCGTAGCTAACTACGAAAGCCAAATCGACACTTTAGCGCGAACAGTATTGCGTGACATCATCGGCGGCATGGATATGGCTGTTGCCAACACAAGCCGACCCATAATTAACGCCAAACTCAAAGAAGCCCTCGACGAACAAACAAAAGATTGGGGCATCGAAATCGTACGCGCCGAAATCAAAGACTTAGAGCCACCCAAAGGGCTAATGAGTTCCATGGAGTCGGTTTTACGTGCAGACAACGAGCGGCAGGCAGCTGAGAAAACCGCCATTGCCCAAGCCACCTTAGCCAGCGGACAGAAGAACGCGGCAATCCAAGTGGCGGAGGGTATGAAGCAGGCGGCGATTTTGCAAGCAGAAGGACAGAAAACGGCAACCATAGCCATCGCGGAAGGAGACGCCCAAGCAACTAAACTACGCAACGAAGCCTTAACCACCTACTTCAAAGACAGCGCAGTCGTGTTCAAGCAACTCGAGACCATTTCAGCGTCACTACAGAACAACTCTAAAATCATTGTGCCAGAAGGAAAAGCAATATCCTTAATCCTCAATGAACAAGAGAACCTCGCTAAAGCCACCATAATCCCTGCGCCAATTCCACCCCCAAACCCCAAAAACACGAGATAAGCAGCTAAGGGTGCTTAGGCACCTTTTCTTTATTTTTCATTTTTTATTGTGGTTTGAGAATTTGAGTTCCTAGAGCCAAAAAGCTTTGTCAGGTTTTCTTTTCATGCTTGAAAATAATTTTTGATAAGTTTTGTTAATCATGGTTCTCAAAAATGCTTATGTCCAAAGTGAGCCCTACTGTTGCTGTTTAATCCGCATGGATTGGCATTGCCGTCGTCTACATGTCGAAGGCTCAAAACAAAATAAAAGGTGACCCGCTATAACTTCAACACTCTCATTCGTCGCGCCACTATTCGCGCTAACCGTCGGATGCATCTTAGGCGTCCTTTTCGAGTTAGCTCCCCTAAAAACAGTCAACCGCAAAATCATTGTGTTAGCCACTTTCGCTTCAGCTGCAGGGGTGGGGTTAGCGGTTCCCGCAGTGGTTTACAGTTCAAGTATAGCAAACCTGAATTTCTTTTCCGAATTATACTACGACTTAGGCGCCCTACCAGTCTTTAACATGTTAGGCAGCAACTTAGCTTTCGCTGTAGCGCTGGTTTTGATTTGCACATTTGAGGCAGCCTTAGCGCTTGGTTTTGGTTCAGCATTCCAAGTCGTCCAATACCAAACTCACCAAAAACAAAAACAGGCTAATTGCTCCGAGAATAAACAAGACATAGCTGCATCTGTTAACAAAATCTTGAACAAAACCGAAAACCAAAACGGAACAGACATCATGCTGCTATCCAAAGAGCCAGAACCCGAATTTACCGATCAATGCTTGCTTGAAGACGAACAGGTTATCATGGAGCTTTTCCTCTATGGTAAAGTCACCCAAATTAGTCCAGTTGTAAGCGCCTGCAAGATGGAAGGCTATGGTTTTGATGGCGTTCCGCAGTTAGATTGGGAAACCAAACGCATGCGGCAAGCCCTCGATTCATTGGTCCGCAAGGGTATGCTTAAAGCTCAACTTGTCGATAAAGTGATTATTTGTATGGCTTGTGGCTCTGCAAATGTTAGAGTTAAAAAACTATGCCCTGAATGCATGTCGCTACGGCTCCGTAAAGAAGGCTTAATCGAGCACCTTGACTGCGGCGTCGTGGACCGTCAAGCAGCCTTTGAATCCGCTAACGGCGATTTAATTTGCCCTAAGTGTAAAGGTAAACTTCAACTCATCGGCTCCGACTACCGCATACTGCCGCCAGCATACACGTGTCTTAGCTGCAATATCAGAAGCGGCGACCCCTTGCTGGTTATAAAATGTGACGACTGCGGCGCAACAGCGCAGTTAGACGAGGAACCAGAACTACTCCTCTACAAGTACAGTCCCAACGCTGAGAATCCCGCCAAGAACCTAAAGCAGATAAAACCCATCGAAGCTGTCACCAACTTCTTCAAAGCGTTAGGCTACACTTTTGTGGCACCCGCGTTTGTAAGTGGACGCTCAGGAACGCAGCATCTCTTTGATATCTTGTTGCTAGGAAAAGTGGGTTGGGTTGAGCCTAGACGTGGCGTGTTGACGGGTTCGGTTCTTCGCCGAGACAACGGCAACACGGTCATCCAAGTCCTGATATCAAGCAAACCCGTTGACCTCGAAGAGATGACACGCATCTACGGTATGATAAACGACGTCGACTGCGACGCACTGATATTTGTGATTCCCAACTTAACAGAAAACGCACGCAACTACGCCGCTGCCTACAATATGAAAGTAAGCGAAGGCAAAACCATCGAGGAAGCCTTAGCCAACTCGAAAATACCCAAGCTGCCTAAAAACACCTTAGAAAAAACCTGACCCATCACTACGTCTATTTTTACGCCTATAGCTGCTTCTGTTGACGGTAATCGTTTAGCATCCTTTCATGCTCAAAAGCCAACGGAGTCGGCAACCTGTCAAGGCTAAAAAGTTGCATTTCTTGGATTTCGCTGTCCTGCTTTCTTAGTTCGCCCCCGGTGGGCTTAACTACAAAGCAGGTGGGGTAATATTCGTAGTCGATGTCGTCTTTTATGCCGCGTTCAACGTATTCGCCGACTTTGCAGACGATTTCGGCGTCGAGCCCAGTTTCTTCTTTGACTTCTCGGATGACGGTTTGTTCTATGAGTTCTTCGGGGTCCATTCTGCCGCCGGGTAGTGCCCAGTATCCCACGAAGGGGCGGGTTTTACGTTTGATAAGCAGGATTTGGTTGTTTGGGTAGGGGATTATGGCTGTTGAGGTTTTTCCAGTATATTTCTTCATTGCGCTCATACTCTAATGTTTTTAGTATCCAATAACCCTATCGAGAAGCCGACTCAGCACTACGACACTAAGCGGTTGCCCAAATATTCTTTTTCACGCTCAGACAGCCACCCCTGATACAGAAGATAATCTAAGCCCCGCGACGCATTCTCAAAGAAGGCGCGATTATCTAAAAGATTATTTTTTTGGCTCAAAGTGAACAGCTGCGTTTCAAAGGCACTGTTTTGTTTAACGTGGTTGTCGACTTTTCGGATTATTTCAGCAAGGGTTGAGAAACGTGGAGTTAGCATGTTTTTGGTTTTTGACATGCCCAGTGCGTTTTTGAGTTTGGATGAAAAATTAACGTTCGCTAATGTTGCGGGAGGCATGGTGAGATAGCGGCGGTTTAATCCCGCTTCGTAACATGCAACGTAGAAGGACACATAGATTAGGCTAGTTGTTTTTAGTTGGGCGTCTTTGAGGGTAAGGGCTTCAAAGTTTGCGTTTACTGCGCCACGTAGCTTTATGGTTTGGCTTAGCCCTTCAAGTACGGGTTTTTCAAGGGCAAGTAGCCGTTGGGTTTGTTCTTTGAATGTTCGGGTTTTGGCTTCGCGGTTGATTTCGAGTTGAAGCAGGGGCTGCCGAGCTAACTTTACTTCCTCATCCAACTCAGCATACAGCTTGGCGATGCTCTTAGATTTCTGAGCTGAAACCTTCTTGACGGCGTCATCCAACTTTTTATGGGCCTTCTTGAGGTTCCCCAGCTCCTTGTTAGTTATCTTTGCTTTTTCTTTCCAATGCTTTTCATAACCAGCATGCCCCTTCTTAGAATGCGCCTTTGCCTCGCGCTCGTACGCACTAATTTCCGCCTCAGTATCCCTGATGGCGTTCTCAGTTTTTGTCTTTTGCTTAGCCAATCTATCAAGTTCTTGGTCAAAGCTGTCGGTTAAGTCGTCAATTTTGCGTTTGTAATCCTTGTTCAGTTTGGCGATTTGGGGATTAGTCAGCTCCTCTTGCGCTCTGATTTTGGCGTCAATCTCTTCCACAGCCGCTGCCGCTTCATAATCTAGTTCACTTAGGTACTGCGCCGTGGTTTTGTTGATGCTCCGTGCGCATTCGGGGAGTCTCTGGGTATCTTCCCGTAAATATTCCCTCAGAGTCTCCAAGTCGTTTAATGTAGCAGTGACCGTTGGTTCATCAAGTATCGGCAAAAGCCACCCCACATTTGCAGGTACGGCTATTTCTGATGCTTCTTTGCGATAAACGTTAAACTCTTCTAAAAACTCTGGAGCAGCAAGTAAACCGTGAAGCGTTAAGACTTTCTCTTTTGGATTAGCAAAATAATTCGCGTGGTCAACCAGAAACGCCATATAGTTCTCTCGAGGTTGGCTACTTGCTTCAAGGCTTTCTTCGAAGGCTTTAGCGGGGGGCGTCTCAAGATAACCCAACTTGTAATCGGCTCCGTCAAGGGCATCAAAAACGTAGACCGCGCCATTTCTGGGAAACAGCCACAGTGGATAGGCAACCTTAGCAAGGTAGGCAAGGCGTTCGGTGGGTTGCTTTTTCAAAAACCCGCTGCCCTTGCTCCGCTCAAGTTCAGCCACAGCAAACACCGCAGCTGCCTCCACATCGGATTCGTTTTGTTTTGGGTTCCAGAAGGGTAAACTGAACCGTTTAACCGTTAAACTAAACATAGCCGTTACTGCTCAAGTATTGGTCGGTTGCTTCTTTAATTTTTTGTCTATCCACTGAAGAAGTCGCTGATTTTCTTTTGGAAAAGCGCCCTCTTTAGCAACTCGCTTTGCGTTATCCATCTTTGCAGGGGTATCTCGAATTTTCCGCTTAAAAACTGCAATGCAGCCGCGAGCGTGTTGAATTTGTAGGGTTTTTGTTTCATGGCGTTGCGGACGTTTTCGCGGACTTGCCAGACGCCAATGGGCATAATGTAGCCGGGGCGTGCTTCGCGTAGAACGATTGCGGTTCCTTGGCGCCGTTCTTTTTGGAGTTGCTCACAGATGGCTAAACGTGCGCTATAGTAGCAGCCGCCGATTGAGGCGTAGGTTGTGCGTCCATTATTTCCTTCCCAGTCACTAAAGATGGCGACGTTAGAGCCTGCAGGGTTCCAGACTGTGCCGGGGTACCATGCCTCCATCGACTCGTAACTCCACTGTCCCGGAATCATCAGAATCTCAAACACGTTATCAAGATAGATGGATTCGTACACGCGGTATTCGTTGATTTCGGGGAAGGTTTTGACCTTCTGCACAAGGTTTTTGCTAATAATGTCGTCTACGGCTGTTATGCTCCAGCGTGTTGGAACCAGTCGCCTATTTTTTTCCACCCCAAACGCGCCGACGCTAAATGCTTTTTGAATCTTTGAAACCATAACGCCGCGGCTATACAACTCAACTACAGCATTGGTTGCCAGCAAATCCGTATCGTAATAGGCTTTCTCGATTTTGTCATCGTAGCGTGCGTTGCCCACGCGGAGGTCACGTATGGGCGCTGATGGACCAAAGGGCTGCACGTCATCATCAAGATAGATGGAGCCGCGGGGTTTTTTGGTGAGGTTGAGTTCGATGTCTACGCTTGTGTCAACTAAGGCTAACTCGCGGGTCTGCTCCAAAATCTTGCCTGCTTCCCCCATCTTTGTCACGTTAACGCGGTGTTTTCCGCGGACCAGAAGGCTTCGGAACCCTACAATTTCATCCATAGATTTCCCAAACCAACGCTCAGGCAAGTCATAGATGGCAGTGTCTTCGTGCACTGGGGGCACAAGGGGGCCAGCGTAAACGTTTGGGTAACCTATTCGACCGATGAAGACGCTGGGCGGGGACATACCATCAATGTCTTCGGTGGACATGAGAGGTACGGTTTTGAGAAAGGTGTTGACTTTCACCATTATGGGGCATCGGGTTTTACCGCATAAGAAACGGGCTCCCTTACAGATAACGCAGAGGCTGCTCTCATTGCGTGTGGTTATGCGCTGCTGGTCAAGTGCAGAGTGGTTAACGTTTTTTATAAAATCCACTAGCCAATTGTTAGGGTTACTTGTGTTGCTGGTGGCGGTTGTGGCTGTAGTCATTGTGGTGTATTTTGTTTTTTGGTCTGATATGCTTTCTGCATTTGTTTAATGAAATTTCCCGTTGACCCCTCAGAGCAAGTTTGTACATATTTGTCACATATTTGCCCAAAGCAAAAATCAGGTCCAAAACATGCTTCAGTTGTTTTATCTGTCTGAACTCATCCGCGTAACCTTCTTGATTACATTAACCAACTGCTTGGGCAACTTTGGTTTAACCTCATCAAGTTTCCGAGCCACAGTAGGCAACGGAATACGATTGACGTTTGCATCGATTATTTTCAGAGAACCGTCAACGTTTTTTAGGTTTTCAGCTTTAACATCAGAGAGCCCATAGCGATAAACAATCAGCCGAATTCGCGTCAACTGAGCCTGCGATACATGAGCGGGGTAGCCGTATTGTTGGAGCAGGCAATATTTTGTGTGCCAAAAGATGCGGGCGAAAAGTTGATGACGTATAGCTTCGGGGACGCGTTTGTAGGCGCGATGGTCATTTTCAATTGTTTTCTTTGAGCCCACTTTTAGGACTACTTTTTGGTTTTGTGAGCGGAACCCAAAAACGAGTTTGTGCCACCCCGAACTTTTTAGATACAGATCGGGAAACAACCACGAAACCAATTTTTTTACTTCTTCTTGTGGCGGGAAAGGCGCGGTTTTAGCAGGTAAGGTTGCGTCTATTAGGTTGTCTATTTCTTTTGCTGTTTGGTGCAGACTCTTGTATTTCAAGTTGAGTCCCCAAAAACAGTTACACTCTCTACATGGTTGCGGCTAATAATAAAGAATGAGGCAACCTCGTAACCGCCTTGAAAACAAGTATCAAAAATCCCGTAAGAACTGGGGGTTAGACGATGTATTGGCTGGCGACTTGTGGCAGTTGCACATGTACCTTAACGGTTTGGTTGCTGAGTTTTTGTGTATGTGAGCGCATCCATTCAGAGAGGGTTCTGCAGGATTTGGGGTTGCAGGTGAATTTTTTATTTTGAGCATTCCACAATTTGCAGCCTTTACAGGGAATATCAATCGACTGCTCCATAATCATCAAATAATTCTAGTTTTTGACCGATTTATGGCTTGCTATAAACCACTATTAAGTGAAAATTCAGGTTTTAAATGAGGAAAAGTGGCGCCCAGGCCGGGATTTGGACCCGGGTCCTGCGGGCGACAGCCGCATATACTAGACCGAACTATACTACCTGGGCAATTAAGCGCCGCAACAATACACAACTATTTGACTAATTAAGCTTTCTCGAAATTGACGCGGAAGATGTTATAAAAAAGCCATAAACACAGCCTTTACCGTGTTTGCCTTTGGTATAGCAACACCCTTAAGACCCCTCACAAATAACTAAAGGGTAAAACAGGCGAGAACGGAGACGTTATGGCAAACCCCGATGCAGGCGCCGTTTTCAAGAAGTATTGGCTTTCGATAGTTTTCCTAATCATAGCCCTAGTCGCCTTTGTCGGGGGTTACGTGGCGGTTTTCTCAGCTCTGATTTTCACGTTTCTGGTACCCGGCTTAGCTGCCTACCGCTTTTTCCATTTGAAGTCCCATGAGGTTTGGGCGTTTGTACCGCTATTTAGCGTCATGGTTTCGGTTACTCTGATTTATTGGCTGTCCTTAGCTGCGGGGTACTCCCAAACAACCATAATCGGCAGCTTCCTTGCCCTCACCGCAGCATACACCGCCGTCGTGTACTTCAAAGGAGAATCGCTTCGCCCCAGAAGCATCCTCAACCTGCGCAGTGTCAAAAAAACCAGCCTGCTCCTCTTCACCATCATTTTCCTCATCGGCTTTGCCGTGCTAACCCAAAGTGTCTGGCGCGGTGAAGAATATGGCATAGTTATAACAGGCACCAGTTGGCAAGACATGCCTTTCCATTACGAAATCATCGAAAGCATAAACCAAGGCAATTTCCCGCCCCAAACCCCAAACTACATCGGAACCCCGCTGAGCTATCATTATTTTGTTGATTTCCACACTGCCATCGTAGAGAAAATGTATGGGTTTTTGCCGTCTCTGTTGCCTATTTTGAGTGCGGTGTTTATGGTTATTTTCGGGTTAGCCCTCTACGCGTTGGCACGACCGTTTGGGCGGCGCGCGGCGGTTGTGGCGACGGTTTTGGGCATTTTCGGGTGGGGCTTCATCTATTTTGGTTTAATCCAAGCCTTGCTAAACGGCACCTTTAACCCCTCTACCAATTTTGGGCTTCAATTCGGCGACTGGTTTGGGTTACCATCTGTTTTTGATAATTTGTTACAGCAGCGTCCTATGTTTGTGGGGTTGCCCGCGTTCGCGTTGGTGTTGGCGTTGCTTGGAAATCTTGAGGATAAGCGACGGGTAGTCCTTGCAGGTCTAATTACGGGGTTGGTGTTTCAGTTTCACAATGTTGCGTTCTTCTGCTGCTTTGTCGCCTACACCATCGCCCTGCTGTGGAATCTGCGGCATTTCAAAGTGAGCTATCTCTATTTTGTGGTGCCCAGTCTCTTGGCTTTGCCCTTCATTTTTGGCGGCTCCAGTTTCTCAATTAGCATAAGCAGCCAGTTTATCTCAGACTTTGCCCACGGATCCTACTTCCCCATCTATTACCTACTCAACCTCGGCATCCCCTTCGCGTTGGCGCTACTGTCCTTTTTTAAACGCGGCAACGAAACCCTCAAAACAACCTTGCTGTTGCTGTTTTTGATTCCCAACCTGTTGCTCTTGACGCCATGGGTCTGGGACATGTACAAGTTCTTCATCTTCGCATGGATCCCCATCGTGGTGTTAGCTGCGGTTATGTTAGCGAAGGCGCCTCGGCTGCTTGTGTTTGGGTTGGTGCTTCTTTCGGTCATCGGCTGCGCCAACGTTATAGTTTACAATTTTGGGACCAGCTACCCTGGCGCAAGTTGGAGCGAATACAACGTGGGTATGTGGGTGCGTGATAACACGCCAGAAAATGCTGTGTTTTTGACTTATTATGGGATTCATGAGCCTACTAGCATGATTGGCGGTCGCCTGCGGGTGTCCTCGTATTTCTATTGGCCGTATGGACATGGTATACCGCAAGATGAGGTTATGGCACGGTCACAGGAGATAGACCAAGCCTACACGGGCACCGCCGCGGACCTCGCAGCAGTGGTAGAGAAATATGGCGTGTCTTACGTGTATGTGGGCAACGAGGAGAAAGGCAATTACCCCAATTGCATCGCGCACTTTGACGGCATAGATTGGCTCACGCAGGTCTACGAAGAGGGGACACTGCGGGTTTATGAAGTAGACACTTCAAGGATGCCACAGTAGGGTTTAACCGCTTTACGCAGTTTCTTTAGGCGGCTGTTGATGTTTCTTGCCACTCATATAGTTGAGGGTGATTTTGCCCATTGTGGTTTTGGCGATTTTTTCAGGCTTTATCTTAGAAAGTTTAGATTCAGGATTAACCGCAACTTGCCGGACCAGCACTTCTAGACCATGACGTTTCTCTTCAGGGTCACTGAGCAGACTCAAGGTGCCTTGGAAATGCACACAGGTGTAGTTGTAGTCGCATTCGTCTGTGACTCCAAAATCCAGTACGGCCTGACCCCACACTTTTGGGTTAGCTTGAGCATAAACAAGTTTTTTGCCCTCTGCGGCGCAGTGGAAGTAGAGACAGTTTTTTTCTTCATCATACCCATGGTTTAAGGCGACTAAGTAAGGGTCGTTGTCTTTGCAAAGCGCAATGGTGACATAGTTTGTTTTCTTTAGGATTTGGCGCATCTCGGAGGAGTCAGTGATTTCGCGTTCTTTGCGTTTAACATGAAAAGACATAACTGCTTTGTAGTAAAAAGGGCATTTAATGTTTACTATACGGGTTGTCCCTTGCAGTCTATACTAATACGGACACGTCAGGGAACTTGTTTATTGCAATTACGCCCCAGCAGTTCACGATTATGCCGATTATTATGAGGAGTTTGTGGTACCATTTGAGGTTGCTACCCATACCTCGCACGGTTAGGATGAATAGGAACGGGTAGAAGTCCATTGCGTAGCGATAACCAAAACCCCAGCCTGTTGCTGCATTCGTAAAGATGACTGCGGCTATGCAAAAGATTGCAAGCCAACTCGACCATGTTACTGGGTCTTTTAGCTTGGATTTTAAGGCGAAAATAAACGCGGGAGTGGTTATCCATATTGCGATTCCGCTCATGGGAAATTGAACGTAGGGCGCAACTGAAGTCAAAATGGGTAATCCAGTGAGGAAGGGCGTCAGGTTGTCTGCGATGTAGAGGAGACTGAAATGTCCATGGCTAAACCACGGTTCGTCGAGCACTCCAGGTATCATCCAGTACCCAACAGGGAAAATTGTTCCGAAGCGTGCATAGTTGTAGAGGAATTCAAAAACTACAAAGATGCCTGTGCCAATTGCTAATTTAAGCAGATAGGGTAAGGCGGACGTGAACTTGCCAGCTATGCCTTTTATGGGCTGCTGGGAGATTGCCATCGCGACAAAAAAGAATATACCCAATACGGTTGGTAATCTACACCAAAAGGATGCGCCCACCAAGAGCCCGATTAATAGCGGTCTGTTTTTGTTAAAAGCCTCATAGAGGGCTAAAAACATGAAAAATGTAGCGATGACTTGTGCGATTAACCAAACAGACCCTATGCTTGAGAGATACCAAAATATTGTGCTAAACCCAAACAGCACCGCAAACCATACGTAGCTTTGGTAGTTGTTTTTCGGCGGGGCTTCTTGGGCTTTTTTTAAGACGCTTTTTGACAGCATATAGGCTATGGAAACGGTGGCTGCGGCGAAGAATAGGCCAAACAGTGTCTGGTTGAGATTTAATCCCCAAATCGCCACGAAAGGCGTCATCAGAAACGCGGGCAGAGGAGGATATACAACGTACCATCCGGGTCCATTAGGGTTAGGGATTAACTCGTTTAGCCAACTAGGATTATCCAACAGGTAGAGTCGCCCATGCAAGAATGCATCCGCGAGCCGGACATAATAATCGTACCAGGTGTGCCCTTCTCCGGTGACCCAGTAAACCCCAAACGCCGCTACGAATAGCACCACGAGGATTACTGCTGTTTGGGTTATTTTAAAGGGCAATCGGCCTATCATAGTCTACCTAAAAGCTACTTGGCGGATTACCTATAATAACTGTTTTGAAAAAACAAAAAAAGGACCCTGTTCGAGTGGGGTTAGTTTTGTAACCATCTTTTGAGGTAGCCAACTACATCAGGGGTAAAGATGGAAAGCGCCGCCAACGTGAAGTTCAAGGGGAACACCAGCGGTGACTCAAAGAGGTTATCGCCATAGGAGCCGATAATATACTGGTAATAACCCACAAACTGGAACGCTGACCATAGCGCCGTCTGCAGCCACGCGCCTGCCAATCGCCGAAGATACTTCTGCCGTCTAGTCTGAGCAGCACCGTCTTTCTCTGTGAAAAAGACTTCGCCTGCAACTGCACCCGCGCCGCCGGGAAAGAAAGCGTTTACGAGGATTTTTTCAACAATGTTACCTGGAACAAAGGGTGAAACCCAAAAGGGCATAAACGCGCTCAAAATCGGCAAGTGAATGTTGCCAGATATTATCCGGAAAGCCGCGGGTATAGAATAGATGGCGGCGCCGCCGAGTTCCCAGAGCCAAAACCGTCTGCTATGTAGCATGCCCTTAAACGCTTTCTTTGACATACCTCTTAACTTAACTTTGAATGTTAAAAACTCTTCCAAACTGCCTCGTTTGGTATAACAGACTAAAAGATAAAAAAAAATAAAGGGTTAAGGGGCTTGGGAGATGCCTGCGCCGCTCGACGTGTTAATGTTGCCTAAGGTTGGGTTGCCCTTGTAATAGAGATGGGATCCGCCGCTCAGGTTTGCATCTAAGGTGCCGTCAAGGTTGATTGTGCCTTGGCTTCCGCCGCTAAAGTTGATTTGGGCGTCGTGAACTTGGAAATCCCCAAAATGCAGGTTCGAACCACCCGAGCAATCTGTGCTAAGACTATCCGCGGAGCCTGTCACGGTGAAGCTGCTGCCCCCTGACATAAGGATGTTGACGTTGTGAGCCACATTAAATCCAGATGCGGAACCTGTGCTTCCACCAGACAAATCAATGCTGGATAAGTCTGGCATCACGATTTCAACTTTTAGTCCATTACTGGACCAACCAATAGCATTCATTCGAACCCTTAACGTATCGCCCGACTTTTGCACATCAACGTACTGCTGCAAATTATCGTCGGTTGTGACTTTTACACTGTAAGTGGTGCCTTGAGTAATAATTACCTGGAACCCATTTCCCGCGGCTACGCCTGTGAAGTCGGTTACTGCAAACTCCTGAGTTGTCATGTTTCCAGAGCCGACAGTTCCGAAGGGCGCCCAACTGCCCGGCAGCAACCCAACAACGGCCAACGCGATTAAGATGACTCCGACAATCACTAAAGATGCAACTACAGCCAGTGCTATCCCGAAGGGCGCGCCATAGCCTTCACGCCGGTGCCCATCACGATGATAATCTCTTTGATTTTCGTAAGTATAGGGTGCAGCTACTGCTGTACCGCACTTAGGACAATAAGCCATATTGTCTTCTAGTTTGGTTCCACATTTTCTACAATAAACCATCCTTACCCCTCAATTACACTTGTGCGCCTCGATGAAAATATAAAACTTTCCAACCAAAACAGCCCACGCTATCCCAACAACATTGGTTCCTGCCATTCAATGAAAGGGCGTTGGCATTTTGTTTAGAATCAAAGATAAGCCATCGTTGAAAGAAGAAAAAAGAAGGGCTAATGAAATTGAAGTGACCGCAGTTTCATCTTTTTTAGAGCCACGATTATTAAGCCAACACCGAAAATCACTGGCGCAATTATCAGAAGCACAGGTAATTCGGGGACCCAGACGGCTCCGGTCCATGCCATGATTGTTCCTTTATTGCCGACTGCCCATGCCTGTGTGCTGTCGGGGTTTCCGTGCACCATAGAGACGCCGTTGAGGTTTTCGCCGTTGCCGACGCAAACTTGGCCTGCCCATTCGTTTCCTTCCCAGTAGAGTACTGTTCCATAGGCTCCTACTGCCCAAGCGGACTTGTCTGTATCGACACTGATGGAGTTGATGCTTCCATTAATAGCGTCGGTGGGTCCTCCCGCAGTTGAGTTGGTTGGTCCTCCGAAGTTAATTCTGGTCTGTACTGCCCAGTTTGAGTTGCTCATCTGCAGAATGATGCCGCGGTTGTTGTCTCCGCCTGCTGCCCAGCCTGTGGAAGCGTTAATCATTTCTACAGCATATAGAGGCATGATTGTGGGACTAGCCATAGAACTCCAAGCGTTCCCATTCCAATGAATGATTGTTCCTCTATCACCGACTGCCCAAGCCTGAGCGGAGTTAGCCGCTAAGCTAACACTTCGAAGCGTGTTGGAGGTAATAGCTGAGTATGAAAACCATGATTGCCCGTTCCATCCTAGAGTTAAGCCGTTTTTGCCTACTGCCCAACCGACCATTCCGCTACCATCCATGGCTACTCCGTAAAGTTCCGCATTTAGTGCATCTTTAGCTGAGGCATCTCCGCTAAAACTAATCAGTTCCCATACCTTCCAAGTGCCGTCGTAGCGCAGTATGACGCCTCCGTTATCATTTCCCCCAACTGCCCACCCGATAGTTGAGTTAATGAAAACTACGGAATTAAGGTTCATACTGGTGGGGCTGCTAACAGTGGTCCAACTGTTGCCGTTCCACTGCAAGATTATTCCGCCGTCGCCGACTGCCCATGCGTTTAGCTGGGTGAGGTCACCTGAAGGATTACTTGTGGCGTTGTTAACTATGGCTACGCTGTTTAGGTCAACGTTTGTGGGGCTGGTGACGCTGGTTATGTTTGAGGAGATTACTTGTGCTAAGGTACTTCCGGCGGTTAAGCAAATGATTAGTAAGCCCGCTAAGAATGCTGCTTTGTATGATAATTTCATTAAGTTTTTTCACCTGCCTAAAAAGTCACTTTTCTAGCAGGGAACCCGTCTAATATGGATTTGTGACTGTGCGAAATTGCCAACTAAAAGCCGCAGTCATATATCAGTTTTTAACTGCGCTCGGATAACAGAATCTTTTGTTTCCGAAGTATCTTGTTTTTTCATGCTTTTCTACATAGTTAGCGGTAGTTTCTAATTATTTACTGAAAATTTGTTTATTGATATATATAATGTTGGAAAAGTTTTAATTCAATTGAAAACAATTTATGAACGGGTGCTTGGTGGAAAAGTGAAATCTATCAATTCAACCCGCGTAGCAAGGAAGCAGGTATCGTCATCAAAAGCTCCAAATGAAAAAAAAGGCAACACACACTTTTCCGAAGAATTCGGTTTTAGCAGCCGACAATTCCACCTCTTAGCGAAAGGTTCACCTGTTGGAATAGCCTTGTACAAAATAGTTTTTGACGAAAAAGGGGAGCCAATAGATTTTGTGACGCTTGAAGTTAATTCACAGTTTGAACAAACCCTGCATGTAAAACGGGAAAGCATCCTTTTCAAAAAAGTATCCGAGGTTAATCCAAAAATAACTGAGTGCCCCATCAATTGGACAAAGTTTTTCGGCAAAGTCGCCTCCAGCGGCGCATCAGCTACAAAAGAGGCCTACTTGCCCCTCAACAGCAGGCACTATCAAGTTTACGCTTATTCCCCCAAACCGGGCTATTGCATAGCTGTTTATCTAGATATAACCGACCAGAAAGAGGCACAGATTCAGCAGCTTAAACTTCAAAAAGAAACTCAATCAGCTCTCGAAGCTAACGCTAAAAGATATAGGAACATCATCAAGCACGTCCCTGCGGGTATCTGTGAAATTGAGCCAGGTCCAAAATTCAGAAACGTAAACGATGCCATCTGTAAAATGTTCGGCTACTCCGAACAGGAACTCTTAGCCATAAACCCTCTTGATTTGCTGTCTGCCGAGAGCAAAAAAAATTATCAAGAAAAAATCTACGAGAACCTAAAGGAGCGCGGCTTTGCGGATTCCCTAGAGTTACGGTTGAAAGTCAAAGGGGGACGTGAAATCTGGTGTATCGTCAATGCAAAAGTAACTCATTTTGAGGGTAAAATTAACGGTGCATTTGTCGTTGTTTATGATGTTACAGCGCGAAAGAAGGCTGAGGCGGAGTTGCTTTTTGCTGAAAAGCGATATCGTCAACTCTATGATACAACCCGCGACGGCATCATGGCACGGAATCTCGACGGCAAAATGATACACTGCAACCAAGCCTACGCAAACATGTTAGGCTACACAAAAAAAGAACTAAAAAAGCTCCCTGTTACGCAATTGATAACCCCAAAATGGTACAAGCCCCGCCAGAGAGTAATCAATAAGGTCTTACAAACGGGTCGCTCAATCATTTCGGAACGTGAATATCGACGTAAAGACGGTTCCATTTTTTATGCGTCGGTAAGAACATGGCCGATAACGGATAGTAGAGGTAGCGTAGTCGGGGTCTGGTCTATTGTCCGAGACATATCCGAGCAGAAGCAGTTGCAGAAAAACCTCCAACAACACGCAGAAATCCTAGAAAAACTTGTCGAAGAACGAACCAAGCAGTTGAAGGATTCTGAGCGGTTAGTCGCCATTGGACAAACCGCAGGTATGGTTGGGCATGACCTTCGTAATCCTCTGCAGACCATTACTTGCGAGTTGTATCTGGCGCAAAACGACTTAGATGCCCTGCCTGACGGGGAGACAAAGAAGAACCTTCAGGAGACTATGCGCGTCATAGAAGAGCAAACGGTCTATATGGATAAAATCATCTCAGATTTACAAGCCTTTGTGCAGCCTGTTCGAATAGAGAAGAAACCCGTTAACCTCCAAGAACTTATCTGCGCCGTTTTATCTACCGTAACAATACCCGCCAACATTCAGATCCAGACGCAAATAAGCCGTCAGTTCTCGCATGTAAACGCTGATTTGGAACTTTTGAAGCGTGTTTTGATTAACTTGATTACAAACGCGGTGCAAGCCATGCCGAAGGGAGGAATAGTAACCGTCGCCGCAGAGGTTAACGCTAAGAACCAGATTTCGGTAGCCGTTAAAGATACGGGCGTTGGCATTTCTGATGATATTAAAAAGCAGATTTTTACGCCGCTGTTCACAACAAAGCCGCGAGGGCAGGGTTTTGGTTTGGCGGTTTGTAAAAGGGTTATGGAAGCCCATGGCGGAACCATAACTTTCAAGAGCAAACTTGGAGAGGGCGCAGAGTTTATCTTAACTTTTCCTAACGATTAATGTTGCGGCTTGACGTTTCTCGTTTAGTTTTTATTTTTTGTTTTAGGGTGTAGAGGAAAGCTAAAAACCAAAACGCCACGGTTAACCAGCCAAAGGCGAAGCCAACGATGTTTCCCAGCAGATGATAGGCTAATTCGAAGCCCACCAGCGAGATAAACGTTAAAAACGAGCCGACTGTGCTGTAGCCGCGGAGGACGTTGCGGTTTTTTATTATGGCACGCAGCATCCAAAGTAGGGCAATAAAGTTGACTATGCTGGCGACGTCTAAGAGCAGGTTAGCAAGGGTCATGGTGTCCATTTTTTTGAGGTTCCCAACCAAAAAGCAGTTTACGCCAACTTAAGACTATCGCAGCCTCAAGCTCTAAGACGTAATTTACCTTAAATCCCGCCGAGACCATGTGTTAGGATGATCCGCGGGAGAGGGGTGAAAAAATAATTGATTTCACGAGATTGTGACGGATGCGGACTTCAGAAGCCATGCCTTAAACGGTATCGCCGCGTTAATGTTGGCGAAAAAGTTTACTGCCCTGATGGAACTGCTCATCTTGTTGACCAAGCCAGCATCGCATAAACTGTTGCTGAGTTGATTTTTGCGTTTACTTTTCTTTTGTGTCTCTTTTTTTGTTTGTGATTTTTCTTTTTTGAACTTATTTTGGTAAGTGGGCGTTAATTATGGAAAAATAATATATAGTTAAATGGGGGAACCTTACCGCATAGTGGAGCGTTAAATATGAACACAACTCGAAAAACGCTTGTCGTAAGTTTACTTTGCGTTATGTTGGTTATGTTTGTTTCAAGTGGCATTGGTTCTGCCCTAGACACCAACGGTTTAACAGCACATGCAATGTTCTCAGAGAACCCCCTACCGGCGGGTGAGACTGTCTCATTTAGGGTAATATTCGCGAGCAACAACTCCGAGACCCTTAAACTAAACCTTATTGGTTTACATTTTGACTGGATGCCCACCGATGGCATAATAGGCCACAACTTCACCCTTTCACCTCCAACCATACAGAACGGCGCCTCCTACACCTCCGACCCCATCCAAATCAGCATCCCCTCCAGCGCAACCTCAGGCACCCACTCCTACTACATAGCTGTCGACGGATACGAAGGCTCAGATGACACACCATTCTCGTACACTTCCGAAACCCTAACCGTAGAAGTCCTAAGCGACGTCGTAGCCACCCCAAAGCCTACCGCTACAAATTCAGGGGGCAATAACAACCAAACGGGTGAACCCCTTAATCTTTGGACAATTATTGCTATAGTCGCAATCGTTGCAGTCGTAGTGCTTGTTGTCTTGGTGTTAATGATGTGGCGAAAACGTGCACCCGCTGCCCCTGCTGCTCCAGCGCCTACAGTCTATGCGCCGCCTTCTCAGCCGCCCGCTCAGCCTCCAGCCCAAAATCCACCCGCGGAAAATCCGCCTCCAACCTAACCCCCTTTTCCTTTTTTGTTTTTACTCTTTTTGAAAAGCCTTATAGCTCAAGCAGGGTACCGTATTGATGAAAACGTGATACCTTGAAGGCTCCAAAACCCCTGTTAACTACGCTGGTTATCGCCGCTTTAGCCTGCACGTTTCTTCCGTTCTGTTTTGGTCAAACACGCACAGACTTTACCACAACAGAGGTTTTCCCTATCCCTGAATTGCAGGGTTCCATCAGGTTTGCCCTAAACGGCTCCTACACATCTGCATCACTTCAAAACAACACATGGGTATTCAAAGACCTCAGCATAAACAATAGCCGCATTTTAGGCGACCTCAAAATCTCCGCTGAAAACAGTAACATAACCATCCAGTCGTACCGATATATCGGCGTTTTCGGTAACGAAGAAAGCCTCCGATACACCGCAGAAGGTTTGGGAAAACAAACCTTTGACCTCGGCGTTAACGCCTCCAAACGTACTGATCCCACTGAATGGATAGTTATTGCAGAGGGCGGCAACTTTATAGCGGAAGGCGACGGCTGGACATTACACCCCGACAACACCATAACCGTCGAGGGCATCACAGGATACATTGTAATTGCACATTTCTACTATGACCAAGCTTCAGCCCCAGAAGGACCATCTATTCTCCTCATCACGTTCGCTGTTTTAGCGGGAATTGTGTTGTTTGCTGTAGTTGTTAAATTGGTTGGGAGGCGCCGCTGATGTCTGTGTATGAAAACGACCCAGTCATAGTGTTGTCACTGTACGCTTTGGCGGTTGCAGTCGGCGTCGTTTTAATCCTCAAATTCTCAAAGGACAAAACCCGCAAAATCAGCACCCTACGCCTATTCATCCAAATCGCCGCAACCATAGCCATCTTCATGGGGCTAATAATTGGCCCCTTCAACGTGCCCCTATTTGCCCCTCTGGGTCCCACTCCACGTGACCACTTAATCGGCGCCAACATCTTGGGTAACCAATTCCCCGACGGTATATCTATCCCCGTCTTGGCATGCTACTACCCTAACGGACGCACCGTCACATGCCCTATATGGCAACTCCAAGCCTACATCTACCCATTCTGGGATTACCCCCGCGGCTACGAAGTCATCTACTCCACCACGGGTCTTGAGAAACTCGCAGTTGTTGTGGGTATGGTTGCTGCCGCGTCGATTGTGCTGGGGCGCTTCTTCTGTGGCTGGCTCTGTCCGTTTGGCTTGTATCAAGACCTTCTCACGCGCATCCGTAAAGCCACAAAACGCAAACATCTAAGTTTCTCCGATTCAACCAGCGCTAAACTCGGACAATCCCGCTACATCATCATAGCCGTCTTTCTCATCCTTAGCGTCATATTTGCGTCCTACGCCATTTTTGGAACCGAACTTATCCCTGACACGCGCCCCGGCGGACCCGAAGGTACCGAAGCAGGAATCACCAGTTGGATAAACGAACCTTTCTGCTTGGTCTGCCCCATGCGACCGCTGTGCATTCTCTTTGAATCTGGCATCGGCGCCATGAACTGGAACTATGTTAGCCAAATCGCCTATGGACCCTTCTGGATAGGCGGCATGTATGTGACCTCCATAAACCTCGCCATACTCATAGCCGTCACCATCCTCGCGTTAGCGTACCGGCGTTTATGGTGTCGCATCTGCCCACTGGGAGCCTTAACCGCCCTTTTCAGCAGCTTTACCCCCTTCAAACAAATCGCACTAACCAAACTTGAGAAAAACGAAAGCAAATGCACTAAATGCGGCGTCTGCAAACGAGTTTGCCCAACGCAGGCTACGGCGATGTTTGAGCAGAAGGGCGGTGACGTTACTGAATCTCGCTGTATGCTCTGTGCCCGATGCGTTGAAGTTTGCCCCTATCCTGACGCGTTGAAAATGTCGTTTGCAGGCAAAACGCTGGCGAAGTCACGGAACTGGCTAGAAGAGGGGTACTCAAAGCAGCCTGACACTTAAGCGTCAAATTACGGTTAGGTTTTCTTTGTTTTTCTAATGAGAACTACCAAGAGAATGATTATAGCAATTAAAGGAACTGTGACTAGTGCAATAAAGGCATTCATAGGCAACGTAACTAAATCCGTGGCTGTTTCGGGCGGCGCAGCGGTGGGTGTGGATAAAGGTCTTGAAATTGGCGATTCAGCAGAGGCTGTTGGTGTGGGTGGATTTGGGGTCGGCGTTGCTATTGGGGTTGGTGTGGCTAAAACAGGCTCGGCGAGTTGAGAGGTGTTTATGGTTTGGGTGTTACTCCAGTCGCTTTCTGAAACAAGATAATGATAGGTGTAGATACCTTGTTGTGTAGTGTTGTAGAGTGCTGTTTTTACTTGAAAATCAAGCATCGAGTTAGCGGGGTAATGGTTAGGATAGGTAACTACTGTGTAGTCACTATGGGAAGCAAATACAGGTAGCGGAGGAATAAATGAGCCACTGCCGGGCGTATTATCGAATTCCTCAGGGTATCCGTTGAGCCAGGTCCATGAATTTTCAAAGTGTCCCTTCATTCTTACGCCATAAATGCAGGTTCCACTATTGGGCTGATTCTTGATTGACAATTCTATACTGGTTTTTTCAACTCGCCGACTTGGGTGAGTTATATTTTCTCCGGTGTATGGATTTATGGTGGTTGTTTCAGGGGTCACATAAGATTCAGCCACCAGCCGAACGCTGACGTCTGGAACAGAGGCTTTTGGTATCGACTGAGCAGAGCTGCCTTCAGCCAGAACCAGAATTGCGACTATTAACAAGCCTGCAAATAATACGCCTAACACCCGAGGAGTATTCATGTCACCTTTTTCAGCCGATTTCCAGATAAAAGGGTTCTCGTAAAGGTTCTTTGACTATTGCAGTCAAGATTTCTTGACAACACCTAAAGGGACAGGCATGTCAATCTTAAATATGGAGTACACTGTGATGATTATTAGTTAGCCTTAACTCGCAGTAAGCAGGGGAGCGGTAGATAATGAGGATATTGATTACGGGCGCTTTTGGAAACATCGGTCAGGCAGTTATTGAAGAAGCCTACAAGCGGCATCATGAGATTACTGTTTTTGAGGTTGATAACAAAAAAACCCGCAAAGCCGCCAATAAATACCGCAAGAAAGTCCAAGTTATTTTTGGGGACATCCGAAATAGAGAAAACGTCAAAGCCGCCGTTCAACAAGCCGAAGCGGTGATTCATCTTGCCGCGATAATTCCGCCTGCCTCAAAAAAACACCGCGAATTAACAATGGCGGTCAACTATGACGGCACAGTCAACTTGATAGAGGCAATCAAAGAGACCCAAAAAGACATCCCCTTCGTTTTCACGTCTTCAGCAAGCGTAATGGGACCAACACAGCTCCAAAACCGCCTCGTCAACCGCAATGACCCCTTGGTTGTTACGGGGAATTATGAAGAATCAAAAATAAAATGCGAAACCTTCCTAAAAGAAAACGCAGACAACTACCTCATCTTCAGGCTCGCTGGCGTGCTACCGCCTTTTTCCGTCAGTTCATTTTCAGGCTCATTTTCTTTGTTGGAGGAGCTTTTTGATATGCATCCTGACATGCGGCTTGAAATGGTGATGGCTGAAGACATCGCAACCGCTTTAGTTACAGGAGCAGAAAAACTAAAAACCGCAACCACCCCAAAAAATCAAGCCTACATTCTTGGGGGAGGCAAAGAAAACGGGTGGCAGCTAAGAGGACGCGAATTTTTGTCCCGCCTGTTCGGAGCCCTTTCCCTGCCTGTTCCAGACACAAAATATTTCACGCCAGACATAAACACGTACCACCTAGACTGGTACGACACAAAAGAAGCCCAGCAAGAGTTCAATTACCAAAATCACACCTTCGAGGATTACCTGACGCGTATGAAGAAAACATTCAGAGTCTACAAGGTGCCGATTATTCTGCTACGAAAATACATCATGAAGAGGCTTGTGAAGATGTCACCCTATCAGGAGCACTCTTAACAGCGCTCCCAAACCCTTGCTCTTGCGTGACCGTGTTAAGCTTGTTTTAAGTGTGCTATGAAGCGTTCCCAGTCGCCGGTCTTCTTCATTTCCTTGGCTTTAAGCAGGTCAGCAAGGTTTTTTTCGCTGAAAAGTCCGCCGTCGTCTTTTGGGCTAGTGCGACGCGAAACAAACGTGAACGAACGATAAGCCGGGTCACCGAGTTTCTCGTCGGTAACTTCATGTGCAAATCCAAGGCGTTCTGAGAGCACCACCACACCGAAGCTTAGATGCGGTGCTAACGCCTTGATTTCATCGAACCCTTTTTTGATGGTCTCAGATTGGTTGGCTGCGGCGTTGTTTTTGATTTCAATGACCATTTTTACCTCATCGGGGACGTATTCTTCTTGGTCAGGGTTGCTGGTTGCGTGGAGCAGAAACAGGCTGTTTTTTACTTCAGTGCCCGCGATTTTGACGTTTGGGTTAAAGGTAACGTTGAATCCGCGGCTTTGCAGGTGTTCTCGGATAATAATTTCGGCGGCTGTTTCCTTTTTCTTTGAGCCCTTTTCCTGTTTTTGACGAATGTACTCTTGGGCGACTTCGCAGAGGATTTGGTATTCTTGGTCTTTTTTTGTCAGCGCTGGCTTCTTGAATGCTTTAAACTGAGACATAGCCTTAACCATCAAAAACCGTCATTTAAGAAGGTGACGCTTAACATTCGTCGAAAGCTTGGAACTTTTGGGCATCACCCGTTTAGAGTAAACTGTAGTAGTCGGGGTTTTCCAGCAGATGCGCCATAGCCAACCGCTCCGCCCACGCCTCATCTACAAACACGCTTTGCTGACCCATTCGATGCGCCTCTGTCTCCGCCGCATAGATAAGCTTTTGTGGCGCGATTTTGGTTTGAGGCTGCGGGAACCCCACCGCTTGCATCTTCAGCGGGTCCATATGGGTACGCAGAGATACGCACATGTACCAACGTTCCGCGGCGGTTTTGGGTTTGGCGTTTTTCCAGGCAATTTTTTCATGAGCGACTTCCTCTTCAAAAGTGGGGCAGAGAGGTGCGGTGTCGTCGAGGATATGGCCGAGTTCATGGCGGACCACGAGTTTGGTGGTTTCGGTGAGTTTGCCCGCTACTAAGTCGCGTTTGATGGCGATTACTATATGGTCGTCTGTTGCTTCGGAGACGCCGCCGTTGTCGTAGGAGTCGACTGTGATTATGGAGAAGGCTTGTAACTTTTTTTGTGCGTCTTCGCTGTATTCGCGTCCAAGAAAGTCTGTTGCGTAGGCGCGAATTTGGTCTTCTATCTGCCGTTGGCTAATCTGCAATACCTTCTTCTTCCTCAAGACAGCATAAATAAGGAGAACATTATAAAGTTATTCCAAAACCAGCAATATATACGACTCCAACATAATTCATCATTGAGATATTTTGAACCAAACTTCAACTAAAAATAAAATTTTACCCCCAATATTTTTTAAAATGATGCAAAATCAATATTTTTTCAAAAAGCGGTTTTTTGGGTTTCATCTAGCGGCAAAACAGGATTTTCTCAAGTTGGGTTAAATTATGGCAAGCAGTTAAATAACACATGTGCACAATAGCCAACGAAGGCTTACCACTTTGAATTGTCAAAAATGCGGCAAACCGGTCCTTGACGAAACCAGCACATTTTGTGCCTACTGCGGCCAAACCTTAACCGCAGCCCCCGAACCCACAACCTCAAATGCCCCCTCATTAAGCAACGCTGGCATGTTAACCCTGATTGCAGCAACTTTTACGCTCGCCATGGCAGTTATCGGCATCACCACCTACCAAACATACACCACTTACAGCATCTACTATGGCGTGGAAACCCCCGAAGCCATCGGCTTCCTTATCTTCTCTGGCGTCGGATTCGCCGCTGCTGCCCTCGGCTTTTTGGCGTCATTGTTCTCATTTAGGGGTAACCGCTACAAACTTGCCCTCATCGGCTCAGGCTTCATGTGCGCCTCAGCATTCGTCACGATCATAGTCGTCTACATATTCGCCCTAGGATTCTCTGACGGAATAATCTCCACTGCAATTCCCAGCTTAGTGTTTGCATTGGCAGGCTTATTCTTCATCTCTAACTCAAAAGCCGGCTTCACCGACTACATTGCACCCTCCGAAGACGAGGAAGACACCGAGGACACAGAATCCGAAGAAACCTCAGAGGACGACAAAAAATCCGAATTCGATGAAAGCGTATTCAAAGAATAAAAAAAATACGCCCCCTCTTCTTTTTATGGCTACAGCCCTTAATTAAAAAAGTAACTTGTGTGCTAACTGCAAGGTCGCTGAAAATAGATAAATTAAATATACTAAGACCACGACTATGGGGGGCTATATGGAGGCAGCCCGATAGCAGCACCAGACCCAATCTTTCTGTTTTCAGAAGAACTCTTTTCAGCTATTGCCTGCTTCGTTCTCGTGTGGTTTCTAATCAAACCGTATCAAATCACCAGAGAAAGCCGATATTTGGGTCTTCCTTTAGGGTTTGGCTTTCTTGGCTTCTCGTATCTGATGGCAGCTTTAGCACACACAACAACGTTTGTGGTTAATGACTTAGCCTGGTTCCAACTTCTCGCAAGACCCTTTGCGTTTGCTTTCCTTACCTTCACATATTATTTTTCGAGCAAACCCTCAAACACCCGACTAGTTTGGGATATAACGCTAAGTGTATTAATTGTGGCTTTAACTTCTGCAGCTGTGTTGGTTTTTGTTGCGCCACAACTCGCTTTTGGTAATTATCGCGCTCTGTCCATTTACATCCGAATCTTCAACATGTTCTGTTTACTCTACATTTCTATCCACACTCTTCGGAGCCACTTAGAGACTCGAGACCCGAAGACAATCTTGACACCTTTTGGATTCATCTTTTTGCTGGTAAGTCAGTACTCAATCTTAATTTCAACTGTTGAAGGTAGCGACATAGCCTTTTACGGCGGCTTAGTACTCCGTTGGATAGGCTTAGTTCTTTTCCTAATAATTGCTTATCGAACCTTCTACGGGAAACCAAAAAGGAGTATAGAATGAAGAAAATAGTAAGAAGAGACAAAATGAAGATCTACGGCGATCTTTTGTCGATTCTTAACTCCGAAACCCGCATCACCGAAAAAATAGTATTATGCCGCATTCAGGCAAAACTCAACGTTCCCTTTGACCGCCTAAAAAGTTACCTCGCCGACCTCGAAGCCCTTGGACTCATCGAAAACCAGACATCCTACAGACTCACCCAAAAGGGCAAAGAATACTTAAACCAGTATCGAACGGTGCTGGATTTCATGGAGCGCATGGGCATAGCCTACAAATAACCTCCGTTAGCTGGATCACATTTTACTTTGCTGTGACCTTCACGGTTGAGGTAGCGACAAATAGCCCCTTAAATCCCATAAAACCGCTGACACTTATGTTTAAAACTTGAAATTATTCGCCAATGAACGTTTTGATTTATACATGTAGGCTTGCGCATTGTTTAAATCACTGCCACTGATGAAGCCTTACCCGGGGTGACGGTTTATACGTGAGGCGCATCCTTAAACAACCCTCCCCCCTACAATTTAGCGGCGTATTTTTGATGAACAAAAAAAACATGTCTATCGCATTATTTTTCGTATTTACAATTTCCTGCTCATTTAGTGTATGTTATGTTTCAGCCACAAGTGATTGGCCAATGTTCCACCATGACCCTATGCACATGGGCAATACAGATTCATATGGACCTTTAACTAACCAGACGCTATGGAGCTATACCGCAATTGGTCCAGTGTACTCGTCTCCCGCTGTTGCTAATGGGGTTGTTTATGTTGGGTCACTTGACTATAGCGTGTATGCTTTGAATGCGACCTCAGGTGCAAAAATCTGGAGCTACATCACAGGTCAGGAAGTTTATTCTTCTCCTTGCGTCGCCAACGGCATCGTATACATCGGATCATACGACCATAACTTATACGCCTTAGACGCCACTACGGGCGTGCAAATCTGGAATTACACAACTGGGTCCACCATCTTGACTTCTCCTTGCGTAACCAATGGAGTTGTCTATTTCGGATCAATGGACGGCTCTATATACGCTCTAAATGCCCTTACCGGAGCTAAAATCTGGAACTACACAACAGACAATATCGTTTGGTCATCTCCTTGCCTCGCTAACGGCATCATTTACTTTGGATCATATTTCTACCTGTATGCTTTAGATGCAACCACAGGAGCCCAACTCTGGAATTACACAACCGGCAGCACCGTGTGGTCCTCGCCATGCGTCTCGAATGGGATTGTCTATTTTGGCTCCTATGACGGTTTTGTTTATTCCCTAAATGCCACTTCAGGCAGCCAAATATGGAGTTACCCAACAGGACATGACGTATTTTCATCACCCTGCATTGCCAACGGCGTCTTATACGTTGGAACAGGCGACGGCAACGTGTATGCTTTGAATGCGACCTCAGGTGAAAAAATCTGGAATTATAAAACAGGAGACGTAGTAAATTCTTCTCCATGCATTACTTCCAATGGCATCGTATTCTTTGGATCAGATGATGGCAACGTATATGCCTTGGATGCTGCGACGGGAACAAAAATCTGGAGTTACAGAACCAGCATTGGCAGAGTATTTTCGTCTCCATGCGCCGTAAACGACATCGTATACATTGGAGCCAACGATGGAACCTCGGGCGCGGTATATGCTTTTAACAGTAACTTATTCAATTTAACGATGCTAACAGTTGGCGAGGGCTTCGTTTTGCCAGGCAACTCTTCGCATTTGTCGGGTTCGTCGGTTGATTTAAAGGCGATACCAGCGGCTGGTTGGAGTTTTAGCGGTTGGAGCGGAGACGCGTCAGGCACAGGCAACACCACAATCACCATGAACGCAGACAAAACGGTGACAGCAACCTTTGTACAAAATATACCGGACACTTACAACATCACCACCTCTGTAACAGGCCAAGGTGTAATCAGCAGAAACGCGACTGAACCATACAGCTACGGTCAAGCGGTCAACTTAACTGCACTTGCTGATGGGGGCTGGTTTTTTGTAGGTTGGAGCGGAGACTTATCTGGCTCATCAAACCCCGCCACGCTGATAGTTGACGCTAACAAATCCGTAACCGCCACGTTTGCCCAGATACAACAAAGCATCTACACGCTAACCATTAACACCGTTGGGCAGGGCTCCGTGTCAAGAAACGCATCCGCGCCCTACACGCAAAACCAAGCCGTAGAACTTACTGCAACAGCCGCTTCTGGCTACCAATTCGCGGGTTGGAGTGGCGATTTAGTTGGGCAAACCAACCCCGCAACCATAATCATGGACCAAAACAAGACCATAACCGCCACCTTCACCAAAACAGGGACCTACACCGTTACCTTCACCCAAACGGGCTTACCACAGGGAACATCATGGAGCGTTATGCTAAACGGCAAAACCCAAACATCATCCGAAGAAACCATAACCTTCACCAACGTGGCAAAGGGCATTTGTGTTTGGCGCGTCCAATCCCCCATCCCCAACGGTGCAGACACCCGCTCGGTCGCGGACTCCACGGTTGGGTTGCTCTCTGTGCCCTCACAAAGCTCCAAAGCTATTACCTTCATCACACTGTACAAACTCACCATAAACGCAGAGGGACTTCCAGCCTACACCTACGCCAAGGTCTACCTTTCTAACCGCTTGAGCGGCGTCACATCGACATCGTCACCGCTGGAGTTGTGGCTAAATGCAGGCACCTCCACGGGAACCATCGGCGTTGACTCAACCATCACAGGCTTGACCTCAAGAAGCATCTTTAGCAATTGGACGGATGGTTCAGTTGATAATCCCCGCGCCTCCATCGTCATGAACGCACCCACAAACTTCACAGCGAATTATACCTCGCAAGTAAAAGTTACATTCTTCTTCATGGGCGTACCCCGCACATATAGTGGCAACATCCTAAATGTTGACGGCGTCAACTACACCTACACGTCTACCCCAATCGTGTTCTGGTGGAACACCGGCTCCATACACAACTATCAGTACTACTCGCCGCTCAACATAACCAGCCCTAACCAAGTTTTCTGGCGATATACATTCGGCTTATCGTCGCAACAACAAGATACGCTTAGCATAACACGTGCAGGTACAATCGTAGCTTACTATAGATAACAAAACATGCTTGAATTGCTCTTTGCCGCGTTTAAAATAAAATATATGCAAATTTGAGTTTTGTTTTTTGAAGAAAAAGAGTAAAGAAAAAGTAGAGAGGGATAGGTCACTTGGTTATCAGCGTGCCCAGCAGGGACCACATGGACCATACCCATATCCGTATCCATAGCCGCAGTAGCCTTGGTAGGGAGTAACTTCGGGGCCTGTGGGTTCGGTTGGGGTTGCTGGCGGAGCGGTGTATTGGCCGTCAGGGGCTTCGTTTACCCAGTAGCCGAAACAGTTGCCCATCCATCCCCAGACGCCTTGGTTGGGGGCATTTGGGTTTGTCTGGGTGTAGGTTTGGTTTTGTGCGATTTGCCCTGCGGCTATCCCGACGGCTGCGAGAGTGACTGCAGCTATGGCGACGATGGCGATTACAATTTTTTTAGTCAACATTCATTTATCACCATATTCTAATATACTAATAGTTGCTTATAGGTGTTCGCTGAAACAAAACTGAAACAGTCCAAAAACCATCAAAAAATCACACAAAACCCAAAAAACCCCAGCAACCACGCCTACCCACGATAAGCACTCGCAAGATCCTGACTTTGCCTCAACTGATTAATCAAAACCTCACGGATAGTGTCACAAGCAACGTTAATTTTTGGATCCGTAACACTGTAAAAAATGCTCGTTCCCTGCTTGCGCGTCTTGACAATTCCATTCTGCCGCATCAACGCCAGATGCTGCGAAAGATTAGACTGACCAATACCGATGATATCAGCGAGTTCGTTGACGCTTTTCTCGCCGTCTCGAAGAGTGTGTAATATGGCTAAGCGAACGGGGTTGGCCAGCGTCTTGGAGATTTCCGCCTGTAAATTATAAACGGTCATGTCGAGTTTTGGTTTCTCAGTCATTCGGGCATTCCTTCAAATATTCTAACATTCTAACTAACACTTAAACTATCTGTACCCGAAAGCCGGTTTAACGCAAAGGGATACTACGAAAAATCTCGCGGAGCACATTCCAGTTTGCTGCAATGGAGAGCTTATTTCTCAGAGCCTCTATTGAGGTCAACCAACTCAATAACTCCGTAGCCTGCTGCCCGTGGGGCGCAAACTTGGATTCGCAGTCCCCACTTATAATCTTAAAAACTGGGTGCCGAGACAAAATCAGCCGAAGCTCCTCGATTTCGTCGTAGGTGTAGTAGCAGCTTCTCTTGCTAAGTCTAAGCAAATCATCAAGCGGCATTCGGTTTAGTTCTTCTTTTATCGCCGCCATGTCCGCTTTGGGTTGGGTGCTCTTTTGGATAGGTGCGGGCATGCCAAAAGCCGCAGGTAACCCCCCAGATGACCCGGACGATTCAGATTCGTGACGACCAATTTTGCCCAAACAAACAATGGCTATGCGACTATCGGTTAGGTAGATGTCATAGCGGTTCTTGCGGTCAACCGGCAACAAAACATCCTCAAATATAGCCAACTGCTTTTCCGTGTTTGACATGGCTTAACCCTTAGTTTTTATTGTGCCGTATTTAGCTTTAGGCTTTACGGATTCGGGTTTAATAATAAGGAGACTTTGGTGGACGAGGCGGGATTTGAACCCGCGGCCTCCACGATGCCAACGTGGCGATCGTACCAGGCTGATCTACTCGCCCAAACGGTGTGGCTTCATAGGTATTAATTAGCTCATTTAATAAGCGTTTCTTTCCTTTGAGGCGGATAAGCACAAAAAAGGCACACCCCAGCTGCGTGGCGTCTATTTGGATGCTAATATCCAAGCTATGCAGAAAACGATAGAGGGGGAGGGCGCCCAACGGACATATTTGGATCCTATTAGTGGTTCTATGCAGAAACCTATAGGGGGTAGGTCCTATTGACTGAAAACAAGCGCATTAACATGTTGAAAACCAGCGTAATAGGAAAGGAAGGCGCCTGTTGTCGGCGTCGGCTTAGCGGTTTGTCGGTATTTTCGGAAAATATTATGATTTACGCTAGGTGTGTTCCGTTATATTTTTAAACCCACACAATATTAGTGTTCTGTCACCTCGAAAATATGGGGGCCGGTAGCTCAGCACGGCTGGAGCGTTCGACTGATAATCGAAAGGTCGGCAGTTCAAATCCGCCTCGGCCCACCATTCCCACTACTTCTCTTCGCCATCTTGCTGTTTTTGGTTAGGCGGCGTTATTTTTATGTCAATTTCTATGCTCCCGTTTTCCTGCTTCACAGGCACCATTTTCCCCTCTACAGGTCGCTCAGAGGGCGCGGGGGCTCCTGTTGGGGCTTTTTCCTCTTCGTTTTTGATTGCCGTTTCCTTGCGGGTTATGACATGGGGCAAATACTCCTTGGCGTGAGTGCCAATGGAGGTGGCGTAGACGTGGGAGATTTCTGCGCCGAAAAGCACAATCTGGTTAAGCACATAAATCCACAGCAAAATAATCAGCAATGACCCCGCAGCCCCCGCAACAGTCGTCACCGTAAACGTCGAAATATAAGTCCCAAAAATGGCGTTAATAATCGTAAACGCAACACCAGTTATCACCGCGGCTAAGACAACGTCTCGCCAGTGAACCTTAGCCTCAGGAATCTGTTTAAAAATAATCGCGAAAAGCAAGGTGGCGATAACAAACGACAGCAGCGTCTGCGCAATCGTTATCCCAATATCCGACCATGTGCCGTTAATTGAGTAGATTTTTATTAGGGTAAATAGACCGCTGGAGATAATCGTCCAAACAATAATGATTAACCCCATAGCCGAGAGCAAAGCAAAGGGCACGATTTTTTGGCGGAGCCTCGTCACAAGCGGCAATCCCTTGGGCAGGTGCACATCCCAGATGCAATCCATCGCATCCCGCAAAACAGAAAACGCGCCGATAGCACCCCCAAAAGAGAACGCAATCACAACGATGGATGTCCAAACGGAACCAAAGGGGGAGTTAGTGCTTGTGATTAAATCATGAAAGAGTCCTGCGACGGCGGGTCCAGCGACGGAGGCTATTTGTTGCATCAAGATGTCTATGGCTTGGTCTTCGCCTAAAAAAAGCGAAAACATCTCAACCACAATAAGAAGCAAAGTGGGGAGAGGCAGGATTATGAAGAAGGTTAAGGCGCCTGCTCGGAGCTGGGCGCAGTCTTCTCGCCAATGCAAATAAGCGTCTCTAAAAAGCCTATAGAGGTCCCGTTTATCCATGCAGTCAACCTATTCTACAGTAAGAAAACGCTGGTTCAAGGTCTCAGTCGCTACGGATGCTATATGATTTTGTGGGTGGTAACAAGCAATCACAAATCAGCCTGTAGCGTAAACGGCAAGTATTATTAATCCTTCAAGTGAAATGATACGGAGAGGGTTTTGTTTGACGAAAGAAGAGGAAATGTTAGAGGAATTAAGGAAAATCCGTGAAGCATTAACAAAAGCGCCGCCACCTGCACCAGCGCCGCCAAAAGGACTTGTGAACGAATTCAAAGAGTTCTTGTCCAAATACAAGATTTTTGGATTGGCTGTTGCCTTCATAGTTGCCTTATACGTGGGCACACTGGTTCAAGCGTTGGTAAAAGATTTGTTGCTGCCGCTGATTGGCTTGGCAATTCCAAACATAAACAACCTAGCAACTTTCGTTGTGGGACCATTTGCAATTGGAGACTTCTTGGTTGCTTTGATCACATTCCTGATCGTTGCCTTCCTAGTGTTCCTGGTTGTTAAAGTCGCAAAACGATGGCACATAGAATAAAAAAACCCCAGCCTGCAAATCAGGCTCCCTTCTTTTTACATCAACAACCATTGCTCGGCAGATATTCGCAGTAGGGTTCTTGGGCTAAGTGACTCCTATGGACCGATAGAGCTCTAGCGCGGCAACCGCCACATAATGCCTTAAAACCGCAAACGCCGCACTTCCCCCGCAACAACTCAGGATTGCGCAACTCCAAAAAAAGAGGCGAATTGTGATAGATATCCCTGAAACTTTGAAGCTTAACATTACCCGCCGCCAAAGGCAAAAACCCACAACCGAACACGTCGCCGACATGGGAAACAAAACAGAAGCCGTTGCCCGCCATGCAGCCCCGCCCCATGGCTGCGCGTGTAGTTTGGTTTTTTTGCTGTAACGCAACCCGCACATACTGGGGTGCACAGGTCACTTTGACGGGTATGGATGAGGTGAGGCTGAGGTTGTGTATGGTTTTGAGGGTTTCTTCGTATTGGCTGGGGGAGAGTTCCATGCTTATCTTACCTCTGCCCGTGGGCACCAGCATGAATACGTCAAATTCTTTAGCGCCCAAAGAAACCGCCAACCTATGGGTGGCTTCTAAATCGCCAACATTATGCTGCGTGACGGTGGTGTTAATGCGAAAGGGCAACCCGCCCCCGTTTGCATAGGATACGTTGCGCAGAACCAAATCAAAAGCGCCCAAAACCTGCCGAAAACCATCATGCACTAAAGCGGTGGAGCCATCTAAACTTAGAGAAATCATCCGAACTCCCGAAGCCTTGAGCTTCTCAATAATCCCAGAAGTGATATTGCTGCCACTTGGAGACATTACCACCCTAAACCCCCTCTTAGACGCGTAGGCAGCGATTTCAAAAATGTCTGGGCGCTGGAGGGGGTCACCGCCGCTAATGATGAATACGGGTTTGCATAACTCAGCTATTTGGTCTATCAGGTTTAGGGCTTCGGGGATGGTGAGTTGGTTGGGGTCAGCGTTTTTTTGGGCTTGGGCGCGGCAGTGACGGCAGGCGAAGGCGCAGGCGCGGGTAGATTCCCAAGCCACGACGCGAGGCGCAACAGCCGAGGAGCTAGGGGGAGTTGTCATGGCGTTATCTCGGAGGCGGTTAAGTAGCATGCGGGGTCGGATGCCCAAACGTCACAGTAGACGGCTTCAGCGCGGACGCGAAGGTTGCCGTTACAGATGTCAAGAAACGAGCAGGTCGCGCATTTGCCTTTTAGGAGACTTCGGCGGCTTCGCAGACCCATCAAGAGGGGTTCTTTGAGGTCGGTCCAGATTTCACTAAACCGCCGCTCCCGAATATTCCCCAACGTGTGGTGACGCCAAAACTGATCCGGATGCACAAAGCCTTGCGCGTCGACACAGCCGATGCCTTCCCCTGAACTGTTGCCACCATTTAACTTCAAGAGCTCAAGCACAATTTGCGCCCACGCGGGGTTCTTTTCTTTAAGTTTGAGGTACAAGTAAACTGCGTCAGTATGGTTGTCCACGGTTAAGATTTCGGTGTTTAGGTGTTTATGCTGGAAGTCTTCGGCTTTGGCTAAAATGTAATCCATGAATTCCCGCGTCTGCGCTTGTGTAAGGTCGTCTTTGGTGATGCCTGAGCCTCGACCCGCATAGGCTAAATGGTAGAAGCAGGCACGGGGAATTTGCTCAGATTCAATTAAATCAAAAATCTTTGGCAAATCAGCATAGTTGTACTTGGTTACCGTGAAGCGCAATCCGGGTTTGACGCCTGCGGCCTTGCAGTTACGGATGCCCTCGATGGCAGCTTCAAACGCGTCTGGGCAGCCTCGGAAGCGGTTGTTGGTTTCTTCGGTGCCGTCGATGCTTACGCCGACATAAGAGAACCCTGCTGCTTTGAGTTGTTTAGCTACGGTTGGTGTGATGAGGGTTCCGTTGGTCGAGAGCACCGCCCGGATACCCTTTGTTGTGGCATAAGCTGCTAATTCAAAGAGGTCTTCTCGAAGAATCGGTTCGCCGCCTGAGAAGAGCAGCACGGGAACTTTGAAGGCGGCTAGGTCCGCTATGAAGGCGCGGGCTTCTTGGGTGGTTAATTCGTTGGGGTAGGGTTTGTTTTCGGAGTTGGCGTAGCAGTGAACGCAGTGCAGATTACAGCGTTGCGTGCTGTTCCAGACGATGACGGGTTTTTTGTGTGTAGAGTCACTGTACCGAAGGCTGTCCATGCTGCCGGGGACGCCACACCAAAGTTTGGTTATGTTTAGCATCGGCTTTTTTCCTCTTTGGATGTTTTTAGGTTTCGAGTGCTGTAGAGAATCGTAAAGTCCCCTAACCCCGAAGCTTCACTTAACCGCTTAACCAACGCTTCTAGGGTAGTGCGGTCGGGGGCATGCATAACTGTATAGAGATTGTATTCCCAGCGGTCCACAACAATTTGGCGTTCATAGCAATGGGAAACATCTGTGTATCCCGAAAAAAAGGCACCTACTTCTTGGATGCGCTCTGCGGGGACTTTCCACGCGACCATGGCGTTTGCGCTAAACCCGACGCTGTTGGGTCGAATTGAAGCGCCAAACCTACGTATAACGCCCTCTTCTTTTAGCCTTTGTAGTCGTGTGAGGACTTCGTCGGAGGTGATGCCGAGTTGGGCGGCTACGTCATGGAAGGGTTTGGGTGTGAGGGGGAGGCCTTTTTCGGTTTTTGCTAAAAGCTTGCGGTCAACTGCATCCATATAGACACCACGATTAGGTGAGTTGGAAGCGCACTTGGATTTTGAAGCATTGCTTGGTGGGCAGGTTAAGCGTGTCCTTTGGGGCGATGCTGGTTTTTTGGGCAATTTCGCTTAGGGTGTTGTCTAATGCGGTTTTGGTTGCTGCTCGGAGCGTGAACCAAACGTTGTAAGCATGTTCCCTTTGATAATTGTGAGAGATGCCTGAATACTGGTTTATGACTGCAGAAACTTCGTCTATTTTGTGCGGGGGCACTTTTAGGGCAACTAGGGTGGCGGCGTACCCGCTTTTTTGGGTGTCTATGATGGCGCCTATTTTTGGGGTGATGCCTTGCTTGGTTAGGTGTTTTATTCGGTTTAGGACTTGGGTTTCGGTGAGGTTGAGTTGGTTTGCGATTTGTTGGTAGGGGCGTTCTGTTAGGGGGAATTGGTCTTGGAGGATTTGGATTATTTTTTTATCGGTGGAGGTTAGGGTTGCTGGGGGTTGGGTCATGTTTGTCACCGGCATGCCTTGTTGCCTCTTCAGGTTTGTTTGGGCAAGGTTGGTGCATACGGTGGCTCTTTTTACAGCGTTAAATCGTATTAATGTTGCGTAAAATTATCCACAAATAAAATAGTATTGCTGAATCAGCAACATCACAAGGTTATGGCTGAATCCATCTTCAAAAGCCGAGTAGTCACCGAAATCCGCGCATCCTTCACACCCTCAATCAACTTCGTCTTCTTAACCACATCGTTGAGGTGTGCCATGTCGTGGGCAAAAATCACCGAAACCACATCATACTCACCCGTACTCTGAAACAGGTAAGCCGTCTCAGTAAACGCCATCAGTTCTTTACAAGCCTCCTCCAAATGTGCTGGGTCAATTTTTAGCAAAATTGCGCCGCTTACTCCAAATCCCACTTTTGTGGGGTCTACGATGGCGGCGAAGTGGGTTATGACTTTGTGGTCTTCGAGGCGTTTGACTCGGAATCGGATGGTTGCTTCGGCGAGGTTTAGTTTACGGCTCAGGTCCGCGAAGGATATCCTGCCGTCATGTTGGAGGACTTCAAGGATTCGTTTATCTGCTTCATCAAGTACCAAGGGAGTAGTCATATGGGTTCGTTGTACTAATTCGTGCGTACTATGATATGAAAATTTCGTATCGGGTTTCTGTGGGGGTAAATTATTTAGCGTTTAGTCGGTTTGGAGTGGTGTTTGTTGGAGATAGGATTATGGGGGTGGAGAGAGGGTGTTGGGTTTTGTAGTTTTTTAGGCCTGTTATTATTAGGTGTTCTATGAAGGTGCTGCGTTTTTCTCTGCCGCGGATGTTTTCGAGTTCGCGGAAGAGTTTTTGGTCCATGGTTATGCTTATGTTGTGCTTCACGTTGTTGTCCACCAGTTACACGTTGTATACCAAGTATACAGACAAGCCTTTATTAGCTTTACTATCCCCCATATATAAATAGGGACAACCCATGAAAACCCTACGCATATCCGACGACGCCCACCAAAAACTAACCGCCATGTTAGGCGAAATAACCGCCCAAACCATGAAAATGCAAACCTACACCGACGCCATCGAAAACCTCCTCGGCACCAGCATAAGCCTCCCACCCGAACTCCTAAACGAAACCCAAAACGTCATCGAAGCCAACCGCCAACTCGGCTACACCAGTCGCGAAGAATTCATCCGCGACGCCATCCGCTACAAACTCCGAGAAATTAAAGAAGAATACACCTGCATCGAAGTCCCCAAAGACGAATACGAACGACTCCAACTAGCCCTCCAAGACCTTGGCACCGATTTTCTAAGCGTTGACGACTTCATAAATCAACAAATCCGCGGGCTACTGCAGAAGCATCAGGAGTACCTCAAGCAGAAAGAAGATTACGAGCAAAAAAAGCGATAGGCAGACCCAAAGCAACCGTCAGATTTCACAACGCTAACATTCGCCGAATTAAGGATTAGGCCTTCTAATTGTAAAAATCAAAAACGGAGCGAGCAAGCAAAAAACGTGTGCAATAGCTTTTTTAATCCACGTTTCACCTAATTGTTGCGGTGCAAAATCACGGAAGAAAAAGCAGAAATCTGGACCCCCATGGACGGAGACACATTCGTCACCAAAGACGGATTTATCATGAACACTTTTGGATACGAACACCCCAACGATAGGGTGTTTGCATTCCTCAAATACATCCCCGCCGCCTACAAAGACCTGTTTAATGTGGAGATGTTAACGCGGACATGGAAATTTGGCACCGCACCCCTCACCAGCCAGCTATTCCGCGCCGAGAAACTCTACACCGCCAAAAACTACCAAACCTTCATAGAAGTTTTCCGAAAAAAATTCCCCAACTACCTCTTCTACGACTCTACACGCGGCAAAGAACTCATAACCGCACCCCTCGACCGCATCCAACAAGTGTTTGTACCCAAAGACCGCCTTGTCTGGCTCCAGAACCTACCTAACCCCGACAAACTCCAAAGCATGGCACTCGACCTCATCGAGTTGGTCTCCAAAGAATCAGGCGTCCCATACAGTCACCTCGGCATCCACGGCTCAATCGCGCTAGAGATGCATGCGCCTGAATCAGACATTGACTTTGTCGTTTACGGCAGCGATAACTTCCGACAAGTCGAAAGCACCATCCAAGCCTTAGTTAACCAGGGCACACTCACCTACACCGCAGGTAACCGCATTGAGGCGGCACGCAAATTCGTCGGGAAATATAAAGGCAAAATCTGGATGTACAACGCCACCAAAACCCCCGACGAAATCCAAGGCGACTTCGGCGACTACATCTACACGCCCCTTGCCCCCCTGCGCTTCACTGCTACCATCTGCGATGATACCCAAACCATGTATCGCCCCGCCAGCTACCAAATAGGCAACTACAAACCCCTAGACGACCAAAGCGAAATCCCGCTCGAACAAACCCCAACCGTGGTCACCTCAAACATTGGCTGCTACCGAAACGTCGCCCGCGCTGGACAACAAATCAAAGTCGCCGGCACCCTCGAAAAAGCCCAGTCTACCCGTGATGGCAGCGTGTTCTATCAGGTTGTTGTGGGAACCGCCACTTCGGAAGAAGAGTACCTATGGCCAATGTAGTTTTGCGTGACCGCGACGCCATCCAAACCGCGGAAGGCATCATTTTCCGAGTCTTTGGCTACGCCCATCCAGCCACCGCCTACATCTGCGATGCGGAATACGCCAGCTCCAAAATTTTCCAATCCAAAGACCCACGCGCACCCAGAACAGGACGAAGCGAACTCTTCTACAAATTCTACAACGACGAAGGCATGAAACTAATCGCCAAAAAATACCCCCAGTACCTGCTTTTTCACGAGATGCTCGGGCTACAAATCGTTGGTGTTCCACAGAGCGCCATCTTAGAGGCACGGCAACCCCAACCCCGCCTTCAAGAACTCCTAAAGGCAGGACCCACAGACCCACTGTTGGCAGCAATGGAACGCGTCTTGGGTATAGTTACCGATAAATCAGGCGTGGCGACTGCAGATTTTGGCGTGTTTGGTTCTATGCTTCATGGTTTTCATCATCCAAAATATAGCGATATTGACTTCACAATTTATGGCAAACCCCAGAACAAAAAAATGTGCCAAACCCTCCAAGAACTCTACGCGGATAACGCTTCGGGGTTGAGTAACGAGTTTGAATCTGAGGATGCGATGAAGGGCAAGGATTGGCGGTTCTTGAATTTTGATGTTAAAGATTTCGTTTGGCATCAACGCCGCAAAATGATATATGGACTCTACGACGACCGCAAAAACAGTGGCAGAATCATAAAAGCCGAATTTGAACCCGTCAAGGCTTGGGGTGAAATCAAAAACGAATACGACCCCAAAACCTGTGTAACCAAACGGGGCTGGGCAAGAATCAAAGCGCGAATTACCTCAGATGACGACGCACCCTTTATCCCCTCGGTCTATGGTATTGAGCCTCTGGAAGTGTTAAGTGGACCTAGCGAGGCGTTGGAGGCGGTGCGGGTTTTTAGTTACATGGAGGAGTTCCGTCAGCAAGCCCAAAAAGACGAAGTAGTCATTGTGGAGGGCAGTCTCGAAGAGGTGCAGTGGGCAGAAGAAAGCTTCTACCAAATCACCCTGACATATTGCCCACGATACTACGAACAGGTCCTAAAAGTCCTGCATTAACGCAGAAGCACCATGTAGTCTGTGGGTTTGTTGCCTAAAATCAAACGGTAATATTCCGTTGCTTTTTTCTTGTTTTTTACCAGTTCGATTTTGCCTTGGGCTTCGATTTTTTCGCCAACGGTGGCTTGCATGCAGAAACGCCCACGAAAGGATGCAACTTCTTTGATGGGTTCCAGTTTGGGTCCTTCCAAAACCTCAACCGCTTTTAGCCCATAAGTGCAGGGGGTGAACAGCGCATCCGAGTCATCAGCAACGGCAGCTTGGATTTTTACGTAGCCACTGTTGCTGTAGACGATGTCGCCGTATGCTTCGCCTGTTTCGTTCCAGTCTTTGAGGAAGCGGATGAAGTAATCTACACCCTGATACATACCTTGAAACGCCTTGCGGCTCTCGACGGCGGCAAAGTCGGGGAAGCTCATGTGGGTGTCTTTGAAGCGGAAGTCGTAGAGGTTTTTGAGTTCCGCTTCCGTGTAGGGTTTAAAGCCTGAGTCGGGTTTGGCGCGGAGTTTTTTGAGTGCGGTGTAGGCTTTGTGGCTGTTTTCTATGCCGTAGACGAGGGGGTCAATGTCTGAGGTGTCGGTGGTTAAACCTGCCATGATGGAGCCTGAGATGCCAATGGCGATCCAGGGGATGTCGGCGGCTTCTTTGAGTGTGGTGGCGAGTTGGAGGGCTTTGGCTTCCAGCGGCGTCAGGGTCTGGGCAGCGCGGAGGGATGCGAGTTTTTCAGCGGGTTGATAATGCGCTGCGATTTGGCTGGTGGGAACTTCACAGAGGGTTTCGCCAAACACTGGGTCGTATACGATGAGGTCGGGGTGGTGGGTTTGGAGGTAGTTGAAGCGGTCGGTTAGGCTGTAGACTTTGCCATAATTGCCTGCGGCGGTTTTGCGTGGTCCTGCGGGGTCGGGGATGAAGCGGGGGAAAGCTATGAGGCTCTCTGGGGGGTGGGTGGTGCCTTTGACGTCGAAGACTACGCCGCTGACCGTTTTTATGAGGTCTCCTTCTCGGGCTTTCATAGTTGTCACGTTGATTGTATGTTACTTCAATTGTTTGTAACTTTTTACATAACGTTAATAAGTGTTTTTTTGAACCCTAATACAACAGTGCATTCCTCATGGGCAACCGCGAAAAAGCACAACACATTTCCCGATGTCTACAGTTAGCCATCATCCTAGAAGTCAGCGCAGACAAACCTGGAAACGTCAACCTAGTCGTTGACTTCGAAGGCACCCGATGCGAACACTTCTTGGCATCTTCCATAGCTGCAGGTCCCTCTTTTGAGGCGGCAGCAACTCGTGGCATAGAAATCGCCGAAAAAAAACGCGCCCTCTCCGAAGCGGGACTGGGAGAACTCATAAAGTGGGGCATCACAGACATCGACGCGTGGCAGCATGGCGGCAACACCCTGCTGGGCACGATTATGCTCTTTGCGCCGCTCGCAGTCGCGGCTGGCATGACGCCCAACGACGAGAAATACACTCTTGATTTTGTACAATTACGCAGAAACATGGACGCCGTCATACAGGCCAGTACCCCAAAAGATGCGGTTGCGGTGTATGAAGCCATTGACATCGCAAAACCCAGCGGCCTCAACGGCGCGCCTGACCTCAACGTCAAGGATGCCAACAGCAAAAAACGGCTCCTCAACGAAAATGTCTCTCTCCTTAAAGTCTTCAAAATCGCTGCTGGCTATGACGATATTTGCCGTGAGTGGGTCAACAATTTCCCCGTTACCTTCGGCTTAGCCTACCCCTACCTCTCCAAGCAACTTAAAACTAAAGACCTAAACACCGCCATCGTGGACAGCTTCCTAAAAGTCCTCGCGGAATACCCTGACACCTTCATCAGCCGCAAAGTTGGCTTAAAAAAAGCCCAAGAAGTCTCACTGGGCGCCAAGAAAATTCTTGACCTCGGCGGCGTGGAAACCAAAGAAGGCAAAGCCCACCTGATCGCATTTGACAAGAAACTCCGCAAAGCGGGAAACGATTACAACCCGGGAACCACTGCAGATATTACTGCAGCGGCGTTGGCTTTGTGTACGTTGAGCGGTTATAGACCATAAACGGACAGTTAGCGAAGCAAAAAAAACACGCGTAACCAACCCGATAATTGATAGTAAAGAATAAGGGGAGCAAAGGCTCCAAGTGAAATAAACGGGTAAAACCCGAGTTCTTATCTTAGGAATTATTATGGTTGTGTGGGTTTTTTTGTGATTGCTTTTTGCATAGCTTCAGCGACGATGAATAAGCCTATGAGTACGATTACGGTCGGGATAAAGGGCATTGCGAATCCTATAAGCCCTGAACCGCTTAGGGCAAGCACTAGTAGACCTATGAAGAGGCTGAATTTGCTAATGGCAATTCCAGTTATCCGCCTAGCGATGTTGAGGACAATTAAGATGCAGCCAACGCCGAGAGCTACGTAAACGCCTGTTTCTATTTGATAGTAGGTTGATGTTATCCAGCCAGCGCCAAGAAGAATAATGAAGGCTCCCCAGGCTATTGCGTCGAAGACTTTGTTTTTTATAGATTTTTCTTGCATTTTTTTCACCCCCAATTTTGTTAGCTCAAGTGCAGCCGCACGAACTTTCGTTGTTCTCGCCGATTTCCATGTCCAATAGCCCCGCTGAGAATCGGTCCATTTGGGTGGTCGCGTTTTTTCTTACTACTTTGGCGACTCCGATTGCTTCTGCGATTTCTTTTTTGGTTGCACCGCTTTCGAGGGCTTTTTTGGTTATGGTTTTTAGGCATGGTTGACAGTTTATCGTGAATGCTGCGCCAACCGCTATGAGCCATTTTTCTTTTGTTTCCATTTTAATCACTTTGCTTCTACTTCCTAAAAGGGAGTAGAAATATATTTAAGATTTTTCTGACATATACTTCTCAGAAAGAGGAAGCAACCGTGAAAAATGACGCAATCGCAAAAGACCGAATAATTCAAGGCTTAAAAAACCTCAACCTATCAACATACGAAGCAGAAGTCTACGCCACCTTACTATCACACCCTTCAATGTCGGCAAGCGCACTCTGCAAAGAAACAGGGATTTCGGACACAAAAATCTACTATGCCCTCGACGGATTGTCTGAAAAAGGAATGCTAATCGTACGTAATGCCAGTCCAAAAATCTACAAACCCGTTCCGCCCAAAGAAGCCATATCAAATCTCAAACAGCGCTTAACCGAGAAATTAAAAGAAGAACTAAAAGAAGCAGATGTCCTCACAGATTTGTTAATCCCAATTTATGAAAGCACAGACAAGCAAGATGAACTTGAAGTAGCCTACATCATGAACGGCAAAATCAACATCGTAAACAAAATGAAAACGCTCATGGCGACGGCTAAAAAAGAAATCACATTCTTTGTATCTTACCCCATGCTTTTTCAAGAACTTGAAACAACGCTAAGAGAAGCGCAAGATCGCAAAATTAGGATTAATATTGCAATGACGGAGAAGATGCTAAAAACGGAGAACATCAAAGGACTCGGCGACACTCGACAATTATGCTGTGACGTAACGTTGCTTATAATCGATGTTAAAACACTAGTAACAGTGACTGATTTGAAATTCTCTGAAACTGCCATGCTCTCCCAAGACAAGAACTTAATTCGAGTCGCCAGAGATTATTACGAAAATTCAATGTGCTACATTGCTTAAGCAACCTTTTCGCTGACGCCGTGATTCAATCTCCAAAAAACTTGATACAAAAGAACGGGCATCGCGCCCGCATCTTTAATTTTTAAAGCTTCTGTGCCACAATCATGGCATGCGCCTTATCAAACGGGTCCAACTCAACAATCTCTTTCACGTCAAACCCACGTTTCCTCAGAATGGCAGCTTCTTGTTTGTACACTGCTTCGGGTGCCATAGTAACGTCGATGCTTTGTGATTTGCAGGCAAGCATGACCCAGCCGCCCTGTTTTAAGAAGACGTCGGCGTTGTCGGCGAGAAGTTTGGCTTGTTCGGGTTGAGCCACGTCACAGTAAATCACGTCAACTTTGCCGCTGATGAACATGGCATAGCGTTCAGGCATACGAGCATCCTCAAGCATAGGCGAGATGTTTGGGCGGAAAGTTGCTACGTTGTTGACTAAATCGCGCAGGCTTCTTTGGGCGAATTCAACGCAGTAAACCTGACCCGTTTCGCCCACGATGTCGGAAACGTGGCTCGGCGTTGTGCCTGAGGCTGCACCCAAATAGAGAACTTTAGAGCCGGGTTCAATTGGAACATTCTGCAAGCCTTTGATTATAGCGCCTGCAAGTTTACTGCGGAACGCATCCCAAACGCGGTATTCGACACGTCTGTATTTAACGAGACGTTCACCGTAAACACTTAAGCCCGGCGTCAAGTTTTTTGTGCCAAGACGTTTGGCACCGTCTTCAAGAAGAACCTGATAGATTTCTTTGAATCGGTCGTTTGGCTTAACTCGGACGCCCACGTTTGTCTCTCCACTGTTTACGTCTGCGTTTGCCGCCTCGTGGTGGTACCTCTTGCTGCGGTTTAGGCGTGAATGGACGCTGTTGGTCAGCTCTTGGTGGTGGTGCTTCCGTTCGGGGGGTCTCTTGGAATTCGCGTTTTGGTTGACTTTGAGCGTCTCGTGGGGGTTCACGGTATGTGAAACGGCGTTCGCCTTCACGTGGGGGACGTCGGTCTCTTCCGCGGTCAAATCGGCGTTCTCCGCCGTGTCGACGGTCAAATCCGCCTTCACGTTGAGGTCGGGGTTTAGGTTCCTTTGGCGGCGGCGCTTCTTTGTATTTCTCATGGATTTCTTCGATGCGTTTGTTAATGTCCTCTTTGAGTTTATCACCAATGTAGTGGTGGTCTTGACCAAATGCGTCGGCGCGTGCGGCTATGGCGAGTTTGCCTGCGATGACACGTGCAATCTTTCCACGTTGCCACCGTTTAGCGTCGTGAAGTAGGGTGTGTTGGAAGATTAAGCCGTGTTTGGGGGGTCGGGCGCCGGTTTTGAGGCTGCGAAATAGTGCCTTTTCCGCTCCGAGGACTTGGATGGTGCTGGCGGGTCGCATCGCAAGGTTGTGTATGCCGCCGGCCATGGCTATCATGCGGGCACCAAGTAGTGCACCTGCGACGGCACGGATGTTTGGCGCTATCTCCTCCATTGTGTGGTCTACGTATTCTTCCATACTCTTGCGAAGTTCGTAGGATGCGAGGACGTCTTTTGCTAAAGCTCTAACCTGCACGAGGTCGGTTTCGGCGATGTCTGCACCCATAGAGGATTCGGCGGCTTTCGCCACGATTTGAGTGCGTTCTTTTGGTATGTTTTCAGCTTCTAAACCGTCAACGGTGAAGCTATCGCGGTTGCCGAGGTTCATGACGAGACGCGCGTAGGTTTCATGTTTCTCGATGAGGCGGTCTAGTTCGGGGAAGTAGATGCCGTACCATTCGCGGAGTCTGCCCATAAAGAGGTTAACAGATTGGTCAAGGCTGTCGAGTGTTTGGATGCCCTGTGCAACTACGAGGTCACGTTTTTCAACTGCACCTTTAATGCGCAGTTTGGCAAGTTCCATGCTGACGTTGCGGTTCCAGACGTTGAGTTCAGATTCGTCTGCGGCAAATCCGCTTTCCAACGCAACTTCTGCCATGCGTGAATGGAGCACGGCTGATTCTGCGGGTGAGATAACTTCGGTTGTGACTTGGAGTTTACGGTGGGCGTCTTGCGCCAACGCTGCGGATTCGAAGACGAAGGTTTCGTAGCCCGCGTTTTTTAGTAAGGTAACAAGTGATGTGGCTTGATCGATGAGTTTTCCCGTTTCGGCTCTTAAGAGCGCTTTGGCTGCTGCCTGCGCTTTTTTTGCGAATAGGGCTTTTTCGACAAGACTGTTGGTTTCGTCGAAGGCTGCAACGCCGAATGGGAATTGAACTATGAATGCTTTCATGTATTTGGCCCCAATTAAACTACAGTATTGTTCCGCAGTCTCTCTTAATAAATAGTTGTCTCTTACTCAGTCTGTTGTATATAGCATAACCAGCCATTCAACCATACCAAAGGTACCTGACGACATCCAGATCAACCTGTGCTACCCAGTTGGGTTAAGTTGGGATATGCTAGTTCTTGTTGTTGCGTGGGCACAGTCACACATTCTTAAATGCGAAAACTAGCCAAATACAACCAAGCGATAGAGGAGTAATTTTTGTCGTCCAAACTTGTAAGAGCGTCAACTTTGTTTTTTCTGATACTGTTAACATCATCGTTAGCAGTAGCAATCGCCCAAGACCAACCCATCGAGCAACTTCCTATTCAACAGTACCCCTCCGTGCCAAACCCCAACGTGACCCCATCGCCGCCTGCAACCGCAGAAGTCGCTAACGTGGTTGTCGCCGCATCCGTGGGCGGAACAACCGAACCTACACCTGGAGCCTACAGCTACAATTACGGCGCCACCATCAACCTCAAAGCAACCCCTGACTCTGGCTACAAATTCTTATACTGGAGCATCCGCGGTTCCTACACACCCGGCCACAACCAGCCCCCAATTAATTATCCTGAAAACGCCATCAACGATCCCAACTTTGTTCCCACATTTCCATCAACCTCATCAGTAGCCCAAGACAGCCTAATCACCTCCACGAACCCGCTAAACATCATCTGCGGCTACGGCTACACCTACGTGTATCAACCAATATTTGCACCCATTGATGTTGCGCCAACCACTGACGCCGTCGTGAAGGTTTTAGATTCAGTGGGAGGATCCACCAACCCTGGACCAGGAACCTACTACTACGCTAACGGCACAAACATAGTGCTTCAAGCAACCCCTGACTCAGGCAACACCTTTGTCTACTGGGTTGCAACAGGCACCGACGGACACCCAACCACAATCACTGATAACCCCACCAACATCAACTGCGGTTACGGATACACCTATGATTATCAGGCAATGTTTGCTCCAGCAGGCTCCAGCACCGGTGGCACTTCAACCGGCGGCATAGACGTAATGTATCTCTACATCATCATCGGCATATTAGCGGTTATTGCGGTAATCGGCATTGCAGCGGCGCTTGTGTTCCGAAGCAGAAGAAACAAGTAAATTTTCCCCTTTTTTAGATTTTTTTTCTAAAATCAGTTATCAAGTTTTCTTTAAGGATGAATCGGGCTAATCAACCGCAGAGTTATTTCTACAACCTCGCTTAATATTTCTAGGACAGGAGTTCAATGATTTTCTTAACCACATCAATACCAGAGATGACGCCGACCAGTTTATCGTCTGAGTCCACGATAAAGATGTGGTCTTCTTGGGTGTCCATCATGGATTGCGCTATCGTCTCAAGATTATCAGTTTCTTTTTGGATAATGGGTGTATGCATCACGGTATCTGAGAGGCTGAGTTCTTGACGTCGCACATCGATGTAGCCGAGGTCTTCAAGGTTCACCACGCCAATAACATGGTTTTCTTGATCAATTACGGGCATAACACGCAGTTTAGTGCCCTCAAAGGTCTCGAGAGCTTCACGGACGCTGGTGCCTTTAAGCAGTACGATAGGTCGCTTAGTCATGACTTCTGACGCGATGGAGCTACGGAGTTTATCAGGTATTAGTTTTTGACCTTTAAGGAAGAACCGCTCCAAAGCTAACTCCTCAGTCTTTAAGCGGGTACGAGGCTGAAGCGGATAGAAGGAGTGTTTACCGGAGAGCAGGTAGCTGATGCCACTGGCAAGCAACGCGGGTATAGCAAACACGCCGCCCAAAGTTTCCACAACGAACGCCACAGGGGTGAGGAGTATTTTGTGGGTTCCAGCAAGCAAAGACGCCATACCGACCGCGATAAACATCACCGCGAGGTTAACTTGGCTAAAGACCAGCGAGAAGATGTAACCTAAGCCAGCGCCGATAACGATTGTGGGGAAGAACAAGCCTCCGGAACCGCCGAAGTTAAGCGTTGTGGCAGTTACAAAAGTCTTCAACAATACAATGCCGATAAGCACAGCGATGCTAAAGCTTGCCCCGCTGATTAAGGCGTTAACAAAATGCAGTCCTACACCGATAGAGTAAACAGAGATTAAGCCAGAAGCTGCAAGCACCAATGCACCGAGAATTATCACGGTGTTGAGGCCGTAGCGTTTGCGGATTTTGACACCTAATTGTCCCATCCAAGCAAACGATTTAGTGAAGAACACAGCGTAGAGACCACAGATTAAACCCAAAAGCAAAGACAACCCAATCACTTCTAAAGTGAGGGGGACGTTGGCAATGGAGCCAAAGATGGGTTCGCTGCCCAGCACCGCAACCGAAAGCAAATAGGCGGGGATGGATGCAACGGAGGCTTCGACGAAGGTTTCGCGGTCTAAGTCGTTTTTATAGGGGATTTCAAGCGCAAACAAAATGGCAGTCAGCGGTGTCCGAAAGGTAGCGGCTAAGCCCGCAGCGGCGCCCGCGATGAAGAGGCGCATACGCATGTCAGGGGGAATTTTGAGCCGCCGAGAAAACCATGAAGCGATTCCGCCGCCTGCTAGCAGACCGGGTCCCTCAGGTCCTGCGCTGCCCCCTAAACCGATTGTTAACATACCTGCGACGGGTTTGACTACGGTGTCTCGGAGGCTGATTTCGCCGTTGGTTAAATGGTAAGCTTCCAGTACCGTGTGGGTACCTGACCCAGTGGTTTTGGTGTTTGCACAGCGTTTTACTAAATAAAATGACCCCACTATAGCGCCAAAAGCCAGGGGGATGAAGAGTAGAATTGAGTAGGAGATGCAGGTTTGTGTAAATGCCCAGAGTTCTGTGTAAACCAAGTACAACACGATGGCGGCGGCAGCTGCCATTAAACCTACTACAGCAACCATCAAATAATAACGGACACTATCGAGCCTACTCATTTTGCGCGTCAAACCCACCAATTGCTTATAAATTTATTGAACAAATGTTGAAGAACTGTTCAAAAAAACCCGATTTAAGCTGCCCTTTCGTGTTTAGCCCAGAAACAAAGTGGAGGGCAAAACCAAGGCGCATCCAAGTGAGAAAACAGGTTTTTAAGTGCGTTTAGCGTTGCGTTCTCAAAAAGTTAATAGAACTGCACATAAATTAATTCCAAAAGGATGGAAACGCCAATAACAACGAAGAGAGCACCCAACAAAAAAACAGTCACGGTAGGGCTTATCCAAACCGCAGTTACCAGCGACATAGCGGCGAACATGAAAAAAACCGCAGCAAAAATCGAGGAAGCCGCAAGCCGAGGCGCCCAAATCGTGTGCCTTCAAGAACTCTACCGAACCAGATACTTCCCACAACAGGAAAACGTGGACGCATCAAGTTACGCGGAATCCATCCCAGGCGAATCCACCAAACTCTTCTGTGAATTAGCCAAAAAGCATCAAATCGTCATTGTCGCGCCCCTCTTTGAGAAGGGCTCAGACGGCAAATACTACAACACCGCCGCCGTAATTGACGCTGACGGCAAAATTTTGGGCACCTACCGCAAAGCCCACATACCGTTTGACCCCTACTTCTACGAAAAAGAATACTTCTCAGAAGGCAACACACCCTACCAAGTCTACCAAACGCGCTACGCCAAAATTGGCGCTTTGATTTGTTATGACCAATGGTTCCCTGAACCCGCCCGCATCCACGCCTTGCAGGGAGCTGAAATCATCTTTTACCCCACAGCCATCGGCTACGTCAAAGGGTACACATCCGCAGACGGCGACTGGCATGACGCATGGCGAACCGTGCAACGTGCCCACGCCATAGGTAACGGCATTCATGTGGCAGCCGTGAACCGTGTCGGCGAAGAAGACGAACTGGAATTCTGGGGAGGCAGCTTCATAGCTGACTCTTTTGGCAAAGTCGTCGCGGAAGCAAGCACCACCCAAGAAGAAGTCATCGTCGTCACACTAGACTTAGCCAGAAATCAACTTATTCAGGAAGGCTGGGGTTTTCTGCGCAACCGCCGCCCCGACACCTACAAACCCCTCACCCAAGGAGCCGACAAACATGAGTAAAACCCCTAAAGCCTGCAATCCGCTGGATTATAGGATGCCCGCCGAGTGGCAACCCCACAGCGCCATCTGGCTCGCGTGGCCCTACGACCCCCTAACCTTCCCTAATCGCGTCGAAAAAGTCGAAGGCACCTACGTTCAAATCGTCAAAGAAATCCACACAAGCGAACACGTAAACCTCTTTGTAAAAGACGAAGAAACCAAACAGAAAGCCAGCCGCCTCTTCCAAGCGGCGGACATTGATTTATCCAAAGTTACCTTTCACATTCATGACTACGCCGACGTTTGGTTCCGCGATTACGGTCCTATATTCGTCAAAAACTCCAAACATGAGTTGGCGATGATTCATTGGAAGTTTAACTCTTGGGGCGAAAAATACGAAACTCTCCTAAAAGACAAAGAAATCCCCGACGTTATCAACCAAAAGATGGCGTTGCCCTGTTTTGAACCGGGCATCGTTTTAGAGGGCGGCTCCATTGACGTCAACGGCGAAGGCACCCTACTCACCACGGAGCAATGCCTGTTAAACGAGAACCGCAACCCCGACCTCAACAAGCAGCAAATCGAGAAGTACCTCTGCAAGTATTTGGGGGTGCAGCATTTTATTTGGCTCAAACGCGGCATCCTCGGCGATGATACTGATGGGCACATCGATGATTTAGCCCGCTTCGTTAACCCCACCACCATCGTCTGCGCCTACCAAGAAAACCCCAACGACGCAGACTATGCAGCGCTTCAAGAAAACTATGAAATCCTTACTCAGGCAGTAGACCAAGACGGCAAACCCTTCCGCATCGTCAAACTGCCCATGCCCAAAGTCATCAGCGACGAAGACTACCTGCTCCCCGCCAGCTACACCAACTTCTACATCGGCAACACCAAAGTCCTCGTTCCAGTCTTCAATGACCCCCACGACGCCGAGGCAATCAGGATTCTGCAGGAGCTGTTTCCAACCCGAAAAGTCGTAGGAATCTACTGTGGGGACGTGGTTTATGGCTTTGGCACCCTGCATTGCATCAGCCAGCAGCAACCCTGTCCTGTTTAAGAGTCAAACACTTCACGGTTTCCTTCTTTTTTCGCTAAGTTTAAACTCTCCAGTGGAATAATAGGTAGCCCCGACAAAAAGCTGGGTAAGGAGAGATAGAGCAGGGATGGTTAATCAGCAGCCAATGCGCAGTCGAGGCGTAAAAGTACTCAAAGCCGTATCATCACCCCTGCGGCTACAAATCCTCAACTTGCTCTTTGACAGCAACGCACTCTCCTACACGGAACTTATGAATCAGCTTAAAATGAATCCCAGCCGCGACGCTGGACGCTTCGCCTACCACCTCAAATATCTCCTTAAAGCCGACCTCGTCGAAGCCGATGTCGAGGCAAAAAAATACTTCCTAACAGACCTAGGCAAAATGGTGCTAGACGTCGCCGACCGTGTCGAGAAAAAAGCAGTCAAACCACGCGGCATGATGGTGCGCACTTCTCATTTGACTGTGGAAGAGTTTGACGCCAACAAAATCGCCAACAACCTCATAAGAGAAGCCAAGGTGCCGCCTGAACTAGCGCAGAAAGCCGCTAAAGAAGCTGAGAAGCGCCTTGTAAAATCCAAAACCAAATACTTAACTGCCCCGCTTATCCGCGAAGTCGTTAACAGCATCCTCGTTGAGAAGGGCTATGAGGATTACCGTCACAAACTTACCCGTGTCGGCATGCCTATCCACGAAGTCACCATCCTCATCGAAAACAAGGACCTCTTAGAGTCCGCGTCCACCATATATCGGGCGGGGCAAACCGTGCTGGGCGAATATACTCTGCTAAACATTTTTCCACGCGACATCGCCGACGCCCACCTATCCGGCGCGATACACATTAACTCCTTGGGCACATGGCTGCTTAAACCCAACGAGGTTGTCCATGACATCCGATACTTCTTCCAGCATGGTATACACGTTGACGACCCCACCCAAGCAGCGATGGAGCCGCCGGTCAGCTTCAAAGCCGCCTTAGACATTGTATTCAATGTGCTGTTGCATTCCAGTAAAGAAACCAGCCGCACTCAAACCTTCAACTATTTCAATGTGGCACTCGCGCCGTTTGTGCGGGGCAACGATGTCGCCAGCCTCAAAGAGAACCTGCGACTGTTCCTCTTTGACCTCAACCAGCATGTTGAAGCCACGTTAGGTCTGGAACTGGCTATGTCATCTTCGGCGGCTCAAAAGGAAGCTATAGGCGCACAGGGCAAAGCCGCAGGCAAATATGGCGATTATCAACAGGAAAGCCAGCTTGTAGCGAGCCTAATCCTTGACGTCATCAACGAAGAAAGCGACCTAAAACCGCTTCTTAACCCCAAAATCGTAATAAAAATCAACAAACCCCTCCAAACCGATGAACGCGCCAAAGCCCTGCTCCTAAAAGCTCACAATATCGCGGCTAAAAGCGGCTTACTCTACTTCGCGAACCTCACCAAAAAGGACACGGAGAACGCGGCGTTTTCGGGTTCAGGAGTCAAATTCAGCGGCGAACTCACGGGCGACTGGGAAACCGACACATTGCGAACAGGCAGCTTAGGCTGCGTAACCATAAACTTACCCCGCCTCGTATTGGAATCGGAGCGTGACCTCAACAAATTCATGGATTTACTGCGCGAACGTTTCGAACTCGCGGCGCGGGCGTTGAGCATTAAAAATAATGCGCTCAAACAATTCGGCAAAAACAGCTTGCCGTTTCTGCTTCAGAAAAGCAGCGGCGACACCTACTTCCGATTGGAAAACTGTAGCCGTATCGTGGATTTAGCGGGCTTCAAAGAAGCAATCGAAGCCTTCACTGAGAAACCCATAGGGTCAGCTGAGGCTAACCAGTTTGCCCAAGAAGTCATCGCGACTCTGTTGGCGTCGAAGCAGAAAATGGGCAGAAAATACGGCAAACGCCTCTACACAGTGGTCCTCGGCGACCGCGAAGCCTCGGAACGGCTCGCCCAACTTGATATGGAACGTTATGGAGTGGCTAAGGTCAAGTTTTCGGGCACACGTGAAAAACCCTTCTACTCGACCATCAAAAGAATCAAAATCCAACAAAACGAACCCTTACGGTTGCCCAGCGGGCTTGTGGAGATGGCGCGAGTCCAAAAGGGCCTCTATAATGGGGGCAGCCTTGACGTCTTCGAGCTGGAAGGTGAAATCAAAGCCGACGCATTATTTGAACTCACCAAACAACTCCAAGAAACCCCCATCGAATTCTTCACTTACAACCGTGTGGTGAGTTTCTGTGAGAACTGCCGCAAAAACTATCCCGGCACCCTGCATAAATGCCCAAGCTGCGGGTCCATGAGCACCCTGACGACATTTGACCGCTTCACATCAACCTGAATGTTTGGCTTTTCGGTTACGTACAAAGATTGTAATCACAATGCTAATCCCCAAGGTAAGGGCAGCAAGAATAATCCAGATAACATAGTTATCCAAGCCTGAAATCACTTGGTCAGTTGAAGGCTGGATTATTGGTTCGCCTATTGCGTAGAGGTTCCCATTTTCCGAGGTGAAGTATATGACACCGTTACTTATGGTAGGTGATGATTTAATCAAGCCATACCCCGTAATGACTTGCCAGTGACCATCAATTATTTTTGCGTTCGCGATATCCTTGAGGACGTATGTCTGTATTGTCGCGCCAGTCGAAGCGTTAAATGCAAGAAACCCTCGGGGAACACAAACATAAACAAGGCCGTCAGCAACAACCGGAGAAGAAACATCCACAGAAAGTTTTGTGACGTTCCAAACCTGTGAACCCGTAGCCGCATTAAGTGCATAGAACACATGGTCAGACGCAACAAAAAATACAAAACCATCTGCCACCGCGGGGGAAGCCTGAATGCCGCTTACATCCCTTACGTGTGTCTTATACGGATAACTCCATAATTTTGTCCCCGTAGAGCTATCTAGAGCGTAAAGGGTGCTGTCCCCAGAACCAACATAAACCACTCCGCCACTAACAGCAGGCGAAGAATGAACTATACCACCAGTTGAAAAGTTCCAAATTTTGCTACCATCCTTCGCATCAAGGGCATAAACGTTGTGGTCATTTGAACCCACATAAACAACGCCTCCGTGGAGGGCAGGCGAGGACCCAACCGAATCCCCCGTTGTGTAATTCCAAATTTTTTCCCCACTGCAAGCATCAAAAGCATAAACGTTACCATCAATTGAGCCAACATAAACCACTCCGTCAACAACACATGGTGAAGAATAAGACGCAAACACCTTAGTGCTCCATAGTTTAGCGCCAGTTAACGCGTTTAATGCATAGAAATTACTCTCTGCACCCCCAACGAACAAAATATTGTTCCATACCGCGGGGGATGAATATATGGACCCATTAGTTGAGAAATCCCAGATTTTAACTCCAGTATAAGCATCCAACGCGTAAATGCTGCCCCCTCTATGGTTAACTGCATTGTAGTTTGACCCAATGTAAACTATGCCGTTGACGACGGATGCAGATGAACTAATAAAGATGTTATTTGATGTGCCTTCAGCAAAACGCCACAGCTCATTTGGCACAATGAGGGAGGAATTTGTTACGGCACCTGTATGGGTAGAGTCATGTCGAAACATCGGCCAATCATCATTTGAAGCAAAGGTTTGTGCTCCCAACTGCCCACAAGCAGCAGATAACAGCGGCGTTATTAGAAACACAACCAAAAACAACACTGCCCAGTTAACCTTTGCCATAGTGTTGCCTAAGCACGCAAAAGATATTTAATTTACGCAAACCCGCCGATTACTGGACCGCACCCAATACGAGACTAAGGAGCGCCATGCGCACAACGATACCATTGTGCACCTGCTGGAAATATTTCGCCTGCGGTGTGGCATCCACTTCGGGGGCAATTTCATCCACACGAGGCAGCGGGTGGAGTACGATGAGGTCTTTTTTGGCGCCTTGTAGGGTTTTGAGGTCGATTTTGTAGGCGCCTTTGACTTTTAGGTATTCAGAGGCGTCGGGGAAGCGTTCTTTTTGGATACGGGTCACGTAGAGAACGTCGACTTGGGGCAGGATAGCGTCAAGGTTGGTGCCTTCGGCGACAGGGATTTTGTTTTTTATAGTTTCCAGAACGTCTTTGCGCATCCGCAACGATTCGGGCGCGATGAGGAAGAGTTCGATGTTGTAGAGCGCCAGCGCGTAGGCAAGTGAGTGGACGGTTCTGCCGTAGCGGAGGTCGCCGATTATGGCGATTTTTAATCCGTCTATGGTTCCTTTTTCTTTTTGGATTGTGTAGAGGTCGGTGAGGGCTTGGGTTGGGTGTTCTTCTGCCCCGCTGCCGCCATTGATGAGGGGGACTTTGCTGAATTCTGCGGATAATTTTGCGGAGCCCTCGAGGCTGTGGCGCAACGCGATTACGTCGGCGTAGTTTTCGACAACGCGGACGGTGTCTGCGAGGGTTTCGCCTTTCTTGACTGAGGCGATGTCGGCGTCTGCGAATCCTATGTTGCTGCCGCCGAGTTTTAGCATGGCTGCCTCGAAGCTTAGGCGTGTGCGGGTGCTGGGTTCGTAGAAGAGGGTGGCGAGGATTTTGCCTTTGAGGATGTCGGAGCCGTTTTTTGCAAGGGGCTCCATGGAGGCGGTGACGTCGAGGATGTGGTTGATTTCGGCTCTTGTGAAGTCCGCGATGGATACGATGTCTCTGCCTTTAAAGGTCAAGTTGTGCACCAAACATGATGACGTGTTAGGGGTAAATAACATTTGTGTGGGGTGGCTTTTTGGTTTTGCAGATTAGTGCTTATATGTTTTTGTTGTTGTACAACGACTGTAACACATTTTAATATGCATCAGGCACGCATAGTCACATAAATTCAGGACTGGTTTTGAAAGGAGCAGTAAAAATGGAAACAAGCATGGATACAATTTTAAAACAAATTTCTAAACGAGAAATCCCCAAACAAAATTTTGACGCCCGCGGCTACATGCCACGCGTCCACGAAGTCCGCCAACCCTGCCAATGGCTAGACCACTGCTACGACGGCAAATGCCCCGCCTTCATCAGGCTAAACGGCAACTTTTACTGCGCCAAAAGCCGAACCCCAACATAAATCAAAAGAAAAAGAAGCAAAAATGCTTCTACACCATTCAGGGTTGTTGTGCCTCCGCAAGTTTAGCCTTCAAATCAGCGTTCTATGCTACAAGTTCTCGTAAAATTAAAGAAACACTCAAAGTCTCAGAAACAAACACTCTGCTATGCTCTTCTGAGCTTTCTTAATCTAAATAAATAAGCAGTTATCACTACAGCGATAAGGGTAATTCCGATAATTAATACAGCACTAAATAGATTCGGGAAAAGGATAATACCATCAATTGACGCAGGGTTGCCAAAAGCATAAATCTCATTGCTTCCGATGGCACAAATGTAAACCATACTATTGGCAATCACTGGAGAAGAATAGGTATCATATTCATATTCACCGGGAAATTTATAGCTCGTTATGCCTTCGCCAAAACCACTTAATGTATACAGTTTTTGCACATATGGCGTCATTCCGGAATTGGTGCTATTATAGTAACCGACGTAGAGGCTTTCGCTTGTAACGGCTGGAGCGGAACCAGTCAATATCGAATTGTTATAAAGCAGAGTTCCAGTTGATGCGTTGAAAATGTGCGGTCCAGCATAAACATATTCGTTCGTTACTGCGGGGGAATTAGAATGCCAGCCAGCGTAAGCGGGATAGCTCCAAACAGTTGCTCCACTCGTTGCATTCAAGCAATAGAACAGACCGCTAAATCCGTTAATATATACATACCCATTGGCTACCGCTACATGTGCGTAGAGTCCACCTACTGCCGAGTTGTGCCATATTTCTTTCCCAGTTAGGGCAGCTACTGCATAGCTTTCTCCGCTTTGCCGCCAAGGGTTTCCATAGGAATAATAAACAGCGCCATTTGAAACGGCTGGCGAGGATTCAAGTAGTTCGCCCTTCGTGTCCCATAAAACACCGCCGGTCGTGGCATTAAGAGCGATAACACCACCATTTTTGGAGCCCATGTAAATAGCGCCATCAGTTACTGTGGGTGAGGTGGATGCTTGCACTGGAAATGTAAAAACTAGTTTCCCTGTCAAAGCATCATAGGCTGCGTTATCAGTGTAGACATAACCATCATAGACAGCAGTTGAAAATTCCTCCTGAGTAATTGGACCTTGTATCGTCAAATTTTGTATCCAATGAGGGTTTCCAGTTGAAGCATCAATGCAATAAAGATAATTGTCGTCAGTTATGTAGAGATAACCATTGGCGACTGCTGGTACTCGATGGTAGAAGCCATAAGATATGCTAGGTTTGTATGTCCAGGCGACATTCAAGCTAATGTTTAAAGTTTTTGGAGAGTGACCCGTATGGGCGGGATCATGTCGGAGCATCGGCCAGTCATCGTTTGAAGTTTCGGAAGTGGGTTCAGCAGCTGAGTTTGCTAACTGAACAAACACACCGAGAAACAAGTATACTACAAGTAAGGTAGCGGCAACTCTTCTACTGCGCATAGGGGTGATCGATGAAATATTGGGTGCTGCGGTTATAATTTTTTGCAAAAACAGCCAAACGTGGTTGCCTACGCCTTACTTAGTTAGAGCTATTTCTACGCTTTCAAGAAAGCCAAAATCATATAAGAAAAGACCTGCGGATAGCTTGACAGGGAGCTAACAGTGAAAGGAAATGGGGGTTGTGTGCTGAAGAAATTGATTGCCCTCGAAATCATCATAATAATCTCTACAGCAGTTATTGTGTTATCTTTGGAATCTGCTGTGCAGTATTCAGTTACTACCTCAGCGACCAAGTTTAATCAGAATATTAATACGGGGAGTGGCGTGAAATATCTAATTTTTGATCTTCAGAGTGGCCAAGCCGTCAACGGGTCTTATGTTATTAATGGTTACAATCATACTTACTGTGAAATTATTGATCCTGCGGGCGACTCCATGATTTCTAGTCCGACTGATTATGAATACAATAAAAATAACGCAAGCTTTTTCTTTATAGCAGACACCAACGGACAATACTCCCTCTATATCTCAAGCGATGATTTTATGCCTCATCTCATCGATTACGAGTATTCCATTAGTACGCCGACCATTTTTGGATTTAACCCAACAGGCCTGATGAGCATGGTAATAACAGTAAGCGCTGTATTAGCAGTTATTATCTTCGTCTTAGCAATAATCCTAACAAGACATAAGGGGAAACAATCAATTCAGTAAAAAAACGGCGATAGCAGACAAAAAAAGAAAAAGGGCATCTTCCTTTTTAGGGGTCGCCGTATTCGGGGTTGGGGATGGTTGTTGCGCATTTTTGGCATTTGTAGCTTCGTATGGATGGTTACTCGGCACATTTTTTCATTGTACCAGTCAGTATTTTTTATGAGCCAATTTCTGTGAGCTAAAATTTAGACCTTAGTTAAAAGGCACACGAGTAATCAATTGGCTTTCAAGAGTTTGTTATAGGAAATTATAGCTAATGCAATCCCTATAAGAACCACCAAAATGATTAGTGAAATCTCTAAAAAGGTAACATCAAAGCATACTTCGCAAGGTTCAAGGACTACCAAGAAATTCTCCTCAGAACCCATGTAGATTCGCCCATTAGCTATAGCAGGAGAACACTGTAAATGCTGTTTATCACCCACTTTATAACTCCACAGTTTATTTCCATCTGAGGCATTAAATGCATATAGATAGCCATCGTCGGCACCAACGTATACGGCGTCACTAGTAACAGCAGGGGAAGACTCAAAACCATGGCCTACAGGCATAGAAAATACAGAGTAGTTCCAAATTTTGGAACCATCTGTGGCATTAAAAGCAAAGAACTGCCCATCTCTTCCACCGACAAAAACGCGACCACCTGCAACAGCGGGAGACGAGCCAATGTACACCTTTGAACACCACACTTCTCTGCCCGTAAACGCATCTAGACAGTAGAATAAATTATAGTCCGTTGTGGTCCCGTTAAAGGCTCCACTGAAATACACATATCCGTCTGAAACAGCAGGAGAAGATTCTTGTATAATGCCTTTTTGAGTTTCCCACACAGTACTGCCGTTGTAAGCATCGAGAGCAAAAAAGTGGGAACTAGTTCCAAAATATAATACCCCGTTCTCGACCGCAATACCTGATGGGCAACCTAACTGACCGTGCTCCCACAGTAGCTCGCCAGTATAACCATCTCGACTAATAATTGAATAATTGTCAGTTACTGTGTAATAGAGGCCATTTGTAACGGCAACTATTGAACCACCCTGAAAACCCCATATTTCAGCGCCATTAGTAGCATTGAATGCACCTAATCCCGTGTAAACTATACCATTTTCAACAATTAGTTGTGAACCGCCTTTTTCGCGCTGTTGCCAGACAATTTCCCCTGTGGATGCATCAAAAGCGATTAAAGAATAGCCAGTCATGTATACGATACCGTTTACTATTGCAGGTGACGTTAAATAAGCAGCCATTGGTCCCGTACTCCAAAGTTCTTTAGGAATGGAAGTGGGTGCGGAACTATTCGTGAAGCCAGTGTGTGCTGGATCATGATGGAACATTGACCAGTCATCGTTTGAAGAAGTGGGTTCAGCAGCTGAGTTTGCTAACTGAACAAACACACCGAGAAACAAGTATACTACAAGTAAGGTAGCGGCAACTCTTCTACTGCGCATAGGGGTGATCGATGAAATATTGGGTGCTGCGGTTATAATTTTTTGCAAAAGACAGCCACAACGTGGTTGCCTACGCCTTACTTAGTTAGAAATCAGCATGCGGTAAATCATTTAAGCAGACAACTCCAATAGCAACCTAGACGTCAAATGAACAAACAAGCAACCTACCAAGCCATCATTATCCTCTCTGTAATAGCCATCATCTTGCCTCTATCGTTTTTATCTCAGGATAGTACAGTCAGCAAAAATCATCAAAGGATAGATTGGATAACTGCGTCTAAGAGCATAACCTTTGACCTAAAAAGCGGACAAACCGTCAATGGATGGCTAAACTACACTGGCGACACAAATGGGGCATGGTTTCTCATTGGCGACCCTAATGGCAACGAAATAGGTTCTCGCACAAGTGAAGGAAATCAGGGAACCTTTGTATTTACCGCCACTGTCAACGGCCAATATTTCATTGATATTGGAAACGATAACCCCTTTGGCGATTACATTGACTACGCATATACAATAAGCGCACCACCAATCTTAGGCATTAACCCTATAGTTTTAATCGGTTTAGTGATAACAGTAGCCATAATCATGACAGGGGTTAACATCCTTGTCTACAATCGTAAACGAGAAAAATAGTTTTTTGGGCGTGTTTTGCAGTGGACGTTCTTTTGGATTTTTGTCTTTTTGTGTGGTTTTTTGGGTTTTTTCTGCTTAGTTTTAGAAAACGTCTTAAAGCTGATTTTGCGTTATGGTAAGGCGAAGTTAAATTATGCCGACTAATCTGCCGCCAGAAGCACTCGACAAGTGGGAAGAAGTAGAAGCAGCCCACTCGCCTCGCGAAAAAATGGAGGCGATGATAGAGTTCTTAAAGTATGTGCCTCAACATAAAGGCACTCTAAAGCTCCGCGGCGAAATCAAACGCAAAATCGCCATCATAAAAATGGATCTTGAGGACAAAAAACGCAAAGGCACTGGCAAAAGCAGCGGCGGACCCAAACTCTTCATAGAGAAAGGCGCCACCGCACAAGTCGCAATTGTTGGCATGACTAACGTTGGTAAAAGCTGCCTCATGAACGCCACCACCAACTCCAAAGTCGTCGTCACTCCCACGCCTTTTAGTACCCATGAACCCGTACCAGGCATCATGAGTTACCTTGACGTGCAATTCCAGATGGTGGAAGCCCCAGCAGTTATGGAAGGCGCGGCAGAAGGCAAAGCAGGTGGCAACGTCACCCTTGGGCTGGCACGTAACGCTGACGGCGTAATTTTGATGCTGGACCTCTCGGGAAACCCTGTGGAACAGTTGGAGTTGATTTTGGCGGAGTTGGAGAAGACCCGTGTTTTGGTAACTAAGCCTACTGGCGGGCGCGTTGAAATTGAGCGGCGACCTGCGGGTTCGAGGATGCGAATCATCGTGGTTGGGCGGCTGCTGGATTGTAGCATGCGTGATGTGGAGGAGCTATTGCGAAGTTACCGCATAAACGACGCCATTGTACGCATAAGCGGCGACATCTCCTTAAATGACGTGGAAGACGCGATTTACGAGAACACCATCTATAAACCCGCGGTGATTGTGGCTAACAAATTAGACATCAAAGGCGCAGCGGCAAACCTAGCGACGCTCAAACGGCACGTGAACGGGCGTCTCCCCATTGTGGCGATGTCTTGTGAACAGAAAACAGGCATACAAGAGTTGGGTCGCGCACTTTTTGACACGTTAGGCATCATCCGCATCTACACTAAAGAACCCGGAAGCAAAACCCATAGCCCCCGCCCATTCGCCCTACACAAAGGCGCCACCGTCAACGAATTAGCCAAAAACATCCACAAAGAGCTGGTCTCGAATTTTTTGTTTGCAATGGTTTGGGCGAAAAGGCTACCCTTTAGCCCCAAAAAAGTCGGTTTGAACTTCGTACTTGATGATGGCGACATCATAGAAATTCACATAAGAACAAAAACGTAAACCTCTTATGCAAAGGCTTATGTGGCAACTCACAGCTATTGCTTTTAGCGATGGAAATGGCTAAGAAAGAGACGCGGATGCAGGAAGGAGTCGTTGTTTTTCTTGATGCTTTGGGAGTCAAAGGCATCTGGGCACGAGCCGAACCAGAGAGCGTGATTGCTTCATGGGAAGATGTGCTTAAACGGCTCAATGAGTCCATAAGAAAGTCGCCTAAAGTGGGAAACATAGGCAGCACCGCTGAATGCTTGGACTACAACATCGCTGCTTTCTCGGACACCGTCATAATAACTCTGAAGTGTATAGATGATCCTGCCGCGCACGTTCCCCTATTAGCCAAGATTATTTCAGACACGTTCTTCTTTGCATTAATCAAAGGCATCTACTTTAGAGGCGTCATCGCCATTGGTAAATTCTTTCAATCCAACACGCTCATAATTGGACCAGCCATAGATGAAGCCGCTGAATGGTATACCCAACCCGAATGGATGGGTGTATCTGCAGCGCCCAGCGCCTCCTTTGGACTCTCAAGACTAGAAGACCAAAAAGCCGACATCTCAAAATGGTTCATAAAATATGACATACCGTCCAAGGGCGAAACGCAGAAAAGTGAATGGTCATTAGCTTGGCCAAGATTTGCACACAAAGACCCTCAGGTTAGCCAGAAACAACTTACGGCGAGAGGGCTAATTCTTGACGCGTTTGCTAACCGTCCAATCAGCGTGGCAGCGGCACAGAAATACAAGAACACTTTGGCTTTCTTTGATTATGTCTCAGCTCAGGGAAAACAGTAAACCTGTTAGGCTTTAGCGGGGTAAACCAAACCTTTTAAGAATATCAATCTCTGCTTCCCCTTCACCTGAGACATCTGAGTCGGGTCTGATGATTTGGGAAACCTTGCTTGGCTCTTGAAGGGTTAGTGTGATTGGTCTTGGACTGCAAGTTTTCAATTGCCCAAGTTCGTCTTGGTAGGTAACTTGCGGTTTTAGAGTGATTTGCATGCCGATTTGTGGAGCTTTCATTGTTAATTTAATTGTTTTCACTTGGAAGGCGCTTATTTTATTATCTATAAAAGTTAACACGCCATCTTCAATTTGCCAATCAATTGGCACATCCATCAATTCAAGTCCCGATGTAAATAACCCATCCACCTTTACTATCGAGCCTTCACTGGAAGACACGTTAACCAAGTCTATTCTAACAGGAAACGCTTCATTAACGGGGGGCGTCGAGAGCGTCATTAGGTTTGCATGAACATTCACATGACTGAATCGCTCGTGCGCTGCCTCGATTACCTTTTGAGCTTTATTTAACTGAGTCTGAGCGTCCTCAGCTTTTCCTGCCTTGCCAAGAGCCCACGCGTACAGTTGCCTTGTGCTTGCCTCTAAGAAGGGATTGGGAAAAGTAGCTTTAATCACTTCAAACATTTGATTGAAGTACTTCGTGGATTGCTCAAAGTCGCCTTTAGCGGCATGATACACGCCCATCATGGGCGCCAGATAAACTTGAGAGGGCCCGTTTGATAGAATATAAGGCGGCAGACTCATGAGCCTAGCGTAGTATCGATCAACTTGAGGGATGTCACTGGCGAAGGCGTGCGCTATGATGAGCACGCCGTGGATTGCGCCATAGTAGAGTCTGGCATCTGTTTTGTCGCAGTATTCAAGGGCTTTTAGAACCTTGGCAGTGGAACCAGCCAAATCTTCGCTCATCGTGCCCATTGACCACCAGACGTAAGCGGGGATTAAACGGATATAATCCCATATTTTGTGTTGCTCGTTGACCTCAACCGCTTTAGAAAACATGCGGTTAGCGTAATCGTTTAGTGAGCATGCTTGTAAGGTTCCTCCAGCATAAGCAAAAGCTTCCAATTCAGAGCGAACATCCCCCACTTCATCGTAGAGTGCAATCGAACGCAAAGCGGATTCTACCCCGAGTTCCAGTTGCCCAAGCATAGAAGTGCCATAGCCTAGCCACAAAAGAATTTGAGCGGCATCAGCCAGCGAATATTCCTCTTCAAAAACCTGCAACGCCTCAAAATCCAACTTAAAAGCTGTCACCCAATCGTTCTCTGCACCTGCGACCGCACCCTTTTGATAAGTGATACGTGCAGCTTCAAGTCGGTCAGCGGTGACGACCCCCGTTGCTTTGGCAAAGAGTTCCTTTTGTTTGGCAACGTCCCCCTGATAGAAGGCTGCATGGGAGGCTTTTCGGATTGCTCGAAGTTTGATATCGGCACTTTTCGTTGTGGCAAGCTGCTCGTAAACAGCGCCAGCTTGTTTAAAGTTGTCTCCGGCATAGTAGGCGTCGCCGAGCCCCTCTAGGGCGACCAATCTTTCTTGAGCATACTGCGGGTCTTCGCCTGCTGCCTCCACAACATATCTGAATTGTTTAGCAGCTTCGATGTTACTCCACTTAGCTAGCGCGCTCTGTCCATCTGCCATTGAATATTTTATGGCTTTTTGCTTGTTGCCTGCTTTGGCAAATTGGTAGGCTAAATCGCTTATCGGCATATTTTCGCTGTCTTCTGTGGCTTCAAGGGTTTGAGCGACTTTTGCGTGGTAGACTCTTTGCAGTGCAGGAGAAATGTCATCATAGATGGCGTCGCGTGTGCGGGCATGGTCGAAGCGGTAGAGGTCGGTTTCACAACGCACAAGTGAGGTGTCTTTGGCGATGTTATCGAGGGTTTTTATTACTTCAAAAGTGTCGGCGCCTAAAACGTGGGCTACGAGGGCAGGGTCGAATTTTTCGCCGATAACGGATGCTACGTCAAGAAGGTTTCGTTGGCTGCGTAAAAGGACGCTTAGGCGTTGTAAAATTATGTCTTTTATTTTCGGCGGGATTCCTACGGCGTCGCTGGTTAGACGCCAGACCTCGTTTTGCATGGTTAAGCCGTTGCGTTCGTTTAGCATGCGCAGTGATTCAACAATGAAGAGAGGGTTACCTTGACTTTCCTCGGCAAGTTGCTGGGCGAGAAGTGGCTGGATGCATCCGCCTAGCATGTTTTCAGCTAGTTGACTGATGGCTTGTTCGGTTAGGCTGGGAAGCGTGATTTCTGTGATTGCATCTTGGCGACGCATTTGTCTTAGTGTTTCAGTGAGGGGGTGGGGTCTGCCTTCGGATTCTGCAGAGAGCTGTTCACTGCGGTAGGTGCAGACGATGAGAACCGGCTCTGTACTTACGGTTTTGGTTAGGTAGTGGATAAGTGCCAATGAGGCGGAGTCTGCCCACTGCAGGTCGTCGATGAAAAGAATCAGAGGCTGCTTGGTTGAGATTTGGGCAAGAGTGTTTGCAGCGGCGGTGAAGGTTTGGTCCTTCCAAACTTGCGGTGTAACAAATTTTGCCCCGGTTTTAGGTGGGTCCATCAACCAATTTTTTATTTCTATTTTGTGGTTTTCGTCTTTTGAGAAGTAAGCGTTGAAGGCTTCAAAAAACGGGAAGTAGGGGACGGCTGCGTTGCTGAGGCACCAGCCGCATAGTGTGATTATGCCTTGTTTTTTGGCTTGACCCAAAAATTCTTTGACAAGACGGGTTTTGCCCGCTCCTGCTTCGCCGGAGACAAAAACCGTGTTTCCCCTGCCCTTTAAAGCAGCCTCTAGAAGACGCTGGAGTTGGCTGAGTTCGCGTTCTCTACCTACTAGGACTGGATCAGCTAAGACGTTCTGCGTCAACTTGTCGAGCCCTCAAATAATCGGGATCCTCTATTGGTTATAGGGAGGGCTTAGCTTGAAAAGCCTTGTGTAGAATAAACAAACCAAAACAAAAATGAAAAGAAGAAAAGAAAATTGGTTTATCTGCTGCTTTGCGCGACGCGTTCGATTTCGTTGCGTTTGGCGACGCCGGCGCTTTTTATGTCTTTGTTAGCTGCCAAGACCAACTCGTCTGCGAGTGTTTCTTGGATGCTTTTTGGGTTGTTTATGCTGGCTGCGCGTGCGCCTACTGTTATGTGGCGTATGGCTAAATCGATTCTGCGTTGTGGAGCAACGTCGACGGAGAGGTGATAGACAACACCACCGTAGCTGATACGTGTGGTATCTTCACAGGGTGCGCTGTTCTCGACTGCTTTGACGAGGACTTCGATGGGGTTTTTGCCGGTTTTTGCGTTGATGATTTCGAATGCTTCTTTTACGATGTTGGTGGCTTTGGCTTTTTTGCCTGCGTTTTTGCCTGATCGCATGAAGCCGTTGATTAGGCGTTCGACGATGTTGACTTTGGCTTTGCGGAATCGTTGGTGTTCATGGCGACCCATGCTGTGGGGTGCAACCATTGGGGTTAAATTGAGGTAGCGTTGTAAACCGATGTCTTGGACTGCGATGTCTTTGAAGGTCCATTTTTGGAAGAGTTTGATTTCTTGAGGTGCTGCAACAGATGGAGCTGGGGCTGTAACTTGTGACATTTCATTTACCTCGCTGGTTTTTGTTTACGGCCATAAACGAGTTCGTTTAGGCTGGTGCCGTTGACTTTGACTACCTTCCATCTGACACCGGGAATGTCGCCCATGGCGCCGCCGCGGGTGCCGCCGATGCCTTCCACTACGACTTCGTCGTGTTCGTCGACAACGTTAAGTGCGCCGTCGCCGGGGAGGAATGCGCTGATTGTGCGGCCGTTTTTGATAAGTTGTGTGCGGACACATTTTCTGATGGCGCTGTTGGGCTGTTTGGATTCGACGCCGACTTTCTCAAGAACAATGCCTCGTGCTTGGGGTGCGCCTTGCATGGGGTCAACTTTTTCGTCGAGCATAAGCATGCGTCGGTTAAAGTAACGATCGTGCCAACGGAAATTCTTCCGTTTCTTAGCTAATTGCCTTGCGGCGAATTCGCCTCTTGGTGACTTGGAACCCATATCTAAGATATTCCTCTTTAATGCACCACCATAGTTAAAACACTAATATATAAACAGAACGAAGAAGCACTGGTTTTTTTGAATTGAAGCACTAAAAATCAGCCAACCCCCGTCCGCCCAGTATTGGTTTACCTGTCATTTTCAGGGGGGCAAACCATAAAAACGGTTTAAAAAATATGTAGAGTTGAGGGGTCTTTGTGGAGAAATTGATGGATTGGCTTTTGGCGGGGGAGCCTTGGGTTGAATATCGAACCCGCCTTGACCTGCTAAACCAAAAAGAAACCGACCCAGAAGTAGCCGCAGCCAAAACCAAAATGGTGGGGCACCCAAAAATTGTGGCGTTAGTTGCAGAGTTGCAGGATTGGCCCGGAACCGTGATTAGCAGCCACAAAAGTGCAGGTCAACCCTTTCACAAACTTGCCTTCCTCGCGGACTTAGGCTTAAATCAAAACGACCCGGGCGTCGCCGAAATCATCGGCAAAGTTATGGCGCATCAATCCGAAGAAGGACCCTTCACGTTGCCCACGAATGTGCCGAAGCATTTTGGCGGCTCAGGAAAAGACGAATGGGGATGGGCGCTTTGCGATGCGCCTACGTTGGTGTATGCGTTGGCAAAGTTTGGCTTAACCCAAAACAGCCAAGTCCAAAAAGCAGCTGCATACATTGCGGGGCTTGGTCGAGATAATGGGTTTCCCTGCGCCGTATCCAAGGAGCTTGGTAGTTTTCATGGTCCGGGCAGAAAAGAAGACCCCTGCCCCTACGCGACGCTAATCAGCCTAAAAGCCCTCCAACAGTTCCCCAAATGGCAAAACAGCAACCAAACCCTCAACGGCGCGGAGAGCCTGCTAAACCTCTGGAGCAACAGCCGCCAACAACACCCCTACATATTCTACATGGGAACCGACTTTAGAAAACTAAAAGCCCCCAACATATGGTACGACATACTCCACGTGCTCGACGTCTTATCAGGGTTTCGATGGCTTAGAAGCGACCCGCGAATACAAGAAATGGCAGAGATTGTGGAGTCAAAGGCGGATAAAGAGGGCAGATACACGCCCGAATCGGTTTGGCAAGCATGGAAAGACTGGGACTTCGGACAAAAAAAGCAACCCTCACAATGGCTAACGCTGCAAACACAAAAAATCCTAAAAAGAACAAAAATGTAACTAAAAAGAGGTATTGAAAAACGAGCTACCTAATGATAACTTTAGCGACTTTTACCTGCGTCTGAACGTTTTTTTCTCCAGCTTCCGTCGTCATTTCTTTCGCGTTCTTTTTCCCATTTGCCCTTTTTAACTTTAGGTACTGGCAATCTCTTCACCCGTTTTAATTTTAAGAGCTCTTTTATTTATCATTTGTGAAAAAAACAGCAATAATTTTTGAAAATTAAAAAATCGGATTGGGACCAAAAAAAGGATTTTCGCTACTATTTGCAGGTTTTCGTCGCTTAATCGGCTTGTCGTGCACAGTTGAATGACAATTAGGACAGAGAACTTTCAGATTAGACATTGTGTTATTTTTAGGGTTACCGTCTTTATGGTGGATATGAGGTTTAATTCCCTCTAAAGAGCGATGACACCGTTCGCAACGCCCTTTAGACCTGACCAAAAGCTTTGTCTTCATGCTCTGTTTTACAGGGATTCGCTTTGGTTCATCATTTCCAAAACCAAATAGATCAAATTTTGGCATAAAATGCCAATAATTTTTAATTGAATATAAATTTATGCAATAAATCTGGCTTAATTTCTCTTATTCAGACAGCTACACAAAGCTGATTTAATAAAAGGTAACCTAACAACTACATCGCTTTCCGAAAGTGTTTCTGCTTTTTAAGGTAGCTCAAACAACGTTTCGAGTGTGCCTTATTTTTCTTGTTTGTTTAGCCATTGTAGTTGTATTTGGAGTTGGTCGTCGTGTTCTTGGGTGTTGGGGTGGCTGCGCATGGTGGCTTCGAGTTTTTGCTGTTCCTCTTTTGCGTGTTGGAGGGTTTCTTGGTAACGGTCACGCATGGTGGTCACCAATCTAGAATGGGTGGGGGGCGGGATTAATTGTTTTTTAGGACTAAACGCTGAGCATTCGAAGGTTGAGCCGCCTCGAACCTATTTGCAGCCTATTTGGATGCTATTAGTGGTTCTATGCATAAACTATAGAGGGGGGTCTGTCTGCCTAAGAGGGATAAGTCTGTGAGGTCACCTCTAAAAAGGGATTTATGCTGCCTATCGCATCAATTCAAGGGTGGGCTGCTTGGCGGGAGGTGAGAGGGTGAGTAAGGTAGAGTTTTCAACGTTTACCTGTCCAGTGTGCGGTTTCGCCGTTAAAACGCCGTTTGGCAAAGAAGACCTCGACGAACTAGTTACGTTGCACAACGCGAAACATCATGATGCAACGCTGCGAGCAAGGATTTCAAAAACAGAATTGATTAGACTACAAAAAAAATAATTTTTCTTTCTTTTTGTTTACTGCTGTTTTTCTAAGAGGGGGTAGGTCAGTATTGGCTGAAAAATGCCTCATTAGTATGTTGAAATTCAGTAGTTAAAAACGAAAAGGGGGGTTAAGCGGGGGTTTTGGTTTTGGGTTTAAGCATCCGCTCGAGGTAGGGTTGGAGTTTGGCGGTTTCTTCTTGGATCTTCTCTGTGCCCAGCGCTTTGCGTTGTTGGTCGATTTCTTTGATGAGGTCAGCATAGCGGTTGCCTTCAGCGGCAGACACGTATTCGACGCGGAAACGTTCAGGACTCAAACCCAGCTTTGCCAAAGTACCTTTTAGTGCGTCAGTGCGCCTCTTCATGTGTACGTTGCCTGTGATGTAGTGGCAGTCATAGGGCAAATGGCAGGCGCCCACAAGAACCACACCCGCGCCCAATCGGAGAGCTTCGAGGATAAATTCGTTAGAGACGCGACCGCTGCACATAACGCGGACAACGCGGATGTTGGCGGGGTAGTCAAAGCGGCTAATCCCTGCAAGGTCTGCGCCTGCGTAGCTGCACCAGTTACACAGAAACGCCATAATCTTCTCTTCAGGCTTATCGGCAAGCGCCGCGTGAATCTGCGCCATAATCTGCTCATCCGTGAAATGCATCTGGCTAATAGCATGCTGAGGACACTCCGCAACACAAGTACCACAGCCATGGCAACTTGCAGTGACAACGGTGGCAACTTGACCCTTAGGTTGATGGATGGCGCCGTAGGGACACTTCGAAACACAAAGGCCACACTTGATGCATTTAGCGGGGTTGATGGTGCTGATGATGGGTTCGATTTTCCACTTCGGTTTACTAATAACCGTAGCCGCCCTAGACGCCGCGCCAGAGCCTTGTGAGACGCTGTAGGGGATGTCTTTTAGACCCGCACATGCACCTGCGAAGAATATGCCGTCTGTGGGGGCATCTAGCGGTTTGAGTTTGGGATGTGCTTCCATGAAGAATCCGCTGGCGTCGCGACTGAGGTTAAGGATACGGGCGACTTCGGCGCTGCCCTTCTTGGGAACTGCGGCGGTTGCAAGCACCACCATATCCACAGGAATCTCGATAGGCTGCCCAAGCAACGACTCCTCAGAGTGCACCGTTAAGTTGTGGGTTTGGGGGTCCTCTTCGATGCGGCTCACCCGACCACGAATAAAGTTCACTCCACGCTCACGGGCACGGTCATAGAACTCCTCATAACCCTTGCCGGGACTACGAATATCCATATAGAATACGTAGACTTCGATGGCTTCTTTGTATTTCTCTTTCAGCTGCACCACATGTTTGAGCGTGTACATGCAGCAGAAGTTACTACAGTAAGGATAATGCGCCTTATCACGGCTGCCCACACATTGGATGAATGCTATGCGATGCGGCTTTTGCCCGTCAGATTGGCGAAGCACTTTGCCGCCCGTGGGGCCTGCAGCGAGGATGAGGCGCTCAAACTCCATGCTTGTCACCACGTTAGGGTACCTGCCGTAACCCAAAAGCGGCATATCGTAGGGTTCATACACGTCAAAGCCTGTGGAGACAACTATGGCGCCTACTTCGAGGTCAACTTCTTTGGGTTGCTGGTCGAAGTCGATGGCTTGGCGCTCCCCGCAGGCTTCGGTGCATTTGAAGCATTCAATACAGTAGTCGCGGTTGATGCTGTAGATGAGGGGGACGGTTTGGTCGAAGGGGACGGATATGGCTTTGCGGGTGCCCAAGTTAAGGTCCCATTCGTTGGGGTACTCGATGGGGCAGGCGTCTTTGCATTCTCCGCAGCCCGTGCATTTCTCGGTTAGGACGTAGCGGGGGTTTTGGCGGATTTTGACGCGGAAGTTACCCACATAGCCATCAACACGAATCAGGTCGCTGTTGGCAAATATGGTAATGTTGGGATGGCGGGCACAATCCACCATCTTTGGGCCTTCGATGCATATGCTGCAGTCCAGCGTGGGGAAAGTCTTGTCAAGAGCCGCCATGTGTCCGCCGATGCTCTGCGTGTTTTCGAGCATGTAAACTTTAAAGCCCTGCTCAGCGAGGTCTAACGCGGCGTTTATCCCTGCGATGCCTCCGCCCACGATTAGGGCTTTGTTGGTGACTGGGACTTCAAGGGTTTTTAGGGGTTGGAGGAGTCGGACTTTGGCGACTGCCATGCGCACAGTTTCTTTGGCGCGTTCCGTAGCCGCGGCGGGGTTAGCTTGGTGGCACCATGAAGCGAATTCTCGGATGTTAGCCATCTCGTAGAGGTAGGGGTTTAGTCCAGCCTCTGATACGGTTCGTCGGAAGGTGGGTTCATGCATGCGGGGACTGCAGGCGGCTATGACGACGCGGTTAAGGTTGTTTTGGCGGATGGCTTTGCGGATTTCTTCTTGGCCGGGGTCAGCACAGGTGTAGCGGTTTTCTTTAACGAAAACAACGTCAGGTAAACTGCGGGCGTAGTCGGCGACTGCTTTAACGTCGACAGTGCCTGCTATGTTTAAGCCACAGTGACAAACGAATACGCCGACACGAGGCGCCTCAGAAGAGTTAGGTGTGCTCATTGTTGTTGCGTCCCTCAAGTTGAAGACGTTTCGCGATTGCTAATTTACGGTTTTCGCAAGCTTGAGTGCGAAATTCCTTGGCGGCATCCGCGCAGGATGTGAGTCTTTCAAGGGTTTTGTTCCATGCACCTGAGTGGATTGCTGCGTGGTGGATGCGGCTGCGGTGGACATGGAGTGCTTCGGGCTGGGGGCAGACGTTTAGACATGCACCGCAGAAGACGCAGGTGGCGGATTCTGCTTGGACTTTTCCATCCTCACCCAAGGTCAGGGTGCCCGGGATGGGGCAGACATCAACACATTTGTGGCATCCCTTGGGGCACTTGTCAGCGTCCACTGAGAGGGCGCCCTCAAAGGTTTTCTTAACATGAATCGTCGAAACGGGACACTCATGCGCGCATAGGGTGCAGGTGGGACAAGCTTCTTTTTGGATGGCGACCTGCGTTTTGGCTGGTTCGTCGCTGGTTTTGGTGACTTTGATTAAGTGCAGGGGGCAGGTTTCTTCGCATTTGGTGCATTCGGGGGGGCATTTGGTGGTTTCGGTTTCGATTTCGCGGGTGAGTTGGGGGTAGCTGTCTTTGGCGAGCACCGCGGGGGTGTGGACGCCGTTTTGGGTTACTTTTATGGCGCCAAAGGGGCAGGTTAAGTCGCATATGGCGCAGAAGTTGCATTTTTTTAGGTCAATATCGACATGGCGATGTTGAGCTTTCCCATCCACGGGGGGCACTTCGGTGGTGGTGACTGCTTCTTTGGGGCAGGCCAAAGTACAAACTTGACAGCCAACGCATCGCCGTCTATCTAATGTTAATCGGTAAGCCTTTACTTGGAGAACCCATTCCAAGGTCAAAAGGTCAGCCGCATCTTGTTTACTAGTTTTTAACGGCATCTACATGTTCACCAGGAATCACGTCACGCAGACAAACGTCCACGCGCACAATTGAATAGTGAAGCAATGCATAGTTTTCGTTATAAATTTTGCCAAAAGAAAAACCCAAAATCAACAAGAAAAACCAAAAAACTCGAGTAATTGCGCATTAAATGACTACCCCCAGACTCTGCCCCTTCCGTTATTTAAACTACAAATATACAAAGCTACCCGGGCAATTTGGGCGGCGGATTTTTTGTTTGCAACCCAAACAGGCGCCTGACTAGGGGTATCAAGGCTTTTACTACCGCAATGGTGAAGAGCACCAGATAGAAGAGGTGGGCTAATGCAAGAATCGGGCTTGTCAAAATCAGGGGCATCGTGAAGGGGTAGCCAAGGGTGCTGGGCAACAGAACCGTGGCGATGGGTATGATGAGGACAAGGTTGGTTTTTTGGTTTGAGAAAAAGACTTTCCAGTCACCCGACGCAAATAGAATTACTGTGGCTACAGCAAACAAGGATAGTTCGAGGGCGAGGTTCGCGGGGTCGGTTATGTCGATGTAGGGTCCGCCTAATTCGTGGAGCCCAAACTCCTGGTTAGTTATGGGCCAGAGTAGTTGTAGTTGTCCTCCCGCTATGAAGTCTGATAGGATGGGGTGGGAGATCATAGCTAAGAAGTAGGGGACTGCTTTTTTGCGTAGCAGAATGAAGATGGGAATAAAGATAATGATTATAGAAATTATAGAGTGGGTGGGGCCACGATGGATTTCGGTGCCAGTGAAAAAGTCATAGATTATGTCGATGTCGGGGAGAATCGAAAGAACCAGAAGTATGGGAACGTTGACTTTTTCGTGGAGTGCCTTCGCGGCGCTTTTACCTAAAAGGTACGCAAGGGCCATATGTCCAACGGCATACAAGCAGTGTTCTCCCCCTTGAGATTTCAAAAGAAGGGAGGTTGCTGCACATTTAAGCGTTAGGGTAGAGTTAGGGTCAAGTTTAGGTGAGCGTTAGCTGCAACTTTCAAGCTGCAAGAATAACTAACGAACACACAAAAACCAAACGAAACTGCGCTACTCAGCAGGTACTAGGGTATGTTCATGATTTTTAGACCCACCGTGACCAGAAAAGCCAAACCACACCCAAGCGCGCATCCCCGTAGCAATCGCTTATCCAGCGCAATCTGTGCAGTGTCAGGCAAAGCAAAAATCAGCTCCGAAGTCACCAGCAAAATGATTGCGGTTACAGCCAGCCACAAACTTAAATCAGATATGGTGAGTGGAAAAATCATGCTTTTTCACCCAAAAACTCAAACCGCACTTTAGTTCCCCCACGCGATAGAACCTGGTCAGTTATGGTTACGGTTCTGCCGCTGGTTTTGGCAAGGGCGCTTGCGACTGCACTTACAACAGGGCAACCTAAGATGCTAACACTTTTCAGTGGCGCTTCAGGGCGATAGAGGCTTTCATAAACAATTCCCGACCCCTTAAAATCCACGCCGCCCGGCGTAACCGTCATGTTCACTGACCGTGCTAAACTTAATCCATCGGTCAAGCTACGCGGAAGAATCGATATCAGTTCATCCATTGTTGCCTTGCTAAAATCCATTTGAAGCTGCTTTTCTAGATGCGCCATCAAACCCGCACCAGGCGACGCGATGAATATGCCTTGGGTTTTGTCTGATATTAATTTGCCCTCTGCTATTTCATCCACGGAGGGCTTGCCGTCGAAGTCTTCAGCTATGAAAACCACGGGTTCTCGTAGGGGTTTGAGATATTCGGGGATGGTGACGTCTTGGGGGTATGCGGGTAGATAGTATGCGTGTCCAGTGAATTTGAGGTCATTCATGACGCGTTCCATGGTGGCATAGGAGGATTTGGCGGTGGAGTCAAGAAGAGTTGTTTCTACGTATCGGTTAGTTTGAGTCGCCGCAAATATCGCGCCCCAAAAAACCAAGCCTAACCCAATGAAGGCAGCGACTTGGACTTCGAAAAATATGGAAAACAAAAATAGGAAGGCACCGGCGACTAAGAAAACGCCTGCCGCCCTCAAAAGCGCAGAAGACTTTTTACGAATAGGTTTGAGTTTTTGCAAAAAAAAAATCCACCTTTAACACTTAAAAAACGAGAATTTCCTTGATATTGACTTAGGCAACCGTTCGCTTTAAGGCTTATGTCAAGTCGGTTTGATTTTTTGGCAACTGTTCGGTTGGGTGTGGTTGTGGCTTTATGGGTTTGCACATGCGTCGCATGAAGCCTAAAGTTAGGTTTATGGGTTTTGCGATTATGCCTAAGCCTGAAAACATTGTTCGGAAATTGTCGATGTCCATTTGGTTGACAGCCCCTATGACTGGAGCCGTTGTCAAGAACACCAACAAAAACACAACCGCACCAACGATCAGCGAGATAACCCAGTAGGCTATGCTTAGCACGGTTATGAGGAGGTAAGTTGCTCCTGAGGCAATCAAAGATGCCAAAAATATTTTTGCGGAGGAAACAAAATCCGCTTTTACGCCGTATTTTCGCCATATCCACGAGAGCCCCCAAAACATACCTGGAAAATTTGCAATCATAGCGCCGATTATGCCGCCTACCACCGCAAGAGCTGGACCGCCTACCTCTGCAAAGTAGGCAACTAAACCGTAGGCAAGCGGCAACCCAACCGCCAATGACAGAATACTTTGTTTCATGACTTGTCGGGTTTGCCCGACGCCACTTTGGAAAACTACCAAGCTGATGTTGCCAATTAAAACCAACAGGTCCACAAGAATTGAGAGGATCAAAAATATGGGTGCGTAGGGGTATTTGGGGGCGGCGTTGGCGACAAAGAGGGATTGGAGAATGCCTTCAGCGGGAAAAAGAGTGTTAACCAGTGGTTCAGCTAGGGTGATTAAGAGCATGGTGGCGGGTACAAGGAGTAGGGCGGTGTATTTGATTGAGGATGCGAAAACGGTTTTGACGAGTTTGGGTTCGGTATCGGGGTTAACTTTAGAGAACATCGGGAACAGGACGGTTTGGATGGGAAAGGACACAAACGTCAAAATCACGGCGAAGTAGGTTCCTGCAAAATAGTTACCCATCATCCAAGTGCCCGCATACGCCGCCATCACAAAGGTGAAAAACTGCGGCAACACACCTATCACGACGTTGGAGACGGTTAGGGGAAGACCGAAGCTAATCATGGGTTTGAGGGTTTTTTTGATGTCACATCTGCCAACCTTACTCTTCTTGAGAGGTCTAAACAGATAGAAATACACAAGCAATATGCAGACTATTCCCGTGGCAACCAAAGAGACAACAGCGGCAAATACCGCGCCAAACACTCCAAACCCCAAAATAATCAGCAACGGACCCAACGCGGTTTTTATGACTGCTTGGAAGATTTGGGCGAAACTGTTGAGTTTCATGCGTTCAAACCCGACAAAGATGCCGCCTGCCGCTGAAATAAGCGCACCCGTAAACACAGCCAACGCTGACAACTCAATGTAGACGCTTAACTCGGACACGTCGGCTGGGCTCAGGATATACGCAAGGGGCCAAGCCAAACCAAAGCAGACCAACGCAAGCGCGGCGCCAGTGATAATTTCAAAAACTATACCTGAGACGATGACGTCGTGGATTTCTTCAGTTTTGCCTTGGGCTTTTAGGCTGGCGATTTTTTGGATTAGGGCGTTGTTTATGCCCCAGTCTCGGAAGAAGCTAATCATGGTGAATGGTATAAGAGCCATGCCGTAGAGTCCGACGCCTTCGGGGGACAGCAACGTAGCCAGTATCAGGGTGCCTACGGCGAGTATGACAGTGCCGCCTACCACTCCTATTAGGAGGTGAAAGCTTCCCAGCGCAGAAGATTTGCCGAGCTCTAATGCCTTATCCATAAAAAAACCCTGCAGCCTGTTTTAGAGGATTATTTGGTTATTATACGCCTTGAGGATGGCTTCTAAATCACGCAACCCATCCAGACCCGACGGAGAGGGAAACTCATCTTTGGCTATACAGTTTATGAAGTATTGGAGTTCATCAAAATGCGGCTGATTAAACGCGGTTATCCCCTTGGTTAGCATTTGATAAATATTCGATGCCCCAGAAGATGGTGCATGCGAAACCGAAACATTCCTAACGCTGCCTAACAAGTCGAGCCGTAAAAGATACTCCTGCGAAAACCAACCCACATTCACTACGGCAATCGAACCCGACTCAAACCGCGCCAGACACATGGCGGAGTCTTCAAAATCCATACGTAACCGATGCCCAAACTGTGCCTTAACGTCGAGGATTTCGCCGAACCACCATCTCAGCAAATTAAACAGATGACAACCCAAATCCATCAAAACCCCGCCGCCCGTCAACTGCAGGTTAAACCACCAGTCAGGAACAGGCACCGGAGAATGCCCATCAGCACGGTGAAAGAAGGGACCTGAACTCACATAGGTGGCATGCGCATTCTCTACTTCGCCCAGCAAGCCGTCGTCGAGGTCTGATTTGACCTGCTTAAAGTGCCGGTTAAACCGCATCGGATACCCCATCATCAACTTGACATGGTTTTGTTCGGCGGCATCGAGGATTTCTTTGCCTTCCCAGATGGTAGTTGCGATGGGTTTTTCGAGGAAAATGTGCTTTTTTGCTTCTGCCGCCTTAACTACGCATCCAAGATGTAGATGCGTCGGCAAGGAAACTACGACGGCGTCGATGGTTGGGTCTTGGAACATTTCGCTATAGTCGGTGTAGGTTTTCTCTATGCCTGCGGCTTTGGCGCGCTTCAAAGCAACCGTAGAGGTGTCCGCGACTGCCACTACCTTAGCGTTTGGAGCCATCAAGGCATGTCGCATGTGGAGTTGCCCGATGAAACCTAACCCCACAATGCCTAACCTTACAGAATCCATTCTATTGCCTCCTACTCGAGTCCCAACCGTTTCCCCAATCCAACGCCAACCAAAATTTTGAGCGCGTTATCTTTACTCTTCATTGAATAGTTCGGTTTAGGATAAATCGCCTTAAACGTACTCAACGGTTCGCCGCAGGTGACGTAGTCACGTTTTCCAAGACCCTCCTGCTCTGCAAGCTGGAAATAGGGGATTTTGTCGGGGTTGAGCCACGCAATTTTAGCCGCAACATTGTCAAGAGCAACGGGGTCTTGACTCGCCATAACCAGTCCCATACGCCTTGGAGCTATGCCTGCAGCGATGTTGTTGTCGATTATGTGGAGGTCAAATTTCATGGCTTTGTTTAATGCCACGATGACGTGTCCGAGGTCAATGTGGTACTTGAATTTCTTGGGGTCGGGGTTGCAGCCGAAGATGTTTTTGAGTGCGCAGGTCAGTTTGATGGGGCTAACCGTGTATTTGATGTGAGCGATGTTTATGCGAATGTCGGCGTCGCTTATGGTTTTGGGTACTTTAAAGTTGTAGACGTTCCCGTCGCAGGGTACATCTACGCTGTCATATTCATCTTCGGACAAGTTAACAAGGCGAACATTCTCTGCTGCAGCGATGTCCTCGTAGCCGAGCATGCGAAAAGCGTACTTGCAACGCATCGCTGACGCATCGGATTCAACGATGGCTATGTCTATATCGGGGTTGATTTCTTCACGCAAATAATCAATGAGTTCGGCTACAAATTGGGGTTCGGTGGTTTGTCCTGTGCTACTGTCCCAGTAATAGCAGAGGTTAGGCTTAATGACTACTTTTCTGATTTTCTTGTCTAAATGATAGTTTATGCAGTTTAGGGCCTCAGAGATCGACTGCTTCATCGGAAAAGGGGCATCTTTAGAAATTTTAACTAAACTAACCAAACTCAAAATTAACCTCTCCAAAAAATTTTCTACTTAAGGGTGGAAGTTACAAACTCCATGCAACCCATCAAATACTGCTTTGACTGCCGTGTCCCATCAACTTGCCCAAAAGCCCGCAGCAAACTTTTGGCTTGCGCATTTCTAGCCTCAGAACGGGACAAGTGAACCGCGTAGGCGCGGACAAGGCGACTAAAGGAAAGTTCAGGTAACTCGTCACCCATCATCTGCGAATCTAAATATGCCAAGTAATGGTCGGCGTACTCACTTTGGGCGGGGATGGGTTGGGGTGTTTGGATGCCATGCTGAGAAGGCAACGCCTGCAGCACATCATCGAGGTATTTGTTCCATCCGGGCGGGCAATGGTCACGCAAAATATTCTCCTGAACCACTTGGGCTTTGACTTGATATGCAGCCAAGTTGTTGAGCGCGTTTTCTAAGATGTCTTTGAATTCTCCAATCGACTGTGTATGTACAGGTGCATCTCTAAAGGATACGTCGTCGGCGCCGCTGATATGAGGCAAAGGTGCATAATCATACCCAATAATCGGTAACCCGTGCATTCCTGCTTCTAAGAGTGCAGTTCCGCTTCCACAGGGAAAACTTGGTACAAACAAATCTGCCGCCCCATAAAATAAGTCTAAAAAGTCGCGATCTACAGTTCCTAACGCTTGAATGCGTCCTTCAACCATTGCGGAAGCCTGTTTCCAAACGCCACGGGGTTCAGGACCCACCGCAAAAAGGCGCACGTTTGGATAGCGTTTGAGTGTGTCCACCATGACCTCAAGGAAGTTGATTTTTCCGAATGGCAGAAACTTTTCGTCTCGCCCAACAGTCAACAAGACTGTGTCGTTGTTGCTTATGTTTAGGGTGTTGCGCAAAACGAAGCCGCTTTGTGCAGGTTCTGGTTTTATTAGTGGTATGGGTAAGAGTTTGTTGTTTGAGCGTCCTCGTCGCTTCGCGCTTAGGATGCTGCCTTGAGTGTGATAGTCTACAATTACATCGGCTACGCTACTGCCTACCCAGAACGCGTGGTCGGCGTGGTTGCAGTACATGACGGGGGGGCAATCGGTTATGCCAAACGCTGCGGTGGGCAAGGGGTCAAAGGGGTGAACAAAAAGCACAACAACATCGGCCCAGTCACGGGCGAAGGCACGCAGCAGATAGGTCTGTTCAGGCAGATTCGGGGTTAACTCAGGGAGGGTATAATGCCATCCGCCAGATTTGGTTATGGCGTCAGTTAATATGTCAGGTAAATCGCCGTTGTGGGCGGTAGATACTAAGCTGTGAATAGAGTTGTCGGAGGTGTTTTGTATCCAGCGGGCAATAAAGGGGGTGTGACCGCCGCTATTGTAACTCTCTGTAACGACGAAAAGAAACCGCATTTTTCCGTAGTCTTTGGTTTTTAAACCACGAGCTATGGGCGAATCAATATCGATGGGTTCCCTTTCTAGAACCTGCGCTACTTCAAGCAACAAACTCTCCAGTTCCGCACTCACATAGAACCCTGGGTGCCGAACAAACGCGAAATGCGCGGCTATTTTTGCCCAGGCCAAAACCGCTTTCAAATCGCCGTTTCTAAACGCGTTTTCGGCGCGTTCAACGGTTTCTTGAAATATTTTTTGGCTTTCTTGAAGCTGTCGGTCTGCTTCAAACATACAATACGCCTCCTTAGGGCGTCATGCGGTAAACGTCATACATTACGGCGCTTGCACCAAACTTTTCTTTTCGACCAATTAACCCAGTGTTTAGCAGTTGCCCCGCCTGCTCGGTAGAGATACCAAAATCAAAGAATCTCTTGTTCTTGTAATGACTGTTGATGAGGTAATCTTCGATTATGTCTTGTGCCCCGATGTTCCAGCCTTCCTTGGAGTTCGCGGCGTACTGCATGTGGGCAACGTTTGTACTTTCATACATGACTACCCCCGCCAACATAGCATTGTCCTTAAAGGAGCCAAATAATCTGATGCTTTCAGGAAAACGACTGCTCAATAGCTTAATTTCCGCTACAGAGTGCACAGGTCTAACGCCGTGACGAGATACCAGCGTTTCATTGGCTATTTGCATGAATCCCTCAAAATCAGTGCTTTGCTCCACAACCAAGCCGTTTCTGCGGGCTTTTCTGAGGTTATCTTGGCGGCTGTGATCAAACGCGCGGGGCTGAGGATAAGGAATTGCTGAAGATACCTGGCGGGCAACCAGCGTGGCATCGTTGCGAAATAGCGCGTAGAGGTCTTCGTCTGCGGGGGCAGAATGGTAAATGTAGGGAACCACCTTATACGTCACTTCAGCTATGCCTTGGTCTCTGCAGTGCGCCCTGAGCGCATCGAAGACTTGCAGCATTAGCTCTTGTGTCATTTCAAACCCTGAGATTACCCCGCCAAACGTTAAGCCGCCATGACTCTGCAGCACATCCCCCAGCAAGTTCGCAGGCATCAACGCAACCAGTTTACTGCCCCTAAAAAACAGCAATGAATGGTCTTTGAATCGGTCAGCGTGGTAGTCCATGTAGTTACGGTTGAAGAGAAACACGCCGTTTTTGGAGGCTGCGACAAACCTGTTCCAGTCCTCGCTGTCCTTAGGCTGGTACTGGGCTACCCAGACAGTTTTGCCTGCTTTACAATGCTGCGGCTGTTCAAGAGTCAAATGGCTTCTTCTCCCGAAATGAAATCTTCGACGCTTCGGTTAGACAGCGATTTTGCGGGGTTGCCCACGTAAACTTTGGCTGCCTCAGTATCAGAAATCACAACAGCCCCTGCACCAATCACGCAGTTCTCTGCGATTTTTACGCTCGCCGCCAAACAGGAGTTTACCCCCAAAAAACAGCCTGCCCCCACAGTGCAAAAACCAGAAACCGCCACATGCGCCCCTACAAAACAATCCGCAGCAACCGTTGAGCGGTGACCAATAAAGCTGCCACTCCAAATAGTCACGTTATCGCCGAGTTTGGCACCCCGCTGTATGATTGCACCTTCGAGTATGAAGCTGTTTTCTCCAATTTCGGTTTGTGTGCCAATGTAGGCTTTGGGGCTGATGTAGCTGCAGATTGGGTAGCCTTTGGCTTTTACAATGTTTAGGAGCCGGCGTCGAAGCCTGTTAAGCTGGGTAAATGAGACTGCTACAAAGGCGCGGTGGGTTTGGGGGCAAAAGACGTCTTGGACGGATTCAAGAGGCACCACAGGTAACCCAAGCAGTGTTTGCTTCTTTAGATAGGCACCCTCCACGCTGAACCCCACTACCTCAAAGTCGGTGTCGGCTGCGAAGTAGTTATGGGCTAACTCTGCGGTTTCGCCGTCGCCTATGATTACTAGTTTCTGTTTAGGACATTTGCCAGCCATTGTGCGCCATCTTCTTAAAAACTGCATAATCCCGCATGTAATCGGATTCCTTGTAAACTTCCGAAACAAGCGAGAGCGCAACTGAGTTGGAAGAGAAGTTTTTGAGCTCACGCCAAATCAGCGGAGGAATGTAGAGACCGTAGTGGGGTCGGTTGAGGAAGAATCTGCGGCGTCTAAACCCGTCGTCAAGGATAACGGTGAAGCTGCCGCTGAGGGCTATGATAACTTGTTGGAGTTCTTTGTGGGCGTGTCCGCCTCTTGTGGCGCCGCTTGGAACATCGTAGAGGTAATAGACGCGTTTGATTTCAAACGGGATTTGGTTGTTTTCTTCTATGAAGGAGAGGTTGCCGCGGTAATCGGTGATTTTGGGGAAATTCACGATTTTGCACTTATCCAGTGCACTGCATACTTCCAACTGCTGCATTTCATCATTCACCAGAAAAAGTTAACATATTACGGCGTTTTCGTGCCGTGTCACTGCCGCCGCCAAGTGGCGACTGCTAAGCTTGGAGGGCAAGAAATAGAAGGGCACAGGAATCCGAATCCGCACAAAACTGTCTTTTAGCGCCTGCGCCGAAATCTTCGCCCGAGACTGATGATTCACGCGGTTGCGCCAAAGAAACCTAAAATGCGCCAAGCCCCACTTCAGCGCATCAAAGTTTCCTAACACAGCAGCTACGTTGCCGTCTTTTAGCATAAACACGGTACTACTTGACAAGTAAAGCAGGTTGATTAACAGGGCACTGGCGAAGTCGCGGAGTTTGGGGTAAATGTCGAGGAGCAGGGTGAGGTTGGATTTTCTGAGGTGATAGGTGGTGAAGCGAATTTTCCAGACGTTGGTTGCTCCGCCGATGTGGCGGATTTTGCTAGCTGAAACCGTGACAACTCTTTTCTGCGCCAACCAAGTCTTAAGCGAAAGCAAAGTATCATCATAGAAGAAGGGCATCGATACATCAAAAAGACCCATCTCCTCCGCGATGGATCGTCGTATCATCATTGAGGCGCCGCAGACAAAGGAGATCTCAAAGATAGGCAAAAAATGTTGAGCAGCAGGTTGATCTTTTGCAAGCTGGTACTTCTCTATGAGGTAATCGCTATAGAGCCACCCCGCGGTCTGCACGGTTTGGCCATCGATATTTAGGATTAGACTTTGTGCGAGACCAATAGAGGCGTCATTTCGCATTGCATCCACCAAAGGGGTGAGCCATTCAGGGTCCACGACAGTGTCGTTATTTAAGAAAACAATGTAGGCGCCGTGAGAGTGTGCGTAGCCGATGTTGTTGCCGCCGCTAAACCCTACATTCACCGGATTCTTCACAAACTGCACCAAAGGATTGTTGCCAAAAGCGGTCTCAGCAGCTTCTAAGCTGCCGTCCTTAGACGCATTGTCCACAAGCACCACCTCAAAGTTGGGGTAACGCGTAGCTAACACCGATTGCAGGCAGTCTTTGATGCAGCCATTTCCATTATAATTAAGAATCACAATGGAAACCAATGGATACTCGTCTTGCAAAAAAAAGCACTTACCGTTTTTGGGTTTTTTTGGGTTTAAACCGATTTAAGTCAGCTATCGGCGAGTAGGCAACGCCGAGTTTCTTGTACAGCAACCATTTTGCACCGATTAAGTTAGCGAATACTAAGCCCTCGATTTTGCGTAGATTATACGCTGGGTTTGTTTTTAGGTACTTTAAACTGTGAAGAACCCGAAAGATGTCGGCTCGGAACTTGTGATGCACAGAGAGCTGAGGCTCCTCGCCATATAGCCGATAAAAGAGCAGTTCCGCCTCCACCGCCCAAAGCAGATCCGTACGGGGGCTAAGGTAGTCGCGGCTGCTGGTTCGACCATGCACGATATGATAGACTTTGACGTCGGGGCTAAAAATGAGCTTGTACCCGCGTTTCCAGATGTGCCAGCCTAAAACCATTTCCCATGCGCAGCCCAAAATCCACTCGCCCCGCAAAGCGATGCCCCGTAGCACCTCACCTGAAATCGCCATCGAGGGACCCCGAAGCAACGCTTTGATGCAGCCATGTTTGCGCCAGTAAGCGTTGTTGCCGCGTTCATAGACTATTCCTGAGACTGCTACTGCATTTTTGTAGTCTTCTAATCCCTTTATTGGGGGACCAAACCAGGCGAATTCGTATGGTGACATGACGGTGGGTAATTCGGTTTCTTGGATGATTTGCAGCCCATTCGGTTGGAGCAGTACGGGAAAGGAGTCGCCAGTGACCGCGGAGACGTCGCTGCCGCAAAAGATTTTCACGGTTTCTTCAAGCCAATCATCCGCGGGAATAGCATCATCGTCAAGGAACGCCACGATGTCGCCAGTGGATTCTTTGACGCCTAAAAAGTAGCCATCCACGATATGCCCGCTGGATTGCGTAACCATTTTCAGTTTGAGGTATTCTTTTGCAGCGGTAAGTACAGCTTCGGTTCCGTCTCCTGATGGCTTAACTACCACAACTACGTCAAAACTACGGTAGGTCTGCCGCTCCAGAGCTGCAAGCAGATACGGCAGTATATCTGCACGTTTGAAGGTTGGAATAACAATTGTTACCCAGCAGTTTCCGTATGCACAATTCATTCAGCTTCCACGGTTCCGTTCATTTTTACGGTAATTTTCTTCGCCGTTTAGCCACTTCACTAAATCAAGGTATTTCTCGTATTTTCGGTTCCGCGTTGAATCCAAAACGCCCTGCCGCTGAGCATACTCTTCAATGAAAACGGCGGATTTGCAGCCAGGGCGGGGTTTAGAAGAAAAGAACACCTTGTTCTCAAATGGTAAATTCTCATATCGCTCCAGCAACTGTTCACTAAAGCCCTCTTCTGCGTCTGAGAACACCACAAAGAGATTGCTAAAGTTTACCCGTTTGGCGCGTCGGCTCCATTTCTCGGCTGCCTCAGCTTCAGTGACGTAGTGGAGAAAGTGGATTTCTACGTCGCCCCCTAAAACGCCGATGGGGTAATCGCGGTGCACTAGTTCTTTGAGTTTTGACGCTGTGGGATGCTTTGATGTTTTTGTGAATTGCATTTTTTGTTTTAGGTACCAGTCGAGGTTTTCAAGGAAACGCATGTAGTCTTGGGGATAAAAAAATGACCAAACCGTGGGGGACGTGAAGTTTAAGCCGAATTTGTGGTACATGCCACCGATGACGCAGTTGTTGCCGATGATGGAGAAATCCTTGTTTTTGAGTTTGGCACGCTCAAACCCCGCAAATAGGGGGTCGATGAGTCTCCATTTTAGTGTTTCTTCTAATCTGTCACGGTTTAGCGTTCGCGGTTGCCTCCTTTGGGGTCGCGTTTTTCTGGAAAAAGAATTTACTGCAACTATTTTTGGGGTGCACAGTAGATTACGCTACCACCGTTGGAGTAGACCACGTCAGTTTGGTTCAGTGGGGCCACTAGGGAGCCGTTCCAGACTTGATTCTCATAGTTAATGCTGAGATAACTCAGATACGCCATTTCGCCGGGGGCGAGCACTGTAGTGTTACTTAGGGTTTCCACTCCGCCTCTGTAGACATGCCCATACGCGGTTAGAGACGTGTAGATTTCTCCATCCGAAGCCATAGTACGATTGAAGGGCGCGTTACTTGAAACCCACTTAGCGCTATTGGCGCTGTAGCTGTCAATAAACCCAAGAATACCATGCAACTTAACGGGGTCCATGGTGCTTAGGCTTAACGCAACGTTCCAGTTTTCAGCGCCTGCAGCCTCGTACGCAAAGCTGGTTTGGAACAGGAAGTACGGTACTAAAATCACCACAACCAGCAACGAAAACACGACGGTTCTTTGATGCTTAGCCATGTAATTTGCGAGTGTCCATATGCCGACGATGCAAAACGGCGCCAAAAAAATCAGCAGAATATGATAGAACCGAGTCATGTTAAGTGTGTTTGCTAAACCTGGTACAACCGTTAACGCCACCAGAAAGATGATTGCCACAATGCTGAAAACGGTGAAGTCGCGATCAAATCGGAACTTTGTCTTGTTTAGCAGAAGCACCAAAAGGCCCAACGCTATGAAGAGCTCCGTTAGATAGGCGAACATGCGGCTGATGGTATTAAGGAATGAAGGTGACTCAGCTAGCCCCAGTCCCGTTAGCACCATTGTACCGCGGCTGGCAGGGTCAAAGAAGCCCCCTAGTTGGCTGAGCACAGATGTGCCAAATGTCATGAAGCTATCAAAAACCACAGCCTCCGACGTGTAGATGTACCAGCCTAACATTGCGACCGAGAAGAAGAGCACCATGCTAAACTGCAAGTTAAGGCTAGGACGCTTTAGATAAACCACGGAAATAGCCCAGGCAACGAAAATTAATATCAAAAAGATTTCCGCGAGGGCATAGTGGGAAACTATAAGGGCGAATCCGAAGATGCCGAAGCTCAAAAACCGTGTGCTACGGTTGATGGTTTTGTTGAGCAGAACCATAAGAAGTAGGATAAGGAATAGTTCGCCAATCATTTGGCGGTTGAGGGCAGTCATTTCAGTGAAGAAAGTGTTTTGTGCCATGAAGAGAAAGGCTGCTAAAAATGCGAGTTTTTTGCCAATGTAGGGTTGCCAGAGCAGGTATGCGGCTATGGGAACTAAAGCGAATAGCAGAGGGAAGACGAGTTTGAAGACCCATGTGGCGTCAATTCCCAGCATGTTTGAGTAGACGGTGGGGAGGATGGTGACGCTTAGCATGGCGTTATATCTGCCCATGCCTAGGTCGGTGGGAACTTGAAAGATTGGGTCCCAGACTGAGTTTATTTGGGTGGTGCGGAACACGAAGAATTCTGAAGGCGAGTCGCCTCCGTAGGATAGGAGGTAGTTGGTGATAAATGTGGTTTGAAACAGGAGTGCCAATGCTATCATGAAGATGGCGTAGGGGTACACTTTGGGTGAATCTTTGTAGAAGACGCCCACTATGAAGACGACGGCGATGGATATGATTGTTAGCATTAAGTAGAAGTTGTCGCCAGTGGTGTTGACGAAGTAGGCGCCGATAACACTTAACACAGGTATGAGCGTTAAAATAACGTAGGAGGGGTGGAAACCCAGCGGTTTTGGTGTCGTTTCTGTTTTTTTGTTGGTGCTTCTTATGTAGGCTATGGCGGCGGCGCCTAAAATCACAGTGTTAACCACCAAAGAAAGAGGCAAAGCTGCGAGAGGAAAAGTGATTCCCACCAGTGGGCCAAACCCGTTAAGCACCAGAGCTGTCACCATTAGAAAGGCGAGGCTGAATCCTGCAGCGTAAACGATGAGTTCGCTGGTTTCGAAGTTAAATTTGAGTAGCTTGATGAAGATTAAGCCGGGAATGAATGTCAAGTAGAATAGTCCTATGACTGCTCGGACTATGGTGAAGTTTAGGAACAGGGCTACATACATTATGACCTGCAGAACTACCACTATGGCTAGAAACTGACCAGAAAAACTGTTTTGTTGCGTCATGCTTTACGCCTACAGATGATTATTTTTAGATACGGATTGATATACTTCCGCCATCTTGGGAGCTATCACGCGGATGTCATAGTTTTTGACGGATTCAAACGCGTTATGCGAAAGTGTCCGTCTGAAGGGTTCATCATGGATTAAGCGGATTAAAGCCGCTGCAAGCTGGTCAACGTCGTGCTCCTCGACGAGTAGCCCGTTAAAGCCGTGGTTTATGGTTTCTTTTAAGATGCCAAAATTCGGTGCTATCACCGCAAGCCCAGCCGACATGGCTTCCAATGAGGCGATATAGCCAAAATTGGTAGCGACAAAAACATCACTCCGCCACAGAAAGGGTCGCACATCGGTTTGTTTGCCCACCATGGCTACGGCGCCTTCCAAGTTTAGTTGCCGTATCAAATTCTGGAGATGCTCAAAGAGTCTTCCATAGCCTACCATGATGAGTTTTGCGTTGGGATATTGACTGTGGGCTTGTTTGAATGCTTTGATTACTATCTCGGGGGTCTGCACGGGTTCTAATCTGCCTACATAGATTATTGTGGGGTCTCGGGGCGCGGTTTCGGCGGGGTTTTGGAAGTGAGGGGAATCGACAAAGTTGGTGATGAAGTAGCTTTTTTTGCCTAGGCCCAACTCCTGCAGAGTACCCAGAATTTCTTTAGAATACGTAGTAATCGCCGCCACATCATGTTCAAGAATATTTCTAATGACAGGGTCCTTAAGCGGCATACCCCCATCTTTGGGGTCACCCACAAAGCCGCCATGCAACGTCATAACCAACGGTTTATGAAAACGCCGACTCAGGAAAATGCCAAGGTTGATGTATTCGAGGTCTTTCCATACGCCATGAATATGGAAAACATCAGCCGAGCGGGCGCCCTTCTGCTGGGCTGCTTCGCGGTAAAGGCTGGCGAACTTCATGCGGTCCACAAGTTCCGGGCTGGAACCAAACGTGTAAATGCAGGCGCCGTTAACGACGTCGACGGGGGTTGGACCAAGGCGGTAAACTTTGAGGAAGCCTGCGTCCTCGTATTTTTTGATGTTTTTGGTTATGAGCAGAAATTTTGTTCGCCCTGTTATGAGGGAAAAGTTGATGGCTTGGGTTTTAGCAAGGTAGCTGGTTAACCATAGAATGTAGCGTTCTAAGCCGCCGATGTCTATGGGCCAGAACCGATCCCACACATGACAAACATTCATCAGAAAACCAACCGCTATTGCCACTGGATATTTTGCTTGATTACCCGCGCAGGGACACCGGCCGCCAAAGACGCCGCTGGAACATCCCGCGTGACAACGGCACCCGCAGCAACCACGGCGCCGTCCCCAACGGTTACGCCCTTCATAATCATGCTGCGGCGACCCACCAATACGCCTCGCCCAATCTCAATCGGCGCCGACTCGGAGGAACCCTCGCGGATGATGCGATGGTGGTCGGTATCGCAGACTTCAACGCCCCATGAGAGCTCGGTGTGGTCGCCGATTTTGATGTTTTTTCCACACAGAATCGACGTGTCGCAGTTGACAAATACGCCGTCTCCGAATTCAAGGGTGGCGCCGCCTAGCACGATGATGGATGCGCCTTGGGCGACGTTGACGGCTCCGTTGAGTACAAGTTTACTGTTGGGACCCATGATGAGCATGCTGGGATGAGTGGATGGGTGAAAAAACGCGCTTGGCAGCCCCATCAAAAGCGAGCCTCTATTGACGATTTGCGCGTTCTTCTGAAGCAAAACCTTGGTTTTACCATCGATAAGCAAAGTGCCTAACCAGCGGTGGTTGGCGCCTGCGTTTCCCCGAAAATATGTTTGGGTACTTTTGAGGATTGTGCGTAAACCGATGTGGTTCTCTATTAAGGTCTGCCAGTTAGTCACGCTGCATCGCCCCTAATCGAAGTATCGGTTAAAAAGAGCCATAAACCGCCGAGAGAAATTCTCCAGCGAAAACTGATCCGCGATTCGCTTCATATCCTCCGCATCCCGCGCCATCCAAACCGCCATGGCACAGTTGATTTTTTCTGCAGCTTCTCGGATGCTCTCATAGCGGTACTGTGGGGGAACGAATTCTTTCATGCCGCCCGAATTATGCACAATCGGCAAACAACCCAACGCCATAGCCTCCACAATTGAGATACCGAAATGTTCGCCTTCCATAGGATGCAAATACACCTTCGCCTGTTTGAGTAGGCTGATTTTTTGTTCGGCGGAGGCGTTGGGGTAAAAGTGGACGCGGTCTTCTAAGTTCAGCTTGCGGGTTAAGATTTGCAGGTTTTGGAGGGTTTCTTTATGGTAGAGGCGCCCGACTATGGCGAACTGGATGTCGGGGTTTGTTTGGGCTGCGATGTAGGGTATGCGTTCAAGCTGTTTGTTGTATTCTAAGCGTGAAACCGTCACCACAAGCTTCTCCTCCGGGTTCTTGTCGGCGTCTTTGCCGATCTTGGATATGGCGGATGAAAACGGGGGATAGAGCACCTCGACGGTTTTCTCTGAGTATTGCTGAATTTCTTGGGCGGTGTAGTAGCTGTTTGCTAACACCAGACGCGAATCATATTTGACAAGGTTTTTTTCGAGGACCACATGGGGAACGGTGCCGGCTTGCATGATGCGGGGATTGGTGAGGTAGGGAAATTTTTTGGTGAAGGCGTGTTGGTTTAGGTAGGGGTAGTGGATGTAGCTGATGTCGGTCCAGGGGAAAACGCAGTTGGAGAAGGCGTCGAGGAAAAGGTTGCATTTGGATTTGGCAATGTAGGAGTGGATGATAGTTTGGTAGAAGTCGGCGAGTTCTCGGGGGTTGAAGTACGTGGGTTGCACTATGGCTTGGATTTTTGCACAGAGAGTTTCGCCGAAGTAGTGTTTGATTGCTTTTGAGTCCACGGCTTGGTTCGCGAAGATTATTACCTCGTGGTTGTTTTGGGCTAAGGCGTTGGCGAGGGCTACTGCAACAAATTCGCCGCCGCCGTAAACGTTCAGGGTGGGACAAAAAACGCCGACCTTCACAAGTGCTCCTACTCCCGCGTCGCTATTTTTTTTCTAGAACCGCAGCAAACTGTACATAACAGGAGGGGTCAACGTCTTTGGCGTTGGCAACCTCATAGATGGTCAGGTCTAAGTTGCCTAGGTTGCTTTGTACCCGCTCAAGCAGGCGAGGCACATCATAGAATCGGGAGTGATAAACTTGCCACTGCCTAACGCAGAAGAGTCGTGCTTCCATTTCAAAGTCAAAGCCCTTTGGGATACAAACGGGGTTAGTTTGAATCGCGTATTCTCTAAACAAGTAGAGGGGCACGATGCAGAGGCGACCGTGGCTGCGTAGAACTCGGTTGGCTTCTTTTATGAACCGAATGTCAGCGTCGTGTTCAAAGTGTTCAAAGGAACAGTGCATACCGATTTTTGAGAAGAAGCCATCTGCTGTGGGGAGGTTGCAGGCATCTCCACCGATGGTTTTGCCATGCAGCCCATCTGGGTATATGAGGTCTTGGCGGTAGGAATCACAGCCGTAGATGCTGCGGTAGATTTCTGGGGTGGGGGATTCGCCGTTGGCTATATCCACGTAGACGTCACCTTGGTTGAGGTTAAGGAGTTTGGCGGCTATGTAGTGTTCGAGGGATTTCTCAGGGAAGTTGGGTGCTTTGCCCGCTTTGTAGTAGTGGATGTATTGGCTGTAGTTTGCTTGGTTGAGGTAGTGGCGGTAATCCTCTACGTCGATGACGTAGGGTTTTATTCTGATTTGGTTCTGTTTGAGAGAACAGGTGATTTCTGCGGCTATCTGAGGTGTACAGTTTACGCGTTCTTTAATTTTGGCATGTTCGATTTGGTTGTAGTAGTGGTTCCAAAAAAATTGATTTTTGAATTTGTAGTTTAGGAAGGGCCCGATTCGTCCTAAAACGCCTGTTTCCGTTGTCATACGTGCATTTTTCCTAAAATTTTTAATTTAATTCAAACATGCTTGCAAGCGCTCAAAAACGCCAAATGCCACTCAGGGGTTATGTAGCATTTTGTTAAGCGGCTGAAGACATTTACCAATTTACCTTAACAATTCTTGTTAATTCTGCTTTGCATGCCCGCTGTTAAAGTTTGCAAGACGCGTTAATGGATTTTTCAAAAACCTATAAAATAGATCCAGCGTACCCTGTTTTTCGAAATTCAGGAAGAGAGAAAAATGAAAACAACAAAAATACGCAATACTCTGCATATCCTTAGCGCCAAAAAGCTCTCCAAGCCACTCGTCGCCTGTCTCACAGCAATCTTTGTCATAAGCATGATTTCAGCAATCGCAACCGTACCCGAAACCAACGCTACAGTCTCAGCATCCATGGCGCTCCACACGTCAGGATCACAGATCCTTGACGCCAACGGAAACGTCGTTTACCTTCGCGGCGTAGGCCTCGCAGGATTCGCCCCAGACCTAATCCTTTGGGACCCTAGCAGCAGTGACAGTTGGGCTGTCCAATGGAACTATAGCCCAACCTCCACGATGGACGCAACCTTCGCAGCAATGCAGTCAGAATGGCACATAAACATGATTCGCGTCTTTATCCTACCCAGCTGGTATTACCAAGATAACATTGTCCCCGCACAAGAAGACGGCAGCTACTCATCAAAAACCACAGCTATCAGCACCCGCGCCTACCTCCAAACGCTCTGCGAAGAAGCAGGCAAATACGGCATCTATGTCGACATCGTCCCCTACCAGCTTACTCCATACGCTGGGTCATTCGGCGGAGACACTTATGCATCACCAAACATGGCTGGTGCCCAAGGTCTGCCAATGTTGGGCTGGGACAGCGCAGGTCAAAGCTTCCTCAACAACGCAGGCTACGCAGGCAACGAACAAGCCTTCTGGGCATGGTTCTGGAGCGACATGGCAACCACACTCAAAGACTATCCCAACGCAATCTTTGAAGCATGGAACGAACCACAATTAGGCAGTGACGTTGACGCAATTCCAGCAGCATACATGACCTACCTTCAGACTATGTACAATGCAATCCGTGGTACAGGTTCAACAAACATCATCATGATGCAATGGCACATGGGCTGGATGCCAAACGGCTACGGCTCAACTCTTGGCTGGGCAAACCAAATCGACGACGCAATCAACCCAACAAACCTCGTCTACACCACACACTTCTACTATCACGCACCAAGCGACTTAACAGCATACTGGGCAACCGACTACAACACACTCAAAACACAGATACAAACTGGCATTGACGGCATGGGCGTTGTTGCTCCACTTGTCATCAACGAAGAAGGCTCCTGCTTAGTAGCATCAAGCAACTATCAGGCCGACTACACTTGGTGGCAAAACCTCGTCTTAGCACAACGCGACTTAGGCATAGGCGCAGGCGCATACTACTGGCTCAGCGACGCAGGCTTAGGCGGCGTCTACTCAGGCGAATCTTTACTCTCCACTGGCGTAGGTTACACACCCAACACAATGGGTCAAGCCTACATCAACGCATACAACGGTCCAACCGTTACTGTAACACCGACACCTACCGCGACACCAACCCCAACTCAGACGCCTACACCCACTGAGACTCCAACACCCACAGCTACTCCAACAACTGAACCAACCGCTACACCCACCCCGACACCTGAACCAACAACCACCCCAACACCAACCCCTGATAACCAAACCCAAACTGACCAACCAACCCAACCACCAACCTCAGACTCTAACGGCAACAACCAACCATACCAACACTACTACCACAGATTCTGGTTCATGCGCTTCTACTGGCACCACTACCACATGTGGTTCCACGGCTGCTAATGAGCAGCAACCCATCCCCTTTTTGTTTTTTAAAACTCATTTTTTCCAGCATGAAGCTGCCCATTCATAAACCCAAAAGTCCACGCAGTCAATTTTAACCCAAAATGCAGGGGCAACAAAAACACCTGTTTCTGCCGCAAAAACCGATACGCCACAAAAGAATAAAACAGTCCCGAAAAAAACCCCGCCATCGGCGACATACCAGCCAAACTAAACGCGCCACGAGTCTGCAGATAACTCTTCTGGGAACCGTAACCATACCAGTAGTATTTTTTGAGGAGGTCACGGGGTTTAGATAAGCCGCCATGAAACTCGTATAGTTCCGCGGTGTTGGGCTTAATTTTCCAGCCTGCACTTAATATACGTAAAATAAGGTCGGTGTCTTCGCCTGCGCCACGGATTGATTCATCGAAACCGTGAACTTGCTGAAGCGCCTCAGTACGGAAGCAGGTGCCGCCTGTGCCTATGAGTTTATCGTTTTTTAGTAGGAGTGGTTTGGGTTTGCCGTAGATTTTTTGGTTTACAATGTAGGGGGCAACTTCGAGGTTTAGCATGAGGTTGCCTGGGACCGTTTTGAAGATGCCTGCGGTTATTGCGACGTCGCGGTTTTCGTCAAGCACCGCGAGTTGGGTTTGGATGTAGTTTGCGGTGAGGATTTCGTCTGCGTCCACGAAGAGGACGTATTTGCTGTTGGCTTCTTTGAGTATAAGGTTTCGGGCGTGCCCCAGTCCCATCTTTGGCGTCTTAATCGCTTTAACGCGGTCTCCCAAGGCTTGGGCGTATTTTTGGATGATTTTGGGGGTTTGATCTTGGCTGCCGTCATCGACAAATATAATCTGAACTTGCTCGGCTGTGAAGGTTTGGTCAAGGATACTTTCCACGGCGTTGGTTAGCATAGCTTCACCGTTTCGTACGCAGATGCCGACGGTGACCTGGAACGTCATGGTTGATCAGCTAACTTCTCAGGATTATGTCCATACCCGTTGAGGTGCGCGCCACAGAACCCAAAAAGCCACGCAAACCGCTTATACGTATAATGCACTGGTAAAAGAAAAAAAGACTTTTTATGCGTCATTAGATACGCCCAGGGGCACCGCAAAATTCCAGCCATGAAACCGCCCAGCGGCGTCAACTTCCAAACAATCACTGAGTCGGGATCCTTGTGAAAGATGTAGTGGGCTCCACGTCCATACCAGACATATTGATTCCAGAGCGAAAGCCATGACATCCGCGTGGATTCAGTGAATTTTTCTTCAGTTGTTGCCAGTTCCCATCCGCTGGCTCGAACTCGGAACGCCACTTCAGTGTCTTCTGCGGCTCCATTGATGGCAGTGTCAAAGCCTCCGACGCCACGCACGGCCTCCACCCGATAAATCGCGCCCTCTGCACCAGGCAAATATCCCAGCTTTGAATTCGTCTGTTGCCCATACAGGGAGTCCACGGCGTACACGATATTTTCCATGTCTGCGACAAAACCGTATCCGATGTGGACGTTGTATCTGCCCGCTGCGATGGCAACATTGGAGTGGGTTTCCATATAGTGAACTTGGTTGGCGACGTAATCTCTGGGCAGCGTCATATCAGCGTCAAGCCAAACGATGTATTTGCCGCGGGCTTGCTCTACAACTATTTGGCGGGCAAACCCGAGGCCGCTGTTTTCCTTAAGCATCCGAACCCTAAACGCGGTGGTCTTCAACATTTTTTGGGCGATTGTAAGGGTGTCGTCGCTACTGTTACCATCAACCAGGATAACCTCCAACTCTTGTGGCGGAAAGGTTTGGGCTATGAGGCTGTTTAGCGCTTTTTTTATGAGGGTTGAGGCGTTTTTGACGCATAACCCCACTGTAACTGTAATCGACTGCAACTGAGCGCCTCAAATCAGTTTTTGCTCCCTCAGCAACTGCTCATTTAACCCAAACCGTGACTCCTCAATTGGTCTCCAAGCCCTAAACTTCCGATTCAGAATAAAAGAGGTAAGCGCCGTCAACAAAATCAAATTATTCTGAAGCAACTCTAACGCGGTTGTACGGGTCTTCTTAACAACCAGCAACACAGCAACACCCAAAATCAAGATGCCCCCAAGCGATGGATACATAACCATAACTGCAACCGACAAAATAAGAAACGCAACCAAAAACAGTGGACTAAAAATGTGAAGATAAATCTCTGGAAGCGCAATGCGTTTGGGAAACGCTAACTTACCCTGCAAAAACAGCTTCAGGCATCTTGCACAGAGTTTCTGGAGATGGCTTGCGCGGCGAATTTTTATGGAGATTTTGTTTCGATAAACAGTGGGGCTAAGCGTGAAAAACCCCGTGTCAGGTATGAGGAGTGCACGTTGGTTTTTCTGGATAATATCCAGCGCAGTTCCTGAGTCATCGGTCGCATGGTTAAATTCTTCGAGGATGCTGCGTTTGAATGCTGCAAACCCGCCCTGAAAGAAGAGGGTAGAGTGCACTTTGGATTCGCCGATTCTTATCGCTTGGATGTTTTGGTCATAGAATTGTTCGCCCAACGTTACCCATGTGGCTGTGGGGTTAAGCAAAAACTCCCTGCCAGTGATAGCGCCAACGTTGGGATCGGAGAGGTAAGTGAGGGCTTTGTTTAGTATGTCATGAGGCCAAAAGCAGTCAGCGTCCGAGAGAATCACCACTTCGGCGGTTACGGTTTTGAGGGCTTTGTTTAAGCATGCGGTTTTGCCAAGGTGAACTTTGCTGTCAAAAACCGTGATTTTAGGCAGGGGATTAGCCGCGATGTAGCGGTTAACTTCGCTTAGGGTGCCGTCGCTTGAGCAGTCGTTGACTATGATTATTTCCATTTTATCTTTGGGATAGGTGACTTTGGCGAGGTTCTCAAGTTTTAGCCGAATAATTTTTTCTTCATTAAACACAGGAATTAAAACGGCAGTTGAGGGCACATAGTCAGCGTTTATGTTCAGGTTCCAAGATGCGACGGAGCGTTTCTTCATGTACAGAAAGTAGCTACCGGGAACACCGAAAAACAGTAGCCCCACAATTATCCAAACTGCAAGAAGAATAACCAACAAAAAAACCTCAAACACACAAAAAAATATGGCTCAGGCATAAGCGTTGGGGAAAGGGTGACCTTCCCGGAAAATTCGAAATGTTTCAGTTGCATGGGACTCCTTAGAGACACCCAAGACTACGCCGCTTACGCCCTCCAAACCTGCCACGTAACTGATGGCTTCGGAGGGTTTAAGGTACCCCGCTGCGAGGACACTCATGGCGATAACTTCAGCGTTGCCAACACGGTTTAGGGCTTCTTCGCATTCCCGCTTTGAAGGGCACATTTGAAAGCCGACTTTGTTAAAAGAAGCAGTTAACGTTAACTTGTCCAAATCTATGCTCCATTCTCTAAACTTGTTCACAAGGTAGGGGAAATTTCGTGTTTCAAATCCTGCCCGCAACCCGCGGTCTTCAACGAATTTTATGTAGGCTTTAAAGAGCGCTTCCATGTCTAGCGCTAAAGCCATATCTGTCACCAACTCCTGCAGCATCAAAGACTTCAAGAAAACATTCCCGTTGACGACTGCTTTTAGCCTAGACAACTCATAAGCCGCATAGGTTTTCAGCAACGCCGAGGGGTTGAGGCCTAAAATGCCGCCCATGTTAACTGCTACGTCTCTTTTGTTTGAACGCAACAGTTCTTTGGCGAGATTCTTTGCTAAACCCGCCACGCCACCTGTCTGCGTCGACTTCCGTACATACTCATAGGCGTAGGGAATCAGAGCGTAAAGGGCACAACGAGGGGTTTTGGGGTTGATATTTAAGTTTTTGAGGATTGCTAAGGTGGCTTCGTCAACGGAGAACATGAAGCCGTCTGCGCCGTTTGCTAAGCAGAGCTCTACAAGGTGGGCTGCTTGCTGAGTGTTTTCTTGCTGTTGTTCGGCGCTGCGGAGGCGTGCTCTGGTCTGGGAGAGGTGGCTGATTCCATGGAAGGGGTTGTCCCCGACTAGGAGGTTTAGCGTTTTTGGGGTCATTTGCTGCTTTGTCTCCGTACCTGTTCAATTAAGAAATCGACGTTTAGGGTGCTTTCAAAACTGGCGCGTGCAGGGTGACCCATAGCTATGGAGTCAATGAAATGTTTGTTTTCACGGTAATATTCAGGTCCTCCAAGCAGGTACCCCACGTTATCGTCTAAATCGTGCCGATACCACGTTTTGGGTGATTCCCCGTTTAATTCCAGTTGGACTTCATCATCGTTGACTTTCAGGGTGCCCTTGGTTCCATGAATTGAGAGGCCGAACTCGGGCATTCGGTAACCGCTTTTACGCCAGGACACCTCAAAAATCCCCTGCAAATTATCCGACCCCGACACGCCAAAGCTAACGTCATCTTCGGAATCCTGGGCGATTCGTGAGTTTACCTGCGCAAAATCAACCACTAAATCCCCAAAAAACCAAGAAGCTAAATCCACTACATGCGAACCCAAATCATCCAAGGCGCCACCTCGGGCTTTAGATATGTTTGAACCCTCGGGCACATCAGCGAAATCTGAGGAGAAGGCATAGCCGCTAAAAGAGAGCAAATCCCCAAGAACATGATGGTCTAGGATTGTTTTGGCTTGGTTGAAAGTTACCGAGAAGCGTTTCATATAGCCGACCATATTTACGCCCAAATGCTCCTGGGCTAATCGGCATAATTCGAGCGAGTGCTTGTAGTTGGAGGTGAGAGTTTTTTCGACAAATACGTTTTCGGCGAGTTTTTTAGTGCAGATTTCTCTGATGATCGGGTAATGGGTTGGTATGGGCGTTAACACGTAGATTGCGTCGAGCCCAAGCCCCGAAAGTTGGTCTATGTCATCGGTGACGGTTACCTTGTGGATGGTGTGTTTTGCTATGGTTCGGATGAGACGGCTTTTATCGCAAAGCGCCGTGACCTTCACGTTGGGAAAAGTGTTTAGCAGACAGGCGTGCATGATACCCATTTTGCCTAAGCCTACAACGCCGATTTTTAGCGTCCACTCTTTAGGTTCCATAAACGTTAACTCCAAAATTAGACTCAACCGTAGCCAAACAGTGCATTGATTTTGGTTAAAAAATTAGATTGTGAAGCTTTCTGCCATAATCCGCTTCATGATGCCTAAACCGTGCCTTAGTTTAAGCTTCTTTTCGCCCAGTCGGTCTCTGTAATCAATGGGGACCTCAGCGATTCGGTAGCCTCGACGTTCAACAAGCGAATTCATCTCTGCCTCCACGTCAAAGCCCTTGCTTTTCGGTTTCCAGTTGTTGAGGATTTCGCTTCTTACAACTCGTAAACCTGAGAGGGGGTCTTCGAGTTTTACGCCGTTCATCATGTATTGAGCGAACGCGAGGAGTCGGTTTCCGACGTAGAAGGGGTTGGTTATGGATTTGGAGAGGTTGTATTTGCCTTTGAAGCGGTTGCCTATGACCATACCAACTTCGGGGTCCTGTTCGAGGATCTCAAGCATTTGAGGGATGTAGCCTGCGGGGTAGGTGTAGTCTGCATCGGTGAATACTACGTAGGGCACTTTGGTTTGCAGTAGCCTAAACCCTTGAAACAAGGCGTCGCCTTTGCCTTTGCCTTCTTGGAGTAACACGTCGGCACCCATGTTTTTGGCTATCTCGATTGTTCGGTCAACGCTTTTCCCGTCAACAACCATCAGGTAAGGGTTGTTTAGGACCCGCTGCATTTCATCGATGGTTGGCCCAATCCCTGCTTCTTCATTTAGCGTAGCTATTATCACAGAGATGCTTGAGTGTATTTCAGTCATTAGAAAAAGTCTCCAAAAAGCCGAAAGTCGGGTTAAGATTTACTCGGGGAAACAAACTTTTAAAGAGGTAAGGATGAAACATCCCGAAAAAAACATGGATGTTCTATACTCTTCTGCTAATCGTCTACACAGAAAACTGTTAACTTGCCCCCACAACTAACGCAGAAACTGCATCCACAACGTAGTCAACCTGATTGTCGCTTAAACCCACATGCATGGGCAAAGCAACTGTTTGGGCAAGCGTTTTTTCCGCAGCCGCCAAACTGCCATAGGAGACGGCGCCGTGCTTTTGGTATACTGGTTGCATGTGACAGGGAGGATAGAAAATGTTTCCAGATTCAATGCCGTAGTCTTCCCAGAGTCGCCGTACAAGCGTTGCCTTGTTGAGAGCCTCGCCAAGAATGAGCGGGTACTTGTAGTAGCTGCATCTGCAGCCTCTTCCACATTTTACTATGGAAACCCTGTTGAGTTTGCTAAATGCTTTGTTGTATGTTTGAGCGATCTGGTTGCGTCTCTGGATGAATTCTTCAAGCCGCCTTAGTTGATGAATTCCTAGTACGCCTGAGAGTTCATGTAACACCATGTGGCGACCTACGTCTACAAAGTTGGTTTTACCCGAGCCTGAACCATAGAAACGGTATTGCCGTGCAAACGCTCCGAGCTCAGTGTTGTTGGTAACCATCATGCCGCCTTCCCCCGTAGTTAGCACCTTAGTGGGGGTAAAGGAGAATACGCCTGCATCGCCAAAGGTACCTACCTTTTTGCCGTTTACAGTGGCACCGAGGGAATGTGTGGCATCTTCAATTAAGAACAGCCCATGTTCGCGGCAGATTTCCATAATTTTATTTAAGTCAGGGTTTGGGAAGCCTGCGATGTGTGTTAGGATGACGCCGCGGGTTTTGCAGGTGAGGTTTTCTTTGAGGCTACTAGGGTTCATGGAAAGGGTTTCAGCGCGGATATCTGCAAAGACGGGTTTGGCGCCGACTGCTACGACACTGTTAGGTACTGAGATGAAGCTGTTAGTGCAAACCACCACGTCGCCAGTGCCTACGCCGAAGTATCGTAGGGCGGTTTCGTATGCGCTGGAGTCTGAATCAAACGCTATTGCACTTCCAACGCCCAGGTATTGGGCGGCCATGTTTTCGAATATGGCTACGTTTTTGCCGTTGCGGAATTGTCCTTCTTCGAGGACTTCTTTGAAGTCTGCTAGAATGGGTGCTATGTCTTCTGGTGGAAAACAGGGTTTTGATGACCGAATAAGGGGTTTGCTCATAGTCCTCAGCCTAAAAGGTGTATCTTACGGTGAAAAGATGCAGCGTTTCATCAAGTATGGCGTGGATAACCTGCCATGTTGGGTTAAGGTATAGGCGGTGAAAAATGAATCCGAACTGAAGTCGCCGCTTTCTTAGCGGCCTAAGGTAGAGGGTGTTGCCATGTTTGCTAACGGTCCAGTAGTGAACATCTTCGCCATAGAGCAATTCATTAAACCATGAAGGGCACTGCAGATATCCATGCTTAGCCACCCTTTTTAGCTCCAAAAAAAGCCTTGTCGGCTCCTCTAAATGCTCAAGCAAATAATAACTTGTAACGAACTCGAAGGCGCCGTCCCGAAAAGGCAACGCTAAACAGCTACACATAACAAATGGTTTCCCATCCGTTACAAGCCCCTTCATGCTGCGGTCAGGCACAGGCTTCACGTTGAGGTCACAGAGCACATTTGCTTTAGGGAAAGGTTTTGCGCCGCAAGCCACATCCAGACACAACGCCTCACCATCATGATTGGCAATGATTTCGCCGAGTTTTTGTTTACCATATTTGAAGCGGTCCAACTCGGATTTTCGTATAGGAAAACGCTCAGCGGGAGCTTTGTATTGATTTTTGCTGGGCATTCTCAAACACGTCATGTCTATGATTTCAGCTGTTTGATTGAGGCGTCTAAGGCGTGGCGGATGTAGGCTACGTTTTCTTTAGTTATGCCATAATGCATCGGTAAAGACATCACTTGGGGCAAAACGCGTTCTGAGGCGGGTAAATCGCCTTCTTTAGTGCCCCAGTTTTCTTTATAGTAGGGTTGGAGATGACAAGGAGGATAGTAAATGTGACCAGTTTCCACACTGAATTTTTCCTTGAGGATTTCGCCCAGTTTAATGCGGTCAATACCGTCAGCCAACTTCACCACAAACTTGTAGTAGCTATGACGAAAACCCTGCGGCACCCTAAAAACTGATACGCCTTCAACCTCACTTAAGGAGTTGGCATACCACTCTGCGATTTGGTTGCGTCTATTCACCAACTCATCGAGACGCTCCAATTGATGTTTCCCCACAACTGCAGCCATCTCGTTTAGCCGCCAATTATACCCAAGCTTTACCATCAACCGATTCTTATCCTGCCCATACGTTCGCAGGCAACGCGCTGTTTGGGCAAGTTCTTCGTTGTCAGTTGTTATCATGCCGCCCTCGCAGGAAGTCATCACTTTGGTGGGATAAAACGAGAAGCAGCCACTGTCCCCAAACGACCCCGCCTTCTGGGTACCTTTTAGGGCGCCATGTGCGTGGGCGCAGTCTTCAATAAGAAACATGCCCTTATCGTGGCAGAACTCTTTGAGCTCCTCAATTTGGGGGCAAACTAAGCCTGAAAGATGCACAACGATAACGCCTGCTGTGTCCCCGGTGACTTTGCGTTTAATGTCTTCCACGTCTGCACCTAACGTGTCTGGATTCATATCCGAGAAGACAGGTTTGCCGCCCGCGAATACAACGGCGTTTGCGGTGGCAACAAAAGTGTTGGTAGGCACAATCACTTTTCGATCGTTTAGTCCGAAGTGACGCATGGAAATCTCAAGAGCAGCGGTGCAGCAGCTTACTGCGATGGCGTATTTGGAGCCGTTGTATTTTGCGAATTTTTCCTCAAACTCTAACACATGGGGACCATCAGTTAATCTGCCGCTTTCCAGCACGCCTCGTAGGTCCGTTAGGATTTGGTTGAGGCTCTCAGGTGAGAATGCGGGGGAAGATGCTGAAATCGTCATTTTTGAAACCTCAATTGGTGTTACCATGGTTTTCCGCCTACACAAAACAAGTAATCCACAGCTGAAAGATTAGATACGAATCCGTCATGAGCCTGAGTGTAGATTGGATGCTTGAATTCTTGAAAAATCAAGTTAATCCCCTCCTGGCGGAAACGTTCATCGTTAATGTAGACTTTGCCGCCTCTGCCGGCAAGCTGAGTGTCTGCACCGATTTTTTTGCACTGTGCAATAATTAGTTCGCTTTTTTTGCCCTTTGCACCCAACTTGGAGCTTAAAACAAGCGGTGTGTCGATGCCTAAAAAGTGCATTATGCCTCGAATGACATGCATGTTGAGGTCGATAAGGTAAGTCCATTCTTGCATGTAGGTTTCCTCAAAAAAGTCTGCGTAGTCATTCCAGTGGGGTGCTTTGCAGTAGCCGTGTTTGAGGGTTAACCAGTGTCGACTGTTCCATTTTGGTTCGGCTCTGTTGGCGATTCGAACTTCGTTAATGCGTATGGGCCATTTGGCGTGTTCTACGGGGACAGTGAGCCATCTTACTCCGTCGACGGTCATTATGCGGTTGCGGTTGGTGAAGCCCTGATGCTCATACTGCACGTTATCCTCTATGATAAATACGTCGCAGCGTCGCAACTTATCAAAGAAGCCCAGCCACGGCAGATAATTCGGCTGGTGCCCCGCAACAATCATTGATTCCGTCGCCACTATGGAGAATTCAACCTTTCCACATAACGTACAACTTCAAATGCTTCAGCCGCAGGCAAACTAACCTGGCTCCCCCTAAACGAAGCCAAATTCACCATCGACTCATAAGTAATGTATCGTTTAGTTTTCTGCGAAAAATGGCATTTAAGCGCTTTCCACTTGTCGCTAACGCTGTTTGTTATGTCAATAAAATAGGTGGGTGCAAACATCGAAGTAACCCTGGGCGTCTCGTAGGCTAAAAGCTGTGGTGCATTCCTAAACGCAGACATCGACACCCAGCCGACTTGCCTGTGGTCTTGATGGATGTCGTTGATGGTGTGGGTTAGGATGGTTTCGGGTTTATTGGCGATGTAGAAGGCTTCTAAGAAGTCTATGGCTTGGCGTGAGCATGGAATTTCGGTGTCGGGAAAATCGCCGAAATAAACCTCGTTAACCCCCAGCAGGGCTAAGGCTTCGATGCTTTCTTTGGGGCGGACTTCGGGGTTGCCGCTCTGTTCGCCTTTGGACATGAAAACGGCTATGACGCGTTTGCCCATTTTTGATGCTGTACGGATGGTTCCGCCGCATCCTAATTCTATGTCGTCTGGGTGGGCGCCGACCGCTAAAATGGTGTTTGATCTAAGAACCAAAATGAAACCTCCAAATTATTAGAATGAGGGTGTCTCCATCTTGAGCCACAAACTCACGTAACGCTGATTATACGTCATGCTGCCTGTGGTCCCGTTATAGAGGTACAACTCAAAAAACAGGTTGCCGTAAAAACCCCACCTAATAGTGTCTAAAGAAAGTGTTGTCGACTCCACAGGTATGGTTTCGTTGTTTAGGGTGATGGTTTGAACTATTAAGCGGTTTATGGTGTGGGGTTTCATCTCGTAATGAAAAGATATGTCCAGCGGCATCTCCAAGGTTTCTCCGTCAGCAACAAAAAAGGTGATGCTACCCAAGGCGGGTAATTCGCTGGCGGTTTGGTTGAAGCTGTCAGGTCCAGATTGAGATTGGTTACGGAACTTCATTTCCAGCGTGTAATAGCCACAGGCGTCCAGATGGTTCGCCACGTTCACGTAGTAGTGGTAGGTTGTGTCGACGGTTACGTTGTAGGGGTAGGTGGCGTTGTGGTAGGGTCCAAGCAGCCATATCTCCGTGAAATAGTCGGTCTGCGGAGCCACAACCACCCTTTCGATAGTGGGCGACGCAACAAGCAACGCTGCAACTACCATGATGATAAGCAACACGCCCCTATACTGCTGTAATGCCATGGGGAGGGCTCCTTTGTTTTTTACCTAAACTTATCCAAATTGCAAAACCAGCACCCAAAAGCGCCACCGAAGACACCAAAGAAACCAACATAACCAACACGCCCTGAGTGTTAGCTTGCTGGGTTGCTTCCGCTTGTGTGTTGACTTCTGCTTCAAAACCGTTAAGCTGGGTTCTGCTTTGTGTGGCGAAGTTGGCGGCGTCATCGTAACTTTCTGCGGCATACGCTAATTCCGCTTTAGACAACAAGGCTGCGGCGTCGTTTAGGGTTTGGGTTAAGGCTTCAACGTTGGCGCCCGAGTCTTCTAATTGTTGCGTTGCCTCGTAGCAGGTTCTAAGCGTGGCTTTTGCGGAGTTTATGGCGGATTGTGCGCTGCCTTCGCTTGCGGCTACAAGTGGACTTATCTGTGAGACCGCAAAAAACAAGATGACCAATGCTGCTAGAAGTCTTGTTTTGTGCATGTTAGCTCTCCAGGTCATGGAAGGTGTTTTCCGTTGAAAGGAGGGCGTAGGGTTTTGAGGGGCAGAGTGTCTCGAGGTTTTTGCGTTTGGTTGAGAAGTCGTTTAGGCGTTTCTCGATGGTTTTACTGTACCGGGCATAGTCTTTGTAGGCGTCGAGGTACTGTTGCCCTTTAAACGTTAAGAAGTAGCGTTGATTGTGTTTTTTGTATTCCACCAGCGAAGCCTCCACAATCTCGGCTAAGTACCGCTGTAACACCTTGTAGCTTAGGTTCGCCTGATACATGATCTGGGTTTTTTTAGCTTCCCTGCTAGCTACGTTTAAAATGTCAGCGATGATGTCTAAACGGTCCCTATAAGTTCCCATCAAAATCCCCAAATTAATTGATGTGCAGCCAGCCGCGGCCACTTTTTTTCTTCTGCTGCTTTACTTTAACTGAAAACGTGTAGCCTTCGCGTCTTCGGCGTTTCTGGGCTGGGTGGGTGATGTTGTCTTTTACGAATTTGGTCCATCCGCCCACATGCGGGTCAGGGGGGATGTAGCGTTCCGCGTTCTCTATTTCGTGCTGTCGAAGGATATCTTTGAAGTTGAGTGCTTTAAAGTCGCGGGTGGCATGAATAACTGTGCCCTTATCGATGTAGAGGCTCCAGTAGTTGTCGATGGCGATGCCTTCCGCGCGGACTTTATCGTCAACACGTTCCCGCCAAAGCTTTTTCCATTCCCCTCTTAATTCTTCAACAAGTTCTTTCTGATTTAGCGCCACAGATAAAACAATCCCTCCGTGGTAGAAGCGGATAGCAAACGTTTTTTTATGTTAAAAAACCGATTAAAACAGATGCTGAGGCTAAAACCTCAAACAATAGGACAGTGTAGGCTGGCTTATTTAAAGAGCAAGGAAAAATTGTTCTAGTTTTATTTATTACGCTTCAGCGGTTTTCTGTATTTTTCGACTAAAATGCGTTGATTTTTTGTTTGTTTAACATAGAACAAGGCTGGATTTGTGATAGACAACGGCTGCTTTGGCGGTTTTTTGGCTTAAAAGCTACAAAACAGTTAGCGATGCAGGTCTAATAAGCATTACTTTTCCTCTGCAGGGGGTTTTTGAACCTTTAAATTCTTCGTCAGCTATAGAGTCTGCTGTGATATTTTATGGCAATGTCAGCGACTGCTAAAGATATTTACGCCCAACAATTCAACACCGTTTATGAAAACGACTCCGCTTCGCGGTGTCTGGAAGGCTTCAAAAAGGGTCTTCCGCCTGTGATTGCGGTGCTCGATGACAAAGACCACTACCTCGGCATGGTCAGCCGGCGCTCTGTGTTGAGGAGTCGACTTGACTTGAGCCGCACCAAAGTCCGCAGCCTCATGACGGTCGCCCCCGAAGTTGCACCAACGGATTCGTTGGGTCGCATCGCTAAGTTGATGATTGGCAGCGGCGTTCGCCAGCTTCCCGTCATCGAGAGAGGCCGCCTCGTGGGGTTTGTCACTGATGAAAGCGTAATCCACTCGGTAGTGGGCGCTGGCTGGGGCAGCAACAAACTTGAATCCATCATGACTCGTGCCCCTCACACACTGGAAGCTAACCGCAGCGTCGGCGCAGTCTTAAGCCTAATGCGGGAATTCGGCATCTCTCACGTGCCAATCATCGAGAAAGGTAAACTTGCGGGTCTGATTAGCCTCCAAGATATCCTTCAGAACCTCTACTTCCCTCAGAGACGCATGGGCAACCAAGATGTTGCAGGCGAACACATCGAAACCTTAGGCGTCCCCGCTAAAGGAATCATGAGCAGTCCTGTCATCACCGCTTCGCCGCAAACTCTGCTCCGAGAAGCCGAAGTCTCCATGCATAACCATGACATTAGCTGTCTATGTGTCACAGATGAAGAACGCCTCGTTGGCATCGTCACTAAACTTGACTTCCTTGAATCCATCAGCCAACTTGAAACCCCCGAACGTCGCTTCACCATACAATTCGGCGTCAAAGACGTCGAAGTCTCCCCCGACCAACAACAGTACATGATGACGGAGTTCGACAGCTTTACCAACCGCTTCCAAGAAACCTTCCAAACAGGCTCGCTTTTTGTCTATATTAAGAGCCACCGTGGAACCAACTTGAGAGATACGCCTATGGTACATTGCCGCCTCCAATTCCGTACCGCTCGAGGGAGCTTCTTCGCAACAGGTGAAGGCTGGGGCGTTGAACCCACATTCAAAGTTGCCTTAGACCGTCTTGAACGGCGTCTGTTGCGGAGTAAGGAGCTGATAAGTAACCCCAAGTACGGTCGCGATTATCTGCGTAAAATGGGGCTTCCTGAAGAGGAACAATAGCTTTCTTCTTCTTTTTCCTTTTTTATTGATTTTTAGCCGCCTAAGAACCAAGTTAGCAGGGTTATAAGGAAACCTAACATGGCATATAAGCCGCCTTTTCGGATTTTAAATCGCCAACTCTTGCGGGTTTCTACCCAAACTCCGATGATAAACATCAAAACAATCGCGGTTATGAAGGAAACATTGACCAAGTCATAAACCGCCACAACATTACGCAGCAATATCAGCGGAAGCAGAATTATCAGGCAAGCCCCAAGATTTAACCCCATATCAAGAAAAATCGTCGCCAAATCATCCTTAACAGGCACCCGCTCTTTTTTCGCATAATCCGCCATACGCTTAAAAACCATAGCCCCTACGCTTGACTTCTCAGTATCATCCAGAATCGAGACATAACCATCTTCTAAATCCTCCGCTATCATCTCTAACCCCTCGCTCTTTAATGCGTCATTTTTGGTATAGCTGGTAATGAGGTTCTTTCTGGAGACCAGAGAATGCTGTTCCCAAGCATAAAAAATGCCATCAACTACCCCCCAAGCGATACAACAAGAAATCGCAGACAAAATAACTGCGTTCACTACCTTGTCTAGAAGTTCTGGATAAGTGTAGATGGCATCGTTGTTTAGAATCCCGAGGAAAACAAGCGTCATAACAACCCCAAAAATTGGTTCCGCAGCAAACCAAAACCGCCCAAAATAATCCGAAAACCCCATAAAAACCCACCCAACCGCTACACGCCTGTGGCAACGGTTGCATAAACCTAAAAGAGAGAACCGTAAGCTGACTCATAAAATGTTGCTACCTCAAAAATACAACCACAAAAACCCCAAAAATCAGTTGTTTGGATTTCGGGTGTGGCTGGCGTTTGGCAGTCACACACCTATAAATCCCCCATGTCTTTACCCATCTATGGGTAACCCCCTAGAGAAGCGGTTTTTTGTCAAAATCTACCCCCCTTAAAGATTTAATCACTCAATTCTTTGACGAAGTAAAGGCAGCCATCAAAGAGTACACAAAAAAGCAAGAAGCCGCCTTCAAACAACGCCTAAAAAAATTACTCGTCATAAGCATCGTAAGTACCGTGCTCTTATCTATCGCGATTACAACAACCGCAGCCGCTTCTCTGTTTTTTCTGATTGGCTTTCTGCGGTACCTTGAAACTTTTCTTCCCCCGTGGCAAGCATGGATGGTCATCGGCGTAACCTCAGCAGCGACCGCGGCGGGACTATTCGGGGGTTTAGCGTTTATAATAAAAAAACAGACCTCAACCCCAAAAGAAGAGCCAACGACAACAATTAACAACCCCCAAGACGCTGTCACCTAAGCACAGGTTCGCGGGGTTCACTGCATTGTTTGGCCTAAAGGTTATCGTTCGTTGAGGAGGTTTTTTCGGCTAAAAATCTCATCCAACTCCTCTTTAGACAACAACTTTCGCTCCAGTGCTACTTCTTTGACTGTGCGTTTCTCTGCCTGCGCCTGCTTAGCAACCTTAGCCGCCTCCAAATAGCCAATTTTAGGCGCCAACAACGTCGCCAGCGATGGGTTCTTTTCAAGGTAACATTCACAGCAGTCTTCATTGACGGTAATTCCGCGGACGCATTTTTCCGTAAACACAGGCAAATAGTTAGTGAGGATTTGGATGCTACTAAGCATATTGTAGGCGACTGCGGGGGTCATGACGTTGAGGTCCATCTGCCCAGCCTGCACCGCCAACGAAACAGCTGTGTCGTTGCCGACCACTTGGTAAGCAACCATGTCAAGGCACTCCGCCATTACAGGGTTAACTTTGCCAGGCATAATCGAGGAGCCAGGCTGCACAGGAGGCAAAACGATTTCGTTGAAACCCGTGGTAGGCCCCGATGCGAGAAGCCGCAGGTCATTGGCAATGCGGATAAGCTCAAGCGCCAACTCTTTGAGACCACTTGAAACCGTCTGGGCGGGACGGTGACTCTGGAGCGCCTCAAAATTGTTAGCGGCAGGTTTAAGCGGGAACCCCGTGAGTTTGGCGAGCTCCGCGATTGCGAGGCGTTTGTAGTCAGGGTGACTGTTAGCGCCCGTGCCAGTTGCAGTGCCCCCTAACGCGACCATGTAGAGGTTTTCTTGGCGACGACGCAACTCAGCAGCAGCATGAGCAACTGCGGAGCCATATGCGCTAAACTCTTGCCCAACCGTCACAGGCACCGCATCCTGCAGATGCGTCCGACCAGACTTAAGCACATGAGCATTCTTCTTCCCCAACTCCTCAAAGGCAGCGGCTAAATCGTCAAGCGCCACCAACAAAGGCTGCAACGCCATCAAAACCGAAACGTGCAGTGCGGTTGGGAAGGTGTCGTTGGTGGATTGTGCCATGTTAACGTGGTCATTGGGACCGAGGCTTTTGTAGTCGCCCTTGGCTTTGCCGAGGAGTTCGAGTGCTCGGTTGGCGAGGACTTCGTTAACGTTCATGTTAAAAGATGTACCTGCGCCAGCTTGATAAACGTCCACAACGAACTGGTCAAGGAATTTGTCTTGGAGGACTTCGTTGCAGGCGGCGATTATGGCTTGGGCAAGTTCAGGTTTAAGCCAGCCCACCTCCATGTTTGCGGTGGCTGCGGCTTTTTTGATGAACACGTAGGCTTTGATGAATACGGCGGGTTCTTTGATGCCGCTTACGGGGAAATTCTCTGTTGCCCTAAGCGTCTGGATGCCGTAGTAGGCTGATTGGGGGATTTGACGTTCGCCTAAAGGATCAATTTCTCTTCGAGTCTCCAAGAGCTAAGTCTCCTGCTGCTCTATGGTTGCTGTAGGGATATAATTTGTTTTTTGGTTCCCCAAACGTTTTGGCGGTTAGATTTCGAATTTTTCTATGATACGATTCTCTTTTTCACCCGTAATCTCCGCGATAACATGGAAAAACTGCTCCAACCCCGAATTAACAATACGCGGTTTGAGAAGCTCATCAATTTGGAACACGCCTGCGGAGTTGGACATTTTAATTTTGATGTTAATCGGTTTCTGGCCACCTTCCACTACTTCAACCTCTACTTTCTCGATGGAGAGCGCGGAGACGGCGTGGATGTCGATTTTGCCTGCTTGGAAGGGTATGCGGGCGCGTCCAGCCTCCATGTCCAAGGCGTCGGCGATGCCTACGATGCCGGCTTCTTTGGTTAAGATGCGGTTTACGGGTTCATTGCTGGGCGGCTGCTCATGGGTAACGATGGAGTGAAGCACCTCTGAGGTGATTATGGCGACTTCTTCATCGCTGTAGGTGGGCGGCAAATGCTTGTTGAGAAAGCCCAACGCGAGATTGGCGCTGTATTGTTCATGGTTGCGGCGCTGCACAATCATGCCTAAATCATGAAATATCGAGCCTAAAACAACCACCACCTCAGCGTCATCAATGCTCATGCCATAGTTTTCTACAATGCTTGGCGTGATGAGTTTCTTCTCGACCAGCGTGCGGAGTAGTTTGAGGGCGAGATTGGCGACGATTTTGACATGTGTGGGGCCATGGTCGGTGAAGCCCATGCGTTCAATTGCCATAACGTTGCTGCATCGCCAATAGGTCTGCAGTTTCTTGTCTTCTTTTATGCGTTCCATTACTGCTTTTAGTTTAGCGTTGTTTCGGTAGGGGATGTTAAATGTGTAGGACACTCTATCGGCCTCTAAGCAATAATTGAATGTGTGGATTTAAAGCTACAGCAGCCCACCGCCCAAAAGCCACAAGCGCAAGGGTCACTTGTGGTCTGATGGCGGCTTCTCTGCTAATTCTTGGTAGCGTTTCATGGCGTATTTGACGATTTCTTGGGCTTCCTTGGCGTTTTTCCAAGCGCGGATTTTAACCCATTTGTGCGGTTCAAGTCGCTTGTATGTTTCAAAGAACTCCTGAATCTCCACCAGTCGATGCTTATGCACATCGGTTATGTCGTGGTAACCTTCGAATCGCGCATCGTTTACCAGTACGGAGAGGAGTTTGGCGTCTAAGCCTTCCTCGTCTTCAATGATTAGGGCGCCTATGACGCGGACTTTGACGATGCAGCCCATTGTGAGGTGTGAGTAGCTAAGAACCATGATGTCGAGGGGGTCATGGTCGTCGTACCATGTTTGGGGCACAAACCCATATTCGACGGGGAACACTACCGAGGAGGGGATGATGCGGTCAAGGACGAATGCTTCCCAGTGGAGTGCATACTCGTATTTGTCGCGTGAACCGCTAGCAACTTCTATGACCATGTTTAAGAGGTCAGGGGGGTTATCGCCTGCAGGAATGTCTCTCCAAAAATTCATCGGGGAATCAACCTTTTTAGAAGGCAACCCTCACCGCGGATTTAAGGGTTCTCTATGTAGATTGCGTTTTCTACTCGAACTATTTAGCCAATGCAAGCCGCTTAGGAGTTCTCGTCAGTGTACTGTATTGTCCACCGCGACGCGTCAACCTTGACCAAATGGTCCTTGTGGGCGTTGACTACGTCTTGTATGGTTTGGGTGCTTAGTAACCCCAAGATTTGGGCGAATAATGGTTGACGGAAAAGCAGCGGATATCCCACTTTGCCTTCTTTGATGGGTTGAGCAATCAGAGCCTCCTTGTTGCCCTCTAAAGCCTCAGTGAGTGCCTTCAAAACTGCGGGGTCGAGTGGTTGGTCGCCTAACACCATAAAGGCGGCTTCGACATTGGAGATGACGATAAGACCCGTTTGGAAGGATGGCGTGTTTCCACGTGTGGGTGCGAGGTTGAGCGCGATTTTTACTTTGCCCAGTTTAGGCCGAATTGCTTCGATGACTTCTTCGAGGTCGGTGCCTAAAACAGCCACCTGCGGGGTTATTTGTGCGGTTTCGAGTGTGTCGAGGACTTTTTCGATGACGGTTTTGCCGCTGAGTTGCTGGAGTGCCCCGTTTTTTGCGGTGCTTTTTTGTTTTTCTGAGGCTAAAACCACTGCGCCTACAATCATCGTGTCACCGTTGACTTATCATGTGTTTAATGCGTATTTAGGTTGTTGCGTGAGATCTGTTTTTCTGGTGAATCTGTACAGAGCCATGAACATGCTTTTAAGTGAGAAAAAACTATTGTTCATAATCCTGTCCGATTAACTGAGGCATACCTTTGGGAAAGAAAAAAGTGTTAAGCGAAGGCGCAATTAGCGAAATGGTCTATCCAGGCCAAGGCGAAGTGCTTGGCGTAGTCACCAAACTACTCGGATTCGACCGCATCATGGTTAAATGCCAAGACGGCGCAGAACGACTCTGCCGCATCAGAGGCAAAATGAAACGCCGCGTCTGGATACGCGAAGGCGACATAGTTATCATTTCCCCATGGGAATTCCAAACCGATACCCGCGGAGACGTCACCTGGCGGTACACCCACGCTCAAGCGGATAACCTACGCAGAAAGGGACTTTTAACCCTCTAAACCCCTTTTTAGGTCAGTAAGCAGTACCTCTCAAACCGATCTCTCTCCTTTATATAAAGTATGAAAAGCCATGGACTTTCGCAAGATTGTACTATAGCCTACTAAACCTGACAGTAGTTGTGTGTTTTTAAATACTTGACGCTGTATAGCATGGGTGACTGTTATGTCTCATAAAGCTCGAGAACGCATCGCCCACCGTGAACGCACCGTGGAACGCCGCGACAAAATGCTCATCCACGACAAATCCAACGAACGCGCCACTGTCGAAGAGGTTTTTGACCAAACCACCCGCCTAATCGTCTTTGACATGCTCAACAGCGGCATACTCTACGAAGTCAACGGCGCAGTTAGTAGCGGAAAAGAAGCCAAAGTGTATTGGGGCAAAAACAAAGAAGGTAAAGATTTAGCGGTAAAAATTTACTTAACATCCTCGGCTGAATTCAAGAAAGGCATGCACAAATACATCGAAGGCGACCCCCGCTTTAAAGACGTCAAACATGATACGCGCTCGCTGATGGCGGTTTGGGCGCAGAAGGAATTTCGAAACCTCAAAGAAGCCTCTGAAGCTAAAGTGCCTGTTCCAAAACCCATTGCAGTCAAAAGCAACGTTGTCCTTATGGAGTTTATTGGGAAAGACGGCGTGAGTGCCCCGTCGCTAAAAGAGCAGCCTCCCGCTAACCCCGAACGCGTCTACAAGCTTCTTTGTACGTATGTTAAGCGTCTCTATCAGAAAGCTAAGATTGTGCATGGCGACCTTAGTGAATATAACATTATGATGTGGAAGGGACGCCCCGTAGTGTTTGATGTTTCCCAGTCAGTTTCTGTTCAGCATCCTATGGCGGACATGTTGCTGCGACGGGATTTGGCTAATCTCAATAGATACTTTAGTCGCCTAAATGTTAATGTAGTTCCAGTTGAAGATTTGCATAGCATGGTTGTTAGAAAGTAATGGCTGGTCTTGACACCTTTGTTCGTATACCTAAAGAACGCGTCGGCATACTGATTGGACCCGACGGCAAAACCAAACAATACATCGAAGAACAACTCAAAGTAAAGCTGGTTGTGGAAACAGAAGGCAGCGTAACAATCACCCTCCTCGAAGGAGCCAAAGACCCCTCCATATTGCTCAAAGCCAAAGACGTCGCAACAGCGATCGGAAGAGGGTTCCCACCTGACACGGCATTTCGCCTCATCCGTAACGAAGACGACATCTACGACTTAATCGATTTGCGTCTCATCTTTGGCCGCTCCGAATCAGACATCAAACGCATTAAAGGACGCATAATCGGCACTGAAGGCAAAACGCGAAAGCTAATTGAAGAACTAACCGAAGCCGACGTCGTCGTCTATGGTCACACAGTCGGAATCATCGGTGGCTTCGAGCAAGCTGACGCCGCACGCAACGCCGTACAAATGATCATTGAGGGCTGTGAGCATCACACCGTCTACAAGTATCTGCAGCGCAAACGTACGGAGCTCAAGAAAGAGAAAATGCAGCTTTGGGAAAAACCACCCGGATAATCCTTCACCATTTTTTAAAATCAGCTTTTATCTAATTTTCTTGAGGTTTTGGCTCCGCAAAAACATATGCGACAAAACCTACAAGGCCAATAACTAAACTCACGACTGTAAGCGTCAGCACAACATAGTTCCACCAATAAATCGAAGCCAACGTCGCCTCGGATTGGAGCCGCATCCACGGAATCAGGCTGTTGCGGTCAACCAGATAAAAACCGCGCCACGCCAACATGCTAAACAAGAAGAAGCCGCCTCCGAATAGGAACATGTACAGTCCAACGTTGCTAAGCCAAGACTGAATCCGCATGTCAGGTGCCCGCTTATACTCTTGCTGTCTTGTCCTTAATTGTTTCGCCCAGCAACATCTGCCCCACTCATTTGAGGAGTGTATTATGCGGGTTCTAACATCTCGGTAACCATCATTTTTAGTCATGTAAAAAAAATAAAAACGATAAAAATGTGCCGTGAAACGTTTCAACCTAAATACGATATGTAAAGAGTTATAAAGAAAATCCAATCACTTGCCATACTGACGAGTCATCTAGGAGAGGGCATCAGATAAAAAGTCGCCACAGCATTGTCTATGGTTTGATTATCTTGTCTGCATTACTTTTTGCATCATTTTTTGTGAGTCCATCTTTTTCAAGCACTGCAACTTCTTTGACGGTGGACTTTAGCCCAGACAGCATTGCCGCTGGCGCTGTTAGAGAAAGTGATATGCAATATGCAACGGTAACAGCCCAACTAACCAGCAACGGCGCATCCATAAACGGCGAAACAATACTGCTCTATTATAAAGTGGACTTATCTGGAAGCTGGACAGCTTTTTACGGTGACACCACTGATTCACAGGGTAGAATCAGCAAAACCTTCTACCCCGACAAGTACGGTATCCCAGCAGGCACAACAGTATACTTTAAAGCAGTTTTTATTGGAAGTTCTAGTTATGGCGCTTCAAACGCTGAAACAGCCGATGGACTAATTCTAACGCAGTGGTTACCTCCTGCTAGCGCATTAACTGTAAACTTTAGTCCAGATACTATTGCGGCTGGCGCTGTGAAATCCAGTGATAGGGAATATGCCACAGTAACTGCTCACCTAACCTTAAATGGCGACCCCTTATACAGCAGGACTGTTAAGTTGTATTATAAAGTTGATTCAGCTGATTGGCAGCTTTTTTTCAGTGAGCTAACTGATTCTAATGGTTTCATCAGCAGGAATTTTTATCCTGATATGGTTGGTGTTGCAGGCGGCACGGTAGTATATTTCAAAGCAAACTATACGGGCACTAATATAGTAGGCAGCTCAGAAGCTCAAACACCCACTGGACTTATCGTCACTCAGTGGATGCCCCCCGCCAGTTCATTATCAATTAACTTCAGCCCAAGCACAATTACAACAGGCTTCGCCGCAAGCTCAGACTGGCAACATGCCACTATAGTAGCTCAATTGACCTTAGACGATTCACCCTTGCATGATAGGTCAGTTAGCGTATATTATAAGGTGGGTTCAACGGGGAACTGGCAACTTTTAGCAAACCTGAACACGGATGATGATGGGAAAATAAACGCAGACTTCTGCCCCGATAGTCTGGGCATATGTGGGAACACCCTAGTTTTCTTTAAAGCAACCTACAGCGGCACCAACATTGTGGGCGCCTCAGAGGCAGAAACAACAACTGGCCTTATCCTGACTTCAAGCATATTTGTCGCCCCAGAATACCCCTTAGGAATCCTGCTAGCACTTATCGCCAATTTCGCAGCGCTGGCAATATTTAGCAAAACTAAACAACACTTCAAACCAAAGTAATAGCTGCAGAATTCTGTTTCGCAACCAACAAGGGAGAAGTGAACATGCATTACTGTTTTTATTATGCAAACCCTAATGAACCGTAAAACCATAAAGCAAAAGGAAAACCGATGAGCAGCCACAAACATGACTTCAAAAAAACCCAAGTCACCTTCATCGAATACGACGACGTCAACTTCAACCGCCTAGCCAATGACAGAACCTACTTTGGCGAGGGCAACTCTAAAAACCGTAAACTCGAATACACCTTCCAATACTGCACAGGCTGCAATCTGCGGCTACTTAACGGCAAACCCATCCTAACCCGAGACATCCTAGAAGACGAACTCGAGAAACTTGTAACACAAGCAAAAAAGGGCAACTACATCAGCACACAAGAGATAACGGTGCAGCACAGCGACTTTGAGACCCTAGAAAAAATAATTAAAGCTGCCATAGGTTTTGGAAAATTAAAAGATTCATCCAAGCCGATTTCTTGACTAAAATCTCGATGATAATAAAAAAGAAAAGAAGAGAAGGGGTTGTTTACTTCTTCTCGAGTTGTTTGCGGAGGTCGCTGTAGGTGGCTTTGATGTCTTCGATGCTGCCTTCGTCTTCGATGGTAGATGTGTCACCGAGGGGTGCGCCTGTGAGCACTGCTTTGAGGAGTCTGCGCATGATTTTGCCGCTGCGGGTCTTGGGTAGTTTAGCGACGATTATGACGGCCTCTGGAGTTGCGATGGGGCCAATTGTGGTTCTGACGTGTTTTGTTAGTTCAGCTCGCAGTTCATCTGAGGGGGTGAATCCGCCGCGTAGCACGACGAATGCTACTGGGACTTCGCCTTTAACTGCGTCTTCTTTGCCCATGACTGCTGCTTCGGAGACTGCTGGGTGAGATACGAGTGCGCTTTCAAGTTCTACGGTGCCGATTCTGTGTCCTGCTACTTTTAGAACCTCATCTGCTCTGCCAAGTAGCCAGAAGTATCCGTCGGGGTCACGTATTGCGTAGTCGCCGACATAGTAGATGCCTGGCCATTTGCCGAAGTATGTTTGTTTAAAGCGGTCGGGATCTTTCCAGATGGTTTGCAGCATTCCTGGCCAAGGAGACTTTACCACTAGGTAGCCTTTGGTTCCTTGCGGCACTGACTGTCCTTTTTCGTCGACGATGTCAGCGTTAACACCTGGCAAGGGTAGTGTGGCTGAGCCTGGTTTAAGTGGTGTCATTTCAATGCCTGCTGTTGGGGAAATCATGAATCCGCCGGTTTCTGTTTGCCACCAGGTGTCGATGATTGGTAGGCGTTCTTTGCCGATGACACGGTAGTACCATTTCCATGCTTCGGGGTTTATGGCTTCGCCGACTGAGCCGAGTTCGCGTAGTGTGCTTAGGTCGTGTTTGAGAACCCATTCTTCGCCGAATTTCATGAACATTCGGACTGCGGTTGGGGTACCATAGAGGATTGTGACGCCGTGGTTTTCGATCATGCTCCACCAGCGGTCTTGTGCGGGGTAGTCTGGGGTACCTTCGAAGAGGAAAGCGGTTATGCCGTGGCTGAGGGGTGCATAGACGTTGTATGTGTGACCAGTAATCCAGCCGATGTCGGCGACGCACCAGTAGACGTCTTCGTCATTGGGGTTGAAAGCCCATTTCAGGGTCCAATAAGCCCAGACGAGATAGCCGCCTGTACCGTGTTGGACTCCTTTGGGTTTGCCGGTGGTGCCAGAGGTGTAGAGGATAAAGAGCGGGTCGGTGGCGTTCATGACTTCGGGTTCAACATATGCGTTGGCGCCTGCTGCTGCGAGTGCGTCACTGTACCATATATCGCGTCCCTCTTGCATCTGTACGGGTTGACCTGTGCGTTTTACCACAATGACTTTCTGGATGTTAGGCATGTTGGGTAAAGCGCGGTCGGCGGTGTCTTTGATGGCGACGGGTTTGCCTCTTCGGAAACTGCCGTCGGCTGTTATGAGAATTTTTGCGCCACAGTCGTTGACTCGGTCGGCTAGGGCTTCTGCGCTAAAGCCGCTAAATACAACTGCATGTACTCCGCCTAAGCGTACGGTTGCAAGCAAACTGATGGGTAATTCGGGGATAACTGGTAGGAACACTGCGACTCGGTCGCCTTTTTGTAGTCCGAGGTCTTTTAGTGCCTTTGCGAGTTTGTTTACTTCGCGGTAGAGTTGGTAGTAGGTGTAGGTTTTTACTTCGCCCATTTCGCCTTCCCAAATGTAGGCGAGCTTGTTTTTGCGGTTGCTTTTTACGTGGCGGTCAAGGGTGTTGTAGCTTATGTTTAGTTGGCCGTCTGCGAACCATTTGAAAAATGGCGGGTTTGAAGCGTCCAAAATTTTGGTTGGGGCTTTAAACCAGTCGATGGCTTTTGCTTTTTCTGACCAATATGCCTCGAGGTTGTTAATGGATTTCTCCCATTCTTGCTTTCGGAGTTCACCAGAAGAAACTTTTGCAATACTTGGAGAATATTTCTCATTGAAAGGTAGACTAGCTTCTGACATGTTCTCAGTCCTAACTGACCCGACACATAAGCCCCAACGATTTATAAGGTTTTTCAACTGAATACTGCAAAATTGAAAAAAGAACATCAGATTTTTGCTTGTTGCCGCCAAATACGAGTTTGTTATTTGGATGGAGCAAAAACACTGTCTACAATAATTCGGAGCTTGATTTGCATCTTTTAAACAGAGTCTTTCAGTAAAAAAGCTTCAAACGTCAACATATAGAGAAGCAAAATTTCACTGTTTCCGCTACAAAACTACGATAAACGCATTTGAAAATTTAACAAGTAGAGAAGCCACCCCGCACAAAGAAAAGAAAAAAGAAGAGAGGAAGTAGACGCCTACTTTACGGGGCAAATGGGCAGAACAGTTTTTCCATGCGATTCATTAAGAATCTCTGCAATCCCCAGATACACAGCACTAGAACCGCATATGACACCTTCAATACCAGTAATCACGTTAAACCACACGGGATTACCCAGTACCTCACGAATGGTCAGCATAAAGAACAGAATCGCCAAGCTCATGAAAACGAATTGCAATGCGCGGTTAGCTTTTAGTGTGCCAAAGAACATGGCAAACGTAAACAGCCCCCACATAAAGAAGTAGGCTGCCATAGCGGTTGTGTCAGGTGCCGAGATTCCCATGAAGTTGTTTGGCAGCATCAACAATAAAACAAGAGACCACCAAAACAGCCCATAAGAGGTGAACGCGACGGCACCAAAGGTGTTACCGTTTTTGTATTCCATCGCGCCGACGATAACCTGAGCTAAACCACCGTAAGCTATACCCATTGCCAGTATCATGCTGTTTAAGCCGTAGACGCCTGCATTTGCCAAGTTGAGCAGTACCGTTGTCAAGCCGAAGCCTAAGAGTCCAAGAGGAGCAGGGTTAGCCAATTTATTGCTCATTCGAGTTTCTCCTGCCTTGGATGTTTACGGGTTCGCTTAATTAGCTTTTAGTTTTATAGCCGTTTTTTATCATCAATATTAACTAGTTAACCTTAACTCACGCCATGCGCCAAACCTGCAAAAATAGCATATTTAACCACCTAAATCCAAGCAGATTCAAAGTATTGAAGAAATTATTGACAGATAGATATTTAATTACGAATCATTACAGGGATGCGCTAAGTGAAACATATGGCGATTCCAAATAATTCAAGTACATCGTCAAAAGTTATGAATCGTTGGATTATTGTTGTTGGCGGAATTTTGATTCAGCTTGCTTTAGGAGCGATATATGCGTGGTCAGCATTTACAGGTCCTCTGCAAGGGTCAGCAGCCGCACCCAGCGAATTCGCTTTTTCAAAAACAGAAACCCAGCTAATTTTCAGCGTAGGCCTATTGGTCTTTGCCATCTTTACAATAATCGGTGGTCGACTTCAAGGAAAACTCGGACCGATGAAGGTGGCTTTGATGGGAGGCACTCTACTTGGTTTGGGTTACATACTTGCCTCTTTTGTGGGCGCAAGTTTTATTGGAAAACTAATCTTCCTCGGCGTAGTCGCTGGGGCAGGCATCGGATTGGCTTATGTGGTGCCCATTGCAACAGCAGTCAAGTGGTTCCCAGATAAAAAAGGGTTAGTCAGCGGACTCGCAGTTGCAGGCTTCGGATTTGGCGCATTCATATGGATCCTCATAGCTAACCCACCTAGCGTACTTGGATTTACGGGTTTAATTAGCCAACAAGCAGGCGCATATGCATACACAGTTTCAAACGTGGACTTCGCGTTTTTAGTCTACGGCATAATGTTCCTCGTACTGGTCATCGCTGGTTCGCTTACTATGAAGAACCCTCCTGCAGGCTGGAAACCAAAAGGATGGAACCCCCCACAAGTAACCGGAAAAACAGGAATTCTTGGATGCAAACCAAAAGAGATGCTAAAATCAAGCTCGTTCTATTTGCTCTGGATCATGTTCTTGGTAGGTGCACTCGCAGGCTTAATGGTGATAGGTAACGTTCAAAACTTCGCCAAAAGCCCAACAGACGGCTTCATAGCTAACGGTTTTAACATACAAGAAGCTACAGACATCGCAGTCATCGGCGCCGCCGTTTGCTTACCCATCTTTAACGGTGCAGGACGCATCGCATGGGGCCAAATCTCCGACAGAATCGGACGCGGCAAAGCACTCATGGCAATGTTTGCTTTCCAAACGGTAATGATGTCCGTATTCTTCTTCACCACCTCAAACCCAATCCTGTTCTATGTTGTTGCAGCATTAATCGGCTTCAACTTCGGCGGTAACTTTGCACTGTTCCCAGTGTCCTGCGCTGACTCGTTTGGAGCAGAAAACCTCGCAGTGAACTATGGATTCCTCTTTACGGCTTACGGCATAGGCGGTATCGTGGGACCCATCCTAGCGGGCATGGTGCAAGATGCAGGTTTGAGTTTCCTGTACGCATTCATACCGGCAGCAATAATGTGTGCAGTCGCCGTGGGATTAGGGTTCGTGTACCAAATCCGATCAAAACGGTAGCTTATAACAAGTTGTTGTAAGCACACATACCAAACTTTTTTTCTTTTTTATATTCTGATTATAACAAAACTCAACAAAAAGGGAAAAGGTTTATTTTTTAATTTTCTCAAAAAACGCCAAAGTCTGACTCGGCAGAGTCACAATCCGAGTTTCCACGTCAGTGAAAGTGACTTTAGCAAGGTTTTCAGGTTCCTGCTCGTACGCTTCGAAAGCCTCCATGCTTGGAGCTTCGTACACTGCCCAAGATTTGTGTCCCCAACGATCGGTCCAAATCCCCACAACTTTAAGGCCGTGTTTAGCGGCTAGGGCATCTACTTTTTTGAGCCAATCCATCGTTATCTGTAAATTCTGCGGGTTACCTATGGGGCAACTTTCAGGGGAATGAGAATATACTTGAAGTATGTGCATTTAGGGTTCCTCTGTTTTGGTTTGTTAGCCAAAATAGCCCCCGCATGTTTAAAACTTTTCGAATAACAAAAACTTAAGAAAAATAAAAAGCGAGCGAAAAAAGTGCTCGGAGGCTGTTTTTCATCGAAGCCATTTCAGGCTGGCTTCTGCTTGTGTTGCAATCAGCTTTTTCTGCGGCTGGTAAGGTATTTGCCGATTTCTAGGACGCCAAAGATTATGGCTGCAAACAGCGCGGCTATTGCCCAGTCGATGAGTTCGGGGGCGTGTACATCAAAGAGGCTTTGCAAGCCTGGCACGTAGAGTATTACCAGTTGGAGGGCGAACGAGGATAGGATTGCAATCCAGAGCCACTTGTTCTTGAATACGCCGACTTTGAACACCGGGTACTTCAATGAACGCATTGAGAGGGCAACGACTAGCTCCATCACTATCATGGCGGTTAACAGTTGGGTTCGTGCTTCGAGCAGGTGATATTCGCTTGTCCAAGGCATGTGTGAGAAGTATGCTAATAGCAGTAGCACACTCATGATGATTGGCATGACGAGGAGGTAGGTTTTGACTTCGCGGCTAAAGATGCTCTCGTCGGGTTTGCGTGGCTTGCGCTCCATTAGGTCTGGGTCGCCAGGGTCAACGCCTAAAGCTATAGCGGGTAACCCGTCAGTGACTAAGTTCATCCACAGCAACTGCACCGCAGTCAACGCGATAGCTGCGCTGCTTATGTTGCTCTTGCCAGCTTCGGTAGCGGCTAGGCCAGGCGAGAATATGCCGGCTAAGGTGGGTACCAACACGACTGCGAAGAACATCACCAAGATTTCCATGATGTTGCATTGGAGCAGATAGGTCAGGTATTTCTTGATGTTGTCATAGATTTCGCGACCTTCTTTAACGGCTTTGACGATGCTGGCGAAGTTGTCGTCGGCAAGCACCATGTCTGCGGCTTCCTTGGAAACCTCAGTGCCGCTAATACCCATAGCTACGCCGATGTCACTCATCTTCAAGGCAGGAGCATCGTTAACGCCGTCTCCAGTCATGGCGACGACTTGGTTTTTAGCTTTCCAAGCCTTCACAATGCGCACTTTGTGCTCAGGAGACACACGGGCGTATATGTGGATGTTTTCTACGACGGCGGCGAGTTGTTCGTCGCTCATTTGTTCAAGTTCTTGACCGGTTAGTACTTGGGTTTCTGCGCCTGCTTCGTCGATTAGGCGGAGTTCTTTGCCGACGGCGGTTGCGGTGAGTTTGTGGTCGCCGGTAATCATGACGACGCGGATGCCTGCTTTCTTGCATATGGCTATGGCGTCTTTGACTTCTGTGCGGGGCGGGTCAATCATACTCATGATGCCCACGAACACGAAGCCTTTTTCCATGTCTTCTTTGAATTCAACGTCACTTGGGACTTCTTTGTAGGCGAACGCGAGGTTTCGAAGCGCTTGGAGCGCCAAGTTTTCGGTGATTTGGAAGTATTTGGCGTGGTTTTCTTTGTTGAAGGGGTGGAGTTTGCCGTCTATGAGGATTTTGCTGCATCGTTCGATGACCATTTCGGGGGCGCCTTTCATGTACGCGACTTTTTTGTCGCCTACAGTGTGGATAGTGGTCATGCGTTTGCGTTCCGAAGAGAACGGCACTTCAAATGTGCGAGCCTCCTCAATGTCAAGTTGGTCTTTGCTTATGCCAGCTTTGGCAGCGGCAACCACTAATGCGCCTTCAGTGGGGTCACCTTTAACGAACCATTTACTTGTTTGAGAATCCTGCTCCAGTCCAGAGTCGTTGCAGAGCACTGCTACTTTGAGGAGTGTTTTGAGGTTTTCGTCAGGGGTTATGGTTTTGCCGTCAACTTGGAATTCACCTTCAGGCGCATAGCCGATGCCTGTGACTTGGACGGATTGTTCGTTAACGTATAGGCTGCGGACGGTCATTTCGCCTTTGGTCATGGTGCCTGTTTTGTCGCTGCAGATTACGCTGGTGCTGCCCAAGGTTTCCACTGCGGGGAGCCGTTTGACTATGGCGCTGCTTTTTGCCATGCGGTACATGCCGATTGCGAGTGCACCAGTAACGATGGCAGGTAACGCTTCAGGTACAGCTGCAACAGCTAAGCTTACTGCCCACAAGACCATGTCAAGGATGGGGCGCTGTTCAACAACTACGCCGATTACGCCGACGCTTACGGCAACGATTAAGGCTAAGATGCCGATAACTTTGCCAACGCCAGCCAATCGTTTCTCAAGGGGTGTTTCTTCTTGAGGTGCCGATTGAACCATCTGGGCGATTTTGCCAAACTCTGTGGTCATGCCGGTGTTTGTTACGATGGCTTTGCCTCTGCCATAAACTACAACTGTGCCGCTGTAAACCATGTTAGAGCGGTCGTTTAGTTGGGTTTTATCTGGCAGGGTTTCGATGTTTTTGTTAACGGGTGAAGATTCGCCAGTTAAGGGGGCTTCATCGTTCTTCATTGCGAAGGCTTCGATGAGTCGACCGTCTGCGGGGACTTTATCGCCAGTGTAGAGCGCAATGATGTCACCGGGGACAAGTTCGGTGGCGGGGAGCTTGATTTCTCTGCCGTCGCGTAGCACGCTGGCGGAGGGTGCCGTCATTTTTTTGAGGGCTTCAACGGCTTTTTCGCTGCGGTATTCCTGTGTGAAGCCTAAGACGGCGCTGGCGATGACTATGGCTATGATGATTATGGCGTCTGTGACTTCGCCTACAGCAATGGAAAGGCCTGTGGCGATGAGTAGGATAACCATGAGGATGTCGGTGAATTGGCCGACTAGGATTTTGAGGGGGGATATGCCTTTTTCTTTTTTGAGTTCGTTGGGTCCGTATTTGGTTAGGCGTTGTTTTGCTTCAGGTTGGGTTAGGCCTGTTTCGCCTACTTGAAGCTCTTGCATTGTTTGTTGTGGCGTTTTATCGTGATATTGAGTGGACAATTTTGGGTCTCTCTCCTCAAATAATAGCATACCTTTACAGTATTTTACCTTTAATATGTTTCGTTTTATCATAACAAAAGATGATGTTTTTGCTCAAAAAATGTAAATGTGTACAGTGTATCAAAAAAATATTGGACAGAATGATGTCTAAATCTGGCGCATTATTAGACAAACGCCAAGGATTTTGCACAAATTATGGTTGCGGATTAAGATATTTTTTATGATAAATCTTGCTAAAACGGTAAACAGCAACCGCCCCCACCGCCAAAGCACCCAACCCCAACAAATAAAGCCCCCAAGCAAAAACCAACCCACTCCCCACAATACCCTTCTGCCACTCCCACGCAAAATCCACCCGATTCTGCAAAGGCCAAGCCCCCACAACCACATACGCAAACCCACAAACCGCCAACAAAATAGCCACATGCTCCTCATGCGTAATAGCTTGGGGGTTAATGTTACGACTACAATAGAGGCAAAGACCAACTGTGCCAATGAAAAGCGCCGGAACACTTGTGACAAAGAAAAGCGGGGTTATGGCGCCGCGAGGCAAAAAGCCCGGATAGGTGAGAAGAGGCAAACCAGAAACGTCTGCTGCGCCGTCAAAAACTGTCCAGCCTGTGAGGATAACGGAGGCTAAATAGACCGCGCCATAAGTAGCCAAAAACAGGCTCACCGATACCTTGTGTACCTTAAGGTCGGCGGCAATTTGGCTTATGCGGGAAGCGTGATTGTGGCGCATGGAGTAGTCCTTTATAGAGGGTTTATCGGTTGGGTCAATAAAAATCATGTGCATAAAAGGATCTGATGCATAGTTGAAGGATTTTCAGGCAGTGCGCTGGTCAGCATACCCATGGAGCAATTTTTATAGCGGCGCAGCAGGTTTGTTGAACCTATTTGGCGTCTATTTGGATCCTATTAGTGGTTCTATGCAGAAACTATAGAGGGGTAGGTCCGCATTGGCGGTTTTTGGGGGCATTAAATGTTGGTTTCCGCTAAACTATTAAATCCAGCAGCCCTAAAGTTGGGTGATGCCAAACCTTTCACCTCAAACCGTCTGGAACCTCAAAGACGCCGACTTCACAGAACTACTCAACAGCGGCACATTCAAACCAACACAAAACACCATCCGCTTCTATGCCCCCAGCTTTTCCTACTACAAAACCAAACACTTCTGCACCTCTACCAAAGCATTCCCAACCATCTCCGTCACGGGTAACGCCTGCGCCCTAAACTGCGGTCACTGCGGCGGCAAAGTGCTACAAACCATGCACTCAGCCACTTCACCAGAAGAACTGTATGCGTTGGGCACTAAGCTAAAAAAGGAGGGCGCAATGGGGTGTTTAGTTAGCGGCGGTTGCCTACCTGATGGTTCGGTTCCGCTGGATGATTTTGTAGATGTGCTGGGATTGTTGAAGCGTGAGTTGAGGTTGACGGTGTTTGTACACACAGGCATCATCAGCCCCCAAACGGCGGTTGGGTTGAAGGATGCGGGGGTAGATGCGGCACTCATTGACGTAATCGGCTCACAGCAAACCATCCGAAAAGTCTACAACCTAAACGTATCCGTCGACGACTATGCCAATTCATTAAAAGCCATCTTTAATGCGGGGCTAAGGGTGGTGCCCCATGTGATTGTAGGATTAAACGAGGGCAAACTCGACGGTGAATACCACGCACTCGAACTCATAAAAGATATCCAACCAGCAGCGTTGGTGATAATCGCATTTATGCCTATCCACGGAACAGCCATGGCAAAAACACCGCCCCCCAGCCCAATCGAGATCGCAAAGGTTGCAGCCTCTGCGCGACTCATGTTTCCTCAGACCCCTTTGACGCTGGGCTGTATGCGCCCCAAAGGCGCGGTCCGCGGCGAAACCGACGTGTTAGCCCTCAAGGCGGGGGTGGATGCGGTAGCGTTTCCAAGCGATGCAGCCGTCGAATACGCCAAAACGAAGGGGTACAAGGCTGTGTTTTCTTCGTTTTGTTGTGCCCAAATTTATGCGGATTCATGCAAGTAGGTGAGCTAAAGCTTTTAAGTGAATCAAGCACACAAGGGTTCGGTGGAATAATGAAGAAACCTCTCGCTGCATCAGCAGTTTTTCTTTGGATTTCATCAATTATGCTAACGGTTGCTGCCCAAACCAGCACCCCAGCACCCTCAGAAACCCCAGCTAACTGGATAGTCGGAATCCTCACCGTAGCAATATTGGCGATTTTTGCGGCAGTGATCGCCTACGCCGCATTCAAGCTAATCAGGAAATGGAGCCGCGAATAAGCTAACGCTTGATTTTTTGAAGCATTTTTATGCTTAGCACGATTGCCCAAGCAGATACCGCGACTGCCGAAATCGTTTCAGGAATCGCCACGTGGGGCACATAGTTGATTGTTAGCTGTAAAACCCAAGGCAACGCCGCCACTAACCCAATCAGAACCGAAAACGCCGCCAAACCCCATTTACGTTCCAAAGCAAACGAGCAGGTTAAGATGAAGAGGGCAATAGGGGCCAAGACAAAAAATGCCACCGAAACCCAGTAGTGGGTGGGGGAGAAATTCTCGTTGAAAACGCCTATGGCTATTAGGGCTATAGTTGCGCCTGCGAAAACGGCTGAGCCGACTTTGCCTGCTATGCTTTGGAAGTAGTTGAAGAGTCCTATTGTTGCGAAGATGAAGGCTAACACGCCGCTTAGGCAGAGTCCAGAATTAAAAAGGGGTCCTGTGATGCCGGGGACTACGCCGAGGTCGCTTAGGGCGTTGTTGGTCCAGCTAAAAGAGGGATAGGTGACTATTGCTATTGTGATGCAGGTGAAGGCGATTATGGGTGTGGCGACTCCTGCCGCGCCGCCGATTTGCAGATAGAGGTGCTTTGGAGACAACGTTTGTTCCTCAACACAGAGCATTAGCACTTTTAGTTAATTTAATTATTCGTCTATGCGGGCACGTAGCGCCGTAGTCTCTGCAAGGACTGCAACTTTTCGGTTTCACCGATGCGAGCTGCCTCGACTGAATTTCGCAGAATCTGGATGGACTCATCCATGGCTTTGCGATTCACCGGAAACGGCACGCCATCTTTGCCGCCATATGCAAAGCTGAATTTAACAGGGTCCTCCCAACAGGGTTCCTCACCATAAATGAGCTCCGCTACAAGCGCCAATCCACGAACGGTTGCGGGACCGACACCTTGGAGGCTTAAGAGTTCCTCGTAGTTTTGGGGTTGAAAATCGTAAACTCGGGTCAGGGTGTCCCAGTTGATGTTGCGGGGCATGTTTAGGGAGTTGAGGGTTTGCTGCCATGGGTCATCTGAGGGGGGAAGCCATGTCTGCAGTGATGCTTGGTTGGGGGCTCGGGCTGCTGATTCGATTAGGCGGCGCAGTTTTTGGGTGGGTTCTTTGGCGAGGTCTACGCTGGCTTTGCGGGCGCTTTCACTTGTGGCGGCTACCATGTTTAGTGCCTTGGTATGTTTGGTTCCGACTATGGCGTTGTGGGGCTCCACTACAAAGTTGCTTGTGTTATCGGAGAGCCAGTGGTAGCGGCGCGCCATGCGTGCTTCGTCACTCATGCCCTGCTGGATAACTGCCCATTTGCCGTCTCTGGTGACTAAGAAGGCGTGGTGGTAGAGTTGATAACCAGCTTGAATGGCAGAATTGTCAACTTTGGCGGCCATGCGACTATTGTAAGTTAACTGTTTTTGGGTTTCTTCACAGAAGTCGAATTTTTGTGCTGCCGCCTCGATGTCGCTGGGGGTTTTTCGGCTGGTTTTGCCTTTGCCGCCGCAGACTACGATGCCATGGGTCTCTGCGGAGAGGGCGTTTTTGAGGATACCAGTGACGACTGTGGTTACGCCGCTACTATGCCAATCATAAGCAAGAACACAACCCAGGGCTTGGAACCAGTAGGGGTCACTTAGGTGCCTTAGTAACTCGTCGGGACCATATTCCTCAACCATGATGCCTGCTATTTCATGGGCAAGTTTACGCATTCGCCCTGTTAACCATGCAGGTGCTTTGCCACCATGTAGAGGCAGATTAGCTACGCCAGACCGATACATCATGACCAGTTGCAGATGGATTAGGCGGGGATATATTGATTATTGCAACCAAGATGTAAAGAAAATAAAGCGATACGCTGCATCCTAAACATTAAAAGAGTAAGAGAGGCAAGTACAAACAGCTGCATCAAACTATCAATAAAAAGTGGCAATATGTGGCAGCTAAAGGGATAAATCTGTGCCAATACACGCTAGTAATAGATGTCTTGTATAGTTTGTAGCGACACAGCAAACCAAAAATTCGTTGCAACCGAGATGGCTTTTGGCTTCAAAGAGAAGTTTGAGTACTTTCAATGCAGCAGTTGCGGTTGTCTACAAATAAAAAAGGTCCCCGACAACCTCGAAAAGTATTACCCCACAAATTATTACAGCTTTGATAAAGCCAGCGCCAGTTTAAAATACATTTTATGGTCAAAACAGCTACGGCAAGGTCTATCAGGCAACCCAGCACTCACCAAGATGCTTTACCGAATAGCCCCCGCACTGTTTAGAGACATCTACTCAAAAGGTATGCTCAACGTTAAACTCAAAAAGGACAGCCGAATTTTAGATGTGGGATGCGGAACAGGAAAGTTCCCCTATATCTTGGCGTTAGCGGGCTTTAGAAACCCCGTAGGCATAGACCCCTACGTCTCCGCGGGATTGTCATACAGTAATGGCGCAATCATAAAGAAAGAAAAAATCGCCGATACTGAAGGCAAATTTGATTTAATTCTTTTTAACCACTCCTTTGAACACATCAGCAACCAACTTGAGACACTAGTTAAGGTTAGATCATTACTAAGCGACCGGGGCCTATGTGTCCTGGTTATGCCCACTGTTTCGAGCTACGCATGGACGCACTACCGCGAAAATTGGGTCCAACTCGACGCACCCAGACATCTGATTCTGCATTCTGAGAGAAGCTTAAAGAAACTTGCAAAGGCAGCCAACCTGCGCGTTATGGACATGATATATGACTCGAATGCGTTCCAGTTCTGGGGCAGCATCCAATACCAAAAAGGCATAGGGCTTTTCGAACAAAAATCCTACCTCACCAACCCGAGAAAATCAATCTTTTCCAGCCAAGAAATAAGGGCATTCAATAAATACGCAAAAATGTTGGATGCAAAACGGCAGGGAGACACCGCCGCGTTTTTGTTAGCCAAAAACTAAGCGGGAACATCTAGTTTCTGGTGGTTTTTGCCTGCGCCTTGCTGGATTTTTAGAGCGGTACAGAGCAAAAAAAACAAGCTGTAAGATTGAAGGATTTTGAGGAGAAAATTTTTGGTTAAGCGAACCGAGCCGTGCGCTAATGACGGAGCAGCGCAGAAGTAGGGTGGGCGACGCCTTCCCCGTCGGTTAGCAGCCTGGTTCGCTCAACTCTGTTGGCTATCCCTTGCATTCCAATTAAGTGCTAAGCCGTTGGGAAAATATAAAAGAATGTGATTGCATACTGTTACAACAAGTAACGAGTCGAAAATACGCCCGTTAGTAAGACAGGCAAGCACTCATTGTCTGCCAAATTGGCTTAAATTACGCCCTAAACGAGCCAAATTGATACATAAGCGTCCAAGCAAACATAGCACTGTACGTCCAACATAGATATTTTTAAACAAACGTGTTAGTGCAAACCATAAATATAGTAACAAACGAGATATGCTACTCGGGATGCCGAGAATGAATAGAACCGAGGCAGTCACCTACCTAAAAGACCTTTTAATTGTTTGCAATCAAATGTCGCCCGACTCGGTCTCTGTTGAGAATTTCCAAACCGACTCGTCAGGATACAGACTACACATAACAGGCAGCCTACAAGAAACAGACAAACAAAAAGTCAAAGACATCGCCAAAAAACACAGCCTAGAAGTACAAGAAAACCAAAACGGCGTAATCGTCTTCACGCCTAAGTAAAACGCTTAAACTTATGCCCACAATTAGAGCAAACATAGAGTTCAATGCAAAACACTGAATTTTCGATAGAGCGCTCGGGTTTATCTAGCTCCTTTCCGCATTTAGGGCACTTTACCATAGCTTAAGCTCTTTCAATAGTACCGTACTCGCAAGGATAAAAAATTTACTGTTTAAAAAAAGCAACTGCCAAAACATTGCAGAAGCACTAAAAAAATACAAAAAAGTTACGGATTAACTGTTTTTAGCCAATCCGTCAAACCTAACCGCATCTGCTCTATACTGGGAAAAACATGCACATCCTCAGTTGCCTCCAACCGACGTACCTGCTCAGCTTCCTCTTTGCGCACACGCAGCTTCATCTCTTTACCGTTAGGAAGCTTAGTGTAGAGCACACTTTCCTTGTAATCAACAGGCAACACGTAAACGGGCACAAACGCTTTGAGACTCATAATCGCCGAGTTAGTGATTAACGTGTCACCGATACCGTTAACGAGTTTTGCCACAGTGTTTGAAGACGCGGGAGCGATTAGGAGGAATTCATATTTGTGCATCTGCATCCAAGCAGCCAGAAACGGCGAATTCGAATTTGACTCCACCATAACCTTGGCGAAGTTTGCTTTGAGGTCTTCATCTAAGCGATAGAACTTGAGCATGGTGTCAGCGGCTTTGGATAAGTAGACGTCAATTTCGACTTTGTCGGCTGCTTGCTGCTTGAAGGCTTTCATGGTTTCGATGATTTCTTGGATTTTGTCGCCTGCGCCGGTTATTCCCCAGGCGATTTTTGTTTTCTTAACTTTTGCTTCAGTCATAAAATCACCATTACTTTTTACAATGAAGGGTCATAAATTCAGCAAACCGTTTAGTTGTCTTCTTAAGACTTCTAAACCCTTCCTCGTCTAGTTTCACACCCTCTAGGGTGTCTTTGCTCCAGAAGTTTGCGCCTAAATTCGCGCCGAAGGGTCCACCGCCCACGGGAATCATGCCGTTAATGATATGGAAGGTGTGGATTTGCCAAAGAGCCAACTCCTGCCCGCCAGCACGGTCGCCGCCAACGGTGATGCCCATGCCTATTTTTCCGCGGAAAAAATCTTTATCCGCAGCTACCAATGCGCGGGTTCGGTCCATCACGGCTTTTATTTGTGCGCTGACGCCGCCGTTGTAGACTGGGGTGGCGAAGATTATGCCTTTTGCTTTGGCTAAGAGTTCATAGATTTCTTCCATGTCGTCTTGGTAGGTGCAGGTTTTGTTTTGGAGGCAGTAATCGCAGTGCATGCAGAATTCAAAGGATTTCCCCCGCACAGTCCAAAGAGCAGTTTCAAAGCCCTTCTCTTTGAGCATTGACAGGGCTTGTTCGAGTACGTATTCGGTGGCTTGTTTACGTGGGCTACCAGAGATTCCAACAATCAACATAACGGTCAAAGCTAGATAACGCAGGTTTAGATTAAAGGCTTCCCCCAGAAGGCGCATTTTGAGTTATTGTGAAGCGCCGACCACACAGGTTTATGTGTGCGCAAAAAACAGACTATCTCAACTGCACGTTTCTTCTTGTGGAGGTGAATCTATGGTTAAAATCTTGACTGCGGATGGGAGAGAAGAAAAATTTGACAGCCGAAACGTCGAGGTTGACCTTGTGAAGGTTGGGTTGCCTGACCGCGTAGCTCGAGAAGTCGCTGAACGACTTGAGGAACGTGTGCAAGACGGTTGGACAGTAGACGAGTTAAAGCAGGAAACCGACGTGGAACTACGCAGGCTAGAGGAGGACATTGACCGAGCACATAACGCCTACAAGAGTGCGGTTCCTATGGGCAACCACAATGTGGGGGAACAAAGGGACTCTGGTGAAGGTGATTCGGAGCCTAATGCGCATCCGAGATCAGAGTCAAAAGTGGAGTGCAAAAACGTCGAATAAAAAATAAATTGTTTTTTGAAAACAAAAAGGAAAGAGTAAGAGTTGCTTACTCGCTTTCGAAGTATTCTTCGGGTTTGGGCGGTATTGGTGTTAAGCCTCTGCGTTCCCGAATCTTCTTGATGGTTTCAGCTTGCATCTGTTCTGGAACATAGGCCCATCTGCTGAATTGGGTTGCCCAGAAAGCTCGACCTTGGGTGCTGCTGCGGAGTTCGTCGGCGATACCGAATGATTCAGAGACTGGCATTTCGGCTTTGACGGTGATCATGTCTTCTTCGCTTGGCATGTCGAGGATTTTGCCGCGGCGTTTGTTGAGTAGGGTGATGACGCTGCTGACGAATTCGCTTGGGACTTTGCATTCGAAGCTCATGATGGGTTCGAGCAGTTTTGGATCAGAGAGCAGAATCGCGCAGTAGATTGGTCGCCAGGTCATGGGGATGGCTTGTGCGGGTCCGCGGTGGACTGGGTCTTCGTGGAGGGTTATATCTTCGAGGTTGATTTTGAGGCCGTAAGCTGGTTCCTTGGCAAGCGGTGAGGTGTGGACTGCTTCGCGGAAACCGGTCTTTATGTGGTCGATGATTTCTTCGACGTATTGGCGTCCTCGGATACGGTTACAGAGGATGTTGTTTTCTTCAACAGCAACTGCGCCTTTCGCGTCTTCTGGTTCCCATCCTAAAGTTCTGAGTGTTTTTGTGCGTTCATCTTTGCTTTGCATGTCAGTGATTTTTTCGGATTTGATGGCTTCGATAACATCATCGCTGAGTTTCTCAATAGTTATCCAGAGTTTGTTATGTTTGTTGGGGCTTTTACCCATAATTGCTGGGCCCTTGTAGTCATGACTGATGGTTTCTCGGAAGATGACAATGGGTTTACTGAGTTTGACTTTGAGACCGGCTTCTTGCATTCGATAGGCGGTGATTTCAAGGTGCAACTCGCCCATACCAGAGAGGAGGAATTCGCCTGATTCTTTGTTCATGATGAAGTGCAGGTTGGGGTCTTCGGTGGTGAGTTTGTGCATGACTTTGTCGAAGAGGGGTAAGTCTTTGACATCTTCGGGTTCAACTGCCACGGTGACGACTGGGTCAGATACGTAACGTAAACCTTCGAAGCTGTGGATTTCGATGCCGGCTTCGCCGACTGTTTCACCGACGTGTAGGGCAGGTAAACCAGAGATTGCGCCGATGTTGCCTGCAGGTACGCGGTCAATAAACACTCGGTCGGTTGCCATGGACATGAAGACTTGCTGGATTGTGCCTTTTTGGCCTGCACTGACTAATTGTACTTCTTTGCCTTTTGTGATGGAGCCACTAAAGATTCTGCCGATGGCGACAGTGCCGCTGTGTGGGTCAACTTCGATGGTGGATATGCACATGAGCAAGGGTGCGTTGGGGTCTACTTTTGCCATGCCGATGCCGACTGTACTTTCTGGGTCGCCTGGCCAAATCTGTGATTGACGGTAAGGTTGAGCTATAAGTGGGCTGGGTAAGTGTTGGCAGAACATGTCAAGGATTGGTTCGGGCAAGGGCGCTTTTTTGCTGAGTTCGTCAACTTTTCTGCCGACGTCTGCTGGGTCACCGGTGTATGCGTCGATGATGTCTTGGAAGCTGATTTTCTTAAGCTTCATGTGGTCAAGGTTGAGACCCCATTTGTGCAGGGCAGAACCGAAGGCGACGCGGCTGTCTTCGATTTTAACTTGCCAGTCCTGTTTGTGGTCTGCAGGGGCATATTTCTCGATTAAAGTGTTGACGCGGAGGAGAATCTTGGCGAATTTCTTCTGAATCTCCTGAGGTGTTAGTTTAATTTCTTTAATTAAACGGTCAACTTTGTTGATGAATAAGAGTGGTTTAACACGTTCACGCAACGCTTGCATCAGGACGGTTTCGGTTTGAGTCATGGGTCCTTCTACGGCGTCCACGACAACTAGTGCTCCGTCGACTGCTCGCAAGCTACGAGTGACTGCGCCTGAGAAGTCGATGTGTCCGGGGGTGTCTATGAGGTTGATTAGGTAGTCTTGGTTGTTGTAGCTGTGGACCAAGCTGACGTTTGAGGCGAAAACGGTCATTTGACGTTTTTGCTCAAGATCCCAGCTGTCCAAGAAAAGTTTTTGGCCAGCGGTTTGGGTGCTGATGATACCTGCGTGTGCAAGTAAGCTGTCAGATAGAGTTGTCTTGCCGTGGTCAACGTGTGCAATGATGCTTGTGTTGCGGATAATTGTGGGGTTATTCATCAGTTTAACTATTTCTTCAGTTTGCCTATATCGCGCCATACTTACGCTTTCTCCATTTTATGTAAAATATTACCTTGAAATGCTTGTTTTTTAATTATTTGAAGCATTATTTTTGATCTCTCATGAAATTGGTAAGCTACAGGGAAATTGAGTTTGTAGCCTATTAACTTTATGGCATTATTCTTTGAAACAATTGGGTTACAAACAGGTTAATGACCAATCTAAATAGAAAAAGCGGAGCATTTTTTGGGAGTTTTTAGAAAAAAGGTTAGTTGTGGTCGTGTCTGGTTGGGTCAACCGCGGTTTTTGTTAACCTTCGGGCAAAGAATTTACGGGCTTCCTCCGCGAAGATTACCACCAACGCCAACCCAATTAGGTACGCCCAGTCCGAGAGACCCAGACCTGTCGTGCCAAAGAACTCTTGAAGGAAGGGCACATAGATCAACACCGCCAAGATCGAGAGTTGCGCGATGATGCCCCAGATTATCCATTTGTTCTTAGATAGGCTGGTCTTGAATATGGATTGCTTGCTGGTGCGGCTGACCAAGACGTTACCTGCCTGCGCCACTACGATTCCTGCAAACGTCATTGTGACTCCTTTGGTGTAGGTGCCGCTAGTGTAGAATGCGTTTGTGTAGAAGGCGCTGTCTGTGGGCAGAGGCATACCGAAGTACCAGCCGCCAGCCATCCACGCGTTTATGCATCCATACATTGCGCCTACGGCAATGATTATGCCGATGTAGAGGGAACGTGCGAAGACTTTGCCTGTGAAGAGGCGTTCTTTTAGGCTTCGGGGCGGTTCCTCCATGATGCCTGCCTCAGGGGGTTCTTGGCTAAGCGCGAGACTGGGGATAACGTCGATCGCTAAGTCAATAGCTAACACCTGAATAACTAGCAGCGGAAGCGGAATCGCTAACACTGCGTAGAGCACGTAGGGGATAAGTTCAGCCCAGTTGTGGCTAAACACGTAAACAATGAATTTGCGAATGTTCTCGTAAATTGCGCGACCTGATTCTACAGCCTTAACAATCGAGGCGAAACTGTCGTTGAGCAACACGATGTCTGCGGCTTCTCTTGCCACGTCGGTGCCTGATGCGCCCATGGCAACTCCGATGTCGGCTTCTTTTAGTGAAGGAGCATCGTTAGCGCCGTCTCCAGTGACTGCAACGACTTGACCGCTTTTCTTGAGCACGGTAACGATGCGGAGTTTCTGTTCAGGTGAAACCCGAGCGAATATCACGTCGCCTTTTTTGACTTCATCCACGATGGCGGGGTCGTCTATGTCTTCTAGATCTGTGCCTTTTATTACTCGGCTATTTTCTTTCTCTACGATGCCGACTTCCTGAGCGATAACTTCCGCTGTTGGACCATAGTCGCCAGTGATTATGACGGTTTTGATGCCTGCTTGTTTAGCTTTAAGGACGGCGTCTTTGACTTCAAGTCGGGGCGGGTCACGCATTGCTGCCACACCGACAAAGACTAAGTCGTTTTCGACGTCTTGACCTCTGTATTCTGTATTTTCTAGACGCTTGTATGAAACGGCAATTACGCGTAAACCTTCGTTGCCTAATTCATGGATTTTGTTTTCAGCATCACCATAGAGTTCCGCTGTTAGAGGTTGCTCTTTGCCGCCAATTAGGATTCTATTACAGAGGTTCAGAATGGTCATGGGTGCGCCTTTAGTATAGACGAGTATGTCAGTATTGTTGACGGCATGAATGGTAGTCATGCGTTTACGTTCAAAACTGAACGGCAAAATATCGATGGTAGGCTTTTCCTCGCCTGACTCGTCTATGTTTAAACCGTATTTGAGCGCGGCAACCAATAAGGCGCCATCTGTGGGGTCGCCGATGACGCTCCAGTTGCGGTTGCGATCTGAGGGGGGATCAATTTTGGAGCCGTTACAGAGCGCCACGATTTCAAGGAGCTGCTCTAAAGATTTGGTTTCGCCACCGCGGAGAGGTTTGCCGTTAATTGTAAAGTCCCCGACAGGGTTGTAGCCTAAACCTGAAACCTCAATCAGACGGTCTTTGACCCAGAGCTTGTTAACGGTCATTTCGCCTTTAGTGATAGTGCCAGTTTTGTCAGTGCATATAACGGTGACGCTGCCTAAGGTTTGCACAGCCGATAACCGTTTCACGATTACATTGTGCTTAACCATCTTTAGCACGTTGATGGCTAAAGCGCTAGAAACAGTGACTTGTAGACCCTCAGGAACACAGCAAACCATGACACCAATCATGAAGAGGATGCTTTTGTCAAGGGGCACCTGTAAGAAGAGAAAACTTGCAGCAAAGAATACCGTGCCAACAACCACAGCGATTATGAAGTCAGTTTTTGCCATCGAAGCAATTTCTTTTTGCAGAGGACTCTCTTCTTCGCGAATAGTCTGGGTTAAGCTGGCGATTCGACCAAACTGGGTACCCATACCAGTCGCGTATGCAACCGCTTTACCTTGACCTTTGGCTACGCTGGTACTCATGAACACAAGGTTAGGTGCATAAATGAAGGCTTTTTCAACTGTTTGAATAGTGTCGGCGACGCGTGGTTGAGGTTCAGATTCGCCTGTTAAGGGGACGTTGTTGGTCCACATGTCAAAGACTTCAATTAATCGGGCATCTGCTGGAACACGGTCGCCTTCTTCGAGGTAAATAATGTCTCCTGGGACGATTTCTTTGACCATGATTTTTTGGAGTTCCCCATCGCGGAGAACCTTTGCGTATTCAGGCATCCAGCTTTTGAGTGTTTCCATCGCTTTTTCTGCGCGGGACTCTTGAAAGATGCTGACAAAAATGTTAACAAAAACCACAGCGAGAATGACCAAACTCAAAGAAGGACTTGTTGGAAAAGATAGGGCTGCGGCGACCAAAAGCAGAACGCCGAAAAGATCACGCAGGTGCTTGATGAATTTACGAATAAATGGGATTTGACGTTTTTCTTGGAGACTGTTAAAGCCATACTTCTTAAGGCGCAGCTTAGCTTCTTCGCTAGTTAAACCTTCCACTGAAGTGTTTAAATCAGTAAAAACATCTTCAATTGGTTTAGAAGCCGCTTTCTCCAAATTTCAATCCGTCCAAACCCTCAGTTAACCACGTTAGTAATGAACATCTCCAACTAAACAGAGATAGGCAACCTGAAGTAAAGCAGTTACGGATGCCGAACCTTTTTTGAGTGAATCTAAAGGATGATTCATAAATATCCTCAGTCTGTAAACGTGAGTCTATTTTTTGGGTTTTGTTTGGCGTAATGGTGAAATGTTGCATTTAAACTAATCGGATTATATCGCGAATTTATCTTAGAAAAAAAGAGCCGTAAAGGCGAATTGCGGATATGCGCTCGATTTGCCATTGTGGTTTCTCAGGGAAATTTGTTTTGCATACAGAAAGCTGAAAGTCATTTAACCTTTTTTGCGAATCAGGCTTTACCAACTTGCAAAGTGTAATCAACCGCTTGCTTACTACAAGTTTAGTGAGCACGCCTGCCTAGAGCAGCCCCACTAGCCCAACCAAGCGCTACAACAATCAACTTAGCCCTATACAGTCACTGAGAGAACTGGCGTTACCTATTGGCGGGTACCGAAAAAAGGATATAGGACAAAACACCGTTTCTCAAGTCAAAGACGGTGAATAGACACGGCATCTCCTAACGCTGAAGAAAACAATAACGAAATGGTCGTTACGCCTTGGGAAGTTAAGGGCAAAGTGGATTATGAACGTCTGATCAAAGAATTCGGCACTCAACCCCTAACCCCCGAACTCCTCAAAAAAGTTGAAACCCACACCGACAAGCTACATTTACAGTTAGAACGTAAGATTTTCTTTAGCCACCGCGACCTCGACACCGTGCTCGACCTCTACGATAAAGGCACCAAATTCGTGCTCTACACGGGCAGAGGACCCAGCGGACCCGTCCACATCGGTCACCTTGTGCCATGGATATTCACGCTACATATGCAGCAGAAATTCAAGACAAGGCTCTACTTCCAAATAACCGACGACGAAAAATACCTCATCAACGATGAACGAAACCTTCAAGATACCGCCAAGTGGAGCTACGAAAACGCGCTGGACCTCATCGCACTCGGATACAAACCCGAGGACACCTTCATCATCTACGACACTAAAGACATCGACCTCCTCTACGACATCACCCTCGAAGTTGCCCGACGCATCACCTATTCTACGGCGCGGAGCAGCTTTGGCTTCCAAGACAGCACCAACATCGGCTGGGTATATTGGCCCGCCATCCAAGCCGCACCCTGCTTCATCCACAAAAAACTCACAGGCGAAAACGTCCCCGCACTTATACCCGCCGCAATCGACCAAGACCCCTATTGGCGCGTAACCCGCGATGTCGCAACCAAACTGGGCTACTATAAACCCGCCCAAATTCACTGCCGCTTCCTCCCCGGACTGGGCACCGGAGGCAAAATGAGTGCATCCATGCCTGAAACCAGCATATTTACCGTGGACCCCCCTGACGTGGTGAAAAAGAAAATCTGGAACGCCTTCACGGGTGGCAAAGGCACCGCGGCAGAGCAACGCAAACTGGGCGCAGACCCAAGCATCTGCAGCATCTTCCAGTACTATTATTTCCTCTTCGAAGAAGACTCAGCTAATCTACAGGAGCGGGAACGCAAATGCCGAGGGGGAGAGATGCTTTGTGGGGAATGCAAAAAAGACATAGCGGAGAAACTCAACAAGTTCCTCGAAGCTCACCGAGAACGCCGAGAGAAAGCCAAAGACAACATCGAAGCCTACCACATAAAACGAAAGTAAACTTAGTCGTTGCCTTCCGATTCTGCATTTGTTTCACAGTTGATGCCCAACGCGGTTGCCAACTGTTTGAGCTCTTCAGCGTTAATCAAGTCTGAATCTAAGTAGTCTATTATGCGGTTTTCGTCTAAACCTAATGCACGCGCCTCATTCACCGCGGTCTGATAGGCTTCAAGTTCTAATGGTCGTTGGACATAAGGCAATGCCTTGTTAGAGTCTTTACCATCAAAAACTTGTTGGACATGAACCAACTCATGAATGACATCAAGATAGAGGTCGGTAAAGTTGCCGCTTTCCATATAGCGGGGATTAATTAAGAGTCTGCCTTCGTAGTCAACTCTCATGTAGAGGGTGGTATGTGTGAATTCTACTTCGAGGTTTGCAAGAACCTCGGGCGTGGAATCACCGAAGATTTGTTGCACTGCAGACACATCTTCGAATTTTTTAAAGTGCTTTTGGAATGCACATATGGGGTTTGTTATTTTGCGTATTATCTCAACAGTCAAATTGTTTTATCACCTGCTTTGCTTAAAAGTTAACTAAAAAGGGATATCCATCATATTTTAGTGGTTTCCCGAGAAAAGAAGATTTTGCTTGGATAAATGGCAGGTTTCAAAAAAAGCTGAATTTTATGTGCCTGTGATGTTTGTGGTGAATTTGAAACGAATCGGGGCGGCCATGAACCGCTTGTAATGGCTGCTTCGGTTTCGGATCCCGCGGTTTTTGAATGCAAACGTAGAGATTGCTTCCCAGAGAAAAACCCAGCCGCCAATCGTGATGCCTTCCAACGCAGTGGTTGTTACGACGTCGTGAGTGGTTAAGCTTGCCAAAAAATAAGCGGTGAAAAGCAGAATGAACGCTATGCCCACGTAAAAGAGACCTTTCTGATAGGAGCCTCGAATCTCCCGCTCTAACTGGCGCTGTATGAAAGAGAAGTAGGTTTTTAGTCCAAACGTGATGCGTTCTTCTCGTTTGGGGTCTTGGTTTTCGTTAAGGATGTTGAATTGCAGAATTATATCGTATTTTAGGGGGATGTCGGCTGAGGAGTCTTCGAGGTAGATTCGGAGTTCGTTGTTGAGGTCGCGGTTTTTGAAGGGGGAAGGGTCTAACTCGTTAAATATGTCGGCGTAGTTTTCTAGGGCTACGGCTATGATGAAGCTGCCTGTTGATGGGTCTTTTTCATAGATTTTTTCTAAGGAAGAGTCGTTTCTTTTCACAACATAATGCAACACAAAACACTATTTATCTCATATGTAACTCTAAACAAGCGATATTTATCAAACCATTCAACCAACAGAGTGTTTATACAACGCCCAAAAAAGATCAAAGTCGCCACCTTAAGAAACCAAAATAAACAAGCAACCCAACATTACCTCTTGGTGATTTATGTGTCAGCAAAAACACCCGTTAACATTAACTCCGCTTATCGTCTTATCCACCCCATGCACACTGTCATAGTAAGTTGTGTGGGCAATAGCGCCAAACCAAACATCACTACTCTTGCATGGGCCATGCCAACTTCACAAAAGCCACCCCTCGTAGCAATAAGCATCGCACCCACCCGCCACAGCCACACCCTAATCGAAGAATCAGGCGAATTCGTCATCAACATCCCCACCATAGAAACGCTTCAAGCAGTCTATGCCTGCGGGTCACTAACAGGACGGAGTTTTGACAAATTCAAAAAAACCAACCTCACACCGTTCCCAGCCAAATCAGTCAAAGCCCCCATAATCCGCGAATGCATCGCCCACCTTGAATGCGAAGTCGACGGACAAATGACCACAGGCGACCACTCCATATTCGTCGGAAAAATCCTCGAAGCCTACGCAGATCCCGGAGTATTTACCGATTCAGGATACGACCTAAAACGCGCTCGAATGCTCTACCATGTTGGCGGCAACAACTTTGCGTTACTAGACCCCAAACTCTACAAAGCCTAAACAGAAAACCAAGCTTGCAATAGGTAACTTGAGAGCAGAGAAGACTGCTCATCACGAACCTATTTGCAGTCTATTTGGATCCTAATATCCAAGCTATGCTGAAACGATAGAGAGGGGAGAGATGCAGCCGACATATTTGGATCATATTAGAAACTCATTGCAGAAACCTAAGAGGGGTAGGTCACTATTGACGCAAAAACAGCCCATTAACGGCGACCCCATTTTAGATTTTTGTGGTTATGCATTTAAGTGTCAGACGCATTTATTGGGTTTTAATCGTTGGTGAGTCGTTATGTCCTACGATAGTGAAGAGCTCGCGAAATTCCGTTTATCGGGTAAAATTCTGCGTGAAACCCGCGAAGAAATGAGAAGCTACGTAAAAGAAAACATGCTCCTAATTGATGTCTGCGAAAAAGTAGAAGGCACCATCCGAGCCAAAGGCGGCAAACCCGCGTTCCCCACCAACGTCAGCATCAACGAAGTCGCCGCACACTACACAGCCCTCCCCGGCGACACCTCCCGCATCCCTGAAGGCTCCACCGTGAAAGTAGACCTCGGCGTCCAAATCGACGGATACGTCACCGACACCGCATTCACCGTCGCATTTAACTCCGAAGGCAAAAGCATGACCGCCACCGCCGAACTCGCCCTAAAAACAGCCATAGAAAACATACACGGCGAAATGACGCTGGACCGAATCGGCAGCCTAATCGAAACCACAATCAGAAACCGAGGATTCAAACCCATCAGCAACCTCACTGGCCACTCTGTTGGTCGCTACCTCATCCACGCAGGAACCAGCATTCCCAGCGTCGCCTCACCGGGCAATACCCAAAAAATCCACGCAGGCGAGATCTACGCCATCGAACCCTTCGTCACCGCCCCCGACGCTATCGGCCGAGTTGACGATGCCCCACAATATACCATCCATCGCCTCCTAAGAGCAAAATCAACCAAAAGCCCCGCTGCGAAAAAACTGCTCAAACACATTGAGGCAAACTTCCACACGTTGCCCTTTGCGGAACGCTGGCTAATCGGCGTCCTCCCATCTGGTCAGCATAAGGCGGCGTTTGAAGAACTCAAAAAATCCAAAGCAATCATGAGTTACCCCGTGTTTGTTGAGGCAAGCAGAAAAAGCGTAGCTCAAGCCGAGCATACGTTACTAATAAAAGAAGAGGGTTGTGAGGTTTTAACCTAACTAGACGTTGTAGGTTTTTTCTTTCTCTTTGACTTCTTTGTAGATGGCGGTTATCATTTGTTTGCTGCCGCATTTCTGGCAGACATCACTGGTTTCTTTGAACACGTAATCGCCGCGTATGAATTCCCGCTGTACCTTGTTGCTGCAGCCTTTGTTTTGACATTCCACAGTCGTCATCACTTTAGGTATGTCGATTTTCATTTGTCCCGTTTGCCTCCTAGATTGATAGAACATAAACCCAGAGAGCGTGAAACAAATTAATCCAATCGCAGCCAACACCATAGCCGCTAACTCATCGCCAGTACTGTACGCCATCGATGCCAAAAGCAACGCGGCGATGCTAAGAGCCATGACGATAAGCACAATCATGGTGAGGTAGGTGGAGATTTTTTGGGTGGCAGAAGATTTATCGTTCTGCCGTGTAGCTTGCAAACTTCGCATTATTGACCGACTCCGATAGAGTTGCCGACACCGACGATTATGACTGTATCGCCTTCTTTGGTGCGTTCCTTAACAACATCGCGGACACGTTCAATTACGGTGTCAACGGCGTCGTTGATTTCTTTACGCATAGGTGAAACCGCGTCTCCAATGTCTTCTTTAACTATAACAGCATAGGTACGTATCTTGTATTTGGCGAGTTTCTCTTCAATCTTGAATGCATCGACTCCGGGGCCACCGATGGCTGCACCGATGCCCTCTGAGACTTCACCGACCATTTCGCCCTCCAGTTTGAGACCTGCATCAATCATGATCAGGCAGGCGATTTTGCCCTGGTTTTCTTCTATGACATGTTCCACGGCGTCGCCGGGTTTACCGACGTTCCCGCCTGGACCTTCAGCTTTCAAGACCAAAGCGGTGCGTCCTTCGAATGGAACGGTTGCGACAACGCAGTCTTTGGGGACTTTGCGTGCTTCGAATCCACGCATCATTTTTGATGCGATGAGGGGTCCGACGCTGTCTCCGATGGGTTGACCATACGCGAAGGCTTTGAGTGCTGAAGCGTAGGCTTCGGCTTCCTTCATGACCATGGGCAGTATCATTTGGAGTTGCATGATGACGTAGAGGCTGAGTGTCTTTTTGCCTTGGATGTAGTAGTGGCGTACGACTTTGTAGATGAAGTGTAGTGCCATTGCTGCTTCGAGGGTGTTTTCGAGGTTGTTGGTTTGGACTTCGTCATTTGCTGCTGCAGGCGCCATGAGTCTGATTTCTTCTTTCAGGCGTTCGTCTCTAACGTCTAGGATGTGATCCAGTTTGTAGACGATTCCTGCAGGGTCCATGTTTTGGGGTGCGATTGTGAAGTAGTCGAGGTAGCGGTCCACGCGTGCAGTGGGGTCAACTGTTGGTTTGCCGATTTCTTTGATGGCGTCTATAGCGATTTTTTTGCCTTCGTCTTTGATGTATCTGAGTTTGTGCAGGCTGTTTTCGACTTCGCGAACCATGATGTACATCTGGATGCGTTGTCCGTAGAATATGAAAACTATGAAAACGACGTAGAATGCCCAACTGACGATTTGGCTAAGTATGTCGCCGCCGCCCGTTGGAACAAGCTGATTAGTGTAGGTGGATGGAAGTTGCGGTATCATAGTAATAATTCATTCCTTCACTATTTCTCCCAAAACAATCAGCACACATTTATAAGGATATGCTAAATCTCTCTAAAAACTGCCCTTTTTTTGGTGGCAATAATTAAAAAGGGTTGCCAGCTTTCCCAGGTTCACGTGGCCTAAGACCACACTACAGCTGGAAACGGAACACGGTTTAACTTCTGAGTTCGGTATGGGATCAGGTGGAACCCGTGCCCTTTGGCCGGCAAACCCAACACTACTCCCCCACACCACCTTATATACCTTCAGGTACTAGCAAGCAAAACGTTTGGAGGGCACCAAAAAGGCAGCTCTAACATGCCACAAACGGGTTACAGAGCGAATTTGTGTCAGAAAACTCCGTCAAAACACAGGGAACATCCGCCAATGAGACAATAGAGGACCACGCATCGAGCTCTAACAATTATTTATAGCCGCTTACCAAAATAAAATTGGAGATTCGAATGAAGATTGTTGAGGGCATCTATCGGGCTGATGAGGCAAGCAACAACATAGCCCACAGTAACATCTACTTCATAGTAAACGGCGAAAAAATCACCGTAATAGATACGGGTACACAGGGAAACGCCAAGAAAATTGTGACCGAACTTGAGAAACTTGGATATCACGCCAGCGACGTCTCAACCATTATTTTAACCCATTTCCACATGGACCATGTTGGCAGCGCAAAAGACCTCAAAGAAGCCACAGGCGCCCAACTTGCCGCAAGCGCAATAGACGGGGAGATTATAAGCGGAGTAAAACCGTACCCTAAACCCAAAAACCTCTTGATGCGCGCCGCCACCTCCCTCATCAAAGCATCACCCGTCCACCCAGATATTACACTCAAGGACAACCACGTGATTGCAGGATTGAAGGTTATTGCTACGCCCGGACACACGGAGGGCAGCATCATGCTTCTGGACGAAGAAAGGAAGGTTCTGGTTGCAGGAGACACCCTGCGGTTGGATGGCGAAAAAGTGGTGACGGGACCAAAGCAGTTTGTATGGGATGAAAACAAAGAAAGAGAGTCTATTCGAAAAGTTGCGGATTTAGATTTTGAGGTGCTGCTTCCGGGACACGGTGAGCATTTGAAGGGCAACGCGTCGGCGGCTGTTAAGGCTCTTGCGGCTTCTTTTAAGTAGCCATTTGAAGTCATACAAAAGAGGGATAGCTCTTTAGAAAATGGCTTTTTAGCGGTTCATTACGTCGGCTAACGCAAACACGAAATCTTCAAGAACATCAATGGTTTGCCCAAACTCCAATGTTGCAGTAATTGTGGTGACAGGGGTTGCTCCATAAACAACCATATGAGTAGAGCTTTCGTCTATGGGCTTTAGTTCAACCTCAAGCATGGAACCATAAGAGGTAAGCGTATCATCCGTTCTAACCACCATTTTGTGGGCGGCATCATCTTTTTCTTCAATAGCCCAACCTGACTCATCCACCGCCACTGGGATAGCCTGCCATATGGATTCAAGCGGAAAATCAATATCCACTTCCTTTTTTCTTTGCCTAATAGTAGCCATTTTTCCTCACAAAAAACTCTAAGCGGCAGGGTATGAATGTTTGCTTCAAGCGCTAACGCCACGCCAACCTTTATGTCGCTTACTCGAAAGATTCGCCGTAGACGCTTTTTAGCCTGCGGTATGTTTTGGCGCAGCTATCGCAGTCAAACGTATAGATTTTTCCGTTCAAAACTTCGGTGTGCGGCTTCCCCGTTATGGGTTTGGAGCATGCAGCACACACAAGGGCCACTTCAGGTTTTGGCACCTCAACTGATTGAGGTTTAGCTGCTTTACCCGTACTCTCAGGGTAAGGTTCTTTGCCAATTCCACTCTTAAGCAAGATGCCGTGAGCTAAGCGGAGAAGCTCCTCTTTGGTTTCAAAAGAGACTTGTTCTTGTCGACCCAAATCGACTTTTTCGGTATCCAAGTCAACGATTATTTTTCTGCCCAGATCACGATGCCTAAAATAGATAAAACGTTTATCTGGCTGTTGCCTTGCCAGTTTAAGCTCGTTTTTGACTTCCTGGGAGAGATCAAATCCAGGCGTAATAATCAGAATAAAGGTAGTGCTTTCTTTTAGTGCGCGGTCTCTCACCTCAACCCATTCTTCGCGTCCATCCACCAGTTTTGGGATGTCCTTGCTGTCAAGAAATGAGTGATAGCCCAATTCCTCTAAGCCTGCTTTAAGGTGATCAGCATAATCTTTACCTGAACTCTTTTTGTGGCAAATGAATACACTAAAGGGCCTCAATCTTATCGAGAATTAGTAGGGAGGACTGAGAATTTAACAATTTGCTTGATTAACCTAGCGCTATTGCTGGCTTAGAGATTTTATGGTTTCTGCCAACGCGGTGGTTCTAACTGAGAAGGGGTGCTTTGGTTGATTTATTGAAAAGAGGAATTCATGGCGGCTAAACTGGATATCGCAAAAACATGGAATTGAACCAACAACTTTTGCGCCCACTACCCTTTCAAGTTCCGCTATCCAAGCTTTCTCGTCACTGACGCTGTAAACGCCGCCGTTTTGCATCGCCCCGGGAACTTTGTTCAATATAAGATAATACTTTGAGCCAAAACGAGAGAGGGAATCATAAATGTCGTTGATCATTTTTCGGGTACCCTCAATGTCAATGTCGCTGTCTTTGAGAAGCAGAAAAAGATAATCGGCCGTTGCCAAGATATTTATCGCCCAGTACCTAATGCCGGGGCTAGTATCTAAAAACAGATAATCCAAATTGTGCTCTTCGAAAAGTTCCCGCTTAGCACTCAGAAACCTTTTAAGTGCTTGAAGCTGCCACTTGGTGTCAAACTTGATTTCTATCTGGTTAATATCCTCTTTTCGGGGACTAGAAAAACCCACCAAAAATTTTCCGCCAAGGTTTAGCTCAGAACTAAGGTCCACCACAACATCAGATATCTGCGCGTCTCCGCTAAGCAAATCGTTCAGATAAAGTTCGGGGGTTTTCTTGAAATAGGAAAAAAGACTTGGCGCGTAAAGGTCAAAATCCATAAGGCCAACGTTTAAGCCACTTTTCGCGTACAGCGCCGCAATATTAGTAATCAGCGTTGTTTTTCCGCTGCCGCCCTTGTAGGAATGGAAAGCGAAAGTTCTTCGGGAACCCATCTTTACCCCTATTGTGGTAAGCTGCTTGTTTCTTATAATAATTTTCAATAACGTAGAAGTTAAAGCCTAAAATAAGGCTATTTTGATTCTTCTTTTTCGATAAGTTTGTTGAGTTTCTTGAAATGCTGATCGAGTTTTCTTTTGCGAATCACATTCTCAGGCAACGTTTCGGCGGCGCGAAATACAGGGATAACAGAGGCGAAAAGAAGAATACTAAGGATAGGGGCAAGAAAACTAATAGAGACGCTTATGAGAAGAAACTGAGGAGCCGTACTCAAAACCATATACACAAGCAGGGGCATCATGATGCCTATTGCGTAGAATTTTTCTTTGGAGCCTGCATACGCCAAATCTCCTGGAACAGCTAAATATAACGTCAAAAGAAAACCCCACGCGACGCCATAAGTAATATAATGAATAAACAAAGTCAAAGGCGTCAAAAAGAAGCTTAACAACCCAAAACTCACACCAAACATCACCAACAAAACAATAATCGGTTGCTTCCTGCCATACCGGTCCGCAACGATACCACCCAGAAGACCAAAAATTGCTATGCTACCATAAGCCAGCGGAATCCCAAGCGAGGTAACAGTTTCGAAATCGGGGGTTTTGGGAATGTTTGTCCAGCCCAGTAGCCCCGCGGCGGCATTAAAAAGAATCCAAGGGATAACGTATGAGGCGAAGTCTTTGTAGGACAAGATAGAAATCCATGACCCCGTTTTTCCCGGTTTACGTTCGCATTTGTCTAAGACAAGTCCGATTAAGCTGATAGCTCTAAAACATGCAAAAAACAACACCATCTCCACTAACCCAAAATTCAGAAGAGGAATAACGATAAAGGCCAAAAAAATCAACAGAAAGGTTAGAAGAATTGCTATTCCAGATACTTTTGCTCTTTCTTCGGGAACTGTTGAATCCGCAAGAAATGCAGCGCAGCTTGGAAAACCAAACCCAAAAGAAATCCCTAAGAGCACACTCAATATAACAATGAACGCGTCTCCCTCAAACAGGAACAGAGAGGCAGTTACAGCTACACCTAATATTATCCAGGAGGCGAGGATTTTTCTGCGGTTGATTATTTCGCTTAGTGAACTGCCAATTATAGCTGATAAGGCGCCAACGCCATAGAATAAGAGTAGACCAAAATATATCCAGGAGTTATCAGCGGAGTAGCTGAGAAATATTTGGTCGAAATACCATTGGACCAAGAAAAACCAAGATAAGGTGCCCGAGACCAAAGACACTACAATCAAGAGTTTTCTTGGGGAAATCTGCATGCCAAACGGATTCTTTTTGAATCGATTGGTCATTTAGCACTTACCCATAGTTTTAAATCAACTCAACTTAATATTATATTTTGTGTTTCTTTAAAAGGAGTTAAGGAATTTGAGCGATAAGGTTAGTGATGAGGAGAAATACAATAAGAAAAGACAAAACTACCTTGAGTGCGCTTTGGTAATGGATCGTCTTTTAGATGCAAGATTTTTTCCAGATGTAGTTGCGGCATTAGATAAAAACGACAAAAAGAGTTTCAAAAAGATCTGCAATAAGCAGAAAGTTCCATTAGGTATGCAAGACTCCCTATGGACAACCATGCTAGACACCAATACCAGAATGTCTGATGACCCAGGCTGGTTTCTTAAGTAACCTTCAGAAAAGCCGCTATAAAATTAGGTCAGCTATGTTAACAAAAGACTGACGACTCAAAGAAGAAAGCGAATCAAGTGCCGTTGACGGTTCAATAGTTGACAGGATATCTATGTTTTTTTCATAGTTACTTTTGGCTAAATCAAAAACATATTCTAAGGCTTTGGAGTCAAAGCAGATTTCTAAAAGTTCTTTGATATCTGCTGAGTCGAGAGTTTTTTTTTGAAGGATGGAATTTATTTTTTCATGCCTTTGGTGCGAAGACTTAGAGGCAAACAAAACTGGCAAAGGCACACTTTCATATTTTAATCGGTGCACAAGGTTACCCTCTAAGTTTAGGGTATCTCTGACTTCATCGGTTAATCGGTACCCAAAGCCAAGGCGTCTGCCGAATTCAGCCAAGGCATCTATTTCGTTATCGTCGCCGTTCCCGATAATTGCCCCGATTCTCGTGCAAGCTTCAAGCTCAGCCATTGCCTTCCACAAAATAGTCTCATAAGTTTTCAAATCAGTTTTCAGCTTTTTTCGGCATCCATTTTCCATAAACTCAGCTTCACAAATTTCCACATTTAACCGCCCATACTCTTCAACCACAACCTCAAGCTTCTCTATGGGAAGGCTCATGTTCCTGTTTTGAATAGAGGCCCAAGCTTTTACAATTAAGAGGTCGCCGACGAGCAAAGCGCTTCGAAGTCCATAGCGTCCAAGAACGGTCGTGCCAAAGTGTTTCCTTTTGGAGCGATCAATAATGTCATCGTGAAGACCAAATCCTGCTGAAGCAAGAGCGAACATAAGTCCGGCATCATCTGTTGCTTCTGGCGATCCACCTACGGCCTCACAGGATAGTGCAGTTAAGGCAGGCCTATAAACATCCTTCCAATTGCGGCTAATCTCTTTTAAGATGCATAAAAATTCAGGATCGCTGACACCTGAAAATAACACGGTTTCAATTTTTTTTCGGATCCTACCGCCCTTTTCTTCTAGAATCTTGTCCAAGTGTATTTCGCCTAAAACCGTTCTTTATTTTTTGTATGCGCTGTAATGTTTTTTGTTGGATAGCATTTAAAAGCTTTCAAATATGCGCCAATATTTATGTTAAAATGCAGCGATTTCTAAACAGCAAGACGGGCATCAAGGGTTAAATATTGCCGCATTTCTTTTTAATTTGGTGAAACATTTGGCTGCAGAAACAAGCCCTTTAATACGAAAAATTATGCGGCTTTATCCAGATTTAACCAAAGCACAACAATTTTTTGAGAAAACCGAAACCGCGTACCCCATCATGTTTCCCATAAAGCATGAGACGCTTCCTTTAGGGATCGAGAAAAGAAAACTGATGAGAATGAAAACAATTGAAGCTACAAGCTCAGCCTTAGAAAAAATTAAAAAATTTGGTGAGCTTGCAAACCTTACCCCATCCGAAAATAACAGCATTTTGTGTTCTATCATACTCACCACCAGACCTGCGATACTTATTGAAAACGACACATACCTCCAAGCCAAGCCACCCCTAACAAGCAGCGATATAGATTGGAACAATTTTCTCGAACCATATCGCGGCATGATAGAAAAGGCAGCTTTAAGCGTTGGAAGAATCGAATTCAAACACTCCGATACCGAGAAATATGGAGGCACAGGTTTTCTTGTCGCCGAAGACGTTATAATGACAAACCGTCATGTAGCAGAGTACTTTTGTGAAAAAGACATGCAAACAGGTGAATACATTTTCAAAACAGAAATTACCAGAAAACGCATAGATTACTGTGAGGAAAACAATACTTCGCCATCAAGAGAGTTTCAAATAAAGAAAATCCTAAAAATCTATGATCCGCCTGACCCTGACCTTGCACTCTTAAAAGTCGCAAAAACATCCCAAGAAAGAGAACATCCAACCCCATTAGTCATAGCAGACAGCATGCCAGACCCAATTGAAGATTCAGATGTCGACCCAAATGGGCACCGAAAGGTCTTTGCCGTAGGTTACCCTTTTTTTGACACTAGGGAAACCACCAAGCAACTTCAAGATGTTTTCGGAGACGTATATGAAGTCAAACGTCTGCAACCAGGAATATTCAACTCAGTTAAAAATGTGGATAACGTTTTGCGGCATGATTGTTCAACAATCGGGGGAAATTCTGGATCATGCATCGTCGATGTCAAACTAAATCAGGTTATTGGACTTCACTTCAGAGGCGAATTAGCCTCAGAGTACAATGAAGCCGTCGCGTTACCACTACTAAACAACTCCATAAAAAATGACCTTAAACAATTTGGAGTCGAGTTTGCCTAACAGGATTTATTTGCCCTTAAAATTCAGGGACCCTTTCAGGAATACTTGTCAGCTCTTAGCTTATATGAAAAGTGGTGGGGCTGGCCGGATTTGAACCGACGACCTTTGCCCAACAGCCGCGCATAGTCGACTGTTTACGGGTTTCTCTATGACCGCTCCAGAGATTCGTCATTCTCCTCGCGGAGTCAGCAAACCCGTGTGTGTTTGCTTCTGGAGCCCGTCGTCATACCTGTCTAGACTACAACCCCACCGAGGTCTAGTCAAACCACAATAGTTGAAGCTCACCCATAAAAATATTTCATTTAGCTAAAGGGAAGTATGTTGGTTTTTTATCGGTTAGGTTAAATCGCAGTTACTTGTAGATTAATGAAGAGAACCATGGATGCACAGACAAAAGGGGGGCAACTACGCAGAAAAGCTCCGCAAATCATCATTGTTACCTTAGTTGTCGCCTTATTTGTGTACGTTTTGGTTGAGGTTCTAGTTGACATCTTCGTCAATGGCAGCTCCCTAACCAGTGGTCCCCTCATCGGCGCCATCGTCGCCTTCACTGGCAACGTAACCGAAACCGTCTCGACATGGGGCTACATCGGCATCTTTATCCTCATGATTTTAGAAGCCAGCTCACTACCCATCCCAAGCGAAATCGTGCTCCCCTTCGCAGGATGCATAATTTCAATGGGGCAAACAAACCTCAACATCACCCTAACAGTGGCGGTTGCCACCATAGCCGCTATCATCGGGAGCCTCATTGACTACTACATTGGCTACAAAGGCGTCGAAACCCTCACCAAACACCGCATCCTAGGTCACAGCCTCTTTTCAATGGAGCAGCTAGAGGTTGCAGGCAGATGGTTTAGACGGTACGGCTCCGCGGTGGTGTTTTTGGCGCGGCTAGTCCCCGTGCTGCGTACACTTATCTCGTTCCCAGCGGGCGCTGCCAAAATGTCACTAACAAAATTTGTTGCCTATACAGCCGCAGGCTGCTTGATATGGAATACGTTGTTGATTTATGTGGGGTACTATTTGGGGTCGAATTGGAGAGAGGTCGCGGGCTTCTCCGAATACATTATAATTGTAGTCGGCGCTGGGTTGGTGGCGGCGGCTGCGTTTTACTTGTATAGTAGAAGAAAAAGAAAGAAAAAAGCTCAAACGATTGTTAAACCGTGATGATGTTAGGGTTCAAATCGCCGCTAACGCCAAGCCGCTGGGTTTCCTCTACTTGTAACATGCAGTCCACATGAGAATGGTCATTGAAAACTTTGTAATTCACCGAACGCAGAAACGCAGCATCTATAGAAACAGGCGAATCCGCAGCAAGAATACCGAGGTCACCTAAAACTATGCCTCCGGGGTTGGGGGCGCAGTCGCAGGCTTCCGCGATGTCTTTAGCAAAACTCACATAGCTGACCTTGTCGGGGGCAAACGTAGAGAGAACGCCATACGCAGCCGATGCCAAAGCTAAAGACAAATTTTCTTTACCCACAAAACGGATGGCTTCAATCGGACATGAGGCAACGCAGAAGGGACAACGCATGCACGCCGCGGAGCTATTGTAGGCTTTACCCTCGATGATTTCTGGGAGACCCATAGGACACACCTCTTTGCATTTACCGCAGCCAACACATTTTGAGGTATCAATCTCAAGACCAACAGCACGGTGCTGACGAAGCTTACCTGCTTTGGAGGTGCAGCCCATAGCCAAGTTTTTGATGGCGCCGCCGAACCCTGATAATTCGTGACCTTTACAGTGACTAACAGCTATCATGGCGTCAGCTTGAACTATAGCTCCTGAAACCTCAACTTCAGGCAAGATACCACGGGTCTTGATAAGTTGAAAGTTCTCGCTTTTAAGACCATCCGCAACGATGAAAGGCGCCATGTTAAAACCATTCATCAACGCGGTTTGCATGTGGTCGTAAGCGTTGTTTCGAAGCGCGTTGTAGTATGTATTGGCGTCTGTTAGGAAGGGTTTACCGCCCGCTTCCTTGACGCGTCGGACTATGTCATGCACAAAAAAGGGTTGTACATAGTAGGGGTTGCCCAATTCGCCGACGTGTATTTTTATGGCGACCAAGTCGCCTTTGCTTATGCAGTCGAAGGTTCCGGCTTCGTCGTAGAGGCGGTTTGCTTCCAAATGCAGGTTGCGGTTCGTATCCCAAGGTAATAAATGGACGTTCAAAGTCGATTCCCCAATAACAGTTCTTAGTCAAGTAGACACGCTATAAAAGGAGTACGCTTCCAAGGACATACACAAATAAGGCTACAAAACCAATCATGTTTATGGCTGCGAAATGCAATTTTCAAAAACTTACCCGCGAAGAAAACAAAGTAACCGTTACATCGCTAAGTTGCCTAGCCAAGATGCAAAAAGAACTCAAGCGACGCAGCGAGGGACAAGAGTTTGACGAGGCATTCACAAAAGAAATCCTAACCCGATTCAAATTTACTCCGCCGCCAGAACTCAAAGATGCCCAATCACTAATTATTGTTGCAATGCCGCGGTCACCTAAGAAGGCAATTTTTGATTGGAAAAACAAGAAGCATACGTTTATTGTGCCTCCGATTTACTCGGCGTTTGACGAGAAGCGGATGCGTGTGGAGCAGTTGGTCACCGAGGCGGTTGGGCAAGTGGGGTTTAGAACAGCCCCGCTTTTTTTGCCGCTAAAGCTGTTGGCAGTATCAAGTGGTTTGGCGAGGTATGGGCGCAACAACATCGCCTACGTGGAGGGTATGGGAAGTTTTGTGCGCTTCACCGCGCTGTACTCAGATATGCCAAGCGAAGAAACCCTCTGGCAAGAAGCAAAAATGCTTGACCAATGCATCGAGTGCGATTTATGCAGAAACGCTTGCCCCACCGGCGCCATAGACAAAGAACGGTTCTTACTGCACCAAGACAGATGCCTCACTTATCACAACGAAAAAGACGGCAAAATCCCCTTTCCTGAGTGGATAAAACCGCAGTGGCACAACTGTTTGGTGGGCTGTACTCGATGCCAAACCGCATGCCCCGAAAATAAGTCCTACATAGCAAAAGTGGAGGAAACAGTGGAATTCACCCAAGAAGACACCACGATGCTACTCAAAGGCACATCCCCCGAGCAGGCACCCAGAAACCTATTGGAGAAGATAAAACAATTAGGATTAACTGATTACTTCAACGAGATGCCACGAAACCTCTCGGCACTACTTGAGAATTAGTTAATATTTTTTGCCTACTGCAAGTTTTCGTTGGATTTCGGCTACATCAGAGTCGCTGTCAGCTAAGACGTTTATCCAAAGCTCAAATTCCGTTTGAGAGATTTCTTTTTGAATTATGCCCTGTTGGTCGCCTGAAAAGTAACGAGGAGCAGTGGAGTTGAAGAGTTTGACGTAGAAGATGCGGTCAGCTATGACTATTTGGGAGCTGCAGTCGGCTTGTTCACCTAGGGCGTAATCGATTGCGTATGGCACACTAATGACCTACTCGTAGGGGTTGATTTATGTTTACTTAAAATTTACTCCTAAAAACCCAAGAAACTCTTTGGGCACAAGTTTTTATGTCGATGAAGTGGTGGTGAGGTTTGCTGTGGGGGTTTTTCTGCGTTTTATGAATATGTAGCCGCCGGCGCCGATGATGATTGCAATGGTAATTATAGCCACGACCAAAACTGTTGGGAAGGGTGTGATGCTAAAGTATACAGTGTAGGAGTCAGAGTTGCCTAATTCGTCGCTGGCGTAAAGCGTGAGTTTATGGGAACCCTCAGAAAGCGCGGGTAGCGTGACGTTACCGACGATGGTGACGTTTTCTTTGTTGTCTAAGCAGTAAGCCAGCGAAGTCACGTTTTCGTTGGTAATGAATTGGAGTTGGATATCAGTTTCTTGGTAAGAGACGTTCTGTGGCAGGATTATGTTTACTGTGGGGGGCAAAGTGTCAATCGAGAAGTACACCGTGTCTGAAACACCCATGTTACCGGCGCTGTCGTTAGCGTACATGACTACGCGGTGTCCGCCCTGTGCGAGACCAAACAGCTGCGTAGCCGAAGTAACTGTGACATTTAAGCCGCCATCAACACTGTAACCCAGCCACTGTGCGCCCCGATTGACTGTGAATGTAAGGGTGACAGAGGCGTAGGTTTTGTTTGTTGGGGAAGTAATCTGAAGTTTGGGCGCAACCGTACCAAATTCATAAGGCGTATAAACCTCGTTGGTTGCTAAAACCTCTCCACCGCTCAAACCGCCAATCGCATAGACTAAGTCGTTGAGCGTGGCAACGCACAGGTTAGCTCTGGCAGTGGGCATGTCTTGGGCGAGGTTCCAAGAGCTGTTTTCTGGGAAGTACACTACGGTTTGTGCTGAGAATTCGTCCGTGTAGCCGCCGAGGAAGTAGATTCTTTGGGGCGCCATAAGCCCCGTGGTGGCTACAGCCGCGGCGGAGCTGGTTGCATCGGGCAGTCTTGTTGTTAAATTCCAGATGCCTGTATGAGGGTCGAAAACTTGGCTTGCATCCGTCACCACGCTGTTATCTGCTGCAGCGGACTGGGAGGAGCCGCCTAAGATGTAGATTTTGCCGTTAAGCACCGCAGAAGCGTAGCCTTCCACGGCGGTAGTCATAGATGGCCCCGTGGTCCAAGTATCATTGACGGGGTTGTAGATTTCGTTTAGGTCAGTTTCTTTGTAGTAGGGGTTTATGCCTGAGTATTTTTTTCCGCCGATAAGATAGAATTGGTCATCAACGACGCTGGCGGATAAGTCGGCTCTGGGCGTGGGCATGGAGGTTTTGGTTTGCCAAGAATTGGTTACGGTGTCATAGACTTCGTTGTTGCCTAAGTAGCCGTTGCCCACTGTGCCGCCTATAACATAGATTTTGTTGTTGTAGACTGCGATGGCAAAGCCGCTTCGGGGAGTAGGCATAGGCATACATGTTGACCAAATGTTAGTTTGAGGATTATACACTTCAACCGTGTTGAGGTATTCATTGTCGCCGCTTGTGCCGCCGATGGCGTAGATTTTTCCACCTACCACGGCAACACCGAAGCCTGCACGGGGGGTTGGCATCTCGGCTAAGGTGCTCCAAGTGCCTGCCTTTTTAGTATCCTCAGTTGCGGCTGTAGAAGCGGGAACAAAGGAAACCGCGCAGAATATGGGTAATACCACTAGGCAAATAAGCAGTACAGATAGGAGTTTGTTATGCTTATTTATCGGTGAGCCCTCAGTGAACTTGTTGAGTTATAGATTACAGTTCACACTTATTAAAGGCTAACCACAATTAAACCCGAAATCAGCAAGGACGCAAAGAGCTAAATGCGTAAAAAGCAGTATTTTTTTGTGGTAAACTTTGATTAAGCAAGTTTTGGTTGCAGTGGATGGTTCCGATAATTCCTGGAAAGCACTAGATTTCGCTTTAGATTTTGCAGAAAAATACAGCGCCGCCTTAGAGGTGCTCAATGTTTCTGAGTCTTCAGCGGTGGTTGCGGTTCTTCCGCAAGTAGGTCCTGAAGGATACGTAAATGAAAGCTCCGCGGCTATGGCAAGGGACCTTTGGGAGTTTCATGAAGAAATCATCAACAGAGCCCGAACACACGTTGAAGAGACAAAATCGAAGGTTCAAACATCGTTTAAGCTCCGAGAAGGCGAAGCAGCCACAGAAATAGCGGCAGAAGCCAAAGACGGCGCCTTCGACGTGGTTGTGGTTGGTCATGCGGGGACTGGTCGAATGAAAGAGTTTCTTGGCTTAGGCGGCATAAGCGAAAAAGTCGCTCACACGGCGCCCTGCCCAGTTATAATCGTACGTTAAAACGTGTGCTTGTGCCTGCGCAGTCACACATCTTTAAACCTGTTTTTATTGCTCTATTTCTTGGCGTTTTGGAGGTGAAATGTTGGTTGAGATAGAGGTTCGCAAGTCAGAATCAGACACAGAAAAAGTTGAAAGCAGCAGCTTAGATGTGAATGAAATAATTGGTAAGGTGCGGAGTTTTGTGGATAGCATCCGGGATATGTCGCCGAGTGGAGAACCGATGAAGGTGACGGTGGAGGGATTCAATTTTTCGTTAAGCAAATCAAACGGTCAGTATGATTTGTCGGTGAAGTTGAATTTGTCATTTAAGCCTAAAGCCTCGCCGGAAGCTCCTAAAACCCCAGCGCCAGAATCCACAGAATCCACGGAGCCCGTTTAAGCCTCAGGACAGTTTCTATGCCGACTCCTGAAGTAATCGTTTTCTCGTTTATAGGCGCGGTTGTTTTTGCATTAATCAATTTTTTCACCTACAAAATAAGCCACTATATAGGCGAACACAAAACCAAGGTCTTATCTTTTTTTGGCGGCATAACCGTTAGCTACGTGTTTTTGGATTTACTGCCCAGCCTTGAACAATCCAGCCTATACCTAAAACAGTTAGGCAACAGTGTACCCTTAATCGCGCTCTATGAAGACGCCATCTTTTTGGTTGTGCTGGTTGGGTTTTTGCTGTTTTTTGTTTTAGAGCATGTGGCGGTTAAGTCACGGCGGCAACGCACAACCCAAGGAGAGGACATAAAGAGCACGCAAGCCTCAAAACGCGTCTTTTACATTCACCTCTTCACCGTTGCCTTACCCAACTTCATAGTTAGTTTCATCTTCATCTTTGAATTCGACACGGGAACCGTAACCGCCTTGCTGTTTTTTGTAGCAGTTTCGATGCATCTTTTCATCGAGAACGAATCTATGCTGGAACACTACAAACGCCTCCAAATTGGGGTGGGTCGTTACGTTATGGCGGTGGTTCCGCTTTTGGGTTGGGCTGCGTCTGTGTTTTGGCCTGAAACCATCGCCACGGCCTACGTTATGCTTGCATTCGTTTCAGGCGTTATTCTCTATCACGCCATACGTAATGAGTTGCCGTCGAGTTTTCGGCGGAATAGCTGGGCGTTTTTCCTTTTGGGCGCTGCCTTGTATGCGGTGCTTCTGATTGGGCATGCGTTGATTGGGGCGTAGAGTTGGGAAAAACTTTTACCCCGCAGAGGCACACTGTGGTGTAGGAGGTTGTTGTTTGGAGAAGAAATGCCCAATATGCAAAAAAGCCTACACCACCTTTAACGCTAAACAGAAATATTGCAGCGACGCCTGCGCCAAGAAAGCAGGCAAACAATAGCTATTTTCCTGAATAGGAAGTATTCTATCTTTTCTTCTGAAATTTTTTAGATGAACGCTGTTTAGGTGACAACGGCTGCTTTTCTAAGTTCTCTGGCTTCTATATCGAGGCATTCGTCACAAAGGTCAGAGGAGGGTCGGTTGATGCGTCGACTGATTGCAACGCGGGGATACTGCATGCAGGATTTGTACCAGTGCCACCGGTCAGGTTCAGGACCCTTGACGTATTCAACCACAACGTAGCACCAGAATCAAATATGAAACAACCAATATTTACTATTTATGCAAATTTCCCCCTAAAATATGAAAAGGTTGGTCAAAATAATTTGACTAAAAATAGTCAAGAAACCTTAACTGAAACCTTCTTATTATTACCGAAACCTAAGAAAAATGTATGGCAGACTACAAGACGCTTACGTCACTATTAATGCTCTTTCTTACAGTAACTATGACCTTAACAGTTCAACCAGCACACGCTTCTGCCCCTAAACCAGCGACACCAGAAATTATATCGATTAAATACGATGATCACTACGGCGAGGCCCATGTTGTCCATATCTGTGTGAAGAACCAAGACGTTGCGCCATACAAGGACCCAGTTACGGGTCAAGACTATGAACTGTACTTTAATGTTAGCTATACTTTTCCCGATGCAGAATATTTTCCCCTAAGAGGATTAAACTTCACCGATGAAAATAATTTAAATATCATATTACCCGAAACAGCGAATGCGCAGTGGTTAAATTATTATGCTATGGGTAGGCAGCCATCTACCTCAGAAGACACGACTTTAACCATTTATTTTGGAGACTATCGCATGTGGGAAGACCATATACTGTTATTCCCACATAACTCGGGAAGGTGGATGGCGTTCCGTGTACAAGCAGTATTTGGATATTACACGGTAACATCCGCGGTTCCAGGATTCAAACCTACTTTCAGTTTCACAGGTGTATCAAGTGGTTGGACTGACGGTCGAATGGTTTACGCTGGAAACTTACCGCCAGGTCCAGGTTGGTACCCACCAACACAAGTTGAAACAGCCCCAAGCTCCTCCGCTTCACCAAAACCAACAACACAACCCACACAAAACCCCCCAGCAACCCCAAACCAACAAGCCACCCAACCAAAAGGATCGCCAGAAAACGGGACGATAATGGTTACAACCGTAACAACGGTTGTTGTGATAGCTTTGGTAGTTATTATCGCAATAATGCGTCGCAGAATTTCGTTATTAGAGCGCAGAATAGAAAACTTGGAAAGTCACTAAAAGACATTTTCGTCCACACAGCGACATAAAAATGCCCTAAAGGCTCACAGCATAGTTATAGTTTAAATGATATAGGGGGCGGTCTTTGAGGTCAATAGGGGATTCTCAAAAGGCTAAGAAGCTAAAACATAGTGGGGGCATGGGTTGGATTTAGAGGTTTGTGGGGTCTGGAGATAGTTTGAGGGGGGAGAAGGGAGAGCGAGAAAAAATTATTGTTCTCCAAACCTGTCCACCCAACCCATGCCAGCTTTTCTTTTTGCCCTCCATATTATTTTGCGTCTATAGTGCCTTGAATGCCTCAAACCAGCGGTTATACATCGAGAGCATATCCAGCGAAACCGAAGGCTTGCGTTCTTCAAGGATTTGGCGGAAGTCAGCCATCGTCAAAGGCCGAGGCGTCGCTGCCTTGTCCATAGCCTTGCCCGACTCAAAGAACTCGCCGATAAGGCTCAGCTGGGCAGATTGGCAAACGTCGCGAATGTCGCTGCCGCTGAATCCTTCTGAGAGGCGTGCAAGTTCATGCAAGTCAACATCGGAACTAATCTGCAGGTTACTGGAATAATGCTTAAGCATGTTAAGCCGTGTCCCGTGGTCAGCGAGGGGCACAAGGATACGTTTCTGGAACCGTCGAATGAAAGCCCAGTCAAGATCCCAAGGCTTATTGGTAGCGCCGATGACGTAGACGTGGAGTGCTTTTCCTTTGTCTACGATACCGTCCATTTCCTTGAGGAACTGGTTCTTAACGCGGATTTCGCCGCCGACCTCGTTACTGTGAGTACCCATCAATGAGTCAAGTTCATCAACGAACACGATTGAAGGTTTGCCGTCTGTAGCGTTTTTACGTGCCGACCCAAAGAGCTTAGCAACATTCTGCTCTGCCTCACCAAGCCACTTCGACATAATCGAAGCTGCATCAATAGAGTAGAAGCTGGCGTCGATTTCAGTTGCAACAGCCGCTGCCAAAAGAGTTTTTCCACAGCCCGGAGGACCGAACAGCAAAATGCCACGTGGCCAACCCAGCGGAAACAAATCTGGACGCTGCACAGGGTAAACGATGGCTTCTTTTACGGCTTTTTTGGCAACATCTAACCCGACGACTTCTGCCCAGCTCACTTTGGGTTTCTCGGTGACTACGAGTTCCTCGTTGGGTTTTGCTAAGCCGCCGCCGTTGCTGCCGTCCATGGTTGCGCCGCCATTGCCGCCATCGCTGTCTTCGTTAGCTGCCTGATTCATCTCTTGGGAGGAAACTGCGCCTTGAAGGGCTTTGATACGTTCCTGATACGCGATTGCGCGTTGAACGTAGACTTTGTTTAAACCATATTCGGGGTAAAGTTGGACGAGCTGCAGAAGGCTCTCTATAGCTTTTTGGTAGAGGGTTATTGCTCTGCCTTTCTGTCCCTGCTTATCAAGCCGTACCGCGTCAAGGGCGTAGGCTGTTGCTGCTTTTTCAAGTTCGTTTGAAGCGCTCACGTCATGTTTTCTCCTTTATGCCTATTCAGGCGACCGTAACTCTATCTTGATTTTACCTTTGGCCCCCAAACCTTCGAGGGCACGTTCAATTTCTTCGTTTGATGTCTGCAATTCACTACTGCATCTGCCTAAATCGATTTCGCCATTCATCTTTCGCACATAATCTAAGAGGACTTCTTCAAGGTTGGGTTTAGGTTTCTGCACTTTTAGCTGGAACTCTTTAATTTCAGACTTCTTATAGGAGAACAGGGCCTTCTCGGGGTCAAACCCTGATTCCTCCTCAGTGGTTTTGGTACCAAACACCTGAGAGGTACTCGCAGCCAACGCCACCATCTCCCGAACAGGAGCAACAGGGGCTTTCTGCTTAACAGGCGCCGACACAGGTGGTTCAGGCAAAGTTTCACTGAGTTTCTGCTCCATAAAGCAGTGGACTTCTTTGAGGACTTCTTCGCCGGCTTCTGTTTTTCTGCCCACGCCAACGATGTTCTCATCAGTGGTAAGTTTAGTTTGTTGGAGCGTATCTTGGATGGCTGAGTTAACATTGTTAAGTTCAGTGCTAACGTCAGGTAAAACTTGGAAAAGCTCTTGAGAAACGCCTTGAAGCAACTTCAACGCAGGCTTAAGATCCGAAACGATGTCGCCTAGTTCCTTGATTGTTTCAAGACGCATAATAACACGTTCAATAGCTAATTGAACGTTGTAGAGGAATTTGACTAATTTGCGGACTTCCGCAATTTCAGTTGCGCATATGGCGGCTCTTTCTTTGTTGTTCTTTTTGAGTGCGCCCATGCAGGTTTCGAACAGGATTCGGTCGCGTTCTTTGAGGCGGAAACTGGCCTGTTCAAGTTTGCTTTGTTGAACTTTTAGGGTATAAATAGACTTTGTAGCAACTTCACGGATAGGGGGAGAGTTACGGTTAGTAAAACTCACGATTGCTCAGTCCCTCCCATACCCCATCCATTGATTGGAACCGGGTTAGATGCCAGTTCTCCCAGTTTCTTTCACGTAAACAACAACTGGGGGTTCAGGAAGTTTAGTTGCGCCGTTTGAGACTGTTTCAGCGTAGACTTTGTTGGGTATTGGAGAAGCGATTGGGGAAGCGATGGGTTTTGGTGGTAACTGTAGTGAGTCGCCTAACAGTACATTGGAGACTTTGCTCTTGGTTGCTTCATAGTCAGCTTTCTCGCTACTGGCACGTCGAAGTGTCTCTTGTAGTAGGGCAAATGCGGCTTTGTAGTTTTCTTCGTCAACCTTGCCGATTTCATGTTCAATTTCTAGGTTTGCGACGGCGTAGCTCAGAGAGGATATTTCTTCTTGGCATCGTTCGATTTCGATGGCGGCGTCGTCGATTATGATTTGTGCGTCTTTTTTAAGTTGGGTCAAGACGTTGCTGAAGCTGCTGTGAAGATCCTGGTAGACTTCAGGGGTGATTTTCTTCTTTTCAGCAAGGTCCTTTAGGGCTTCATCTTTGCGCCATATCAAGGGAATTTGGTCACAAAGCATGTTAGCGGTGTTTTTGATTTTTGTGATGAATGTAATGTCAGCGCCATTGAATCGTAGGCTTTCCATGGGCTGCTTGGAAAATTGACCGTCACCGAACTCGATGAAGACAGCGTCAAATTTTCCGCTGGGTGTTAATGCGAATGATGCGACTTTGCCTATTACTCGGCCATACTCGTTCTTAACGGGTTTGCCAATAGAAAGAAAAAGATTGGTGTTGGACATTTTTCAGGCTCCTTTTAGAATGTTGTTCTCTCTGCTTGTGAAGCTGGAGTAGATGGCATTCCTGCGGGTAGGTCTGGGAATTTGTCCTTGATTTTTTGCTCTGCGACTGTTGCTGCTTCGGTTAGGATCTTTGATGCATCTTCGTTAACTGTGTCGAAGTTGAGTGTCATGCCGCTGCCTTGGCCTGCTTCAATCATTATTCCGCTGAGCATGTTGCCGATTTCTCCCAGTTCATTTTCTGCTTCTGGGAAAACACTTGTCAAGCCTGCACGTACTGAACGTAGAACACCGACGGCGGGGCCGAGTGTGCTGACTACGTCGCCTAATTCTGAAACGGTTCGTAACCGTAATGTGATTTGCTCGAGAGCAAGTTTAGCGTTCATGATTAATTTGGACATTTTTCTAACTTCAGCTAGTTCGTTTGCGAAGACGTTTGCGCGTGCACTGTCGTGTTTTGTGTAGGCGTCAACGATGCGTGCGAAGATTGCTTTGTCTCTTTGGCTAAATCTGTCGGTTGCTTGATCTAATTTTTGGACTTGAAGTTCGATACGTCTGACGGCGAAGTCCAGTCTTGGTTTTAGGGGTCCTGGCGGCTTCACTGCGTCTTTAATGCGGTTTGCGAAGGGCTCATCTTCCCGTTTACTTTCCCACTTTTTAGCGAATCTTTCAGACATTATTATTACCTCTATCACGCAGTGAATGCCGAAAACAGAGTTATACATTGTTAATATGACCGAAATATGGACGTATATATGTACAGCTATACGTTGCAGGGGATTTGGCGTTTTGCTTTAACTTTTAGACTAAAAGTTGGATTCATATATGGTGATTTTATACATAAACATGTTAGTTAGACTAAAAAGAATCGCTAAGCAACACAGTATCAAAAGGTGTAACAAATGGGCAGCAGAATTAAAGTATTCGCAATAATAGCTGTAATAGGCTTCCTAGCAGGCATAATCGCACAAGTCGCCGCAACCTATTTCATCCCCTGGTTCATGAGCGTTTTACCCCTCCTCGGCGATGCAACAAGCTTCATCATCTCAGGATGTGTTGGCGCAGTCCTAACGGTTGCTATCGTCAGCGTTTGGGCATACATGACAGGCAAAAAAGACCCCTACTAAAGAAGCCCCAACCCTTCCTTTCTTTGTTAAATAGCCAATAGGCTATACCAACAAGCGTGGTGCGAGCCACAAACACATTTTCTTTTTTCATCTCCATGTTTCCCCAACTCAGAGGTCGTGTGGAGAAAAAACCAGCCCATACATACTCCCACACGCACATGGCGACTGCTTCAACATTCCTCTATGTTGGGGGTGTGGTAAAATTCGGTTATGCCACACCGTAACAGACGCTTAGAAGCATTGTAAACTTAAAAATCAACCGCTGCCAGCTGCTATCTTGTTGTGTCCCGTAAACCGCCACGCCCACACAAAAGATAAAAAAAATACTGAAAAAAGACAAAGAAGGCGATAAACAGCCTCACTTTTCAGAGTTTCTGCGGTAAAAAATAAGAGATAATCCCAAGAAAACCAGCGAAATAACCCACAAATTAGGGTTATGAAGCGGACCTATCACTTCGTACCACACACTGGGATGAGCGCTATAACCACCAGTTGCATAGTAGTAAACGGCAGTTGTGATGAAGTAGCCACCTAATCCTGCCAAAGCTGCGCCGACCCCAGCTAAACTGGGCTTTTTGGGCTGTTGTTTGATGAGAGGCAAAGTCGCAAACAACGCGGTTAAGGCTACGGCAAGCAAGCCAAAAACAGTCAGCACAAAACTGAAAAGGTTGGCGGGTTGCAGCATAAAATCCAAGCCATACTGCTCATAAACCCGCGTGTAAGGCACCGCAACGCCCGACCACATCATCGAAAAGTTAAACCAAAAAACCACAAACAGGTAGCCCACGCCTGCTAGGCTTGCCCATTTGCCGATTTCTGCTGTGGATGCGTTGTGGTTGATGGTTGTTCGGAGTTTTAGGAGCAGTGGCGGAACTACCAAAACGATGGCTGTGCAAGGGATGAAGGTGACGTAGAGGAGCAGGGCTTCGGGGGTGTGGCCGAAGTAGAAGAGAGTGGGGTCGGCGGCGAGGTTGTAGACGGCTGCTGCGATAATTGAGGGAATTAGGGTGAGGTAAAAGACGGCTTCGAGTAGCAAAAAGATGCTGAGACAGCGTTTTATGCGGGGCATAAGGGTATCTTTTTTGCGCCAAAACAGGTAAGCGCCATACACTGCAAATACTCCAGCAACTGCACGCACAATTATTGCGACTGAACCGCCGGCGCCTTCGCTACTGTAGAAGAGCACCATCCACCACCACGGATTGACTGAGAGAGAAGAGTAGAGCCATTGGTTGCTTAACATGCCAATGCTGTCACGCATGCCACTTGCCATGTAGTAGACTGCGTAGGCAAAGTAGGTGCAGGCAACAACTAAAATCCAGAAACGGTAAGAATCACCATACTTTTGAAGCCATGTCCCCATTCTGAGTTCACCATTCCTCGATTGGAGAGTACAATTATTTAGTTCTATTCAGGGAACAAATCGTTCCAAAACAGGAACACTCACTATGTGCTTAAAGGACGAAAGCAGAAAAAAAGTATCCGCTAGACGGTGTTATTTTGCGTATTTGCTTCTTAGTTTGGTTTTTTCGATTTTTCCTGTGGGGTTGCGCGGTATTTTATCAAAAATGATTTTGCGTGGACGCTTATATTTCGGTAGCAGAGCCTCAAGAAAAGTCATAATTTCTTCTTCAGTCAGGCTTTCTCCGAGCTTAACATCGATGACAGCACAGGTAATTTCGCCCAGACGGTTATCGGGTACCCCTATAACGGCCACATCATAAACTTTAGGATGATTGTGAATGGCGTCTTCAACCTCGATGGGATAAATATTCTCACCGCCGACAATGATTAGGTCTTTTTTGCGGTCAACCAGATACACATAGCCGTCTTGGTCAATACGCGCCATGTCCCCTGTGTGCAGCCAGCCGTCAATGATTGTTTTGTCGGTTAAGGCGGGATTTTTGTAATATTCACGCATTACCCCATCACCCTTAACGCATAACTCACCCACCATCGACTGCAAAACATCGCTGTTATCGTCCACACTTACAATTTTGAGCTGCCAACCATAGCCGACTTTACCTACAGCTCCAGCCCGAAACGCATTTTCCAGCCCCAGATGCACTGCACCGGGACCCGTGGCTTCGCTTAACCCATAATTATTATCGTACGCCATTGTTGGGAAATAATCCCGCCAATGCTGCACAAGGACAGGCGGAACAGGCTGGGCTCCGATGTGCATCAAACGCCAAGAATCCAAAGCATAATCTTCCAGCTTAAGTTCCCCTTTATCGAGAGCCACCAAAATATCATGAACCCACGGCACCAGCAACCACACAATAGTCCCCTTCTCCTTGCTGACTGCGTCTAGCACGTTTTTGGGGCTAAATTCAGTTAAGATTGTGCCCTTAGCTCCAGAAATGAGGCTGCCAAACCAATGCATCTTGGCGCCAGTATGATACAGCGGAGGCAACAGAATAAAATTATCATTGTGTGTTTGGTAATGATGTTTCTGTTCGACTTCTGCGGCGAAGCTCATGTTTTTATGGGTTAGCAGTACGGGTTTGGGGTCGCCTGTGGTGCCTGAGGTGAAGTATAAGCCGCATTCATCGGTGGGTGTCAACTCAATTTTTGGGTCTTCGACGTTGGCTGACTCTAAAATCTCGGTGTAGTTAGTCATGCCTTGGGGGAGATTGGGACCTAGATAGATGTACTCTTGGATGCTGGAGGGCTTTACGTCCTGTACAGTTTTGAGGAAAAAGTCCTCGAAAATTATCGCTTTGGCTTGCGCGATGTTGGTGCAGAACCTAAAATCCAGCGCGTTGAAACGAAAATTCAGCGGCACCGCCCAAGCGCCAGTTTTGATAATGCCAAAATAGGTTATCAACCAATCGATAGAGTTGCGCATCCAATGGATTACTTTATCGTCTTTTCTAAGCCCTCTCTGCAGGAGGTAATTGGCTATACAGTTGGCTTGCTGATTGAACTGTTTCCAGGTAATTTGTCTGCGGATGTTTTGGCTGGGTGTTAGCTCAATTAACGCCACATCATCGGGGTAGGCGCGGGCGTTTTCTTCAAGCATTTCCACGATGGTAGGTGTGAAGGACCCTCAACTCCTCTGTTTAGCTTGCGCTTTGAGACCGTATTAAATGGCTAGGATACTTTTTAAAATATGGCTCAAAAAAGGCTTCATCAGATTTTTCCTTCAAGAATAACACCATTCGGCTCCCCAAAAGTTAGAGTGAAAATCTTAGACATTCGTTATTATAACAAAGCGCTTGAGTGGCTCAAAGAATAACTGGTTCGTTTTTGGGTTAATAGTGGACTCAATAGCGGAAAAAGCACTCACCAGCCTCCAGCTTAAATTTCCCCGCCTTCAGCTTCAGCGTACCTCGATTTTCTCATCGTCCAAACGTTAGGGATGCCCCCAACTTTATTTACATTATTGTAGCAACACAGCCATACCCAAATGGAACGGTGAGACAACAGACAGGGTTCTGTCTGGGTCTTGAGAGGTTGAAAATATCCATAAATAAATCCGCCCCCTAGAGGGTTTGGACTATACGGTGACTCTTTGAGTCTCAAAAACGCTGTGTAGTCCGTGTTTTTTGTTGTGCCTTGGAAGGAGGTGAATTAGTGAGGAAAACAATTGTCGCGTTTATGATTATGATTCTTTTAGCTTCATCAATTAGTGTGGCGATTTTTGCGGCGGGTCAATCTCAACTTGCCAATCAGGCTGCTGCGGTAAGTTATCACAGTAATGATGGATTCGTGATTGTCCAGTTACCGCAGGGCACACCAAACCATCCAACGAACCTCTACATTGCAGTATCAAACACAGTTAACCAATCAGACCCCATGGGCAACAGCATGATGGAGATCCACCTATGGGACCCCAACACAAACCAGTATCTGCCAGTCGCAGTATTAACCACCTACAAGGACAATGCGACTATCAGCATGATCCAAAGCGTCCTCAATAACACCCTTGCATGGACACCACCCGCCATGATGAACATTGTCAACCTTACAACCAACCAACTCTACGTGTGGATGAATGGACCAATGCTTATGGCTAACCTAACGGTTCCAATAACCATCGCCCTACCCTCGGCGTGGGGCGGCAACATCACCCTACCACCAATGACATTATGGTTCGTACCCATCGCACAGGGCTTCACCAACAGCGAAACGTGGACACTACCTAAACCCATTTTCTCAGGTTGGACAATAAACTCAACTTACACTGATACACCCGCCTGGGTCCGCGTTGCAATCCCAACATGGCTTGGACCAACCCCAATCGAAACCGTCGGTAGCATGGCACTAAACGATACAACAAATTATATTCCGCCAGCAAGTTAGAGCAACAGAAAACTTGACAATAACCCCATTTTTTAAAATTTTTATTTGATGTGTCTTCGTATTTCTTAACACACAATTCTTTTAAGCAGCCCTCCCAACACCCAATTAAGGGAAAAAATGGTCAGGAGCGCTGGGCTATGCAGTATCGGGTTGTTCCAAAAAACGGTGACAAACTGTCCGTATTAGGCTTTGGGTTGATGCGGCTTCCGCAGAAGAACCTAAAAGTCGATGAAGAACGCAGCATAAACCAAGTGCATTTAGCCATTGACAGCGGCATCAATTACCTTGACACTGCGCCGCCCTATCATGCAGGTGAGAGCGAGCGGATATTGGGTAAAGCACTCCAAGACGGTTACCGAGAAAAAGTCAAAATCGCCACCAAACTCACTCATTTCATGCTAACAAAACCCGAAGACATGGAAAAAATGCTCAACCTACAACTCAGCAAACTGCAAACCGACCACATCGACTATTACCTGTTACATGCACTGGACGCTGCATCGTGGCGCAGACTTCAAGGCTTCAACGTACTAGATTTTCTTAAAAGAGCCCAGCGGGAAGGCAAAATCATCAATACTGGCTTCTCCTTCCACGGTTCTCAAGCCACCTTCCGCGAAATCATAGAAGCAAACGACTGGACCATGTGCCAGATTCAATACAACTTTTTGGACGAAAAAATGCAGGCAGGCACGGAAGGACTGCGCTATGCGGCTTCTCAGAAGCTTGCGGTTATGGTTATGGAGCCTTTGCGGGGCGGTTCCTTGGCGGGTAAGCTGCCGAAGGATGTTAAAAAAATCTATGACGAGGCGCCAATGAAGCGGACAGCGGCTGAGTGGGCGCTGCGTTGGGTTTGGAATCATCCTGAAGTCACTGTGGTTCTCTCAGGCATGAACGACGAAGCACAGATACAGGAAAACATCGCCACCGCAGAAACCGCGCTGCCCAACTCGATGAGTCAAGAAGAACTTTCAATCGTGGGCAAAGTTGCCTCGACGTATCGGCGTCTTATGAAGGTGCCTTGTACGGGCTGCGCGTATTGTATGCCCTGCCCTAACGGCGTCAACATCCCCTCGAACTTTAATCTCTACAACCAATACAACATGTTCGATAACAAATTCATGGACCGCGGCATGTATGTAGTAACCCTGATGGGCGTCATGGATGGGAAACGCTCTGATGCGTCGCTTTGCCAAAACTGTGGCGTATGCGTCAAGAAGTGCCCCCAGCACATCAACATCCCCGAGGAACTCAAAAACGTCAATAGTTGCCTTGGCGGAACCAGAACCAAACTGATGATTCCTGTAATCAAAGTGGTGGCGAAGAGGCAAATCAGTAGAAAAATCGAGTAACCCTTTCAGGGTTTTAGTTTTCTTAGGGTTAAGTTGGATTTAGGCGGCAAGGTTTTTGGCAGATTAGCCGCAGTGCTGGGGGTTTTAGAAGCGGTTTTTTGCTGAATTTTTATGATAACAAATTCTGCAGGTTTCAGAGGCGCAAACCCAACAATTATGTTTAGGTTTCCGGCTTCGAGGTCGGCTTGAGTGTTGGTTTCAGCATCACATTTTATCAGGTAAGCTTCGGCGGATTTTGCACCCATAAAAGCGCCTTGCAACCATAGGCTGTGCATAAAAGAGTCAACGGAAAGGCGGATTTTGCTCCATAACGCCTCGTTATTGGCTTCAAAAGTCACCCACTGCGTACCCCGACGAATGCTTTCCTCCAAATACAGCGCTAACCGCCGCACAGGAACATATTTCCACTCAGCATCCTGGGAGGCACGAAGCGTCTGGGCACCCCAAATCACAGACCCAACAGAAGGCAACATTCTGATGCAGTTTAAACCCGCAAAGTTTAGGTCTGAGACATCCCCCTCGCTAAGCGCCACGGTTAATCCCGAAACCCCCATCAAAGTAGCTGTTGTACCTGCGGGCGCTTTCCAAAAACCTCGCTGCGCATCTGTGCGCGCAATCACGCCTGCCACAGCACCACAGGGGTCAAACTCGGCTATTGTTCCAGTGAGGGGGTCAGTGGCTTCTATGCGGGGAAAATAGGCTGCGGCGTTGCGGCTTTTGGGAAAGACTTTGATGGCGTCAAGCGCAGCGGTTTTTGTAGTCCACTGAGGCGAGGGGTCAATGAGCAGAAAGGCGTTGTGTTGTTCGCAGAAGGCTTCAGCGGCGGCATAGACGGCTTTTCGGGTGTCCTCGGAAGCGCCTAAGCCGGGCAAGCAGAGGAGGTTGAAAATGTCGGCTTTTTCAAGAGCGTACAAACCGGTTTTTTCGTCAGGGCTACCCAACACCGCTTGCGCAGATTGGGCGCCTACACGGATGATTAGGGCGTGGGAGCCACCGTTTATGAAAAAATGATTAACCGCGTAGCCGAGGCTGCTGTCCTTGCAAAGGGCGCCAAAGGATGCGGTGAATTCGGTGAAACTGTGGATTAAAACCGGTTGGTTGAGGGGACCTGTTTGTGTGGTTCCTACAAATGCGGTAACGGAGGTTGATACGCCGCTGATTGATCTTGCGGTTGAGGAGACTTCTTCGATGTAGACGCCGGGTTTCATGGTTGCTTCCCTGCGTGTTATGGTGGCTGGGGCTCTTTTGTGTTGCCCTATCAGGTTTGGTCAGGAATTCTTGTGCAGAATAGTCAAGAAAGTTTTACAGTAAACATTATATCTGAAACACTGCATTGGCAAATTGATTGAAATGAACCGAATCGCAGTGGTTGTTGGAGTTGTTTTGGCTTGTGTGATTATTGCTTCAGCCTCCGCATTAATCGCCTCTTACCCACCGCAACTGGCAGACGAAGCAATTACAGAGACTCATCCTACGCCCACTTGGCCTTGGATTCAAGCGACCCCTGACCAAACAATCTATGGCCCCAAAATCCCCGCGTATGGCGGAACCGTAGAACTCACCGACCTCTACGATGCAGAACTGACTTATGTTTATGTGGGGCGAACAAACAGCACCGGCGAAGGCCATGACCACTTTGGCTTTGGTGTAGAGACGCATCCTTCAACGCTCTATCCGCCTTATGCCCTGTTTAGTTTAACCTATCTGGGCAACCCCCAAGACGAGAGTTGGGACCAAAAATTTGAAGGCTACTTCCTCAACTTCACCTCTGACACTGGTGTTAAAGAGGTGTATCTGGGTTGGTTTGGAACAAACTTTAACGCCTCGTGCACAACCCCGTTCTCAGCGCCTTTTCCAGGTTCACCCCGCGGTCCCCCACAGACGATTGCTTTCCGCGCGAATCTACACGTTGGACAAGTCATCACCGGACAAGTCCCCAACAGCGTATCATATGGAAGCGGAAACAGCAGTCTGGGCTTGTGGAGCAACGGCACCCCCAACGCCATCACTGTGACTCTGCAAAGAGCAGGCTGGGTCACCGTCATCGGGGAAGAACCAACTACCATAACCAACCCCGTGCATAACCTTGTCTTACAGGAAATTCACTTGCAAAAGGATGGAGACGGGTTTAGCTTTGGAACCCCGCCAAGCTAGCCGATGGTTTGGTCGGCTTGTTGCATGTTGCCCAAAATCTGCGTGACCTTCTCGAGTTTTGTTAAGCCGAATCCGCAGTCAGGATGCAGATATTTTATGTTTTCTTTGCCTACGGCGGCTTCGATTTGGCGGTAACGCGCCAGCATCGTCTGCGTTTCTTCGACGGTGATGTTTGAGCAGAAACCTGCACCTAACTTTTTGCCGTGCTCTTCGAGTGAGGCGCGGGTGAGAAGGTCAAGGTTTTCTTTCTCGTCGGAACCGCTGAATCCGAGGCTGAGGATCGGGAAATCCAGCCAGAGCAGTGTCTCATAGAGTCCGGGGATGCTTTTTATGGAGCCGCAGACGTGGAGGCTGATTTTTTCCTCGGCAAATGCCTCTTTGGGCAGTTTTGCGGTGAAGGATTTGAGGATTACTACTGCAGTTTGCAGGGTGACTTTGCTTGTTGAAAGCAGGGGTTCGTCGATTTGCACGTAGGCACCCAGTTCTAGGGCGCGTTTGGCGATTGGGACAAGCATGTTTGCGAAGTCCCTGAACAGGGCAGCTTCGTCGTCGAGGTTGTAGTGTTGGCTGGCGCTTTCGATGGCATTTGAAGCGCATATGGTACCCAACGTCATGGGTCCGGTTAGGGTGACTTTGGCTTTCGCCGCAGTGCGGCCTGTCTCTTGGAGGATTTGGCGTATGGTTTGGTAATCTTGAATTTTGTAAAACTCGTCAAGTTTATCAGCATCAATGGGACGGATTTTTTGGGCGATACGAAGATTGCCGCCTGCACCATCTAAGCCGGGGACCTGTTCGAAGTAGCGAATCATGCCGCCGCGCTGTTCGCCATCCGTAATCAAATCTACGCCGTAGTGTAACTGTAATTCTACCATGTCACGGATAGCCTCAGGTAGAGGCTTATTCTGTTTGGGGAAACTGCCGATTACTGTGGTTTCTAAACGCATCCTGCTTACCTTTACTTGTGCGCCACGGTTTTAGACACGCCATGGCTTGTCTTATCCCAATAGAAGGGGTTCTTTATAAGTTGAATGAGTCCCCTCCAACTGGCGATACTTAGCAGCGCCCAATAAATCGGCATAATCAACGCGTAGGGTATGTGCCGGTAATGTTTGAGTTTAGCACAGGCTATCACGTAGATTAGCAAATAGGATGCGTTGCCCACAAATAGGTTTAGCATACAGATGATTTGCAAAATGCCCGGCGTCAACCATGACAAATTGATTGGCAAGAGCAGAGCCGCGGCGGTTATGACCCAGAGGATTGGGTTTATGATGGGTATGAGCACGCTTGTGCCGAATGTGAATTGGAGTTTGAGGAATTTTGAGGTACCTAAATCTTTGAGCAGTTGGCGTGGGTGGCGCATATGCACAAAGTAGGTTTGCACATGTCCCTTGTACCATCGTGAGCGTTGCTTAATCCAGCTTTTCACGTTTGTGGTGGCTTCTTCGTAGGTGTAGGAGTCTATCATTTCGGTTTTTAGGTTTCTGCGTGCTAAGCGGATGCCGATGTCGGCGTCTTCGGTGACGTTGTAGGGGTCCCATCTGCCGAGTTCATCGAGGCTTTCTTTACGGAAGTGGTTACTGGTGCCTCCCAGTGGGATGGGTGCTTCTATCCAGTCGAGCCCCTGCAAGTAGAATTCGTACCAGTTTGCGTATTCGATGGAGAACCATCGGGTTAGGACGTTTTCGTCGGCGTTGTAGAAGTTAAGTTTAGACTGTAAACACATGAGTTCCTTGGGTGATTGCAGGAACACAATGGCGGCTTTGCGTAACTGGTCGGGGTCGGGTTTGTCTTCGGCGTCGTAAATGACGACGAGTTCGCCTTTTGCGCGGAGCAGCCCATAGTTGCAGGCGCGGGGTTTGGTGGTGATTTTGGCGGCGGGCACCACGACTGGGTCGAAGAGCTCTAAGAAATTCGTGTATTCTTCGGGCGGGATGCCTTCAACCATTTTTTCGGTGGAGCCAAACAGCCCAATCCGTTTGGCTTCATTGATGGTCTCTTCGTCACTTTCTTCCATCAAGACTTTGATGTCTAATTTGTTCTTGGGATAGTTAATGTTATACATGTTTTTGAGGTTGCGAGCAAGCATTTCCGATTCATGAAAGACAGGAATCAACACGGTATAGACGGGTAATTCTGCATCGGTGACCTCTTTCATTTCGGTTTTGCTGACCTTAGTTAGAGAACGGGCGCCCTTGAAGCCTCGTAGGGAAATGTAGATTTTGATGGGGTTAAACACAAAATAGAGAACGCTAATAGTGGCAAATAACACCGCAAACGTCAAAACTGCATTAATCAGGGCGGCAACGGCAACCGCTGCTATGGCGCCTATGATGAAGTATTTTTGGTTTGGGTAGAGAACTTTGTGGGCGGATTGGTCGGGGGTACGGTTGTATAGGTCCAGCATTGCAGAGTTTCGATGGATTTCTCTGTAGATGTTGTCGATTGCCCAGTCAATGGCTTTGGTGGAGACCACTTGCAGATTAATCTTCCAAGCGCTAAAGAGGTACTGTACCGTGACTAAGACGCGACGGTCAAGAGGGTTGTCTACGGCTAAGTCGATTATCTTGCCGCGTATTTTTAGTGGGATAATTTTGTATTTGTTTATGATGGGATAGGGTAGGACGGTTATTAGTTTACTGGCTTCTTCGCTTTGGTAGATTTCTCTAACTTGAGTGTAGGAAAGAAAAGTTAAGTTACATTCGTCTGCGAGGTCTTTGAAGAAGGATTCGGGGAGGTTTACTTTGGCTCTTTTTAGGGTGGGGATGATGTTTTCGAGGGTGACTTCGGATTTTTCTACGGAGGATGTTTTGACAACGTGGTGGTATCGTAGGATGGCGATTACGTTTTCTTTGGTTAGGGGTTTTTTGGGTGTGGAGTCGATTATGATGGGTTCTGTGTATTGTTGGTCGTATCGTGTGGTCATTTGTTTGTTTTCTCCCCTATCGGCCTCTAAATCAGCCTATATTAAATAGTGGCATTAAATACATCAGATAACCGTGAAAAAACCACATTAAAAACATTACATATCAAAAAACCATACACAAAATAACCAAAACCCCCGCTGATCTTGTTTTAATATACTTTCAATAATAAAGGGGCAGGGTGCTTGAGGTGCCTCTTAACCTAAATGGACAGGTTATTGGAGCGGCAAGGCAACTGTGAAGGTGGTGCCTTTGCCTGGTTCGCTCTCAAAATTGATTGTGCCCCCTTGCGCATCCACAAGACGCTTCACCACTGCCAACCCAAAGCCTTGTCCTTTTGACTTGGTTGTGAAAAGCGGCGTGAAAAGTTTGTCCTTAATATCCAGAGGAATTCCCTCGCCAGTGTCTTGTACGCTTACGTATGCTTGTTTATCGTCGCATTTGGCGCGGATTTTTAGGTCGCCTCCTTTGGGCATGGCTTGAACTGCGTTTTGGATGAGGTTTATGAGTATGCGTTTGAGCATGGAGAGGTCGGCGTAGAATTTGGGGCAGTCGACTACGGTTATGGATATTTGGAGATTGTTGGGTATGGTGACAATTAGCAGGGCTTCTTCTATGGCTTTTTCTATGGTGATTTTTTCTTTGAAAGGTTTGAGGGGTTTGGTAAAGTCTTGGAGGTCCGCGACGATTTTGTCAATGTAGTAGAGGTTCTGCTCTATGTTAGCGAGATTCTCCTGAAGATTCTTACGGGGGACAGATTCAGGCATAGAAGCCAACTCCTCCTTAGCCAAATACAATTCACCCGCAATAGCCTGCAAAGGATTACGGATGTCATGCCCCACCATCCCCGCCGTTTGCCCAATCGCAGCCAACCGCTCCGCATTTGCCAGCTGCTTAGCCCGCTCCTCCGCAAGCGCCTCCATCTGATTCGCATACTCCTCTAACAGGCACGCGTTCTCCTCCAGTTTCATCTGAATCCGCTTCCGCTCGGTGGTCTCTACCAAAGAAAACACCAACCCCTCCACTTCGCCCTTCTCGTTTTTGAGGGGTTCTAGACCCCAATCCCAATAGGTCACTCCCCGCTCCGGCTGGTCACGAAAAACAAAAGGCTTATCCTTCACTTCGATGGCGACGCCGGTGTCACGGACTCTCCTAAAGAGGATCTCATTGTCTTCTTGGGGGTAGAGGTCGAAGTGGTTTTTACCAATCATCTCTTGAGGCGTAGCAAAACCACAAGTTTTAGCATAAGCCGCATTAACGCGAACAAAGTTAAAGTCGCGGTCCAAATAGACAAGGTGACAGTTTTTGGTTCCGTCCATGATGGCTTGCAGAAGGTTACGTTCGCGCTCAAGCGCCTGCTGAGCACGCTTCAAATCATTAATCGGAACTAAATAAGCACGAATCCGCTGATCATTGGGAACACGAAAAATCTGCTCCAAAAACCAGTTCCCGCCAACCTGCATCTCACGCTGAACACTCCGCTTAGCCTCATCCAAAAAGATGGCTACAAGCTGACGCCAGTCGGGAAACAACTCAAAAACGTTCCCTGCTCCATCCAGACCCGGAAAATAGTTCCTTGCGGCGGGGTTTGTGAATAGGAGGTTGCCTTTAAAGTCTGCTTCGATAATTGGGGTAGGGTTTAACACCAAAAAGGAGGCGGGCACCGTTTGCAGGGGGGTCTGCTGGATTTCTGAATCACTAGAAGACATAGACCCATCATCAGCCTCCTAAACAAATGGTATGATTCTAGGCAGAATATTAATATTCTTTCAAAAAAAGAACACCAAAAAGTAGACGCCTAACTCTTTTAAGCGTCTTTTTGGCTCCAATACAGGTACACTTTTGGTTGCGCACAAAAACTAAGCCGCTTCAACGCCGCCGCCAACCCCTCCACATTGCAGTCAGCGATTTTGGCGACAAACTCGTCATGACGAGGATAAACATCGTGTAGGCTTACCAGTCGGCGTCGGATAGTCGCGTCACGCAAAGAAAGCTCCACCAACAACTCAACCACCGCTTCAACCCCGATGCATCGAAGCTTCTGTAGGTTGTAGCCTTCCGAACCCATCAAAGCAGCGTCGAAACCTAACGCTTCAAGCCGCGCCAACGCCTCATTTACGTGTCGATTGGGACTGCTTTGGGCGATTTTTTTTAGGCCTGCCTTCTCAAAAAACGGGTTATACTTCGCCATAACCGCAACCGCCTCCACGTTGGCTACCCCCACAAAGGGCAAGGTATCGTGGACAAGTTTGGCACCGAGGCTTATGCTGCGATATTTGGGATGCATCACCACGCGGCTAATTGCTGCGACTTCTCGGTTGAGTTGCTGCAAGTTGCCTTGCCAGACTTTTTTGCGTCCAAAGCACATCGGTGGGGGGTTGCTGTAGACGATGACGCCGCAGAGTTCGTTTTTGCGTTTTAGGCAAAACACTTTTTTGGGAGGCGGCAATCTGCTGGTGCGGTAGTGGAATTGGCTGAGTTGTTTGTAGTCGGCGGTTGTGCCTGCTTGGATAGTCATTTGTCGGGTTAGGCTGCAGGCATCTGTGTGGGCGTTTGGGTGGTATTTTACGGTGACTTCTTTGCCGTAGCGTTTGTGGATGTGTACGTTGGGGGCGAAGTCGCGTTGGAGGTCACGATGCGTGGTGGCGGCTATGACTGCGGCGCCCATGCGGCGGGCTTGTTTTTGTAGGTTAAAGGCTAAAATCTTGGCGGTGTCACGGTCAAGCGTGCTGGTGAATTCGTCAATTACCCAAAACGGCTTCCCCGACGCCGCCAAAAGCGCGGTTTGGTAGCGGTGTTTTTGTCCCTCGCTAAGTTCCCGATACGGACGCAAGAAAAGGAAGGCGTCGTTTAAGCCGACTTGACTAAGGGCTTCGATGGCGTCGGATGTGTTTTTTCCGATGGTTTCGATTATTGGGGTGTCTGGGTCTATTTTTAGGTCGTCTGCGTCTGCTGCGTCGGCGCCTAAATCGGCTTTGAGGGCTTTGAGCAGTGCGCTTTTGCCGCTTCCGCTGTCACCTGTGATGAGCACGAGGTCTGTGGGGCGGATGTGGATGGCGAGGTCTTGGTAGAGGGTGAACTCGCGGGTCTGATCCGCGCCAAGTCCGAAGGCTTCGGCGACTTCTTTGGTGCGGGGCGTTAGGGTGGGCGGGGCGGTGGTGTAGCTGAGGTTTATGGTGAATGTGTCGGTTTGGCGGTTGTAGGTGCGTTTGAGGCTCTGGATGTGGAAGGTTTCGGGGCGACGCCGCGTCAACGATTTGCGCCTCCTTGGGGGTGGGTTTGGAGCCGTTGCCTTAGACCCTGCATGCCACTTTTCTGGAATGCTTTTTTGATGACCCAGAATTTCGGTGCCGCCGTCCGACTTCTTGCTGCATACGCTGCCAACGCAAGCGCCCAGAAACGGTCATCATGTGTACCCTGAGGATGTCTTAGGCTGATTTTACCGTCTTTTGTCAACTCAAACTGCTCTACGTTTAGTTCCGCGATGAGTTCACTATCGTAGGGAATTAGTAGTCGTTTTTCGGTTAGGGCTTGTTTTAGATGCTGCGCCATCTCCTGTTTGGATTGGGCGGTGAAGGTGACGCCTTGGGTGTTGTCAAGACCGGTGTTGGTCATGTCTTCGGTTATGTATTCGCCGACGCCTGTTTGGTCAACGAGGATTTGATGGATGGTTTGCCATCGGTCGCTTATGGTTTTGACGTAGCCGATGATGCTGGCGTAAGGGGTTTCGAGGGGGAAACGGTGGATGTGGATTAGTCGCAGGTGTTGGGGGTCTGCTTTGATTATGGCGAGTACGCTTGGGTCCTGATGCTTGCCTAAGTCGAGTCCAGCGTAGAAGTCGCCGTCTAATTCTGCCCCAAAAGGTGAATAATCAAGCGTATGATCGATGGATTGTGTGATAAGTGCTTGACTAAGCCAAGCATTTTCGTTTTCTGCCCATTGGGCTTCCATTTCGCGGCGCCATCGGCTGGGGTCACCTTCGAGTTGGCGTCGGATGCGGTTGAGGATTTGGGGTTTGAGGGGTCCGTTGGGTTCGAGCGCCTGCTCAAAAGTTACGTGGCTTTTGGCGTAATCGTCAAAGGTTGAGTCATGGAATATTTTGTAGAAAATGCTATCGGACCGCCATGGTGTGCTGGTGCAGATGAATTTGCCGTTGGTGGTGCCCAACGTGAAGAGCATGGCGTCGTAGAGTTCTTCGTCATTGGGGATGAAGTTGAATTCATCAGCATAGACTATGTGGAGTTTGGGGCCACGGATGGTTTCGGGGTTGTTGGGGTATGCTTCGATGTTGCTGCCGTTGGCGAGTGCTACGGCGGTTTTTTGGGGTTTTTTGTAGGTGCCTTTGGGGAGTTTGGGTAAGAAGCCGTTTATGGTTTTGATTATGAGTTTGGTTTGGCGCCAGCTGGGGCCTACGATGGCTATGTTGCTGCCTGCGTTGGTGAGGGCGTAGTGGAGGAGTAGGGCGCTTAGGGTGTGGCTTTTCCCGCTTTGGCGTGCCCAGCGTGCGGCGACGAATTGGTTGGTTTGGAATTGTTCGATGAGTTTAGCCTGATACGCGGTGGGGGTGAAGCCGAGGGTTTCTTGGCAGAACACCGTTGGGTCGGGGGGAACTTGGATTTTTCGTTTTTTGGCGGCGTCCTCTTTTATTTGTTTGATTTCCCGCTGAAACTGCGCCATAGTCATTGTTTCTCAAGTTCTCCAACGGTCTTTTTAAGTTCCTCAAGTTCAGCCTTGATTTGAGATATATCGTAAGTTTTGCTTATGCTGTTGATAACTTGGCTAATGTAAGTGGCTAGTCTTGCCCATTCTTGATGTTCTTTGCCTTTTCTCCAAGTTGCCGATTGAACCTGCTCTATAGCCATCTCTTGGAGACCTTTCAATTCGAGAATAAGTTGAGAACGTATCTGTTGAGTGTCTCCATCGAATTTCTCCGTTAAATTGGAAATTCTTCGTTCTATGAAACGGTTTGGAGGTTGCCGCCTTGACCTACCCCCTATAGGTTTCAACATAGAACCTCTATTAGGCTCCAAATATGTCGGCGCTCCTCTAGCTGGTTTTTTGGGTGATTAAGATGCCCATAATCGTGCCCGTCAAGCCTGTGATGGCGGCGAAGACTTCGCTGTTCCATGTGCCCAGCACGGCGAGGTTGGCGATTTCTATGGCTGAGAGGCAAAACGTGGCGGCTATAGCGAATTTGGTACCTAACACAAGCCGCCCGTCGGGTTCAACGGTTTCGATGAGGCCTTTTTTGCGGCTGATTTTTCGGGTTAAGGCTTTCTTGACGAAGTCCGTCAATGGTTACGCACTCTCCGTTGGCACCTTGAGCGATTGTATGTGGTTTTTTCGCCGCCTTTGGCTTTCTCGTTTAGGGTGAAGCTGTTTAGCAGCACCTGCGCCTCCTCTGCTTGGACGTGTCCTGCTTCGACTACGGATGCGTTGGTTGCCCAGGGTAGGGGTACGGCGGTGTAGTCGATGTCGTAGAGTCCGTCGTTGTAGCGGAAACAGTTCTGCGCCAAAATGACGTGTTCGCGCCGTTTGCCCAAGACGCCGATGTAGACGCCCCAGCTTTTGACGGGTACGTCGATGCCGCCGATGCCGTTAGATAGGCTTTTGCCGATGCTGGCGTCGCACCATTCTATGCAGACGAGGTCGCCTGCGGTTAGGTTTTTGATTTGGTTGATGATTTCTTTATCCTTCAAGCCTTTCAGTCCTCAAACAAGAAACCAACAGCGTATCTGAAATATAAATACTCACGAAATTTAGCAATTGAAAAATTTACAAACAAATTCACCAATTCACCAATGCAAATGATGTTCCAAATCAGAGTTTTTCTCTTTGCGTTTCTTGCGCTTATAGTATTCTCTGCTGCGTTCCTCATCTTTGCTTTGCTCGTAGAAGACAAAAGAAATCTCCACCAAAGTCAGAAAAATAATCACAAACGTAAACCCCAGATTAATCATGTCGTTGCGGTCTTGGTTAGCCTCCTGCTGCTCAAGGATGGCGGCTTGAATCGACTGCATCCTAACCTGCAAAGAAGCCTCCCTCTGATTAGCCAACGACTGCAAATCCTGCCGTTGCTGCTCCGTCAAATCCGAATACGCTTTTATGGTGAAGTTGGAAGGAATCACCACAGAATATTTTTCCTGTCGCCCACTTGATTCTGCAGTTTGCCAAGTAGCAGCCTCAGAGGACGCCTGCGTGTTTATGGTTCGGGTGCAGTTAACAAGAAAAGATATGGGTCCAGCAGTGGTGAATTTGCAGAAGTCCGAGACCTCCGAAAAATTGGCGACGCCATTTTGGATGTGGGGGTCATAGAGGAAGAGTACGCAGGGGTTATCAAAATAGTAGTCTGTAAAGCCCGCTGCGGAGTATTGGTTAGGAAAAACAGTGTAAGCATTTAGTGGCTGAACTGTTATGCCCACAACGTCGATGGTGTCTTGAGGCGTCGAATAATGCCATGCGGAGGCATTCACTTGGATAAGGGTATTTTGCGCAAAATAACTTTCACTTGAAAGTTCAATGGTTAAGTTGACAGGCAAATTGCGGTCCAAATATTGCTCGGGGACGTTTAGGAGGAATTGCTGGGAAATGTTGACGGGTTCAGTCAAGAAGTTAGGGGATGAATCATCGTCAACATCTGGAGATAAATCAGGAGAGCTGGCAACAGCGTTCAGGATAAAAAAGAGACCTATGCTCACAAAAATGAAACTGCATGCAAACGTGACAAGAAAGGCTTTGAACAATCCGGGGCTGTGGGTTTGCCAAGTTCGGCTGTTGGCGAGGCGCTTTTTGAGGTTAGCAAGGGTTTGGTGGCTTCGGTGGTATTGTATGTAGAGGCCAAGTCCAGCGGCAAACAGGATAAACTCAAACGCGTACACGCCAATCAAGCTGTCGCCCAGACCTAAACCGCTGATTTGGTCAGTTCCAAAGGCTATCGGCAACCCAGAATAATCATAACTGGACAGGGTGATTAAATCTATTAGCCAACTGCTAAAAACCAGAATTGCGATGGTGAGGCAGATTTTTAAAATGACAGATTTGGTTTTTGTTGGGCGTTTTCTGTTGAGCAAAAACAAAATTAACCCAGCCACGAGTGCCGCCACAATGGACCAAGTTATTGCCATGACTAGGCTGTGGGTTAAGGGCAAAACCAGCATAGCCGCTGTATAGTAGTCTAATCCGCCCGCGAGGGTGTAGTATTGGATGAGGACAAACGATAAGATGTCAAGCAAAAATACGCTAAAAACCGAAACAAGGATGGACAGGTGGGGATTAAACCATTTAGACCCAAAAGCGACTCCTAAATATGCAAAAAAAGGCATACAATTCACTGTAGCTTTCTGCATGTAATAAATTTATCACTCAAACATGAAACAGACGTCTTAGTTTAAAAATACTTGAATTTAGCAATTACAAAGAAATTTAGAAATGCACAAGCATTCAAAAATCAAAATTGTTAGTTTTAGCAATATTCTGGCAAATCACTAGTGGAGTCTTTCCTCCTTTCCAGTAGATCCAATAATTCGGAACGTTCAATTTTCATATCCGTTGCGTTGTGCCTCACGTAGAAGTTTTTATCGCGCTTAGATTGATACGGTCCATTAGAGCCGGGTGGAACGTCTATGAGAATAACATTGAATGAACTGAGTATTTTCTGCTCAACCTTTAATCCTTGAGGTGGCGGATCGCAGCAATCATGAATAATTTTTGTCAAGTCCTCTGGTTTATGGTTGCATCCAACGATGGCTCCAGTATCTGAAATTCCAATTAAAATTAAACCCCCTTCCGAATTCGAGTAAGCCACTACTGTTTCTATAAGATCATTCTTCTTTGATTGATCACTGGCATGCTCCTTATACTCCAAATGCTGGTCCTCCCCTTTCTGCGCCAGAAATAATAACTCTTCATTTGGCCTTTCAATAGTAATACTGTCGTCGCCATCGGCCCTCCAAGTTCCAATTTCCTTGCCGTCAATTTTCGCATTGTCGGGTTTTGAGAGAAAAGCCAAATGCAGATTGTCAGGAGAACATCCTATGTCAAAGTCAGCATGCCCTTTCGTAGCGTAGACATCTGGCAGAATTTTATTCACTTTGTCCTTAATAGCAAAAGCCTTGATAACCATATTTTCAGGTTTGAGCTCAGGGGTTTCGACAACCAAATTAACTTTAGAAAAACTGAGTCTTAAAGAGACAATACGAGCGCGATAATCGCAAATTTGAACATTTACAGCCCCGTACGAATTAAAAAAATCAACAGGTAATCCAAAAAAATTAAGTATCCCATATGTAACGTCTGGGTAATAGGGCAAATTTTTACGTAGTAATTCTGAATGGCCAGAGGAATCGCCTTTTTCCTCTGGAATAACCATAAAATCGCAATGAAACATAGGCCACTCAGCTCTGTGCAGACCATATTTTTGTTTACTTCCCAAAAACTTAAGCTGCTCATGTGACGGACAAAGGTTAAATTCAAAAACATCAGGGATTCTTAGTTTTTGGGATTTATAAAAATTAGAGATAATTTCTAGCGCTTCTCGAGTTTCTAAAAACTGTTCACCAAACAAGTAATTTCCATAATCCCAATCTACTGCGGTTCTACTACCTTTTTTAATCAGCTTGAAAAGGATAAAACAATTTTTCCAGTTGTTTTCTTGTTTTTTAAGCGCATATCTTAGCGAAAACTCGCAATCCTTTTGTTGCGCTACTAACCGATTGATTGTCGGTGTTTCGTCAATCATGCTGACACCTGCTCGAAGGCTATGGGTTGTTTCATTAAAGTAAAATAAGTATATTTATTTAACTGCAGTTGCACACTTGCAAGGATTTTTTGAAAGATTTTATTATCTGATTAGTCTTTGTATTGTTTGTTGGGGCTTTGTGTTTGGTTGCCTCGGCTCCTGATTCTTTGGTGACTTCTAAACGCAGACCACGCAATCATCGAACGGACAGCAACGCTGCGTCACCTTGCGCTGAAAATGAAGAGACAAAGCTCTTGGCGATGGCTGAACAGGTCGCGCATTTCGGCAGCTGGGAATGGGACATAACTAAACCCAGAGCGATTTGGTCTGCGGAGATGTTTCGGATTTTTGGACTAAACCCCCAATCTGAGGGGTTAACGTTAGAGGAATTTCGGAGTTTCATCCACCCTGACGACTTAGAAGAAGTCACCAGAAAAATGCAAACCATCTTTGCCAAACCACAAGTGAACCAGAAAGGAGAACTCGACTACCGCATAATCCGAAAAGACGGCTCAGTACGCATAATTCATTCTGAGCGGCAAGTAAAAGAAGTCACCAAGAGTGGCGAGCTGAAGGTTGTTGTGGGTGTCGACCAAGACGTAACTGAGCAAAGAATAGCCCAACAAGAATCTGATGAAAACATAAAGCTTCTTGCGCTAGCAGAGGCGGTGGCGCATTTTGGCAGCTGGGAACTTAACCTAACCCAGACTAGGGCTATTTGGTCGCCAGGGATGTTTATGATTTTTGGAGTGGACCCTCAAGAGCTTAGCCTCAGCTGGGAAGAGTACCTTAGCTTTCTGCACCCTGACAGTGTAGAGTCCGCCAAGAAAAACGCACAGATTATGATGAATTCGCCGCTTAACCACCGCGAAGATTTTGATTACCGCATCATACGCCGAGATGGCTCCGTTCGGGTGTTGCATGCTCAGCGTCAAGTCGTAGAAGTAAACGCAGAGGGCAAAGCCAAAGTCGTCGTCGGCGTCGACCAAGACGTAACCGAACAGTGGCAAGCAGAAGAAGCGCTGCGCAGAAGCGAGGAACGTTTTCGGGCAGTGGCAGAAGCAGCTAACATTATGGTTTACGAAACGGACATTCCAACGGGCAAAATCAAAGTTCTAAGAGGCATCGAGCAACTCGTAGGGTACAAACCAGAAGAAATCGACATCACTGTTGATTGGGTGTTAAACCACATGCACCCCGATGACGTCCAACATGTAGTGGAAACCCTAAAAGAAGCAACAGAGAACCCCAACATCGACAAATACGTTTTGGAATACCGGTTTCGACACAAAAACGGCCACTACATTGTTGTCAAAGACACCGCCAAAGCCGTCAAAGACAGCAAAGGAAAAACCGTGATGTTCATCGGCGGAGTCCGCGACATTACCCAGCGGACCCTAGACCACCAACAGCTAGAGCAATACAGCAAACACCTCGAAGAACTCGTAAAAGAACGCACCAAGCAACTCGTTGAGTATGAACGTTTAGCCGCCATCGGCCAAACCGCAGGCATGGTGGGGCATGACATCCGCAATCCGCTGCAGGCGTTGACTGGCGAAGTGTACCTCATAAAAACCGCCCTAAACGACCTCCCCGGAAAAGAAGCCAAACAGGAAGTAAACGAGAGCCTAAACAGCATCGAACAGAACATAAATTACATTAACAAAATCGTCGCCGACCTGCAAGATTACTCCCGAAAACTCACGCCTGAATACCAAACAGTGAACCTATCGGATTTGATTGTGGAGATATTTGAAACCGTCTATCTGCCCGCCGACATCAAACTCAGCATCAACATCGAAACCCTACCAGCCATAAACCTTGACCCCACCTTCACCCGACGAGCCCTAACCAACCTCATCAACAACGCCATCCAAGCCATGCCAAACGGCGGCGCCCTCAAAATCGGATGCTACCAACAAGACAGCAACGTCTTCATCTCCATAGCTGACACAGGCTCGGGCATCACAGATGAAGTAAAAAGCAGACTCTTCACGCCCATGTTCACCACCAAAGCCAAGGGGCAAGGCTTAGGGTTAGCGGTGGTTAAGCGGCTCGTGGAGGCGCAGGGCGGCAGCATCAGTTTTGAGAGCACCCTTGGGCAGGGCACAAAGTTTTTGATAAAACTGCCCACCAAGCAGGTTGGGGCTTGATAGGATTTGGTGGGAATTTGTGTTTATTTTGGTCAAATTTGGGTTTTAAATGTGGGTCAATGTTGGAAAATGCCTTAATTTACAATTGACCCTTGGGTTTTTGAAAAGGAACAAACGCGGAAGTGACAAAGATGGAAACAACTCAACCTCCCACCGAGAAAGCAAAGCCCAGAAACGTATTCCCCGCAGTCATCGTCGCAGTGCTACTAACAGTAAGCCTAGTCGGCGCAGCAGGCATCTACAGCCTCAACGAACAAGTCTCTTCACTTCAAAGTCAAATCGCCAGTTTACAGTCCACCGTGCAGACCAGCCAGTACAGCGGCGACGTAACCACCGTCGCATCAGAAACCTCACTCTCGAACCTCTATGACGCCGTAGAAAACTCTGTAGTCACAATCGAATGCACCATCGTCCAATACTCAAACATGCCTTGGATGCGACAAACATCAACCACATCTTCAGCGCAGGGCTCGGGATTTGTCTACCAATACAACGGCGAAATGGTCATCATAACCAACAACCACGTCATCGAAGACGCATCCACCATAACCGTAACCTTCGCAGACGGAAACAGCTACACCGCCACACTACTGGGAGCCGACGCATCCACCGACATCGCAGTGCTAAAAGCAGACGCCCCGACCAGCGAGTACTACCCCCTCGACATCATATCATCCGATACGCTTAGTGTAGGCGACGCAGTCGTAGCCTTAGGCAGCCCATATGGATTAACTGGAACCATGACCAGCGGCATCATCAGCGCACTTGACCGAACCATAACCGTCACCGAAACAAGCGGCAGCTACGAAATGACAGGACTCATACAGACCAGCGCACCCATCAACTCAGGCAACAGCGGCGGACCTCTCATGACCTACAACGGAAAAGTAATCGGCATAACCACAGCAATCGTTAGCAACTCAGACGGCTTAGGCTTCGCAGTACCCTCAGACACCATCCTTAGCGTAGTACAAGACATACTCGCATAAACCTGACGGGGCCTTTTCCCCGCCTTTTCTTTGACAACAACACCTTTTGCTCCCCAAACCACACTACGCATAGTGTACAGCCTGTATAGGGGTTTTTGAATTGTTATTCATATCAAAAAGCTATGAGTTGCCATAAATGTTTTAAACCCAACCAACGCATGCCTTGATGGAGAAGGTGCGTGTCATGAAAAAGACGCCGCTTTTTGAATATGAGCTACCGGCTACCCCCAAAAAAAGAGCCATGGGATTGGCACCAGGTCACAAACAGACCCGCTAAGCTCCGCCCAAGCTGTTTAGTGGTCGGCGGGTTTTAGTAGCAGTTTTGCTAAACAAAAACTAACCCTTTCTTCTCCAAATAAACATACCAACCCCTAGCGCTAACGATACAAACAACATCACCAGCAAGATCCATACAGGAAATTCTGGCACAGCGCTAGCGGCTGAGAATTCGACCACCATGTCACCGGGCAATCCAGCGCCCACAGCCTCCTCGTAGGTAGAATGCTGAATTATGGTGACGACCTGAATGTCGCCATCTTGGGTGGTGGTATAATTGAGGGGTTGCCATTGACTGGGCACACTATCAGGTTTCGCCGTGTAGACTGCTAAATCCGAAAAGTTGCCCTCTAACCGCACGGTGTAGACACAGCTAGATTCGGGATGTTCGGGGGAGAGGTAGGTTATGATGTTTAGGTCATATAGGAAGAGGTAGCGGGTGCTGTTAACGACTTCTAAGGGATGCTCATAGTGGATTGTTAGCGTAAAGGTTTCGGGCAGGGTGAGGGGTACATATATCATCCACCAGTCGCCGATGGCGGTTTTATGTAACTCTGAGGGAAAGGCCTTTGTGTAGTTGCTCCAATCGACTTCTGCTCCGTCGAGATAGACGTGGATGTTAGTGGTGTTTGGCGGCATAGGATAAACCATCGGCATCGTCCCATCAAAGGTGCAGTCGGGACTGGTGTGGATGCTAATGGGGTATTCGCCGTCGATTTTTGCCCACAAGGCGCCGTCTATGGTTGTGATGGTGTAATTGACGTGCTCAAGGGGCATAGAAAACGGCAGCGTCGTACTGCTTGGGTTTGCGGATGTAGAACCGAAAAAGCCACCACTAAAAACTGATGCTGTCAGAAGCGTTAGAAGCAGAACCACGGAAACAGGTTGGTTCATGCATCTGGGTAGGATGTGTTGCCTTTTATTGTTTTGCCGATTCCGCCCAATATTATGCTGTGTGCCCCTTTTAGAGCAGCATGAAGAGGGATTTTACCTGTTGGATCCCATGCATCCCGCGGAGCCGATTTATCAAAGTTGCGATGCGGCTGTTGCTGCCTTGCGCTATGAAGATTTCGAGACAGTATTTTTCGCCAATGTGGCGGTGCACATTCTCAATAACAACGTCATCAAATTCGTGGCGTAATTCACTCATTTTTAGGTCGACGTCTTTGCGTTCGTAGTCGCAGGTGACCATGATGGTGGCGGCTACCTTTTCGGTTTGGATTTGGGCGAGTTCAGATTCAGCGAGCAAACCGCGAATGGCATCTCGGAAAGCTTCGGAGCGGCTGTAGTAGCCTTTGTTGTCTATGAAGGTTTGGAATTTGTGGAGTAACTCGGGGGGTAGGGTTATGCTGATTACGGTCATGTGTGATCAACCAATTTATTATTAACATATGTTGTTAGAGTTAATAGTGGATTAATATTTTGCTATGCCAAATTAGCATCAACTTAATATCCGCTTTTGCCCTTTGAAGCATGAAAAGCCATGACCACCTGCGAAGAAAAACCCCAAACAGAAACCCAAATAATAGGCGAAGAGGCAGAAAACCGAAGCTTACTCATAGGCTTCGCCGCATGGCTAATCGCCACCATAATCATAAGCGGCATCCTCGACCTCTTCTTCGCAGGCGTCCCCCTCGGCTTCACCCTACCCCTCCTCAACACACCTGCCACAGTCTCGCTAATTCTCTACTACATAGCCATCCTAACGGTAGCCATCTACATCGGCGTAGTAGGCATAAAAGAACTCGTCATAGAGAAACGCTTCAGCGTCGAATTCCTCATGGCCGTCGCGGGTCTAGGCGCGCTTTACCTCGATTACCGCTTCGAAGCCGCCACGGTGTTGTTCCTCTACTGTCTCGCAGAATATTTTGAGGGCTACATACAACTCCGCGCCAGACGCACCGTTGAGAAAATCAGCAAAGTTATCCCCGAACGCGCCCGCATCATAACCGCAGACGGAGAAAAAAGCGCCAACGTCAGCGACGTAGGCACGGGCGCGGTGATTTTGGTGCGACCCGGCGAACGTATCCCCCTTGACGGCAATGTCATCGAAGGCTTCTCCCATGTAGACCAAGCTTTGGTTACGGGTGAGTCGGTGCCAGTGCCCAAAAGAGTTAACGACTGCGTCTATGCGGGCACCCTCAACAGCACAGGCGTTTTACGTGTTGAAGTCACCAAGAAATCGACGGAGACGTTGGTTTCGCGGATTGTGCAGTTGGTGATTGAGTCGCAGAAACGCAAAGCCACCATTGAGCGGCTGGTAGATCGCTTTGCAAAGATTTACGTGCCCATCGTTATCGCCTTGGCGGTTTTTACTGCGGTGGCGATGCCGTATCTGGCGGGCGGCGACTTCCAAACATGGTTCTACCGCAGCCTTATCCTGCTCGTGGTTTCCTGCCCCAGCGCATTCATCATCTCGGTTCCCGCAACCATATTCATAGCCATAACCATCGCAGCCAAACGGGGCGTAATCATCAAAGGCGGCATCTTCATCGAAAAACTCGCACAGGTAAAACGGGTCGTATTTGACAAAACAGGCACCCTCACACTGGGACGCCAAGCCGTGCACGAAGTACGGCGAGTGGATATTTCCCGTGCAGAAAACGAAGCCCTAACCTACGCGGCTGCCCTTGACCAATACTCCAACCACCCCATTGCCCAAGCTATCGTGCGCCGAGCCGTAGAACGGGGCATAGATCTTAGCAAAGTCAAAGTCACCGACATCGTAGAAGTCCCCGGTAAAGGCATTGTGGGCATGGTTGAAGACAAACACGTAGCCATCGGCAACCTCGAATTCATGAAGGAGTTGGAATGCAACTGCAACGAGCCTTTCATGCTTGAAGAGGGAGATATGCATACGGCGGTTTGCATTTCGGTTGGGAAGCAGACTATGGCGGCGGTTTGCGTGATAGATGAAGTCCGAGAAGACGCCAAACGCTCAATACGCCTACTAAAGCATCAACACATCACAACCACCATGCTAACAGGCGACAAAGAAGCCATCGCCAAAGACACCGCCCAGTCAATAGGCATCGATGACGTACACGCCGACTTGTTCCCTGAAGATAAGCTGCAATGCATAGAGGACATGAAGGGTAAGGATGGGTTGGTGGCTATGGTGGGCGACGGAGTCAACGATGCACCCGCCTTAGCTGCGTCTGATGTGGGCATTGCCATGGGGGCGCGGGGAGTAGATGTTGCTTTAGAGTCAGCCGATGTGGTGCTGGTCAAAGATGAACTTGCCCAAATCCCCTATCTGCTCAGGCTAAGCCAAAAAACCATGGTCATCGCCAAACAAAACATCGCCGCGTCGCTGATCATCAAGTTTGTGTTGGGCGCTTTGGGCATGTTGGGGTTGACGCCGCTGTGGTTTACGGTGGCTTCAGGCGACGACGGCTTAACCATGCTCCTACTCCTAAACACCCTACGACTAGAAAAAATTAAGATGTGACCAAACTTTAGCTATCATATTCTTGCATGAAGCCAGAAGTTTGAATTAACAAGCATTTTGCCACGGAAACTTTAAGAGCTTAATCCCTCAGCATCTTTCTACCCAAGGACCGACCTCAATGAAATTCGGCATCATGACCCGTAACCCCGAAGCTTGGAGCAGCACGCAGGTCCGCGAAGCCCTAACCAAACGCGGCATCCCCTACGAATGCTTCACCTTCCCACGCCTCGTAGCGCGCATAGCCTACAGACCCTACTTTAAAGTTAACGGAACAAGCATAATCGACGACCTCGACGCGCTAATTATCCGCCCCATCGGACGCGGCAGCCTCGAAGAACTCGTTTTTCGCATGGATATGCTCTACAAGCTGGAACGCCAAGGCTTCTACATGGTCAACCCACCAACCGCAATTGAGCACTGCGTTGACAAATACGACATCCTTGCCCTGCTCGAAGACGTAGGCGTCCCAGTCCCCCGCACCCTCGCCACGGAAAGCGTGAATGAAGCCATCAAGGCATTCCATGAACTCGGCGGCGACGTAGTCGTCAAACCCATCTTTGGCAGCCGCGGACAAGGAGCCACACGCGTCAACGACATAGACATCGCCGACACCATCTTCAAAGCCATCACATTCCATCACGGCGTCATTTACATGCAAGAATTCGTTGAACACGGTCACAGCGACATACGCGCCTTCGTCTTAGGCAACCAAGTCATCGCATCCATGCGTCGCGTAGCCACAGGCTGGAAAACCAACTACAGCCAAGGAGCCCGCCCAGCGCCCGAGCAGATAAGTAAAGAATATGAAGAGATAGCCATCAAAGCCGCAAAGGCAGTGGGTTGCAAAGTTGCAGGTGTAGACATCTTGGAAGGACCAAATGGCCCACGAATTGTGGATGTGAATAGTCAACCCGGCTGGAAAGGGCTACAAGTCGTCTCTAAAGTTAACATTGGCGATGAACTCGTCAAGTTTGTGCTCTCAGAACTTAAGCGGTAGCCATCATCATGGTGTAGGGGTCGTCGGCTCGGTTGGGAAATGCCAAGTCCACGGCTTCCTTGACCAAGATTCTTTCTTCTTTGTTTGGGGTGAATTCTCCGATAAAACTGGCGCGTAACCCCAACTTTTCCAAGGTCGCCACTACGGCTGCTTTGGCTTCTGGCGCTACCGCCCCAAGTATGGTGCCCGTCGAAGACAACGCCAACACCTGCTCATCGCTGAGACTAAAATGCACCTTAAGCGCAGAAACCTCCACGGGCACAGGTATGTTTGTCCAAGTTAATCGTAACCCAACTTTGGATGCCCCAGCCAGTTCGTTGAGTGCCGATACGAACCCGCCCTCCGTGGCATCATGCATCGCATGAACCCCGCTTATTTTTGCGAGTTCAAGGGCTTCTTTAACGCAGCTCTGCATCCGAACCAACCCCGCAAACTCAGAGGAACGTTCTTTCCCAAAAAGCCGCTCTGCAACTTGAGTGTGGGTCAGAGCAAAGTTTGTGAGTGTCTCTAACCCCAAAGGCTTCGTGCACAAGATGAGGTCGCCGGGTTGGGCTCCACCAGAAGTTATTAGCCGCTTGGGTTCCACGGTGCCATATACAGTGCAGACGCCGAGGAGGTCTTTTAGGCTGTCATACATGCCCGTGTGACCCCTCACGATGGCAATATCGAGTTCGTCTGCGGCTTGGCAAGTCTGCTTCATCAGCATTTGAAATTTCTCGGGTGCTGTGGGGCGTGGTCCAAGCAGGGTTATGGTACAAAATTGGGGTTTGGCGCCCGAGAGGGCTACGTCTGAGGCGGCGTAGTTGATGAGTAACCAGCCGAACCACTCAGGGGGGACGCCTGTGCAGGGGTCTGTGGCTACCACAAGATATTGGTCGCCTATGCGATGCACCCCCGTATCGTAGCCTATCAGGGGCGGAATTATCACCCTTGGGTCGGGTTTGATGCATCCGAGCATTTTTTGGAGTTCTTCCGCGGACAGCTTGCCCATTTAGAGATAAACCTTCAGCGTTTTGCTTGCTTGTAAGAGCAAAATTACAAACACTGTAATAGCCAACTCGGGCAGCATATAGCTTCCGTTATAGACTGCAGAGTAAATGTAGGGGTTAACGTCTGGGGCATAGATGGGTGCCCAGTAGACGGCGCCTGAGATGAAGCTCATGACAAACCGCAGAGAGACGCCCACGGTTGCGCCAACTGCAGGGTGCCTTGGGGAGAAGCCAGCGAGTCCCAAAACGCCAAACGCTAAGGGATAATCGAGCAGCACCTGCACGGGGTCTATTGCGTAGGGCAGCATTGCGAATTGTATGCAGCCATAGATTAAGGCGGTGACTATGCCGACTTTGGGTCCTCTGCGCAGCGCCAACCAAATGATGGGCACCATGGAAGCCAAAGTGATGGAGCCACCCTGAGGCATCACGTAAACAACGATTGCGCTTAGCGCCGTCGCCAACGCGGTGAAGATAGCCATTTCAGCTAAAACTTTTGGGTTTTTAAAAGAGGTTTGATAATTATTTTTCTTATACGTAGAGTCTGGATTGTTTGTTTGCACTATGTGTTTCCCTCCGCCAGTATTACCTGGTTCAGGTTCATCGGGTCGACAGAAGGGACTGTCCTCTCAGCCGGGTCATTTCCCAGCTCCCCAAGAACTAAGATTGATTTAATGCAGGTTTGGAAGATATTAGTTTTACGATACCATTTAAAACCAATAATTAAGAGAAGCCTGTTTTTTCGTCTATCCAAACCGCCCACTTCGGCTTGTTAAACCCGTTGCGTTTTCCCACCCAGTATCCCAAAGCGGCGCCCAAGGCGGGAGCAACAACTACCATGAACACCCAGTACTCGGTAGTCCAGAAGTACCTAAGAAGCGGTCTTGCAAAGGTGCCCAGCACCAGCCCAACACCCAGAAAAGCCAAGGTAAAAGCCAGTATCGCTCCACCAAAAGGGTAAACGATGCGCATACGGCGTTTCATGCGGTCCGAGCCAAACGGCGGCGGATTAACCATTGACTTGTACCCAAAATACGACATCGGCAAAAATACGGCGCAAGCAATGCATGCCTGAACAAGCCTGAAAACGTCGATTAAACCCAGAAAGTAGACTACGACAAAGCTTGCCAGAAGCACAATTTGCCCCACAGCCAAAAGAGACCAGTAAATTTTTTGGGCTCGGCGTTTGCGTGCTAATTCAGCTTGGGGTGGGAAACTGTGCAGCACTGAAGAGGCGACTTTGCCTTTCTCACTTAGCCTGTACTGCCCGTCGCCGTTTTTCTCCACAAGGTCACCTAGTACTTTTAGATGGTAGTTTAGTAGCCCCGTACTGCCAGATTCGCTGGCTTCAAGTAGCTCCGTGTAGGAGACGGCACCTTTGGCTTGAAGGATGCCGATGATGGTTTGGCGATTTGGGTCTTTGAGGATTTTGTAGAGGTTTGATAGGTCGCTGCTCATGGGAGATGCTTTGTTGGTCATCAGATTTAGGGTTTTTTGACTGCGAAAATTGTCAATGCAAAAAAAGGCTTTTTTGGCAACATGGGCAGGGGACTGTACTGCGTGTTCAGCTTCTTCTCGGAGGCTTTGGCGGCGGCTGGTTAACCCAAAAGGGCAGATCAGCAAACAAACGCTACATCAAACAAACAGCCAAATGGCTTTTCTTTTGAATGGATAATAATTGTGGGATTATCAATTGCTGCCGCAATAACGGGGATAGTATGTTTTTAGGTTCTAACGGAGTCTTGTTAAAGCATTACGACCCTCGGGATAATGATGTGGTAATTTACGCCCAGTAATCCATAAATCATAAGGTTTTAGCGCTAAATTGAACATCGCTAATTATAGAGCGAGTATTTCTTAAATCAACCAAGATGTTAGCTGTTAATTCACTTATTGGATGTTTATCTATATTTGCAATAGCTGCGCTAACTGCATTTTTGAAGGCTTCATCGGCGCTTTTGCCTGCAACCACCTGCTGCATTCTAATCAGGTTAGAATCAACAATTATAGACCGAGAAACAATACTATTGATACGTTCTAGGTATTTTTCTGCCACTAATAACTTCTCTCTGGCGTGGTTGAGCTTCTCGAGGTTTTCTTTGTTAATCCAGACTAGGTCTAATCCCGCAGTTTTTGAGGTGGGAAAACGGGTCTTTATCATTGTCAAGGTGCTCTCAGCGATGCCTGTCTGTTTTACAAGCAGGGTTATTATTCCATGTTGTTTCCATCCATCAATCTGGCGCTCTTCAGAAGTTTTGCCCTCGCCCATTCTTTCCAAAGTCGAATAACCGCCCTTATCAATGAACTGTTTTAGTTTCCTCAAAGATGGCTTTTTGGTAACTTCAGCGATTTGTCCATCCATTAATATCCCTGTAGGTATTTTTTTTGAGCACTAATATGCTTTTACCCTCCGAAAAACCGCTTTCCTTTTTTGCGTGGGGTAATGTTTTTAGGTGCTATTTTCGTCTTGCTAAAGTCAAAACAGTAATAGCAGTAACAGTAATTAGGGATAATGATATTCATGCAGCCTTTGCCTAAAGAATACAATCACAACGAAATCGAAGCCAAATGGCAAGCCAAATGGGAAGAGATGGGCATCTACCACTACGACTGGAACGACAAAACCCGCCAGCCATTTAGCATCGACACGCCGCCTCCTTACCCCAGCGGCGAACTCCACATGGGCAACGTTTTGAACTGGACCTACTTTGACATGGTAGCCCGCTTCAAACGCATGCAAGGCTACAACGTGCTGTTCCCACAGGGCTGGGACTGCCACGGTTTAGGCATAGAAATCCAAGTTGAAAAAGCCAATAACATCCGCAAACGCGACCTGCCCTCCGACCAATTCCGCAACATGTGTATGGCTTTAGTCGAGAAGTATATTGCCATGATGAAAGATGGCATCCTCAAACTCGGCGCATCCATCGACTGGACAACAGAGTACAAAACGATGAACCCCGATTATTGGCGTCGCACACAGCTCAGTTTCATCCAACTTTACCAAAAAGGCTTCATGTACCAAGGCACGCACCCTGTGAACTGGTGCCCCCGAGACGAAACCGCCATAGCTGACGCTGAAGTTGACCACATCAAAAAAGAAGGTATGCTGCACTACATCAAATTCTACCTTGCAGGCAGCCAAGATTACCTCTTGATTGCCACTTCACGCCCCGAATTCATCCCTGCATGCGTCGCCGTCGAAGTTAACCCCAACGACGAACGCTACAGCAAATATGTGGGCAGAAAAATCTCTGTGCCCCTGATGAATCGGGAAGTCACCATTATAGCCGACGAAGCCGTTGACCCCAAGTTCGGCACGGGAGCGATGCAAATCTGCACCTACGGCGACAAAGAAGACGTCAAAACAGTCATAAAACACAAACTCCCAGTCATCCGCCTAATAACCCAGAACGGGCAAATCAGCGAAGCAGGCTGCAAATACGCGGGTCTCTACGTTAATCAAGCCCGAACAGCCATAGTTGAGGACCTCAAAGCGGCAGGGTTACTTGAGAAGAGTGACAAAATTCAGCATGAAGTCGGCGTCTGCGAACGATGCAAAACGCTCGTCGAAATCCTCGAGGTTAAGCAGTGGTTCATGAAAACCATGGAATTAACCGCCAAAGTTGAGGAAAACGCTAACGCCATACCCTGGTACCCAGATTACATGCGCAACCGCCTAATCGACTGGGCAAAAGCATTAGACTGGGACTGGGTGATTAGCCGACAAAGATTATTCGCCACTCCGATTCCGGTTTGGTACTGCAGGGGCTGCGGCGAAGTCATCGTCGCCAAATCCGAATGGGTTCCAATTGACCCCAAACTCGAAGGCCCCAGAATCGATGCATGCCCCAAATGCGGCGGCAAAGACTTCCGACCCGAACAAGACGTCATGGACACCTGGATGGATAGCTCAATAACCTGTGCCGTCCACGCTGGCTGGCCCGACCGACCCGACTGGCGCCACCTGTTCCCCGCAAGCATGCACCCCTCAGGCACCGACATCATCCGCACATGGGCATACTACCTCATGGTTCGCCACCTTGCGCTTTTCGATGAGCGCCCCTTCAACAGCGTACTCATAAACGGCATGGTGCTTGGCGCAGACGGCAGAAAAATGAGCAAATCACTCAAAAACTACGCCGCCGCACCCGAAACACTCAACAAAAACGGCGCCGACGCAGTACGCCAATGGGCAGCAGGCGGAGGAGCAACAGGCTCAGACATCCCCTACCGCGTCCAAGACGTCGAATACGGCAGACGTTTTCTGGTTAAGCTTTGGAATGCTTCGGGATTTGCAAGCAACCTGCTTGCTAACTATGACCCTAAAAGCACAGTCCAACCCGAGTATCAACTTCTCGACAGGTGGATTTTGAGCAAAACCGAAAACATCACCAAAAAAGTAACCGAATCCTTCGAGAAATGCCAATTCAACATCGCAGTGGAAGACATCCGCAACTTCACCTGGCACGTGTTCTGCGACTTCTATGTGGAAGCCGTCAAAGACCGCCTCTACCGCCCCGAAGCCTACGGAGAAGCCAACGCCGCAGCAGCACAACGCACCCTCTATGAGGTGCTCTACCGCATGCTTCAACTGTTGTCGCCTGTGGTGCCGCACATGACTGAGGAGATTTACCAGTACATGTACAAAGACGGCAAAGGCTACCCAAGTATCCAAGTCTCCGCTTGGCCCAAATACAACCCCGCACTAATCGACGAAGCAGCAGAACGGGACGGCGACTTAGTCACCGCCATCATGAGCGAAGTCCGCCGCGACAAAGCCGAAAAGAAACTCCCCCTAAACGCCCCCATCAAACAATTAACAATCTATGCCAAAGACGAAGCCACTGCCAAAGCTATCCAACCGGGCTGCGTAGACATTGCCGCGACGCTTAAAATCGAAAAAATCCAAGTGGTCGCTGAAAAAGCAGAAGGACGCCAAGTGGGGCAAAGCGAAGTTACCATAAAACCGGAGTATTGAGGCGAAAAACATGGTTAAAGTTGGTTTGATTGGTTGCGGCGCCATCGGCACCGTACTTGCACAAGCAATCGAGCGCAAGCTGGTTGTCTGTGATGAACTGGTCGTTTTTGACACCGACGCCGCGAGAGCCCAAAAACTCAAACGTGAACTGCAGTTCCGCGTTAAAATTGCCTCCAGTGTAGACGAGTTGCTGGCTGCTAAACCCAAAGTAGTTGTGGAAGCAGCGGGGCAGCAGGCGGTACGTGATTACTACGATAAACTAGTTGCATCCAACGCCCAAATAATCATCATGAGCACAGGCGCGTTGCTGGCGCTAAATGTTGACAGCCCCAACGTGCATTTCCCCGCAGGCGCAATCGGAGGCTTAGACGCCATCGCGGCGGCAGCCAACGCAGGCATCGACGAAATCACGCTGACCACACGCAAAAACCCCAAAGCACTAGGCAAAACCCTCACCGAAGAAGCCACAATCTATGAGGGATACGCAAAAGAAGCCGCACGCCAATTCCCAAAAGAAATGAACGTCGCAGCCACCCTCGCATTAACAGTTAAACCCGTCCAAGTAAAAGTTAAAGTCGTAGCCGACCCCAAAGTCACACGCAACACCCACGAAATCTATGTGAAATGGCGCTTCGGCGAAATGAACATGCGATTTGCTAACGACCCGCACCCTGACAACCCTCACACCAGCGCTCTTGCAGCATGGGCAGCCATAAGACTACTACAAACACTGCTGGACAAGTAAATCGATTCACATTTGTCGGTTAGTCAAGAAATCTTGACTTATTTTGGTCAAAACTTTTTTACGAATATGCTTTTAACATGCAACTAAGCTTTTGGATATTGGTAGAATAGCTATGGCTAAGTTAAAGAAGAATTTACTCCCCTGCGTTGTTGTATTCTTGATGGCGGTTTGCTCTTCTTTGCTTATGCCAAGTGCATCCGCACAACACATTCTCGGATATCCACGGGATACGGATATTGAAGAAAACTTCCAGTATATACTGCCACATTACACAGTCAACTACACTATCAAAACAACCGACGCGCCGTGGGATCCCATTTATCCTGATGCTGATGGTAAGGTTTACCAACTTTTTGTATATGGACCGCCCCCTTTTCCAATCGAAATTAACTATTACGACAAAGGTCAACAAAGTGCGGTTTTGACTATGGATTACGTCTCACTATCAATATCTTGTAAGAGTTATCCAACGAACATAACGATGAAACAAATAGGTAACGATCCGCCTCGTCCAACAAAGTCTCCAGTGCCTACGTTACCCCCCGGAAGATTCACGTATACTCTACCTGATCAATTGGTCCGTTATGATATTGTGAAAATTGGCTCTCCGCCCGCGGTTGATAGTGATTGTCAATATAATATTATGGTGTATGGGCCAAACGCTTTTGACATCCAAGTTTCTTTCAAGGAACAACCAGAATTTGGTGAGGAAAGAAGCAGAAGTACGGTCGTCCACGCTTGTGGGATTTCAACAACTATAATTTCTGCTAGCTATCCAACGGAGTTTGTGATGACGCAGCTAAGCAGCAGTACGACCCGAGATAGTCCAACAGCGTCCACTTCACCTGCCGTCTCTTCAACGCCTTTTACTGATACGCCTACAACGAAGGTACAAATTAGCAGTAGACCCCCCATTCAAAATTGGCCCATTATCATTTTGATAGCTATGGCGATTTTTGGAATCGGTCTAATGGTTGGTGTGGACATAATGCGACGAAGAGAGCTTAGCAACAAAACAGCCATGTAGCAGAGCATTTTAAATTACAGCAGTTTGAACCTTTTATTATTGCATCTATGCCCTTGGTTTTCAACACCAAGCGCACGGTTTCTCAAAATAAGAAAAATGGTCTCAATTACATTAAAGAGGAAAACATTTAGGTTTACTAAGGCTATGGCGACGGCGTCACTTCTGGATAGGCTGACAAGTTTTGAGAAAGCCACTTGACTATACAAGAGCGGGTGCGTCCACAGATATACCTATTAGTTAGCAGCCCCAAGTTTTTTCACTCTTTCGTGTTGGTTTTATGGAGTGTAAGCTGCAAGTTTTCAAACAAGAAACGGACAACAACTCATCACGGACATACCGCTTTGCAATTCTTGATTTAAGCCGATCCGAAAGTTATCCTACAAATTTTGTTTGCATGCTACCCGTAAAGGTATGCTTAGGGAAAAAGAAAATCGGAAATGTGTTTGAGGAGCTTTTTGGAGATAAAAGCGTAGATTTCGCTATAGAACTACTAAATGACGCATTAAAAAGCGAAAGAGATGCTGACGTCAGATCGGAGATAGAGCGAAGGCTAAAACTCATTGATCCCAACCAAAATAAACTTATCAGGTGTAGCGGATGCAAAAAAATGTTTCAGCCGCGACGGATAAGAAAGTACAGGCAAAACTTTTGCAATGATTGCCTCAAAGCAAAATATGGCTTAAGGCAACAATAATAGTTCATACCAAAAGATGCCTAACAAAAAGATGAAAACAAAAAGGAAGAAAATGAAGAATTAGGGATTTATTGGCGACTATCTGAGTCGTCGGTTTCTGTTGTGTCGGTGTTTTCGTCTTGAGCGGCCTGTTCTGTTTCCAGATGCGCCTGCGTAGGCGCTTCTAAAGGGTGGGCTTGAGTTTGAGACTCCTCTACAGTAACTGTGTCCATCATGGGTTGGATAAGTTGTTCGAGTGTGGTCTCTACTGGGGCATGCTCTGTTACTTCGAAGGCTTGAAGGGGAACTTCAACTGAGGGTTCTTCGATGATTTCTGCAGTTTCCTCAACTGGAACGAATTCTTCAACCTGAACTTCCTCGATTGCGGGAGCTTCAATTACTGGAGCTTCTTCAATGATTGGGGCAGCTTCAACTACTGGAACTTCTTCAACAACTGGAATTTCAACTGGGGCTTCCTCGATTGGCGCAACATCCTCAACAGGAACTTCAACAGTTGCTTCTTCAATTGGGACTTCAACTGAGGGTTCTTCGATTGGAGCTTCGATTGTTAAGGTTGGTTCGGTTGGTTCCTCAACGACTGGTTCAGCGATAACTGCTGGCTCTTCTAGTGAAATTTCTACTGCTGGTTCAGCAACGGGGACTTCGGTTTCTGCTGGAGCAATTGGGGCTTCTTCCACTGCTACAGGGGTCTCTTCGATGACTGGAGCTTCAACTGCGATTGCTTCCTCGATGGGTACTTCAACAACCGCTGCTTCGACGGGGGCAACTTCAATGGGAGCTTCAGCTATGGGAGTTTCCTCAATAACGGGTGCTGCTTCAACTACTGGAGGCGCTTCAATGACTGGGGCGACCTCAACTGGTGCAGTTTCAATTGGAGCTTCCTCAATGATTGGGGCAGCTTCAACTACTACAACCTCAACTTGAGGCTCAATGACTGGGGCTTCTATGGGTGCAACTTCCTCTACAGGGGCGGCTACTTCTACGGGGGCTGCAACTTCGGCTGGAGCTGCTTCAACTACTGGTTGCTCCACTGGAGCCTCGATTGGGGCTACTTCAATGGGAGTTTCGATTGGACACTCAATAGGGGTTTCAACAATTGGAGAAGACTCAACAGGTGGAGTTTCCAAAATTGGGGCTGGAATAGGCGCGGCTTCAACTGGAACTTCGGCTGCCGCTTGTTCTACAACAGGTTCCGCTGCTACGAGTGTTTCAGCAACGGTTGCGATTGGTTCAGGTGCAACTGGAGCGGGGATAGGCTGAGCGGAGGGAAAAATTTGCTCCACTGCTAGTTTTATGACGCCGAGTTCATTTTTGGTCGTATCAAGACTTGTTGTGAGGAGAGTGATTTCTCGTTGATAAATTTCCTCATCGATTTCTCCGACGACATGCTGGATTTCATAGTTAGCAAGGAGAGTTTCTAGAGTTTTTAGTTGGCCTTCTAGTTCGGCGGTTTTCAGCTGCATTTTTTCCGCAAGGTCTTGGCGTTGTTTTTCGATTTCTGCGATTGCCGCGGTTATGTCACCGGTGAATGAATCGCGGGTAGTTTGTGAAATTTTGCCAGTTTCGAAGAGGTGGTCGAGGGCTTGCTTCTTCTTCTTGGCGATTTCGTATTCTTCATTTAACCGTTTAAATGTATATTTCCATGAGATCACTTTAGGCACCGTAGGTGGGTACGGCGTGATGAGAGATAACGTTTGTTAACATGTACATATATCGGTAACTAATAAAATCGGTTTTTGGGGTAAAAAAATGGATATTTTACCGTCAAATTCCAGAGTATGCATTTGGGGTTATTGCATGGTTAGAGTGCAATATTTTGGAGTTTAGGGGCTGTTTTGTGAGGGGTTTATGTTAACTTGGGAATTGTTGGTGAGAGGTTATTTTGTTGTCTATGCCGCGGTTTCGGCGGTTTATCGGTTTGTCGGGATTTGAGATTTGTTCATATTTTTTCTGATTTGTTATAACATGTTTATTCTAATTCCGAATAAATTATATATATCTAAACATGAATAAACAGATAGCGAGTGTGCAAAACATGGTTGCGTTAACCATAAGCGTAAATGGAGAAAAATCCGAAGCCCGAATAATCAAAAAAATGCATGAACGCGTAATAAAAAGCTTCATGGACACCATCATAATGTCAGAACTCCAAAACGGCCCGCTAAGCGGCTACGACGTCATCAGCTACATCCACAACCGCTACGGCTGCCTCGTCAGCAGCGGCACAGTCTACAGCCTCCTCTACAGCCTCGAACGCAACGAACTCGTCGAAGGCATCTGGATCGAACGCAAACGCATCTACAAACTCACCCTAAAAGGCACCCAAACCATCGAAACCATACACAACAGCCAAGAAAAAATCAAAAGCTTGCTAAGCACGCTCCTTTAAGCTCAAACAAGAGCCGAACAGCATCACCTTTTTGCCCCTCGGAATCGAAACGCTAAAAAACCCCTGTGTATTTCTATGAGCCGCAACGAACAATGAGCGGGTCCGTAGCTCAGTCAGGCTAGAGCATCGGACTTTTAATCCGAGGGTCGCGGGTTCAACTCCCGTCGGACCCGCTGTTATTCACCACCCCACATACGTGCTAGAGAAATTTTGAGCAGTTACAGATTGTTTGCGCACCTTTTGAAAAGTATGCTTTGCCGTAGGTGCCCCTTTTATTGCATTTAATTGCTCAAATTCAAAACAAAAAAACTACCTCAAAGCTAGCCAAGGTTAAGGTAGCGTTGGAATAAGGCTTTAATGTCAGCTTTGGGGTAGGCACCGACTATTTTTTCAACGGCACGCCCTTTATGGAAGACTATTATTGTGGGTATGCTCATTACGCCGAAGCTGCGTGCAACCGCTTGGTTTTGGTCGACGTTCATCTTGGCGAATACTACTTTGCCTGCATATTCGGCTGCAAGTTGCTCGATTATTGGACCGACTGAGCGGCATGGACCGCACCAGGGAGCCCAAAAATCAACAACCATCAGCTCGTTTTTGCTGATAACCTCAGAGAAGCTGCTGTCATTTAGAACCAGAGGCTGATTTAGGGCGGGTGACCGGGTTTTTTCAGCGTTTTGAAGCATTGCTTCGATTTTTTTCTGTCGCATATGTTCTAATTCGTCTCCTTCAAACATTTTTTTACCCTCAATGTTGTTTTAGTTTTTCTCGCATTTTCCAGACGTTACAGTGCGGGGCGTGGTCGCAGTATTCTTCGGGGATGCCCCGGGGACATTCTATTTTTTTCTCCAAATATTGCACTTCCTATAGTATAGTAATGGGGGCCGGGTACAAATATATCTTGCGGTATTGCCAATACCAAACAATACCATTTATATGTTACAACAAACAATCACTACCCATGGAAAACATCAACCAACTCACAAGAAAAGGCGCCTCATGCACCGACCTCCTCACCTGCCTCTACAACCTAAAACCCGCCGACACAGAAATCCTCCTAGCCGTTGCAAAAAACCCCAACACAAACCTCGATCAAATCGCAAAAATAGTTCAAAAAGACCGAAGCTCCGTACACCGCTGCCTCTCCAAACTAGTAAGCATAAACATAGTAAACAAACAAACACAAACGCTCAAAGGCGGAGGATACTACCACACCTACACCATGCAAGACCCCCAAACAATCAAAAAACACGCCCAAGAACGCGTAAAAGAAATCACTGATAGCCTCCAAACACTCATCGACAACTTTGAATTGGACCTCCAAAAACACCTCAAATAACAATCCCAAACTGCTCAAGACAGAAAATTTTGGGCACTGAAGGTTTATCTATAAACCTTATATGCCATCGCTTGCACTCAGCTGACATGGCAGAACCAAAAAATGGGCGACCAATTTTCTTCCCCGAAAAACTAGTTATCTTAGGCAATCTTGCTCTTTTTATATGGATTGTTCTTGATACCGCCGCTTTTGCACTCTACGATCTAATCACAGGCGTTGTGTTTTTCATCTTGACGCTAATCTTGATTTATGGTGTACTGCATATACTCGGCTGTCTAAGACCATGTTATAATTGCATAAAATGCACTCACGGCATGGGACGATTGGCAGCGTTATACTTTGGCAGACGTATCTTTAAAGACTACAAATACAGCTACAAGCTCCCCACAGCAATATTCTTCACCCTCTACATCGGGGCTTTCCCAGCGGCATTCGCGCTATACGCCACCCTGCTAGATTTCAGTGTTGTCAAAGCTGCAGTTTTCGTAGCTCTGTTGGGGCTAACCCTCTTTAGTGCTACAACATGGCGAACAAAAAACAAAAAGTGACAGCTGAACCAAAAGCCCCATAATCAATACCAAACTATCATAGTGTTCTTATCATTCATCTTTGGGTTTTGCTGAAAATGCTTAGGCACCTTGGGTGACCAGAAATAAAAAAAGAGGGAGGAGCCGTTTTGCTCAGACACTGGTTTTTTTGAGCGCCCAAAGGGCAGCCACAAAAAAAGCCACGCCAAAAGCCAAAAGCCCCCCAAACGATATCCAAGGGAAGGGCTGATCCAGCACGGTTGCCCGCAGAACTTCACTGGCGTGCGTTAGAGGTAGAAGATACAGTATGGTTTTGGCGAAGTCTGGGAGTTGGTTTAGCGAGAAGAAGGTACCGCAAAGAAAAGTCATCGGCAGCATCACCACTGTGCTAAAAGTTGCCATGCCTTGATGTGAGTTTATGACTAAAGCTATGAGTACACCAAAAATTGCGAATACGAAGCATGAGAGCAGCAGCATCAAGAAGAAGGGCAAGTTGACTGCTAAGGTTGGGGCCAAGAATAAGCCGACGGCGAACACGGCAAGGCAGCTAATCATGCCTCGCAGTACTCCGATTAGGGATTTGCCTATGATGATGGATTCAAGGCTGACAGGGGACATTAAGAGTTCGTCGAAGCTTTTGTAGAAGAATCGGTCTACTTGGAGTTTTGAGGCGGCGCCGTTAAAGCTGATGGAGAAGGAGGTTAACGCGACGATGCCGGGGATGACAAACGCGAGGTAGCTTACGCCGTCGATGGTGATGTCGCGGCCTAAACCGTAGCCGAAAGCCACCAGATACAGCAGGGGCAAAACAAGGCTGGTTGCAATGGTGGATTTCCAGTGACGCCTCATGTTACGTAAGTCAACCCAAAGAACCGAGTAAACATCAGAAATAGACGTAACCACTATACATCCCCCACTTTTTCGCCTGTTTGCTCTAAAAACACATCTTCAAGGTTTGATTCGCGTATAATCACAGTTTTGGCTTCAGAAGGCAAACTTTGGACATAGTTGGTTGCGGCTTCACGGTCAGCAAAAAACTGGTAATGCGTCTGCTTGTTCACAAGAGTCTCAACAACCGTAGACCCTACTTTTTGGCGTAGCGCTAGTGGTTTGTCTACTGCGATTAGGCGGCCGTGATGCATGATGCCGACGCGGTTGCAGAGGACTTCGGCTTCTTCAATATAGTGGGTTGTCAAAAAGATTGTTGTGCCATCCTGGTTTAGGCGACGCACCAAATCCCATAGGCGGCGACGAGCCTGAGCATCCAAACCCACCGTGGGTTCGTCTAAAAACAGCAGCTTTGGCTCATGCAACAGACTACAAACGATAGCGGCTTTCTTCTTCATTCCACCTGAGAGGGTATCTACCATTTTGTCTGCGCAATCAGTTAATTCAACGTATTCAAGAAGGTCAGCAATGCGCCTTTTGCGAGTAGAAGAATCCAGATGGTGAATGCGCGCGTGGAACTCCATATTTTCGCGGACTGTTAAGTCGCGGTCTAGGCTTAGATGCTGCTGAACTACGCCGATTACTTTTTTGACTTTTTCAGGTTCCTGCTTCACGTCAAATCCGCCAACTGAAACAAACCCAGACGTCGCACGTGTAAGCGTCGTTAAGACACGGATGGTTGTTGTTTTTCCTGCGCCGTTGGGGCCTAGAAAACCAAAGATTTCTCCAGCCTTAACCTGCAAATCCAAATTGTTAATGGCTTTAGTGACGCCATAGTTTTTTGTTAAATTCTCGGTGTAGATAAAATCCATCGGGGACCTCCTAGTTGTCATGTTTTTTTAACGCCTCGGTTACTGCGTTTTTTGCTGCAACACCAATCAATTCACCCATCTTTGTGTGGCCTCCAGTGTGGCGGATTACGATATCTCGGTTTATGCCAGAAACAACAATCATACTGTCTGTTCCAGTGCCAGTGGCTTGGATTTGTGGAGAAACTGTGCTTCGGTAGTCGAGGTCTTGGAGCGCAGCGGTTTTAGCTTCGGTGGCGGTCATGATGGCACGTGCCATGGCGCCCCACGTTAGGGTAACGTTGGTTAAGAGAAGAATGTTTATGGTGCCAGATGCTGCTTGGAAGCTCTTATCGGTTTCCACCCAGCCGCCTACATCGACGCCCATTCGTAAAGCGTTGTTGCGTGCGCCAGCGGTTGCAATGACGCATATGTGGAAGTTATCGTAGGTTTGTTCGTCGACTGCAACTTTTTCCATGTCGACGCCGGTGCTTAGGAAGGTGATGTTTTTGCGGGGGATGCCTAAAATGGAGGGAAGTTGTCTCTGGAAGGTGGCGTATTTTCTTAGGGTCATTATTCTGTCTGAGAGAGGGGTAGGGACAAAGACGTTGCCGACGTTGTTGACGCGTTTGTAGCCGTCAAGGGTTGAGAGGACACGGCGGTTTTCTGCGAAGTGAACAAGGGTAGTGTTTAGTTCGATTCCTGTGTATCTGAGGTACACTATTTTTGCGTCTGCATCTTTTAGTTGCAGGTTTAGCTTGGTTTCTTTTATTGTTGAGTCATTCATTGTTTTTTCTCCTGTTATCGTTCATTGGCTCCTTCTAGCCAGCCCTCCACGTTTAGGTAGAGTTTTTGGAGTTCATTTTTGATGTTCTTAGGCGCCTGCCACATGCCACGGTTAATTGCTTCCAACAGCCTCTCCACCATGTTTTGAAGCGCGTGGGGATTCACGTCTTTTAGCCAGTCCTGCATGGCTTTATCTAAAACGTACTTTTGGGTTAACGCCTCATACATCCAGTCCTCCACCGCCTCAACGGTTGCGTCCCAACCGAAAACAAAATCCATAGTTCGAGACAAATCCGCCGCGCCCTGATAGCCATGGTTCTTCATGCTCTCTATGTATTTGGGGTTGAGGAGCCGCGAGCGGAAGACCTGACAGGTTTCCTCGGTGGTGCTGCGGATTTTAACGCGGTCAGGGTCGGAGCTGTCGCCGCAGTAGGAGCGGGGAGCGTTCCCGCCAAGCGTTTTTACAGCGTTTATCATGCCGCCATGCGCGTCGTACCAGTCGTCGCCGTCAAGGATGTCGTATTCGCGGCTGTCTTGGTTTTTGACTGTGAGGTTGATTTTGCTTAGGCGCCGCTCAAACTGTTTTGGCACTTGGAGCCCGTAGGTTTTTCGGGTGTAAGCGTAACTGCCCCAGTTCACGTAGATGTCGCTTAGGTCTTTTTGGTCCTTCCAGTTTTTGCTGTCGATGACTTCACTGACGCCGCAGCCGTAGGCGCCGGGGCGGTCGCCGAAAATTCTGTAGCTTGCTTCTTCGCGTGCTTTCTCGGCGGTTACGCCCTCGGCTACCCGTTCGGTGATTTCGGTTTCGATGTGTTTAGCTATAAAATTCTGTTCAGGCGGCTCTTTTAGCAAAGCAGCCAAAGCCACCGCGTCATCTATTAGGTGAACAATGTTTGGGAAGGTGTCGCGAAATAAGCCGCTCATGCGAACAGTTACGTCGATACGGGGACGCTTCAGAGCCTTTAGTGGAATGGCTTCGACTCCGACGACTCTGCCGCTGGAGGCTTCCCAGACGGGTCGCATGCCCATGAGGTAGAGGATTTCTGCTATGTCGTCGCCTTTGGTTTTCATGGTGTCGGTTGCCCAGATGACTATGCCTACGTTTTCGGGGTATTTGCCTTCCTCTTTGAGGTATCGGCGTATCATGTTGTCCGCTAAAGACATGCCGACCTGCCATGAAGCTGCGGTTGGTACGGTTCGAGGGTCTACAGAGTAAAAGTTTCTGCCAGTCGGCAAAATGTCAGCCATACCCCGAGTTATGGAACCCGAGGGGCCAGAAGGAACGTAACCTCCAGAAGCAGAGGAGAAAGTGTAGGTTAATTCGTCGGAGGTTTTTGCTAATGCGGGAGCTAGAAAGCGGCTGATATAGCTGAGACAACTGTAGACTTTGAAGTTGCTGGTGCCAAGCACTTCGGTTATTGTTGGCAGAATTGCGGCTTCGTCAAAGTTGGCTGCGTGGAAGCGTGTTACGAGTTTTAGGGAAATCGCGTTGAGTTCTTTGAGGCGGTCGCCGTTGGTTTTGCCATCAGCGTTTAGTTTACCACGGCGGGCGAGGAGGTCTTCGTAGTCGTAGCCTTTGAATTCGGCGAGGGATTGACGAAGCGACGGAACTGCTCCGTTGCTTAGGCGGGTTAAGGTTACTATGAATTCGTCAAGCCGCAAATCCGTCGGCGCCTCACCCATAATGTGTAGGCCGTCGCGAATCTGCGCATCCGACAACTCATTAATGTAAGCATGCAACCGCTCCAAAAAGTCATCAAAAGCTGCAAAAGCAACGTCCTGTGTAACTTCGAGGTCGATGTCGAGTTTGGCTTCTAAAACGTCTTGCCAAATCAGCTTCTGCAGAACAGGCAGTTTATCGGGGTCGGTGGTTTTGGAGCGGTAGTATTCTTGGAGTTGCACCTCCAACTTTGCTAGTTCTTCGTAGGAGTCAGCGTTATGCATGGCTGGGACGAGGTGTTCGATGATGCAGCAGTAACTGCGCCGTTTTGCCTGTGTGCCCTCGCCGGGGTTGGTTATTACATAGGGGTAGATGTTGGGTAAATCAGATATGGCGATGTCTGGTTGGCAGGAAGCAGATAACCCGACGGATTTGCCGGGTAACCATTCGAGGCTGCCGTGAGTGCCAAGGTGAAGGATTACGTCTGCTTTGAATACGTCACGTATCCAGCGGTAGTAGGCGTGGTAGTGGTGGGGCATGGAGAGGTCAGGGCTGTGATAGATGCTGGAGGGCATCTCGATGTAGCCTCTGGGCGGCTGCAACCCAATGAAAATGTTGCCGTTTTTTATCCCCGCCACTACCAATTTGCCGCCGTAACAGAACAGTTTACCCGGAGCAGCCCCCCAGTCAGCAGAAATTTTATCCGCCACATCTAGCGGCAACTCCTCAAACCATTCGCGGTATTGTTTGGCGTCGATTTTGTCTAGGGCGCGTTCGTAGAGTTCTTTGGGGCTTGCCCAGCGGCGGTCATTGGTTAACCCAGAAACGATTGTGTCCATGAGTTTTTTGCTGCTCTCAGGCAACTCATCCAAGCGGTAGCCTAACTCTTTAAAGCCACGCAGAATATTCATCACCGAAGCAGACGAGTCCAACCCAAAAGCGTGCCCAATTGTATCGTTGCGCGGGGGATAATTGTGAAAGATTATGGCAACTTTCTTTTCACTATTCTTGAGGCAGCGAAGGTTACCCCATTTTATGCTTAGGCGGACCAGTTTTTTGATGCGCTCTTCAATGGGTTCAAACATGATTAGCCGAGTGCCTGTTGAAGGGACGGTTTGGGAGAAGTCCATGGCGGCTATGGGCACCGTGATGAGGGTGCCGTCGAATTCTGGCATCGCGATGTTTGCGGGGATGTCGAGGATGTTTAGGCCCTGCAGGGTGTCGCGCCATTCTTGGTAGGTGTTGCAGGTGGTGATAGCTTTGATTATGGTTACGTTGAGTTTTTTGAGTGCCTCCGATGGGTCCGCGCCCGAAAGACAAGACGTGAACGAAAAGGACATGGCGCTTATGACTACATCGACTGTGGGTTTATTGTCTGAGAGGAAGTAATGGTCGATGACCCATTCTAAACCATTAATGCCAAGCGCCTCGTTTTTTGAGCCACTAAAGAACACGGGCAAAACGTTGGCGCCTTGCAGTTCAAGTTCACGGATTATGCAATCGATATATCCAGTGTTTGCGCCCTGCCAGTGACCCTGATGGAACCAGATTCCAACGGTGGGTCGGTTGGGCTGGATTTTCTTTTCGCGGTACTCTTCTAGGGTTGGGATGTAGTCGAAGTCGGGGTGGTAGATGCCTTCCCAGTCAGGCTTAATCGGGGGGGCTGCATCGTAGGTTGCGCCGACAAAGCGGTTGGCGAGGTATTGTAGGAGGTTTTCGAAGTTCTTTTTTCCGCCGTAGTTGAGGTAATAGGAGATTTTTTGTTTATCCTCGGCGGCTACTGTGGAAAATGCGGTAAGGTCTTTGTTGCCCACAAACATCGTGGCTGCAACCAAAACTGGTACCTGCGCCGCTTTGAGTTCAGCGAGCAACCGTTCTAACTCGGGCAAGTCACCCATCAAATGCACAAGAACTATGTGAGACCGTTTTGAAAAAGCGATAAAATCGTCGAGGGCGCCGAAGTCTCGGAAGTCTCCGCCTGTGCGCAGATGCAGCTCTACGGAGTTGGGGGTTTTTTGGTTTAGGGTCTTAGCTGCGGATATGGCGGGTATGGCATCCATGGGGATGGTGGTTACGAAGGCTACTTTTAGGTGTGCCATTAGTGTCCAACCTGTTGATGTTTCTCCTCAAGAAAAGGCGACACTTTTGCTGCAAAATCGTATTCATCGACCAGCGGTGTTACTTGGGGTTTGCCAGTGAATGAGGTGGAAACGTGGGCTTTTATGCCATAGACTGCTTCAACGTTTTCTTTGGTCAGAACCTCTTCAGGCGAACCTAACGCGTATATTTTGCCTTGTTTGAGCATGAGCATGCGGTCAGAGAATCGGCTGGCTAAATTGAGGTCATGCATGGTGACGATTACTGAGCGTTCTTTGCTGTGGGCTAAGCCTTTGAGCATGCAGAGAATTTCAAGTTGATGTTTAATGTCGAGGGAACTGGTTGGCTCATCAAGAAGCAGAAGCTGCGGCTGCTGGGCTAATGCGCGGGCAATGATGACTTTTTGTTGCTCGCCGCCGCTTAGTTCAGTGAAGTGACGCATGGCTAAATGGCTAATTCCTAAGAACTCCATGGTGTGTACAACTATGTCATTGTCGCGTTCGCCTATGCTCCAGTGTATGTAGGGTTTTCTTCCCATCATCACAATGTCAAAGGCAGTGAAGGGAAATGCGCTAGTCGTGGTCTGGGGAACAAAACCCATCATTTTGCATAATTCTTTGAGTTCAAACTTGTTGGTGTCCAAATCATCGATGAGTATCGAGTGTTGTTTGGTTTTCAGGATGCCATTGATGCATTTGAGCAAGGTGCTTTTGCCAGAGCCGTTAGGGCCAACTATGCTTAGCATTTCACCTAACTCAACGCATAATTCGATGTCTTTTAGGATATTGATTGGACCATAACTAAACGATAGATTGTTTATAGTCAGTTTCAAACGAAACTACGCCTCCTTTTTCTTATCAAAAGATAAATGAAGAATGGAACTCCCAACAGGGAGGTAACGATGCCCACAGGCAATTCAGCAGGCATAATAATCAAGCGACCCACCGTGTCGGCGCAAAGCAGCATCAATGAACCAAGCACGATGCTGCAGGGGATAAGGTAGCGGTGGTCGTTGCCGATTAGCATACGCGCTATGTGGGGCGCGATTAAATCAACAAAACCGATGATGCCAGTGAAGGCGATGATAGCTGCGGTTGCAACGGTTTCTAAAACCATGTTTATCGCTAAAGTTCGCTTGGAGTTTACGCCGAGGCTTACAGCGACTTCTTCACCCATGCTCATGATGTTGATGTTCCAAGATTGGAAAATCATCACAATTATTGCAACCGCAACTATAGGTGCACAGACAAGAATGCTTTCCCAGTTCGCATTATAGAGACCACCCATAAGCCAAAAAGTGATGGCTTGTATGGCGTTTTGTTTGGGCGAAATATACTGAACAAGAGAAAGGAGCGCCGAAAAAAGGAACCCAACAGCGACTCCTGCTAAGATCACGGTTTCGGTGCTCATGCCGCGTACTCGTGCGATAAGGTAAACTATGACCATGGCAAGTAAACAAAAAATGAAGGCGTTACCGATTACAAGGTATTGTCCATAGAAGCCGACAAGGCTAAATCCGAAGACTATTGCTAATGCTGCGCCGAAACCTGCAGCGGAAGAAATCCCCAAAATATAGGAAGACACCAAGGGGTTGCGTAGGATACCCTGCATTGTAGCGCCTGCAGCTGCTAGTCCTGCCCCGGCAATTATTGCTAAAATTATTCGGGGTAATCGTATGGACCAGATGATTGTTTGTTCAAGGTCTGTTCCAGGATTGATATTGAGGAAAGGAAGCGCTTTTGAGAAGATGACCTGCACTGCTGAACCAAAACTGGGGGAGGCAGCGCCTAAACTAATTGAAAATAAGGCGGTTATTATTAAAATAACAAAAAGAGAGAAAATGACAATGAGTTTTTTTCTTTTGCCTGTATTGTAGAGTTCTTTAACGTCCGCGGCTGTGGTTATGGTCATGGATAGGCAAACGTCCCGTTTATGTCAGTTCCGAAGAATTTTTGGTTAAGCTCGGCATTGATGGCAGAGGGGTCTAAGTCGGTGAAGAGGTCTGGCTGTATCCATTTGGCCCAATAAACGTAGCCAACTACGCTTCGGGCACCGTTTCTGGCGCAGAAGTCACAGATGTAAACGTGACCCTCCTTGACTGCGTTGGTGCCTTTAGTGGCTGTTCGGCTCATTATGTCGTTTAGTGCTGCTTTGAAGTCCGCTAAGTCGTTTGTTGGGCTGCTGATCATTTCGATGATTACGTCGGGGTTTTGTTCAACAACAAATTCGGGGTTTAGAGTGGGGGAGTAGATGGATTGGTTTTCAGCTATGTTGACCCCCCCTGATTGGTAGATAGATGCTGTTACGAAGGTTTGGTAGGGGTAAGAATAGAATTCCATGAAGACTTTGGCTCTTTGGTCAGGCTCTAGGTTGTATATGCGGTCTTTAACGATCTGGTTGTAGTTCTGCGCCCAAGCCACGTAAGCATCGACGTTTTCTTGGTGACCAACAATCTTGGTGAAGTTCTGCATTAAGCCACATGTTGTATCTATCTGCGTGGGTAATGCGTAGAGTTCATCTTTAGTCATGTTTGAGGGGTTGACGGGTTCAGGAGTTGTGGTGTCAACGATGTAAACGGGGATACCGGCATCTAGAATTTGCTGGTATACTGTGGGGTTATATGGCAACATTGAACTTGCAAATATTACATCAGGGTCCGCCGCGATTAGTCCCTCAACGTTGGGGGCATAGTCGTTTTCGCCATAAGAGGTAACGTTTAGCAATGAGGGCGGCATTGTGCAACTGTCCGTTCGAGCAACGATTAAATCTTCGACGCCCATGGCGCATAAGACTTCAGCTACGCTCTGGTCAAGGGCAGCAATGCGGGTCACAGGAAGCGAAATATTCATGGTGTTTCCTGCGCCGTCAGTGACGGTCACGCTATTTGCCGAGGGGTTAGAATTGGATGGAGACGCATAGTAGGCGTTGTAAACACCATAAACTGAGGCAATAAGCACTATGCAGATGATGGCAACGGTTGCGATTATGGTTGTTTTTTTCATTTTTTTCACCTCCCGCCCTAATTGTTTATCGTTATCCTTGGATCAGGAAACAATTTTGTCCTAACCGCAGAGGCAATCGGGGCAGCGCTTAATTCTTCTAATTTCAGAAAGCGTCCGCCCATTGCCAGGGAGATTTGTTTTACAACACCAAAGGTTAGGAATTCCTGTTCAGTATCTAAGGAGAGGGATTGTATGCCAGCAGAAGCGATTTCCCTTGCCACAGACATTGCTTCTTCAACGGGGTCGCCGCCGTGGAGGCTAACGTTTGCTCGCCCATCAGAAACCAACACCAACAATGGAACCGCTTCTTTGTCGTTTCGGACATAGTTTTTGATGGTGTCCATACCGAGTTTCAATCCATGAGCCATGGGTGTTCTACCGCCAGTTGGCAAATTCGCCAAATATCGTTGGGCTAAATCGACACTATTTGTGGGAGGCAAAACCAGCTCTGCAGAATCTCGCCGAAACGCAACCATACCAACGCGGTCTCGCCGCTGATAGGCATCCAGCAGAAGCGAAAGAATCGCGCCTTTGGTGGCGCTCATACGTTCCTCAGCAGCCATCGAGCCGCTTGCATCAACAATAAAGACAATCAAATTGCCAACTTTGCTTTCTCGGACTTTCTGACGTAAATCACAATGCTCAATCAACAAAGCATCTTGGCGATTACAGTCTTGTTTGCGAATTTTCTGGTGAGACGCCGCGGCGCGTAGGGTTGCGTCGAAGGCTAAATCTTCAATTTTTCCGTTCGGAATTATGTTGTCTACGTAGCGGCCTCTTTTGGAGCTTAAGGTTTTGGATCGCCGTCCGCTGCCGCTTCGTTGGAGCTCGTCAAGTATGGGAGTCGCAAACGGCTTGACGGCGTAGGGTAAATCGGCTTGAAACACCTGTTCTTTTTGGGGGGTTTCTTGTTCTTGTGGGGGCTCGTCGGGGGCTTGGGAGTCTTCTGGATTTGGAAGGAGTTGCTTGTTTTTTTCCCATTTCTCGATGCTTTCTTGAAGCTGTTGCTGTTCTAGCTGTGGCTCCTCGAAGGGTTGGCGTCGTTGGCGGTGAGGAAGCACAAATTCAGCGGCTTCTTTAACGTCCTCTTCGGCGACGTCTACGCGTCCATGGTAGGCAGCGATTGTGCAGGCAGTTTTGTACATGTTAATGTCCGCGCGGTGCCCATCAACGGCAAAGTCTGTGCAGATTTGGATAATTAAATCGAGCAATTGAGAACTGAGTTTCACTTTGGGCAGGAGCTTGGTGGCGGCTATGATTTTTTGCCGTATCTGCTCTTGATTTTGGGCTTGGGAAACAACAAAACCAGCTGGGTTGCTTTCGAAAGCGATTCGTTTGCGGACGATTTCTGCGCGTGCTTCCTTGTAGGGGACGCCCTTGACTTCAACTGAGAGAGCGAATCGGTCGAGAAGTTGAGGTCGCAGTTCGCCTTCTTCAGGATTCATGGTTCCAATCAAAACGAACTGGGAGGGATGACTGAAAGAGACGCCTTCGCGTTCCACAAAATTTACGCCCATCGCCGCGGCATCCAGTAAAACGTCGACGAGGTGGTCGTCTAGGAGGTTGACTTCGTCTATGTAGAGGATGTTGCGGTTGGCTTGTGCGAGGATGCCTGGGTCGAAGTGTTTTTCGCCGGTTTTGATGGCTTTTTCTATGTCTATGGTGCCGACGAGGCGGTCTTCTGTGGCTCCGACGGGTAATTCTACGACTGAGACACAGCGTTTGGTTAGGGGGAGTTTTTCTGCGTTTGCTTTTTTTGTGTTGCAGGTTTCGCACATGTCTTTGGGGTTTTGGGGGTCGCAGCGGAAGGGGCAGTTGGATACAACTTCGATTTCGGGGAGTAAGTTGGCTAGGGCTCTTACGGTTAGGGATTTGCCGGTTCCTTTTTCGCCTCGGAGAAGTACGCCACCGATTTTTGGGTTGATCACATTGAGGATTAGTGCAAGTTTCATTTTTTCTTGGCCGACTATTGCGCTGAAGGGGTAGACGGTTTTGTTTTTGGATTGCATCGCTTATTTGCCTCTCCGGTTGGATGTTCTATCCAAGTAGCGTTATAAACTTTGGCTTAACAAAAGTTAATAGCTGGTTTATCAACCAAGGTTTACTAAATACAACCAACATCAAAAAACCCAAAATCCAAAGAGCGCAAGCAACCTAAAACAGGCGCGCCAAAACAGCCAACCCAGAAAACCGCAAGCACTTAACCTATCCATAATTTAAAAAGTAATGGGGCAGAACCTCTGAGAGTACATCCATCACCCCGAAAAGTAAGCAAAAGGAGACCGCTACTTTTTAGATTCCTTAACGGCTACATCGATAAGACGAAGTATCTCTTTTCTTGCCTCACTAATAGTTAGCGGCAACTCGTCACCCACAGGCAAATTGTTCTCTTTTTTAAGGACCTCAAAGAGGTGAGCTATGCGTGGAGAACGCAATTTTGCTTTTCGAATTAATTCAGTTTTTGAGAAACTCTCCTTAGGGGTACCCTCGGAGACTACTTTGCCTTTATCTAAAATGACGAGCCTATTTGCAAACAAGGGAACCACATCTACATCATGTGTGGCTAACAGCAATGTGATTCCGTTTGCTTTATTGAGATGAAGCAGCAAATGCAAGATGTCGCTGGCGGCTATGGGGTCAAGGCTTGAGGTTGGTTCATCCATGATGATAACTTCGGGCTGCATAGCAAGAACTCCCGCTAACGCAACACGTTTCTTTTGACCTGCACTAAGAAAATGCGGGGGTTTGTCGGCGAATTCAGTCATGCCGACAGTCGCAAGCGCCTCATCTATCAGCGCCTTGACGTGCTCAGGAGTGTAACCCAGATTTAACGGACCGAAAGCAACATCTTGTTTCACGGTAGAGGCAAACAGTTGATCGTTAGGGTCTTGAAAAACAAAACCGACACGTTTACGGAGTTGCAGTAGCGATTTTGCGTCGTATTGGATGGGGTTGCCGTTGAAGAGAATTCTGCCGCTGGTGGGTTTTAGGATGCCGTTTAAGTGGTTGAGCAGAGTAGTTTTCCCTGAACCGTTAATGCCCAAGAGCGCAATGCGTTCCGCTTTGTCAAAGTTTAAAGATACATCATCTAAGGCTATTGTGCCGTCGGAGTATTCGTGAGTCAGATTTTCAATTTTAAATAACATTCCTATAGACTCCATATGTTTATTATGTTTAATGCAATCAAAGCGAGCATCACGTCAAACAAAATGATGCCTGCGATTGTTACCCAGTTTGGTTTAGGCTGGTCTTCAAGCAAACGTATGTTGCCGTCGTAACCGCGAGCGTTCATAGCCACAATTGTCCGTTCACCCTGCTCAAGGGTTCTTATGAAAAGGTTTGCGACGAGAAGCCCGGTTTGGCGGATACGCTTAAGATAACCTGTTTGACCGAGCCGTAGCTTTTGGGCAGTTGTCATTTTTGAGGAAACCTCCATGAAGACGAATATGTAGCGGTAAATGAGAAGACTGATTTCTATGAGGACCTTGGGGATGTGGATTTTTCTTAGGCTTATGAAAAGGTCATTCATGGTTGTGGTCAAAACCAAAAAGAATAGTGCCGATATTGCGCCCAAGACTCGGAAGAAGGTCAATAGTGCCATGGTTATCCCGTTATTGTAGATTACCCAATTGAACCACGGGAAAGAAATCTGCGTCAAAGGTTCCCCGCCGCCAAAGAAGAGAGCGATGATTATGCAACTAACCGCTACAAAGACAAATGGATAAAGAAGCAGGTCTAGATAGAATCGCCAAGGAATCTGGGCGACTGCAATAATCATTAATGTGGCGATTATTGCAACCGTGATGCCAACAATAGGTGAACCGGATATAACACTTAAAATCAGCATAGAGCAAGCGAAGAAGATTTTTGTTGTTGGACTAACATTTGATAATTGATTGGTATAGGCGTAACTGTCGATTTGCGCGGATATGTTAGCGTGACCTTCATCATGCTTGTGGCTGTGCCGATGCCCCGTATGAGGCATTGGTTTAAGAGTACTGGCTTTTCTTTTTGTCCGGATGATAATATATGCCATTATGGATGCGCCGATGAGCGCTTGTACTCCAAGAAGCGGCTCGATATATGATTCTGGAATATTCAAAATGGGGTTAAACCATGGTTGATAGCCTGTTGCGGTTATAATGTCAGCCGCTGCGTCATCAGTGCCGGCAAAGTTGGTTGTAGCAATAAGAAAGGGTGTTGTAAATAGAACCAGTAACACCGTGATGAGGATGGCATAATGTTTCTTTTTTAGCCGAAATTCTTTCTCAGGGATACCTGCAAGGGGTGCACGAATTACTTTTAAAGTTGACAGAATTTTCCCTTTATATTTTGTTAAGAAATCAAAAACGAAAACTGCTAACACACCTTCACCTATGGCCAATGGAATCTGGGTAACAGCGAAGATACCTGCAAACTTGACAAATGCGCCTGCAAAGCCTTGGGAAGGAAAAGCAAGCGCAAGTTGCGCCGAGGTGGTTACGTAGGTGAAGAGGTCACTTAGGGATACGGCGAGAAAGACCGCTGCCGGTGTCGGCACTCTGGTTTTTTTGCATACTATCCAAGTTAGGTATGCTACAAAGGGCCCCATTATGCCCATAGAGAAGACATTTGCGCCAAGGGTGGTTAAGCCCCCATGTGCAAGCAGTGTGGCTTGGAAAACTAGGGCAATCAGGGAGAGAACTGAAGCTATGGCGGGTCCAAAAATTATAGCTGCTAATCCTGAGCCTGTTGGGTGGGAGCTACTTCCAAATACTGAAGGCAACTTGAGTGCAGATATTACGAATATAAATGCACCCATCAATGCCAGTAAGGGTTTGGCGTCGGGTTCCTTTTTCACGATTTTGTTGAGTTGATAGATGCCGTATGCTATGATGGGTATTGATATTGCGAACCATATTTCCCACCATGGACTCGGCAGGAACCCCTCCATAATGTGCATATTGTTTTGGATTCCCCTTGATTGGATAAGTCAACCAACCACCAAGCTTATAAATTTTATTTTAACTACAGTTAACTCAAGGTTGAATTAATGACCAAGCGCCAACAAACAATCATCCTCCAAAACAAAGGAGAATTCACAAAATTCCAAATACTACTAGAAATCATGCGCAACCAGCCCCACGTAAAACAAAAAGACATAAGCGAAACCCTCGGAATCACCATCCAAGCCGTATCAAAATACTTCAAAAAACTAGCCAGAGAAGGCCTTCTCGAATACAGCTCTGAACGCGTAGACTACCGGCTCACAGAAAAAGCAATCGCAACGCTACAAGAGGACCTAAAAGGCTTAGAAAGATACGTCAACGCCACCAAAAACGAAATGAAAGTAGACCATTCCCTACCCGCCCTAGCCACTCAACCCGTAAAGGCAGGAGACGAAGTTGGGTTAATCATGAAAGGCGGCGTCATATACACCGTACCTCCAGAAAGCACAGAAGCAAAAGGCATAGCGATGGAGGACGCGATGCCCGGGGAAGATTTAGGATTAACAAGTTTACAGGGCAAACTAAGCGTAAAAGAAGGAAAAATACTCATCATAAAACTACCCAGCATACGCAGAGGGGGCTCACGAGCGGTAGATTTAGCCAAGGTTAAAAGGTTCTATGATGAGTTTAAGCCCGACCGTGTTGGCGTAATGGGTGCTGTGGGTAGAGCAGTCCTTAACAAGATAGGACTTAAAGCAGACATAGAGTTTGGTATCAGCCGCTCAGCAGCAATAGCCGCGTCAAGAGGACTTAACGTGTTGGTACTTGTTGTCGGCAGAATGAGTAACCGCATGACGCAAGAGATAGAAAATGTCAACCTGAAAAATCCAGCTAACATAAGCTATGAAGTACGGGACGCCACAACCAAAAAAGCATAAAACTTGTTTTTTTACTAAAAAAGGAAAAGGGATATTTCCCTTTTTTGGGAAATTAAGGTCGTTTTCTGAGAACTAAGCCTAGAACCACTGCACAGATGATGATGACGACTATGATTGCGATGGTTGAGTAAGTGATGGCCATTGTTGTATCAGTTGAGGGCGGATATGTAGGAGCTACGGTAGCTTGTGCTTCAACTACGCCGACAGCGGTTTCTGCAGATGAAGGTCCATAAGCACCAGAACCTGCAAAAGTTGCCATTACTGTGTATTCTCCTGGTACCTCGGGTGTCCAAAGTATCTTGAAGAGTCCGCTTGAATCGCTGGTTACGTCCCCGATGTGGATGAAGTTGCCGTTAGGGTCTAATGCGTCTAAGGAGACTGGTACGCCTGTTGCGTCTGTGGGTTTTGCGACGTTTTGCATAACCATGTAGTCCATCCATACGCCTTGGTCAGCGTCGGAGATGGCTGCGGTGCCTTTGAGGGCGGTGTTAGGTGATTGGTCAGTGACCGTTCCCGTAATCAGCACGCTTCCACCAAGATTGAGGGTGGAGACAGAAGCTGAAACGGAAGTAGCGCTTGGTCCAGGTCCCACACAGTAAATCCGCAAATCATTGAGGTTAAGGTAAACGAAGTAGCCGTCTGCAACAGCGATTTCTTGCCAGTTACACATGCCAAGCATCTTCCAGATTTCTTCGCCAGTATAGGCATTTATGCATCGAGTCTCAGCGCCTAAGAAGGGAGGCGCGTTAAGAGAGTGTTCACTACTTATCAAGTAGACTTTTCCGTCTGCAACGGCTGCAACCTGATAGGGATACCCTCCATAAGCGGTGTTAGCTGTTCGAGTGTTATTGTTTGGGTCGTTGGGGTCATTACCGTAGGTGAATAGCACGTTGCCTGTTGCGAAGTCGTAGGCGTAGACTATGCCGCCGTAACCTGCTGAGTATAGCGTACCGTTGCCTGCTGCGTAGGGCGCTGTGAGTCCAGTGGTTCCGCCGTAAAAGTTGAAGGCGTTTTCGGGCTCAGTGGGTCCCCAGAGGTATTCGCCAGTTAATAGGCTGTAACCGCTCCATTGCACCAGTTCTTTGTTGTACATGGTGAAGACGTTGGTTTTTTGGTCACGAGGTCCAATTAGGATGGTGTTGTTGGCTGATCCAGTGTAGTTTTTGATCCACATCACTTGACCGACGTTGCCTCTTGTCGCGTTAAGGTTAACTGCCCATAGCGTGAAGGGGTCGGGTGTGCCGAATGCGCCGCCGGTTGAACCTGCGAATTGTAGAGCGCTGCTTCTGCCAAATACCAAGTCTCCGGGTAGCACCTGAATTATAGCTGTGTTTTGTCCGGCGGGTAGCGGCTGAGAGAGGGTTATGTTGAAGTCGTAGGATTTGCTCATGTTCCAGTTGGTTCTGCCAGGTAACCATTGGGTGATTCCGCCTGCAACATCATTTCCCGGTAGCTTGGTGTTGTTCCATTGCCACATGTATGTGTAGGCAGCGTTGGTGTTGGCTCGTCCAATGTTCATGATGAGAATTTCGCCGGCTGGCCCAAAGAATCTTGTGCCTGAAGGTACATCAGTTTCGTTAAACAATGTTCCGCCAGTCAATGGGTCGATTGCTATCCAACCCGTAGTAGAGACTACAGCATTTGAGCTTGTGACAGCGCTGGTATAGCTGCCATTGGTGGTGGTTGCTTGTGGAGCGGGGTTGGTGATGCCAACTCCGGTGATGGCTGTGTTAACTATCCATAGGTAGCCGTTGGGGTTAACGCCGTGTTGGTTGACTGATTCGAAATCATAGAGTTGACCAAAAGAGGGCACGTTTCCTGAGGGACCAAAAACAGAACTCACTGTAACACCGAAGTCTTTTTCCCAAAGGGTTTCACCAGATCGTAAATCCACGCATGCGTATCCACCGCCTGAGGGACTGTTAGCTAAGGGAATGGTGTAGTAGAGTCGTCCATAGATAATTAGAGGGTTGGGGAATTTTATCTGATAAGCTGTACCAGAGTAGAAGTTGATGTCAGGGTTACCAAGATTTGTTCCGCCAACTATGCCACCAAACGAGATAGGTTTAGTCCACATGACGTGGGCGGTGTCGGGGGCTCTTCCTGCGCCTTGATAGCGGAGGTAGTTGTAGCCTTGTTCACTTTGGCCTAGCCACTGAGAGCCAAGCACGTACCAGTTGGTGTTCATGGTGTCGATGGGGCGGGTCCAATAGCTGACGGGTAGAGGGGGCTGTGTCCATAGGGGAACTGGGTTTTCTTGTACTGTGAAAGTGGTGTTTGCTGAGCTGGGGGCAAATGTGTCGTTTATGTAGTCACTGTTTGATCCAGGTAAGCCAGTGTAGCCTGCGCGTTCAAGGACTTGTCCGGGGAAGTTAAAGTAGACTTGGTATTCGCCTGTCGTTGAGGGTGTGTAGATCATAAATGAGGAGCCGACGGAGTCAGATACGAAGGGTCCATAATTTTCTACTTGCCCAGCGGGGTCAGTTATTTGTATGGTCATGCCTTCCCAGCGGTCTCCAGTGGAGCCTGCCGCAGTCGGAGGGGGCCAGTTAAGCCAAAAAACGACAGTGACTTGTTGGCCTACCCCTACGGGGCTGGGTGTAGCGGTCACGTATGCGTAGGTTTTGATTGTCTGAGGCGGGTCATGGGCAATGGCGTTGGGCAACGTGATAAGGGTGAGGGCGATTGTCAGTATCATAATCATTGCAAAAGATGCAGTTATTGATTTCTTTTTAGAAAAGATTCCTGAAAAAATCATGTTTTTTCTTTTCCTACAAAAATTTTTAGGAAAGGCTAACTCGGTTGAGTCACCCTTTACCTATAAAGGAAGTAAGCGTAGGCTAGAATAAATAATTTACTTCAAAGGGGTTGGCTTAAACGTTAAAAATCGCGTATTTTCCCCAAAAATCCAGAGTTTTCCGCAATACAGAAAAACAACCGCTCCTTACAACACTCTATGGCAATAACAAAAAAACCCCACTGCATGTGGCTTGACGAATTAAGCACCATAGAAGCCGCGCAAGCCGCCAAAGAAGGCACCGTAATAATTCTACCAGTAGGCAGCGTCGAAGAACACGGAGAACACTTACCGCTATGCACAGACAGCATCCAACCCGAATATGTCGCCTTAAAAGTCGCCCAAGAAACAGGTTGCCTCATCGCACCACCTCTCCGTTACGGCATCTGCAACGCGGGACGCAACTTTGCAGGCACCCTAACAATAGAGTTCGATACGTTCTATCGGTTTGTCCGCGAAATTCTCTTCGAGTTGGTGCGCCACGGATTTCTACGCATAATTGTGTTGAGTGGTCATGCAGGGAATTCGCATATGGTTGCGTTACGGATGGCAGCACAAGATGTCGTCGTCAAAAATGACGCCACTGAAAAAAAGGTGCGGATAATGGTGCTGTCGGATTATGATTTTGCTCAAGAATTAACTGAGCAGTATACCTCAAAAACAGATGGACACGCAGGCACCTTGGAGACCGCGCGGGTTATGTATATTAAACCTGAACTAGTCAAAACCAAAGGCGTAGCGTCCGTTGCGAAGTGGCCCAGATTTGAGGTTGTTGCACATCCTGAACTGTATTTCCCAAGCGGCGTCAATGGCGACCCCACGGTGGCAACCAGAGAAATAGGCCAAAAAATAAACAAATACATCATTGAGCAGGTTAAAAAGTTGGTTGAGGAGATAAAAACATAAACAAAAAGAGAGAAGATTAGCAGATTGCTGTGTTTTTGCGGTTAAGCTTCTTTTTTTGCTGCCGCCTTAGGTTTTTTTGCTGATGACTTGACTGGTTTCATGGGTTCATTACAGCAGATGAGTTCGCATGTTTCGTCGCATCCGCAGGGGTCTTCAACAATAACAACAAGACCGCATTCTCCACATTCGTACTGGTCACCTTTTTGTTTAACCAAAAAAAGCACCTTCCAAAAATTCTTCTAAGATATATGTTGTTTTTTTGGGATTTAAAAATTACTGGTAAAGGCTTCCCGAGTCGGAGGAAAATTTTTATGTGAATTCACAGAATTATAGGGGTGATTTGTATGCCTTACTGTGAAAATTGTGGTTCACCACTTGACACTCAAGCGAATTTTTGTGGCAAATGCGGCGCCTCAAGACGCCAAACCGTAAGTCAACCTGCATCTCCCCAAACGGCGAATGTAAATTATATGCCGCCTCCTCCGCCGCCGCCATCCATGCAGGCAAAGCCTCAATCGGCACCAACACCAGTGGCACGCGCACCTCAAGCTACGGGTGAAGGCATAGTCGGCGTAATTGTGCTCCGAAAACACAAATCGCTAGGCAGATATGACTCCTACACTGGCGTGGTAACGACGCAACGCTTCATTTTTGCTCAAATGACTCCGGCGATGTTAACGGCAGCTGTGCAGCAAGCCAGAGACCAAGCTAAATCGGATGGGAAAGGTTTCTGGGGGCAATGGTCAGACCAACTTAAAGCATCCTTTGGTTATGCAAAAAAATACTTGAATATGGCGCCTGAAGCGATTTTAGCTGAAACCCCAGGGAACTTCCAAGTCTACAACAACATGATAAACGAGTTAAAGCTTCACCTCAAAGACTTAAACACAAACCAGCATGAATTTGAATTAAAAGTTAAAACAAACACTGGGACGTTTGAGTTCCGCATGGATGAGAACAGCGACTTCACTAATCTGCTTAAACAGGTGTATGGCGACAAAGTGAAGATGCCGTTTGGCTATTTCGCCAATAAGGGAGTTCGGCTCTCTGTGGGGTTTAGATAAAACCCCCAAACTCGCCTATTTTTGTTCAGGTACCTCTGGGGCATAGGCTAAGGACAGGTAACGCTTGAACCAGTCGGCTGCGTAGCGGGCGACTTCTTCAAGTTTTCCTGGTTCCTCAAAAAGATGCGTAGCCCCCGTAATGATAACGAGCCGCTTTTCAGCGTTCATCTGAGCCATAGCGCTTTTGTTTAGGGCGATAACTCCCGTGTCTAACCCGCCCACTATCAAAAGCGTCGGAGCTATAACACTTGAAAGATACTCCCCCGCCAAATCAGGGCGTCCTCCACGCGACACCACCGCCGCTACATCCTCCTCAAGTTTCGCTGACGCAATTAACGCAGCTGCAGCCCCCGTGCTGGCACCGAAATAGCCAAGCTTATAATGCTGGGTCAAGGGGTCTTCGCGCAGCCACCGAGTCACACCCATGAGCCGCTCCGTCAACAAATCAATGTCGAAGCGATACTCGGCAGTTGTCACGTCAACTTCTTCCTCTTCAGGGGTAAGAAGGTCAAAGAGCAGGGTTCCAATTTTTTGTTTGTTGAATTGTGTGGCGACATATTGATTGCGGGGGCTAAACCTGCTGCTGCCGCTGCCATGCACAAACACCACAACACAAAACGCGTCGGGAGGCAAGGTTAAGTTCCCTTGAACTTCGATGTCTCCAACGGGGATTCTTAGGGTAATTTCTTGTTTCATCATAGAACCACAACTCCATGTTTGCTCGTGAAGTTTTGACGGGCATCTTTGAGCAGTTGGATTACTTCTAGGTCGGTGACTTGCTCAAAGTCTCCGTAGAATTGCCCGATGGCATGGAAATCGTCGGGCATATAGGGGCATACTACGAGGTCGGCTTGTTTTTTGAGCGCATTTATGGTTGACGGAGGCCCAACTGGAACAGCCACAGTTACGGTTGAGGCGCCTCGTTTCTTCACCGACGCTAACGCTGCCTTCATGGTGGCACCTGTTGCGATGCCATCATCCGCGATAACTACATCGCGACCCCGCAAATCAAAAGGAGCAGAATCCTGCCGATAAATCTCGAGCCGACGAGCAATTTCTTGGCGTTGCCGCTCGCTTTCTTGATGGATATACTCGCGCGATACACCCATGTAGGTGATTAGGTTGTCATCCAAAAACATGGTACCGTCCTCTGCCACGGCTCCAATCGCCAGCTCCTCGTTGTCGGGTGCACCAAGCTTATGTGGAATAATCACGTCAAGGGGCAACCGAAACGCCTGTGCAATCTCAAACCCTACCACGACGCCGCCCCGCGGAATAGCCAGCACCAACCCATCTTTAAAATAATAATCAGCCAATGCTCTGACTAACCGTTTGCCAGCGTCTGTGCGGTCAGAAAAATACTGCATTCAATCTTCCCCAAAACTTGTGTATTTTAATGGGGAATCTACATATAAAAAGTGGTTGACTACACGGGGCGCCAACAAACGTTTAAGATTACCGTGGCGCATTGCGCAAGTGAAGGTGACGTTTTGTCAACAAATATTTTATCTCTGGACCGCAGTATCCAAATCGCGGTTCAGTGGATTGTTGATGTTCAAACGGAGTTGGAGTGGGATAGCCGAGACGAAGCCTACAAAGCCATCAAAGCCGTGTTACATGCCATCCGCGACCGCTTGCCCATGGAAGAAGTTGTGCATCTAAGTTCTAATTTACCAGTGATACTAAAGGGGATGATGCTGGATGGCTATGACCTCAAAGACAAACCCCTGCACATAAAGAACCCTGAAGAATTCTACGACTATGTGCAACAAAATTATGACCCCAAAAGACGCAACTTAATCGACGCCGAAGCAGTAACCACCGCCGTTATTGGAGTGCTTAACCGCCGCATAGGCAGTGGGGAAATGCAGAAAGTCGCGGGGAATATGCCTGAAAAAATTAAGCGCCTTTTTGAAACTGAAACAAAACCTAAGCGTCTAGAAGAACCAGCCATAACCTGACTCAATATCCTCTAAGAAAAGTGTTCCTCAAAAGGCGCCCATAAATTAGCTAGTCTACTGGTTTTCAACATGTTTTTGGGCTGGTTTTGGGTCAATAGTGACCTACCCCTCTTAGGTTTCTGCATAGAACCACTAATAGGATCCAAATAGACGCCAAATAGGTTGGTTGTTACTCTTTGGGTTTATCTACACGTCGATAAACTCGGAAAAGGGAAAACGCAACAGTCACAATCGCTAAAACCACCACAACAATCACAACTGCCTCAAGAGGGTCAAATGGCAAGGAGCTGGCGGCATTGGAGGATTGGTCGCCGAGGGGCGTGGGCGAGGCATGTTGGGTGTTTTGGTCTTGGGGGGGCTCCGTTGTGGTTGCGGGGGGTTGGGTGGTTGTTGACTTGGGAGTTGTTGCGGGGGTGTCGTCTTGGGGGACTGGTGCGTCAGGGTTAGGCGCCGTCGAAACGGGGTCAATGGTAACGATGCCAAGGTTGTAGTCGTTTTTGTAGTCCCAATTTGTCTGGCGAATCGCGTTTGAGTCGGTTGTGCCCCACCAGTTATGGGCGGCATAGACGTCATCTGCGCTGTCAAGAACTATGCCTTGCGTGTTGCCAACGATGTTGTTTTCGTTTATGGTGCCCTGAGAGGTTGGGTTTTTGATTGCAATGGTGTTGTTTGTTATGGCGTTATTTTGGATGATTGCGCTTCCAGAAACACCGATCTTATTGTTGGAAATTTGGTTACGCGAGATTGCTACCGTGGAGCTTAAGCATTCTATGCCTATATTGGCACAGTTAGAAACAATATTGCCTTCAAAATATGTTTGGCCCGATGCAGAGATGCCGGTCCAAAGGTTGATTAGCGTATTGTTATTGAAGATTGGGACGCCGCCTGCCGTTATGCCCGTCTGGTAATATGTACCTGTAATTTGGTTATCTGAAATTGTCGGTGTCCCTTTACTTACGGATATGCCGCCACCGACGGTGAGGTCAATTGTGTTCTGGGTGATAGACGCTGACCCCCCGGTGATGTCTATGGTGTAGCCTAAGGGCTCGGATAAGCTACAACTGCTTATTTTGGGCGAGCAATCCTTGATTACAATTGAAACTATGCTGATTTGGGCGTTTGAAATTATGCAGCCAGAGCCCGTTTGCTTATTCCATGGGGTGCTCAGGGGCATAAATTGAATGTTCTGTGGAGCGCCAGTGTAGTCTCGTCCAGAAAAGGATGTTAAGATTATTTTGTTGTCGGCGGTTCCCTGAGCGTTTAGGGTGCCATTTATTTGCATGTAGAATTTTCCGAAGTCTACGGTTACGCCGGGCTCGATTGTTAAAGTGACGCCAGTTGCCACGCCTACGGGTCCAGTTAACCTGTAGGGGCTACCAGCCGCGGTCCATGTGGTATCCGAGGTGATTAAACCGCTTTTCTGAGTTTCGCCACGAACTGGAGAAACAACAAAAAACACGCCACTAAACCCTATTAACAGAATCAGCGCAACACAGGCAAGCTTTTGCATAATTGTACCCCTAAGAACAGCGTTGTTCTGCTGTTATATAATTTACGAACATTCATTTACCGTACCCTGCTAAGCAACCAACCTGAAAAAGTTAAAAGTGGACATATTTTTTGGCGACCGCCCTAACCGCCGCAACGGAAAGCACAGCAACCCACAATAAACCCAACCCAAACAACACCAACTTTGCCATCTCTACGAGGTTTAGTTGCGTTAATAGTTGATCTTGTAAGGTATCGCCCAAAGTTAAGGCTGACCCATGCGTCGCGGTTGGAGCTGGCGTCGGCTTCGGTGTAGGTGTCGCGGTGGGTTCAGGGGTCGGTTTAGGGGTTGAGGCGGGGGCGGCTGCTTGCTGATTGTTGTTGGATTCGGGCGGAGTTGTCGGCTGGGGCGTTGCAACGGGGTATGATGTGGGATTGGGGGTTGGAATGGAGGTTGGGGTGGGGTTAGGCACCCAGTTTAGGCTTTCTGGGGCGGGCGCAGTCGTCACTCGTTGGGTTAGGTAAGGGGTGAAGGTTACGTTTCCCAAGATAGGGTTATTTTTGTAGTCATAGATGGATGCGTTGATGGCTGCGGCATCGGTGGTTCCCCACCAGTTATCGGAGACAGTAATGCTGTCAGGAAGGACTAAGTTGAAATTGTATTGGGTGTTGCTGTAGATGTTGTTTTGAGTTACAGTCGATCCACTGACAAGCAAACGTATGCCTTGTCCATTGTTAGCTATGGTGTTGTTGACGATTTCCCCGCCGCCGTTGATGCCGATTGTGTTTTGGGCAATTGTGTTGTTTCGAATAAGACACGTGAGCTGCCCAGCCGCAATGCCATAACTGTTCACGGTTAAGAGGTTCTGCTCCACAGTAATGTTATAACCTGATAATACTATGCCGTTTGAGCAGCCTGTTATGTTGTTGCCTGATATGTAGGTGTTGCTTCCAGCGTAGATGCCCGTAGAAGCTTTGATGAAGTTTTTTAAAATAACAGGGGAACCCCCGTAAGCGTATATAGCATAGTTGGTGACGTCAAAAGCGTTGTTTACAATTAAGGGTGAACCATTGTTGTTATAAAGAGAAGTTTGAAGATTAGTGAAGTAGCTGTTGCTAATCTTTGGAGAGCAACTAGTAACGTATAGAGCTGCGCCGTTAAACACAGCGTAATCGATTTTGCATCCAGAACCCGTTGAAGCATTCCAGGGGGCGCTGCCTGATTGGAAGTATACTCGGGGAGTGCTCCAAGCGCTTGCGCCTGAAGAGAAAATTACTGGTTCATCCTTTGTGCCTATCGCCCGAAGAGTACCTGCCACATTTAGGTTATTATAATAGATGTCTACTGTTACCCCTGCTTCAATGGTTAAGGTTACTCCCTGAGGGACCGAGAGGGAGCTGACAAGCAGGTAGGGGCTGCCCGCCTTAGTCCATGTAGCGTCAGAGGCTAAGGTGCCGCCAACAGTTGTAGCGCCCTCAACCGTGGCAACAACAAGGAGACTGCTGACTAACACTGTGGCGATGAGCATACAGCAAAGGAGCCTTCGCATGCATACCACTTAGAGCGGCTTGAAAATTTAAAATTATGCAGAAAACACAAGAGGCTATGTTCTTTGCGCCAAAATGGGCTAAATAAGAGCTATAAATAAAAAACAAAAAGAAAAGAAGAAAGATTTAGGCGGGGGTTTTTTCGGCTTGTTTATGCGCGACAGGTTTGTCGGCGGAAACAGGAGCCTCTTGAACTGGGGGCTGCGGAACAGATTTCTTTTCTTTGACGGGTTCGGCTTGTTTTTGTTGTCGGAGGCAGCGGGTGTCTACGTCTTCGTTTTTGAGGTCTAAGATGCCTTTAACGGTTCCGTCGCTTAAGTATTCGAGGTTAAAGCCCATCTTTTTGGTGAGGCTCAATGCGCGGTAGTTGTCTTGGAGCATAATGGCATAGACGCTTTCGACGCCTTTCTCTTTTGCAATGTCAAGTGTATAGTCAACTATTTTAGTTCCTAAACCTAAGCCTTGCCAGTAGTCAGATACAATGAAAGCCATTTCGCCGTGTTTACCATCGGATTCTATGCTGAGGCGGCTAACACCGAGGATTTTGCGTTTGCCATTCTCAACCATCTCCGCAACTAAAGCGACCTCTCGGTCATAGTCTACGTTGCAGTAGCGTACACGGACTTCGTGGGGTGTATCTTTTAACATCTGGAAGAATCGGTATCGGATGGATTCTTCAGAGAGGCTCTGGAACCATTCTAGCCACATTGGTTCATCTTCCGGTTTAATAGGTCTCAGCAAAGTTTCCTGACCGTTTTTGAGGAGCCACAGGATCTCGTATTTTTTTGGATACGGACTAACAACCATGTGCTCGTGGCGCTCAAATTTGCGGCAGATTTTTTCTTTGTCCACAACTATGCGGGCGTCAAGGATGCATGCTTCTTTTTCGCTGATAAGCATGGGGTTGATGTCGATTTCTTTGATTTGCGGGAAATCAACCAGCAACCGCGAGAAAGTCAAGATGGTTTCGTCGAGGCGTTTTAGGTCAACGGGTGCGGAGCCACGGTAGCCTTTGAGGAGGCGGTAAACTTTGGTTTCTTCAAGCATGCGATGGATTAGAGTGGTGTTTAGAGGGGGCAGACCAATAGCGTAGTCTTTGAATAGTTCTACACCGACGCCGCCCATACCAAAGAGGACGACGGGACCAAAGACGGGGTCTGATTTGCCGCCGAGGATGATTTCGTAACCTTTCTTTTCAACCATGGGTTGTACGGTTACGCCGATGATTTGGGCGTTGGGGTTGTATGCGGTGGCGCGTTGGATGAGCAGTTCGAAGGCTTCGCGGACTTCTGTTGGAGTGTTAATGTTTAGGATTACTCCTCCCGCATCAGATTTGTGGATGATTTGGGGCGAGAGAATCTTTAGCACAACAGGGAAACCCATGCTCTGTGCGAATGCAACTGCTTCGTCGACGTTGTTGGCGACTTCGGTTTTGATGACGGGGAAATTGTAGTATTTGAGGATTTTTTTAGCTTCGTCCTCAGTGAGGATTTCGCGGTCTTCAAACGCAGCGTTACGAAGGATTGCCATGATGGGGCGTTTAGGCGGAGACTCATCTACGGGTAGCTCTTCGGGGGTTTGGTAGAGTAAGTCAATGTTTCGCGAGTAATCATACATGTACATGTAGGTTTTGATAGCCTGTTCAGGTGTGCTGTAGGTGGGGATGTTGTTGGCGTTTAAGATGTTGTTGGCTTCCTGCACGGCGCCATAGCCCATAAATGATGTAACGATGGTCTTGTTCTGATAGGCTTGGCTGCGTACCAATTCCACGATGTTTTTGGCGATTTCCACTGATTCAGAAACAGCTTGCTGAGTGAAAATAACCAAGATTCCGTCCACGTTGTCGTCTTTAAGGGCGGCGTCTAGGGCTGCTTTGTAGCGGTCTGCTTTTGCGTCACCCAAAACGTCGATTGGGTTGCCGTGACTCCAGAACGGTGGAAGCACAGCGTTGAGGGAATCGATGGATTTTTGGCTGATTTTAGCGATTTGTCCACCAAAGCCTATGAGGGCGTCGGTTGCCATGACTCCGGGTCCGCCTGCATTAGTGATTATGGCGAGTCGGGGTCCTTTTGGCAGGGGTTGGGTGCCTAAAACTTCAGCCGCGTTAAAGAGGTCAGCAATATCATTAACACGTACTACACCTGCGCGTTTAAACGCGGCGTCGTAGATGTCGTCTGAACCTGACAGTGAACCTGTGTGGGATGCTGCTGCTTTTGCGCTTTCTGAGAATTTGCCGCTTTTAACAACAATGATGGGTTTAGTTCGTGCAAAGTGGCGGGCGGCGCTCATGAATTTGCGAGCTTCAGTTATGCCTTCAACATACATGAGGATGCTTTTGGTTTTTGGGTCGCCGCCAAAATAGTCGATAAGGTCACCGAAGTCCACATCAATCATGGAGCCAACGGAAACGAAGTTACTAAACCCGATGTTTTCATGAATTGCCCAGTCAAGGATTGCTGAACCCAAAGCGCCGCTTTGAGAGAGAAACGCGACGTTGCCGGGTTTGGGCATCTTGTCAAGGAATGTGGCGTTGAGGTTGATTCTGGGGCGCAGAACACCTATGCAGTTAGGTCCAACGACACGGATGCCATATTTCTTGGCGACTTCTCCAACTTTCTCTTCGAGGGCTTTGCCTTCAGCACCAATTTCTTTGAAACCCGCTGAAACAATGATGACGCCTTTAACGTTGGCTTTGCCGCATTCCTCCATAACTGTGGGGACGGTTTTGGCGGGTGTGGCAATCAATGCTAAATCCACGGGATCGGGAATTTGATCGACTGATGGGTATGTTTTTACCCCTAGTATCTCTGGCTTTTTTATGTTGACGAAATATATTTTTCCAGTGTAGCCGCTTTGAGTGAAGTTTTTGACGATAGCGTAACCTACTGAACCTTCTACGTCACTGGCTCCAATGATAGCTACACTTTTTGGATTGAAAATCTTGTCAAGGTTTGTAGTGACCATGCTGTGACCTTCTGCTTTTACGTCGTGCAATCTGTATAAATTAAAGCTTATTGTCCGATAATACTTATTTTTCTAACGTATAAGCACATTTTAATGACTAAAAGCACGCTATATAGATTTACCTGCTTGGCGAACAAAGAACAGACAGAACAATTACAGGAAATTCTGGGCAATTTGATCCAGCGACAACACAACCACGCCGTTATCAGCTAGTAGATGCTCAGCGGTCTCCACGTTGCTTGGTCGCAAAATCAAGGCCACTTTTCCATCCACATGCACCGCAGAGGAATAAGCATATTCAATGTTTATGCCCCCATCACATAAAATTTTGGTGATTTTAGATAAACTGTCCTGTTTAGAAACGAATAATGCAGTGACTTCAGTGTTTTTCTTGGATTTTGCAAGATTGAAATCGGCAGCCTCCAAGAATTTCGCGGTTTTTTGTGGATCTTCAGTTATAAGGCGGATTAAGCCGAATTCGCCTGCGTCGGCAATGGAAAGCGCATAAATTTTGATTTTGTTTTTGTCTAGCTGCGACATGGCTTCAAAGAGGGAGCCGGGTCGATTGTCAAGGAATACACTGACTTGAGGGACAGGCACACAGGACACCCATATCAGAGTAACCCCAATTGATATTTAACTTTAACCAAAATGCACCATCAAAACGCTGTTTTTTACCAACCTTTATATGTGGACTTGAATAATTGCTTGCTATTCGGGAGACGGAAACTTTGCTCAATTGCGTCGAAGTCTCTAAACGCTTTGGTGGACTTCAAGCCCTAAAAAACGTAAACTTAACCATAAACAGCGGTGAAATCGCTGGGTTAGTTGGACCCAACGGGTCAGGCAAATCCACATTACTAAACCTCATAAGCGGCGTCTACAAACCAGATTCGGGACAAATCCTCTTCTTAAACGAAGAAATCTCCAAATTGCCGCCCTTCAAAATCTGCGCCAAAGGCGTCACCAAAACTGCTCAAACAGTCCAATCCTTTCCTGAAATGACCGCTGAACAAAACGTGTTAACCAGTGTACTCTTTAATGAGAAGAAATCTGTTGACAAAAAAGACGCCGTGCTGCGAGCAAGGGAACTACTAGAGTTTGTGGGTTTAGAAAGCGAAAAGTTTGATGTCACTGCAAAAAACCTAAACGTAGTCGAATTGCGGCGCATTCAGTTAGCTAAAGCTTTGGCAACCAGCCCTAAGCTGCTTTTGCTAGACGAGTTGCTCACGGGGTTGACGCCTAGGGAATGCGACCAAGCAATCGCGCTGATCAAACAAATCAACAAGCAAGGCGTCACGGTCCTTATGGTAGAACACGTCATGAGGGTCATCATGGGTTTATGCACTCGCGTGATTGTGCTGCATCATGGCGAAAAAATCTGCGAAGGCACCCCCAAACAAGTCTGCAAAGACGAGAATGTAGTGAACGTTTACTTGGGAAAACGGTTTTTGTTCGGAGAAGACGAGTAAAATGTTGGAAATTGAGAATTTATCCGCAGCTTATGGCATGGTTCAGATTCTGCGCGACGTCAACTTTAAGGTAGAAGAAAAAGAAATAGTCAGCATCATCGGACCCAACGGCGCCGGCAAAACCACTTTGGTTAAAGCAATCATGGGCTTCTTAAAACCCCAAACGGGCACAGTCAAATTCAAAGGAGAAAACATCTCGGGTTTACCCACGCATCAAATCGTCAAAAAAGGCGTCACCATGATTCCCGAGGGTAGAGAAATCTTTCCCCGCATGACCGTGGAAGAAAACCTCTTACTAGGCGCTTACGCCATCAAAGACAAGGTGAAAGTTAAAGAAACCAAAGAGAAAGTTCTCGAAATCTTCCCCGTGCTCAAAAAGAAAGAGAAAGCAGCGGCGCAGACACTCAGCGGCGGTGAGCAACAGATGCTGGTTATATGCCGCAGTTTAATGTCTAATCCGCAACTGCTAATTTTGGATGAACCCTCTTTGGGGTTGGCGCCGATTATCGTTGAAAAAGTCCTTGACACTGTCCGCACCATAAACGAGGAAGGCGTAACGGTGCTTTTGGTGGAACAGAACATCCATGACAGCTTAAACGTGGCAACCCGCGGCTATGTTCTTGAAGAAGGAAAGATAATATTGGAAGGAAAGAGTAGGGAACTTTTATCTAATAGTCACATAAAAGAAGTGTATCTAGGCCTATAAGCCAGAGAGGGGCAAAATAAGCATGGATGGCAAATACTGGAACGAAAAAATCGAAACTATGCCCAGACAAAACATCAAAGAGCATCAACTGAAAAAACTCAAAGAACAAGTCCATCATTGTTACGAGCATAGCAGTTTTTATCACAAAAAATTCGATGAAGCCGGCTTAAAACCAGGCAACATCCAAACTCTTGACGACCTCAAGAAAATTCCTTTCACAGTTAAAAGCGATTTACGTGACAACTACCCATTCGGCATGGTGACGGTTCCATCAAATGAAATCGTCGAAATCCACGCATCCAGCGGAACCACAGGCAACCCAATCGTAGGCGCCTACACCAAAGGCGACCTCGAAATATGGCAGGAACTTATGGCACGCTGCATCTACACAGTCGGCGGCAGACGCGAAGACACCATGCATATCTCCTACGGCTACGGCTTATTCACAGGCGGCTTCGGATTCCATTACGGCGCCCAAAAAGTGGGTGCAAAAATTATACCAGCAAGCGGCGGCATGACTCAGAGGCAAATCAAACTCATGAAAGATTTAGACGCCACCATCCTTTCCTGCACGCCTAGCTTCGCTGTTTACCTTGCCGAAACCATGGCACAGGAAGGAGTCGTGCCAAAAAGAGACCTTAAACTCAGACTGGGCATGTTCGGCGCTGAACCGTGGTCAGATAAAATCCGCGAGCGCATCGAGCATGAAATGAGCATCAAGGCGTTTGACATTTACGGTTTAACCGAACTTTGCGGTCCAGGCGTCTCCATCGAATGCGAAGAACATGCGGGGCTGCATATTTGGGAAGACCATTTCATTGTAGAAACTATCAACCCCGACACTGGCGAGTCTTTGCCTGATGGTGAAGAAGGCGAATTAGTCTTCACGACCCTCACCAAGAAGGGTTTGCCAATGCTGCGCTACAGAACCAGAGACATATCCAAGTTATTTACTGAAACATGTAAATGTGGCAGAACCCACACCCGCATGAAGCGCATCAGTGGCAGAAGCGATGATATGCTCATCATTAGAGGCGTCAACGTTTTCCCTTCACAAATAGAGTACGCTGTCATGTGCTTTAGTGAATTAGCCACTCAATACCTCATAGTGGTCGACCGACCAGGCGCACTTGACACGTTTGCAGTTAAAGTTGAATTATGCGACAAAGCCTCAAAGGACCCCGCAGTTGATAAAAACCACCTCAAGGGCGAAATTCAAAAACGTATTCACATAGTTACTGGAATAAGTGCGGATGTAGAAATCGTTAACCCTGGCGAGTTGCCGCGGACCGAGGGCAAAGCTAAGAGGGTTTTGGATTTACGCAAGGGTAAAATGTAAAGGATGAACGATGACTTCCAAGATTGCAGCTGATAAGCCTGGCAGTTACGCCTTGCTTAACGGCGATGAGGCAGTTGCACGTGGAGCAGTAGAAGCATCCGTGAAGGTTGCCGCTGCTTACCCAGGCACGCCTTCCACTGAAATTTTGGAAGCCATTGCTGAAGTTTCTAAAGATTTTAACATCTACGCAGAATGGAGCATAAACGAAATCGTTGCCGTTGAAGTCGCGGTTGGTGCTTCGATGACGGGTTTACGCACCATTAGCAGCATGAAGCATGTTGGACTAAACGTGGCAGCAGACGCCGTGATGACGTTGGCGTACACGGGCGTCGAAGGCGGAATGGTCATAGCAGTCGCTGACGACCCCGCCTTACACAGCAGCCAAAACGAACAAGACACCCGCTACTTCGCCATCCACTCCAAACTGCCACTGCTTGACGCTGGCAGTCCACAAGAAGCACTGGACATGGCCAGGGAAGCCTACGAAATCAGCGAACGACTACACCTCCCCATCATCCTGCGACTAACAACCCGAGTTGCCCACGGCAAAGCACGCGTGAAGCTGGGTCACATACAAAAGCTCTGCAGAAAAGCTGACTTTGACAAGAAAGGCTCCAAATGGGTCATGGTTCCATCGAATGCCATCCGCCAACACAGAGTTCTGGAAGGCAAATTAGTAGAGGCAAAAAAGCTTGCCGAGACTTCTCAGTTTAACATAATGGAAGAGAATAACTGCGAGATAGGCATCGTGGGCAGTGGAGTCGGCTACTATTATGCTCGCTCTGTTTTAGACACCAAAAAGTTCTCGTGGCTCAAACTGGGCTTCGTCCACCCCTTCCCCGCGGACCTCATCAAAACGTTCGCATCCAAAGTCAAGAAACTTATAGTAATCGAAGAACTCAGACCCTACATAGAAGAAAACCTGCTGCGCCTAAAACTCGACGTAATAGGCAAAGCAGAGTTAGGTTTAGAGGAGATAGGCGAGTTAACCCCTGACTTAGTCAGAGCAGCCTTCGCCAAACTGGAATTAACCGATAAACCCGAAACGCCCCAAAAAATCGATTTACCCCCTCGCCCCCCAGCGCTATGCCCAGGATGCCCACACAGAGCATTCTACTATGCCCTAAACATGGTTAACCAGTCAATACAATGCGACGACCAAAAATGCGTAGGCTGCGAAATCTGTGAATACGCCTGCTCCTTTGAAAAAGAGGGCGCATTTAACCCTCACAAATCAAGGATACGCACGGTACGAGTGAACCTGATAAACAATACCGCAGTAACATGCAAATCATGCCAAAACGCGCCCTGCGTCGCCGCCTGCCCCGAAGAAGCCCTCTCACAGTCCAAGCAGACGGGCACAATCAAAGTTGACGAAGCCAAATGCAAAGGCTGCAACTGGTGCGTAGAAGCATGCCAGTACGGCGCATTAACACTACATCCCACAACTCATAAACCGCTTATCTGCGATGTATGCGGAGGCGACCCCAAATGCATCCCAGCCTGCCCAGAGAGCGCACTTAGCTTAAAGCCGAAATCAGATGACAAAATCGTTACAGGCGACATCGGCTGCTACACGCTAGGCGTATTGCCTCCAGTCACCGCGGTTCAAAGCTGCCTGTGCATGGGCGCAGGAATCTCGCAGGCGGCAGGAATGGTCCACGCCGGCGTGAGGGACAAAGTTTTCTCAGTTATTGGCGACTCAACCTTCTTCCATGGAGGAATGCCAGGGTTGCTAAACATCGTCTACAACAAAGCCAACGTCTGCGTAGTCGTCCTCGACAACACGGTTGTAGCTATGACGGGGCACCAACCAACACCGGGTTCAGGAAAAACCGTGACTGGCACAGAAACAAAAATAATAAACATAGAGGACATCGCCCGCGCTGTAGGCGTAGAAAAAGTCATCACAGTAGACCCCTATGACATAAAAACCACAACCGCAGCGCTAAGAGAAATCATCGATTACCAAGGACCAGCCGTGCTGATTTCTAAGCGTCCGTGCCCCCTACTAATCGAGCGGGGTAAGCCACGAGAAGTCCAGACGGATTGCAGCGGCTGTGAAGTCTGCACAAAATCCTTCGGTTGCCCAGCCATTTCACAAAAGGATGGAAAAGCAGAAATTGACACCACACTTTGCGCGGGATGCGGAGTATGCGAAGCTGTGTGTCCATATGACGCAATCGGGAGGAAAGACCAGTGAAGCTAGATTTAGTCTTTAGCGGAGTTGGAGGTCAAGGGGTTGTAGTGTTGAGTGATATCTACTGTGAAGCGGCTATGCTTGAGGGGTTTGATGTGGCTAAAGCTGAAATTCACGGTATGGCTCAAAGAGGAGGATCCATCGTGGCGTTTGCTCGAATTGGCGAAAAAGTCGAGTCACCCCTGATTGAAACAGGAAAAGCCGATGCAATTGTGGGATTCGAAATCTTAGAGACCACCCGTTCTCTGCCTATGCTAAAGAACGGCGGCACAGTCATCGTTAACGAGAAGCTTATTCAGCCCAGCTGTTTGCCCCGAGGTGTAAAACCCAAAAGCAAACAGGAACTGCTAACGTTGCTAAATGAAAAGGCACTGGTTCATGAAGTAGACGGCATAGGCATCGCCAAATCTCTTGGCAACACGTTGGTTGTTAACACGGTTCTTTTGGGGGCGTTGTCGGCTTTGCCAGAAATTCCAGTGAAGGTAAAATCGTTTGAGCAAGCCATAGCAGGCAAACTTAAGGAAAAATACATCAGCCTCAACCTTAAAGCGTTCCAGCTTGGCCGGCAAAGCGTGCTTAAGAGTTAATTTTATAAACATTTTTTGCGGATATAGCAAAGACACAAAGAAAGAGGATGAAAAATTGCAAAAGAAAATCTTAGCCCTGATAGTAGTAGTTATAATAGTCGTTGCAGCCTTCGCAGCTTGGCAATTTGTACCGAAAGCTCCCTCGGCAGAAGCAAGAAACATCAAAGTCGGCTTAGTTGCCCCCATTTCCGGTTCCCCCATCGGACAAGACATGGAACGTGCAGCTAACATGGCGATAGATGAAATCAACAATGCCGGCGGCGTCTATGTCTCAGAATGGAACACTAGAGTCAACTTTACCTTAGTAATCGCGGATACACAAAATGACGCTCCAACTAACGCTGTCACGCCCGTCACCAGAGCAGTTGAAACCGACCAAGTAGACTTGCTCATCGGCGGATACGGCAGCGCAGGCACATTAGCAAACGAAAAAATAGCCATCGACAACAAAGTGCCCTACATAATCACCGGCGCATCCAACCAGTTGGTTACCCGCAGAGGACCTCAAGGCAACTACGGCGGCCTCCCAGCAGACTCCTCTGACAGAGTCACCGATGAGGAAGGTATGAGTTACATATTCCACTACTGCACCACCACCTATCACTACAGCAAAACCGTTGTGGACTTTTTCGCTAACGAAATGAAGCCCATGGTTGCCCCCGACCGTAACTTCAGCTTAGCGCTTTTGTACCGAAATGACGCCTTTGGTAAGGGTGTTGCCGAAGCCACCAAATATTGGATACAGCAAGAAAACCTGCCAATAACGCTGGTATCAGACCGAAGCTATGACACATCAACTCAGAACTTCCAAACCGACCTCACCGCAGTTGCTTCAACGCATCCTGATGCAGTGTTCGTAGTTGACAACCCCGACCGCTCACCCCTCATAATCAAACAGGGATGGAACGATGTGGGCTTAAAGACAGTCTATATTGTGGTTGAAAACAACCAAGACCCTGCATTCTATGACCTTCTGGGAAGCGTCGGCGACGGACAACTGATGGAATCAAAACTTGACCCCTTCATGTCACCCTCGTATTCCACCATAGTAGGAACTTACTCTGAAAAGTTCAACGAACTCTACGGTGTGATGCCGGGTATGATGGGTGCAGACACCTATGACGCATTCTACATCGCTAAAGACGCCATCGAACGTGCAGGAACAATTGACAAAGTTGCAGTGCGGACAGCCATAGAAAACACCGACATGGCCCAGATGCTTATCCAAACAACCACCGGCAAAATACAATTCAGCACAGGCGTAAACTACCACGAAATCGACCCGATAACCTTCATAGAGCAACTTCAATATGACTCATCTACCAGCCAGTTGAAATCGCAGATTGTTTGGGCTCCATCAGGCGCAAGTAACCTCAAGCAGACAGACTTTGTTCTGCCAGACGGTTACCAAGCCGGTCAGTAGTGAGTTATTCACTCTCTCTTTTCTTTTATTTCTCGCACATTTTAAATAGTTAACATGTGAATTAGTGTCAACTGCGCCGCTTAAACGAGAGGAGAAAAAACTAGTAATGGACATCACGGCACCGACAATACTGTTAACGTTAGTGTGGGGTGTCGCCATTGGCTGCGTCTATATTCTTTTGGCGACTGGACTCAACATAATTTTCGGCGTCATGAAACTTGTTAATTTCGCCCACGGACAGTTACTTATGATTGGCGCGTTCTTAACGTGGACCATCTCTGTTTCTTTAGGCGTCAACGCGTATGTGGCGATTTTGATATCGATGCTGGCAGTGGCTATTTTAGGGGTTGGGGTAGAAAGGTTCACTTTCCGACGGGTTTTAGGCACTGACAAACTTAACGAGATATTTGTGAGTTTAGGATTGATTTACATTTTTGAAAACGTCGCCATGCTTCTATGGAGCGCCAACTCCAAACAGGTTGTCAGCCCCTTCTATGGACTAAGCGTCAACTTACCAAACATATCCATAACCTACGACCGCGTAGTTGCGGTTGTAGTGGTAATTGCTACGTTAGCAGCATTTGGGTTGCTGATGCAGAAAACAAAAATCGGTTTAGCCATGCGAGCTACCAGCCAAAGAAACACCACCGCCATGCTCATGGGCATAAACGTAGAAAAAATCTACATGTTCACCTTTGCCATCGGCGCTGCACTCGCAGCCGTCGCAGGCGGACTTTACGGAATCATCTTCTCCTTTGACTATCAGGTTGGCGCCATGCCCACCATCATCGCGTTTGCAATCATCATTATGGGCGGTTTAGGAAGCATCAAAGGCGCCATCGTCGGCGGATTACTCTACGGCATCACGGAACAGTTAGCCACATTGTTCTTCGGCGGTATCTGGGGAAGCGCTGTTGCCTTTGCATTGCTGATTGTGGTTTTGGTAATTAGACCAAATGGAATATTTGGGGAAAAGGGAGAATAACATGAAACTAAAACAGACGCTAATGACGTTTCTGCGGTCCCGAAGCTTCCTCTACATGTTAGGCTTTTTCGCAGTGCTTGTTCTGCTGCCCCTCTTTATCCAAGACAACTTCTTCTTAACCGTCCTTACCCTAATAACCATCTTTGCAATTTACGCATCAAGCTGGAACTTCCTAGCCAGTTCAGGGCAGGGCTCTCTTGGGCATGCCCTCTTTTTAGGCATCGGCGGCTTCGCAGCAGCCATCATCGGCAGCGCTGTCTCAACCGCATCTCTTTCCATGCTCGGCACAACACAGATGCCAGTAGGAGCCTTGTCAGTGACAATCCTGATTTTGTCGTTGGTGCTTGGCGGGTTTCTTTCTGCAGGAGTAGGCTTGTTGATTGGGTTAGCTTGTGTGCGCTTGAAGGCGTGGTATTTGGCTATGGTGACGTTTGGTTTCTCCGTGATAGCGGCAACATTATCCAGCCAGTTCGACGCAGTCACACGGGGTATAAACGGTTTTAGCACCGTCACCTTGGTTCCTAAAGGCTTTCCCTTCTACGTGTTAGTCGTCGCCTTCGCATTAACCTCCGTCTCAGTTATGTTTCTAATAACCCAATCACGCGTGGGATTAGCATTCAAAGCCATCCACGGAAACGAAGCCGAAGCAAAAATGATTGGCATAAACACCGCCAAATACAAACTCATAGCCTTTGTCATCAGCACATTTTTTGCGGGAATCGCAGGCGGATTATACGCCTACTTCATACGCCTCATCGACAACTCTGTATTTTCGCCCGCCAACTCGTTTTTGCCACTAATCATGAGTGTCATCGGCGGGTTAGGAACCGTCGCTGGACCCATCCTTGGCTCAATATTTCTGGTTTCCATCCAGCAGACCTTGGCGTTACCCGGCGTAGTCAATAACGTTAACGGCGCCTTAGGTCCATTCTTCCCAGACGTCAGCAACGTGGGTCCACCCCTAAGCTGGATAGTCATCGGCGTCATCTTACTGCTCATCGTGATTTTTGCGCCTAAAGGCTTAATTTCGCTGCTCCGAAAACTCTACAACCAACTTGAATCCAAACCTCAACCCAAAGAGGCAAAAACCCAATGAAAAACGTGGACCACTTCGCCGAGGCATTAGGCATAAAACTCCTTGACGCCCAAGACGGCTACGCTAAAGTCTCGATGAAAGTAGAAAAAAACCATACCAACTCATTGGGGTTCACACATGGCGGCGTAGTGTTTTCGTTGGCGGATTACGCGTTTGCTCAGGCATGCAACTTTGGCGAAAACGTGGCGGTGGCAGTGCAGGTGAGTATAAACTACCTAAAACCCTCCGCTGAAGGCGACACCTTAACGGCTGAGGCAAACCGAGTAAGTGACGGCAAAACCACAGGGCTCTACCAAGTCATCGTTAAAAAAGACGACAAAACAATCGCGTTATTCACGGGTTTAGCGTTCAAAAAGTAGGCAGAGCCAACCGCTATATAGACTTGGGAGATTCTTTTGGGATGCCAATAATACTTTTATGTTAGACTTCATCCTAGTTCCACAATGCTGGGGTGGCCGAATGGCTCAGGCGGTAGCCTGCAGAGCTGCTATATATGGGTTCAATTCCCATCCCCAGCTCCAACGTTACACAGCCCCAGTCTCAAGTGCTAAACTTTTTCTGCTTTTTTAAGAGTGCTAATCAGCCTCATTACAGCAAAAAATAAAACTTGCCTCGTGTGTTCCCATTTTAAAGGTAGTTTTACCGCGCTTGAACAAATAGCAATACTTACTACAGCCAATATTTTGCGGAGCTAACTATTAATACTCTAATTTCGAATTAATTGCCTCACACCTTGAGTTTATCGCATATGCCTGCAAACAAAGCGCTAATAGAAGAGATTGAATCATCAATTGTACGGGACTTCACTTTATCCTACGCTGAATTAAAAAAGCTCCACTCACAGATGCTAGACCAGATCACGTCTACAGCAAGCCGCTCACCCGCATACTCCAAGATAGAGCATATCACCGACCTCTCACAGCTAAGCAAGCTTCCAATGACGTCTTTTGACCAGATTCAGGTACTCTTCGATAAGCTTGGAACCGAGAAGGTGCTGCTCAAAAAACCCGCAATATTCTGGTACACCTCAGGCTCCACCGGCAAACAAAAAAAAGTCTACTATGGCGAAGCAGACGAAGACATCATCGCACAGGGGTTCATGCAACTCCTATACCTAAGCGGCGTACGAGTCACAGACAGCGCCTTTGTTTTCACCTCAACCGGCGGTGACACTCTCTTTGGACTTGTCCTCAAAAAATATGATTTACCCGGCTTAATTTCAACTCTTGCCAACGAAATCGACGTCATCAAAGCGTTACGGAACGCATCAAAGTTGGAACGGATCGACGTCACGGTAGGCGTCACCTGGCTTTACCTCGTCATTAACAAGATAGCACACCACCCCGAAGAGTTCGAGAAGATAGTGCAAAAGATGGTGAAGGACAAAGTCAAGATACCAGGTTTGCCATGGCTTATCCGCAAGTATCTGATGCGGGGCATCGACTACCAGAACCTCGCAAAAACCCTCTCAGAGACCAGATTGGGCTTCTCACACGCTGAAGCACTCGCACCCTACATCCCCAAGATACATGAGGTTTATCCGAAGATGGAGATGCATGACGTGTTCGGCGCTACCGAGCAGTGGGTGCAGGCAATACAGGTTTCAACCGAGCATAACTGGCTCAGCTTCTTCCTACGCTACTCCATCCCCGAACTGGCAAATCCAGAAGAAGTCCTTAAAGCTAAACAGGATCCAACCTACATACCCAAAACCACTCCATGGTACGAATGGAAAAAGGGCATGCGCGGCGAACTCATCTTAACCCGCCCCGGTGAATGCTTGCCCTTGATAAGGTACCCGACTGGCGACATGATTGAAATCATGGACCCCGCCTTCAAGTTTACAGTCAAACTCGAAACCACCACACTTGACATAACACTGCCCGCGATTATGTCCCTTGGAAGATCAACAGACTCTGTGGATTACGATTCAGGAGACCAAAACGGCAACTTTTTTGGCTTCAAAGTCTACTCACGGCAAATAAACGACGCACTCTTCAAAATCCAGAACATACGCTGGTGGGAACTCTACCACATCCGCGGCAGCCCCGGCAGATTCATCTTCTTAGTAATCCCAGAAGCCCCAGTGCAGGATATGCTAGCCTTTAAAGCAGAAATACACACATCGCTTACCAAAACCTTTGTGGAATATTACGCAGTAGATACCGGAAGGCAATTTATACTCGACGACCCAGCGACCGCCAAAAACGGCGTAATTCACAAAGAACTCATTGAGGTCATAGTCACGCACCCCGAGGCTTACAACATCGTAGACCGCGAAGTAAAGCGCCGCCTAAAGGAGGGTCGAGCGATGGGGCGCCAAAAGCCCAAACGGATCTTCAAGGTTGATAACGAAGCCGAATTCAAGAGGCTTGTTGATGAGAAACTGAAGGCATAGAACCTACCTACCTCAGCGCGCGCTAAACACTTAACTTAAAAAAAGAGAAGTAGCTGCGTAGAATAAGCAGAATTGGCGATGTCGACAACTTGGTTGGGATTCAATTCCAAACCCCCGCTCCACGGATAAACCCATATACTTTTGGCGATTTTACTTGCGTATTCTAAAGAGTGTTTAATTTAGAATTTGAACATGCGAGCGTGGCTGTGTTTCTCATGTGTGATGCTGATGGGTGAGTTGACGAACAAGAAAAAACCTGCTAAACGCAACCAAAAACTTGCTCATAATAATTACCAAATATATTAGCACATAAAAAACACCCCAAAAAGATTTACGCTATTTGGCATGATCCCAATCGAAGGACGCTTTAAAGTGAAAAGGTCCACTAATTCAACAAAAATAAAAAAAGAAGAGATTGCTTAGTTATGCTTGTGCTTTGCTATTTTCATCATTGTTAATGCTGCAAACGCTGACAGCATCACCATTAACGATCCCACGATACTTTCCGGTACAACAAAGAATTCGCCAGTTATTATTGTAGCCGCGGCCTCTCCATTTACTAGTATAGTATAAGCTCCGGGTGCTGCAGGTTTAAAACTAAGGGGGGAATTTTCTGTAGGTTGATTTAGAACTGGACCGAATACTACATTACCTGTAGATTCTTCTACAACTTTGAGGTCAATATGAGCCTCTGCAGGCGTAGATGTCCAGTAAATATAGACGTCTTCACCAAGATTAAACGTGCTTTTTGGATTCTCCATTGCGTCTGTGGTCCATACGGTTGCACCTGTTGCCATCTGAGGCGCTAAGTCAAAAGTAAAAGTCACATCACTTGTCAATGAAAGCGTCTGAGGTTCCGGCGATATATACCCTGGTGCAGTGACAGTAACTTGATAGGTTCCAGCTTGGACATTGTAAAATGTTATTTTCCCATTGCTATCTGTATAACCTGATCGCGTTTCTGGTCCTTCGATTGTTACTAATGCCCCTGCAACTGGAACTGGTGGTGGAGGATCAGTTATCGTTATTGTTAAATCATAGGTTACCACTACGGGTACGAACTGCAGTATAAGTGTGGCAAAAGAAGTGCTTAATTCTCGGGGTAAAGTTTCAGGATTGCTACCCCATTGATCCCAGTATCCCGCTGTGTTCTGGTGTGAAATAAGCTGGTCGGCGTATTGTCCTGTGCCATTGTACCATTCGACTCCGAGTGTGTTATCATATTGTGTCAGAAAGGTAATTGGTGTTGGTATTGATAGTCGAGCGGCCTTCATTACTGCATACATAGCATATAGGTTTCCAATGTTTACTCTCCAACTGCTGCTTGTTGCCCAATCACGGTTTATGTATCCTTGAGCTGCAACCATTCGGGGGTCTGTCTTTGATGCACCAATATATGTCAATTCGAGCATGCCTGTGGCTGTCTCGGCTATTGAATGGAAATTTGCACCTTGGTAATAGTCAAAAGCGCCGTAGAAGAAGTTGCTAACACTTGTACCAGTCATGCTTTGTGTCGCGGTAATCCAGTAAGCAAGTTCTGTTTTTACAAATTCGGGTGCCTGTATTCCCCATAGTTCGGCAGTCATAAGTCCAAGCATAGACCATTGGGTATTTGAGTTATCAGAAGAACCATAATTAGCGGTATATCTCCAGCCACCCCTGTAGTTGCCTGCGCTTGCATCTGTTTGACCCCAAGCTAACCAATCAACTATGTCTTGCACGATGTCATGATACGTTCGTCCTAGTACATTAGCTGGCCCAGTTGTAGCCACGGCATCTGGTGTTTGAGAACCCACTATTGCCATTAACACCATTGGGGTCTGATAGATTGTGTTGGATGTTTCAAAATATATTCCAATTCCATTACCATTTGTATCTGGATTCCCTGCAGTTTGAAGACCTATCGCTACCGTGTGCGCTTTCGTAAAAATGTATTCAAACCCTTTTTTTACGTTGTTTGCATAAGTGGATCCGTCGCCTGCATAATATCCCGCGTTTTCAAATGCGAGAACGGCCATGGCTGTGCAAACTGTTGGGTAGGAACTTCCAATTTGACCTGTTGCTGATTGCCTAGTTGCTAGGTACGCTAGCCCTTTAGATATTGAATTATTGATGTCAGTTTGGGAGGCAGCAGTTGCAGTGGGTGTAATTGTCGATGAGAAAAGCCATAGTATAAACAGCAAAGCTATTACTGAAATTACTTTTGTCCGTTTCATAAATCTCGCTCATTACACTTATTTTTAATTTCAAGTGGAGCATTTGTTGTTATATGCTGATTTGCTTTTAAATTTAATTGTTTGCAACTATTTGTGGCAATATTATTTCTTTTTTTATATGTGAAAAGTATGCGAAAAAAAGAAGGTATAGCTGCGTAGAAGAAAGCAGAATTGACGATGCCAACAACTGGTTGGGATTCTATTCCCATCCCCAACTCCACAACTGCGCATATAGATTATGGCAGTTGAAAGAAGCTAAAATCAAGGCTAAAAAGGAAAATTGTAGTTAGACCTTTTACCAAGCAAGTATATACTGTACATCTGTTTGTTAGGTCAAGAAAAGTTGACTAATCGCAGTCAAGAAATCTGTACGAATATCCTTTTAACGTTAATATCTCGTAACAATCAGATATGAGCAACAAAGCGAAGACTCTTCTATCGCTTGGTGGAATACTACTCTGCTTAACAAGCCTATTTCTGCCTTGGTGGACTATGAGTGCTTCTCTAATTGCTAGTCGTTCTGGATATAATTATGTTGGGTATACGGTGGGTGTAACAGCTAATTTATTGTGGGTAGAAGGTGGCTCTCGCTGTATTCCAGCCCTAAACGAATCGGATATCAAAAGTTCCTACCTTGTTTATGGGGAACAGTACTGGTTTGGGTGGAGCGCGTTTTCACTAATAGCAATAGGCGTTTTACTGTCAACATTTAGCCTATTGGTTACAAAGGTACAACATGGGTTAAAAAAGCGGTTTTTTAACATAGGTTTTGTATTCGCAGTAATTGGAATTTCTGTTTTCTTGCTTGGGCTTGAATTCAGTCTTAATTCTGCTCGGTCCATAGGCAAACAAGATAACTTGTTTCAAGACTTAAACGTACTTTCGGGCAATTTCGGGAACACCTACTTTGGTTTATTTGGTTCTGGTTCAGGCTTTCAACAGGAACCTTATGTTATAACCTATGAGCTACATCATATGTTGATACAATCTTTTTTCCCAACACACAGCTTCAATACATGAGCAATCTTTCCTATGGCTTCTTTTTTGCTCTAATCGGCATAATCTTAATGGCGCTAAACGTAAGAGAAAAAATGAATAGCTTTGAATCAATGACTTTTTCCCGAGATAGAGTTCTCCCTGCCCCTCTAAGAATTCAGCAATTAATGAGCCGCTAAAAATAGAATGCCTCGGCTAACCGGATAAGTAATGACCAACAAAGCATTCTAAACATCATCGACTACTCAAGCCCTATGTAGAAACCAGTTCCAAAAAGTCCTATAACTTTATCGTAAGGCTCCAAAGATAAACTTAAAAACGAATCACAACGACTCATCCGTGGGATGTACAATGAGTGTACGAAGCTTCTTTGATATGCCTTTGGCGGTAAATAAGCAGAGTCTAACGTTTATCTTGGAAAGGTTAGATAATGAGCGATTCGAGTTTGTGGGCTGTTTAACGCCTAAATGCAAAGAGAATTTCAGAGGGATCTTGAGGGATTTCTTTTCAAAGAGAATAGACTTAGACTTTGCTACTCGTCGTTGTTGCTCTGAAATTAACCCACCCGTATCCTATAGACAAACTAAGGGTTGGCAACTAAGGGCATTAAAAGCTGAAAGCAGCAAAATTTTCACGTTAGGATATGGTGACTATTTGCTTTCTATCGGCGAAACATACTGTTATGTACCACACAATAACTTTGAACAAAGTGAAGATTGCTTAAGGCTAATCGCTGGAAAGAAACACAAGATAAAGGATATCCAAGACAACATTTACAAGAATTATAACCTGAGAACTGCTATGTACCCAACAGTTCCGTTGCATGTTGATTGTCAACATATAATTACTAAAGTTCCTGATAGGCGATAGAAAAGAAGCTGGCAAAAAATAATTAGCCAAGCTCTTCCTCTTAGCAGAGGTTCTCTTTCAGGAAAGACTGTGAGTTCAATCCCCATCCCAGCTCCATAACCGAACCCAACAGTTTTTCGATTGATTATTTGGCGTTTTTTGAATATGTTTGCGTCGTCCATTCGCAAACATATTCAAGCTGAAAAAAGGAAACCTGCCCAAAAGGGTGGCGCAGGAATTTCATATTATACTTGACTGCCTGACAGATGAGATTTCAAAGGGGCGAGGCAGTACATAGCCCAACCCATATATTGACTTTGGAACTGCAAATAATCATCCTGATCAGTACGGAAGAATTTGAATACCTGCTCATAATCAGGGTGGTTGGGATTTTCTTCAAGCCAACGTATCAGTCCATACCAACCATCCGAAACGTATCTGTCCCAGTCATCGCGGCTGGAACGGATGATGTATTCGAGTTCAAAGCCTTCGTTTCGGGTAAATTGCGCCAGTTCTGGTTCTGTGTGGGTAGTTGTCTGTTTTTGGGCATATTCCGGATGCACCTGATTGCTAAGCCAATGAGTTTCACCGATGCCGAGGCGTCCATTCTTATGTACGGAACGTTTCATCGCTCGGATTGTCTGCTGGAAGTCGCCAAAAGCAAAAGTTGACCCAATACATGTTGCGGCATCGAAAGTCCCCTCTTTGAACACGTAGTCAGCCGCGGGGGAGCATACGATTTCGATTTGGCCAGACAGCCCTCTTTTGGCCAGCTTTTCTTTGGCCCGTTCGCAGAAATCTCCGGATATATCTATGCCAATACCGGTGATACCGAATTTCTCAGCCCAGAGAGTGAGAGCTTCAGCACAACCACAACCGAAGTCGATAACTCGACTGCCTTTTTTCAACTTGAGCAGTTTGCCGAGTTGGATGATTTTATCTGATGTAGAAGGGTTGAGGATTTCCATATAGCGGTGTGAGATAGCCATAAGGTCAAAAAATTCCATGATTCAGTCTCCGTCAGTAAATGGTTATTTCATTATAATACCCGCCATTAATAACATTTAATGCGTCCACTATCTTATGAACTACCATACGGGCAATTTTTTAACCTATGTGAAACTCACCAGCCTTCTGCAACATTGCAGGTATTGAGAACTATAAAGTCTTAAGCAAGCGCTTAATTCTATAGATAAAGAGAAGTGTTTCGTATGCAATTAACTGTAGGAACCTTCAACTTAAGAAACCTGTTTTCTCAATACAATTTCAAAGCAAGCATTAATGAAATTCTCAACTTAGACGGCGGCACCCTAAACGGTCAACTAAAATACGAATTTGGTTTAGCCGATACCTTCCGACTAAGAACCTACATGGGTAGTTTAGTTAAACAAAAAAACCAAGCAGACACCGAAAAGGTTGCTCAACGAATAAAAGACATGAACATAGACGTACTGGCACTCCAAGAAGTCGAGGACCTTGACACACTCTACGAGTTTAATCGGCAATACCTTAATGAAAACAAATATCCCTACTGCATACTCGTTGAAGGCAACGACCCCCGCCTAATTGACATTGCTGTCCTCTCAAAGCTCCCCATCGGAGGAATAACCTCATGGAAACACGCCGTCCACCCGAGCGACCCCGAAGGCGCAGTTTTTAGCCGAGACATGTTAGAAGTAGACATCCTTTCACCTTCACGCTCAAAAGTGCTATTCAAACTGTTCAATAATCATCTAAAAAGCCACTACGCAGGCGATAGCTTAGAGAGCGATGTCGAGAAGCAGAAAAACGATCTGCGGCGCACACAACAAGCTGAAACAGTCAGAGAAATCGTTAAAGCAAGAACCCGTCCCAACAGCGCATTTATCATACTGGGGGATATGAATGATCCAGCAGACTCAGCCTGCCTTAAACCCTTCACAGGCGACACAGAATTAAACCTCACCAATGCTTTGACAAACCCCACTGAAACACGTCCAGCAAAAGCAGACACGCCACCTCCAGCAACCACCGCGTGGAGCCACCGCTATAAAGCAACAGGCAAACCCGCACAGTATGAACTGTACGACCAGATTTGGCTAAGCCCCGCCTTAGCAACCAAACAGACTGAAGCGTGGGTTAATAGACGAAAAAATCATAGCGGCGATGGAAGCGACCATGACCCTGTTTGGGTTAAACTCACAATTTAATCAGGATAAACAAAAAATATCTAATGATTGTCAAAAAAAATGGCACTAAAAAACCTCAGAGAAAAAATACTTCTGGTTAGGTCGACACTCAAAGGATACAAACTCGACCAACAAGGAAAAACCTGTTGAACGTAAAGAAAACTTTGACTGTTGGAAAACGTTTTTTTTAAAAAAAAAGAAAAAGGGTAATTTGAGTTCTTTCATCAAGTGCTATCTAAAGATTTTCCAATGGTTAATTTTTGGGTACGTTGGGTTGCAGATTGGTGTTGCGCCGGTAACCTGATAGGGGCGCATCATTTCGTTGTCTTCGTGATCTAGAATGTGGCAGTGCCAAACATATCCAGGTCCATAGGTCGGGTCAAAACAGTATAAGTTTACGCCTGGTTTAGGTGCGCAGGGTCCAGTTACGAGAGCATCTTGCGGCGCCCATCGGATGCGTATAACAGTAACATAGCCAGGGGGTGTCTGTATGGTGTCTTTCCAGCCTTGTTCATTTGCAGAAGGATATTCAGGTGGACCCGTAAGGTACGAGTCAACAGGCAACGTCTGCGGTACGACATTCTCGGGCACTGGAGGTTGACCATTGAGGTTTATCCAATCTGTTTCATATTGTATTGCATTAAAGGGTATGCGGTAGACTAGTTGGAACTGTACCAGATGAACATGAATGGGGTGGGTATCCATTGTTGGGTTAACGAGCCACCAGTCCTCAGTAGAACCTACAACTGGAGTCTCAGTTAAGACACCGGAGTATTTTTGACCATTTAAAAATAAGCCTAATGGCCCATCAGTTGCACTTACTTGTTCAAAGAATGGTAAAGTTCTGCTGGGGCTATCTGCTATTAGAGTTGGATATGCTCCTTTTAGAGTCGGGTCAAGGGTTTGGGGAAGCGCTTTAGCTTTAAAGCCACAATGGCTGCCTACGGTGAACTGCATTATTTGTCCAGTGTTTTCATCCACAGGGTCTCCACTTGGGTAAGGCGCAACAGCGGTGTTGTTCATTATAATTTTGGTTCCTGCTTTCATCTTTGAGAAGTCAATGAGAATGTCAGCTCTTTCGCCGGGAGCAATTAACAGAGAAGTTAGGGGTGCTGCTGATTTGAGGTAGCCTCCGTCAGTGCCAATTTGAGTGAAGGGTATTGTTTGCCCAGTTCCTATATCGGTTAAGCTTATGTTGTAGAATCGAGCGTTTGAACCGTCAAGAATTCTAAAGCGATATTGGCCGCGGTCAACATCAAGGTTTGGCCACACTTTTCCATTCACCATTATGGTATTGCCGAAGAATTCAGGCACCCAATAAGGATGCACATTTGGGTTGTTACCGTCGCTTGGGAACCACATTGAACCGTCTGTGTTAAATGAGCGGTCTTGGATTGCTAAGGGAATTTCATATTTGCCGGTGGGTAATTTGTTGGCTACTGGGTCACAGGGGTCGCGGATTAAGTAGAAGCCGGCTAAACCTGACATTACGTTTAGACGGGTTACGCCTAATGCATGGTCATGATACCATATGGTTGCGGGTTGTTGCTCGTTGGGGTAGTAGTAAACGGCTGCGTTAGGTAGAGTAGGTTTGGTGGTGCTGTAGTCAACTCCGTGGATGCCGTTTGCAGTGAACCATTCTTCGGGTCCGCCATCAGAATCTGACCTCACAGCTGCGCCATGAACATGTGTTACCAAGGGAACGGGTGACTGTGCGTTCCAACCGTCAGGATTTGTTATGACGCTGTCTACGGGGATGGGGTAGCCGTTATATCCAGGGGGATAAGGCGGTGCCAGACCCATCCCTGCCTGCGTAATTGCTTCCATCATTGGAATGTTGTTAGGATTTGCCCAGTGTAATGTAGGGTCTACAGGAAACATTGCTGGCGTTGTAATCTTATTAATCCAGGTTACCTGTGCGGGTACACCACGTGTAGCCTCAAAGGTCGGTCCAGGAGAATAGCGGAAGTAACCCAAGTATTTGCCGGTAACTGCATCTTTTGCTATGCCACCATAACCCCAAACGGTGGTTTGAGCAAAACCCGTTGGGTTTCCAGAAGCATCAGTTGTGGGAAGTATCTGCTCTTGAAACTGCGTCATGTCAACGAAGTATTGTTGAGTCAACTTATGCGTCTTACAGTCGTAGAAATATGTTGGTACATATACGGGTGGACTGACAAGTTGGTTGACGTATTTAGGGATTGAAGAAGGATCAAGTGTAGGTTGGTCTACGGGTTGTGCATTGACAGGATTTACATCAAGGATAGCGAATATTGATAGCAACATAGAAACTACTAAAACAATCGATAATTTGTTTTTTAAGCCCATTTTTCTGCCCTCATTTGAACAGATTTCAAAAAAAAGTTTGCCAACAGATTTTATAAATCCGTTCACTGGTAACTTGGGGCTCAGGACTATTAATCAGTTTGTTGTCGCTCGCATGCAACTACTACGCTCAAAAGCGAGAGAAACAATCAATCCGTTGAAAACAACAAAAAAACAATAAATCAGCATAATACAAAATCAACCAATAAAAAGAATTTTCTGAAAAGTCGTCAATACGCGTCATCTACTGAAGCAGTCGCTTGTCTCCTGCAACTATTTTTTTAAAAACCTCTGCGCTTTTTCTGCTTGTCCGAAGTTTAGTTTCACTGTCAACCGAATATAACCCGAACTTCTGACCAAACCCCTTTGCCCACTCGTAATTGTCAGTTAAAGCCCAGTGAAAGTAACCGCGAACATCAATTTTCTCCTCATTAATGGCTTTATCTAAAACTTTTAAGTGCTCAACCAAAAAACTGGGTCTTAGCACATCATTGGCATCTGAGATTCCATTTTCAGTTACATAAAGGGGTTTTCCAAATTCTTTCATTGCTCTTAGAGCATTAAGCAAACCTTCGGGGTACAATTCCCAGCCAGCAGCAGAGGTCAATAACCCGTCAGTCGACTTGGAATAGGGTTGAGAAGCAAAACCGAACCCCTGAACAACTGAGGGAATTACAGTTGTTCCAGCAACATATTTTGCCAGCATAAACTCTCTGCCTTTTACGACAAGTCTGCTGTAATAATTTATGCCTAACCAATCAAGCCTATTCCCCAGATATGCTTCGATTTCGCCTTTCTCTTTTACTTCATTGAGGTTTTCATCTAGCCAACCCTTGGAAATTGCTTGGATAAATAATCGGTTATGAACCATGTTCAAATACTCAGCCGCTTTTAGGTCAGATTTTTTTTGGGGGGACAAAGGCATAACTGGAATAACATTATTTATCAAACCAACATTCGCGTTATTGCAGAATTTCTTAATAACATCGTATGCGCGGGCGTGAGCAACCACAAGGTGCATAGCGACCTTTCTATAAGCCCTAAAAGCAGTACGTAGCCCAGGGGGGAATCCAGATTCAGATATCATGTAACCCCCTTCAGCCGCCACCATAGGCTCATTAAAAGTAGCCCAATGCTTGACTAAACCACCCAGCTTCCAAGCCATGTAAGCCGCATATTTTGTGAACTCAACTACCGTATTCTCGTCCACCCAGCCCTTAGCGCCAACACGCAGTCGAGTCCTGCGAACGGTAATAGGGTCATGAATCCACAGAGGCAAAGTAAAGTGGTTCAAGCACAAAAAAACCTCGAAGCCCTTGGCATGTAAATCTTCAATTACAGCGCGATAATGACTTAGAGCAGATTGGTCGGCGAGTTTTTCAAGTTTTTCTAAAGCAGAGTCGTCAACCTCTATCTGGGCAATGTTTCCATCTGATGCTCGCTCTACCTCAACTTTTACGGCTGAGGTGCTTTTGGGAAATATTCTACTCCATTCAACACCTATTCGGTAAGCGTTTAAACCAAGTTGTTTGGCGATAGCGTGGTCTTGCTTATATAGACTCCAATAGTCCCCGCCCTTCTCAGGCAAATCGCCACTAACAATGCCCTTTCGAATGTTCGAGGGGTCATGAACCCAAACATACCAGTCCGTGTTTGGATCAATATTTTTTCCAGATAAATCGCCCATTTCAAATTGGAAGCCGCTGTTAGAAACCCCCCAGAGGAACTTTTTTGGAAAGGCCATAATTTATCATGTCGATAGTTAGCGCATGTTACATTTAAGGCTAATTAGCGCTTTGTCCAAGTAAGAAAGCAGAATCGGCATACCGACCATTTTAGCAGGGCTTGCAGACTGCTTTTCTATCTACCAGCTTTATCAATTCCACAAGCTTTTTCTCATCTATGCTCTCGATAGTGGGAATTTTTATGTGCCTCATTGTCTGGCCGCTGCCTTCAAACAAATGCAGTTCATCAGCACTCAACCCAGTGATAGCAAAACCGACGTGAACGCGACTCTTCATCGCTGCAATATAGAATTTTTTAGCCCCAAACGTAACGACGCCCCAATTCATTTTTTCTTCAGGGTTCGGGAGGGTTTCTAGAAAAATTTGTCTGACTCTTTGCAGGATTTCTTTTTGCGGCGAGGTTTGTTTTTCAATGTATTCGTTCACGTTTTGATTCATACCAGTCCATCCCTGCAAGTAATATGGCAAATCAAGCATTTAACGGTGAAGCCACTACGAATGCCTCACAATAGCGAGTTTAGATTCCAACGGATGTTATGCTTGCTCTAAAAGCTAATTAGCAGCAAACCCTAACCTATTTCGGCAGAGTGGACACATGAACGCTGACGGCCACAAATTCCGCGACGCAATAATCGAGTTTTTACCCGACGCCACCTTCGTCATCGACTTAAACGGCAAAGTAATCATGTGGAACAGCGCAATGGAGATGCTAACCAGCGTTCCCCGAACCGAAATGCTCGGCAAAACAGATTACGAATATGCCCTTCCCTTCTACAAAGAACGCCGACCCATGCTGGCAAATCTAATTTTCATGCCAGAAGCAGAGATAGAAAAAAAATATGACACAGTACAGCGGCTTGGCGACGCTCTTGTGGTCGAGATTTATATCCCTGACTTTCGAGTCGGCGGCGCGTATCTCTGGGCTAAGGCAAGCCCACTCTATGATTCACAGGGAGAAATCGTCGGTGCCATCGAAACCATACGAGACATCACCGACCGAAAACGAGCTGAAGAGGAAATTATTCGGTCACGCCGCAACCTTGCAGACATCCTTAGTTTCCTTCCCGACGCCACGTTTGTTATAGATTTGGAGGGCAAAGTCATTGCGTGGAACAGCGCGATGGAAATTCTCACAAGCATTCCCGCTGATGCCATGCTGGGGAAGGGAAATTACGAATATGCCATACCATTCTACAAGATGCGCAGACCCATGCTTGCTGATTTGGTTTTCATGCCTGAAGAGGAAATAAAAAAGAAGTATAACCTCGTTGAGCGCAATGTAGACACGCTGGTTGTCGATGTCTTCATTCCCGATTTTCGGATGGGCGGAGCCTACTTCTGGGCAAAAGCCAGCCCACTCTATGACCCAACCACTGGCAACGTCATCGGCGCTATCGAGACAATCCGCGACATAACCGAACGCCGCGAAATGGAAGGGCGACTTGCCCGCTCAAGTGCCGAGCTCCAGATTGCTGCAGAAATACAGAAAAGCTTTCTCCCCGAAGCAATCCCCCAAATAAGAGGCATCGATATTGCGGCCCGCACAGTTATGGCCAAGGAGGTAGGAGGCGACTTCTTTGACGTAATCCCCTACGAAGTCATGACGCTCAAGGAGGGCATGCATGGGCTGCTTGTTGCCGATGTTTCTGGAAAAGGCGTTCCTGCGGCGCTGTTTATGGCGCTGTCAAGAATCGCGGTCCGAGTGAACGCGCTTTGGCATCATGACCCTGCAAAGGTAATTTACCATTCCAACAACATCATCGCCCAAGATTCAAAATCAGGCATGTTTGTAACCCTCTTTTTTGGGTTGCTAAACGAGAAAGACCGCTCCCTCACATACGTTAACGCTGGCCACAATCCCCCACTAGTACATCGAAGTCTCAACGGAGAAATCGAGAAACTCATGCCAACCGGAATTGTACTTGGAGCCATCGAAAACATGGAGTACAAATCTCGAAGCGTAAAAATCGGGGAAGGTGACGTTGTTGTCATGTTCACTGATGGCGTGACAGAATCAATTAATTCAAAACAGGAACTGTTTGGGGAAAAACGGCTAATCGAAGTTATAAAGAAAAATGCATACCAATCGGCTAAGGGGATTCTTGAGCAGATCTTGTCGGAGGTAAGAGCATTCGCGGGGGATACGCCGCAAGCCGATGACATTACATTGCTTATTATTAAGGGGACCTGACGCTGCTATGCCGAAAGAAAAACCAAAAACTGAAAACGGTAACGCCACGGAAGGCTTTGAGCTTACTGTGGAGAGTAAACTTGAGAATCTTCCAAAAATTGGCGCTTTCATAGATGAAACGATGCGACACTTCAATATCCAAAGCCCCAAAGTTGTATATGCGGTTCAATTGTCGGTTGATGAGGCTTGTACAAACATCATTGAACATGCATACCCCAACAAAGACGAGGGCATCATCGTAATCCGATGCATGCTATCAAAAACTGAGGGAAAACTTGTGCTGAACATTACTGATTGGGGGGCACCTTTTGATCCAACGACCCTGCCCAAGCCTGACATCCAAAGTAGTTTAGATGAGCGCAAAGAAGGCGGGTTAGGAATATTTTTTATGAGGAAATTTATGGATGAAATCAGCTACATTCGACGCGATGATATGAATTTATTAACATTAGCCAAGTATATAGAAAAATAATCTTATGGAGAGAGAGCGGTGGAAACTAGGACAGAGGGAGACATAACCATAGCAGTAATGGTGCCCAGATTCGACGCCTACACTGCTAACGATGTTGAGACAGAACTAAAAGAGTTGATTGCTAAGGGAGCAAAAAAAATAATCTGCGATTTCTCCCAAACCGAGTATGTAGCCAGCGCGGGTTTGAGAGTTCTTCTCTCTTCAGCTAAAAGCCTGCAAAGGTCAGGCGGACAGATTTTACTCGTATCAATGAAGCCTTATGTTTTTGAGGTTTTTGAGATATCGGGGTTCACGCAAATCTTTAAGATTTTTGGTTCTGAAAAGGAAGCCTTGCAAAGCCTCAAGCAACCGTGACAATATAGAGGAGAACCAAGAGATTGTCAACCATAAAATCCGAAGCTCAACGGTGCCTAAAATGCAAAGTGCCCGGATGCGCCAAGGGCTGCCCCGTCGCGACACCTATCCCACAGGTAATGACTATGTTTCTGGAGGGCAAATTGGAAGAAGCAGGAGAACTGCTTTTCAACAACAACCCCCTATCCGCCATAACCTCCATCGTTTGTCCCCACGACAGAAACTGTAAAGGACACTGCATATTGAGCAAAAAAGGTCAGCCTATTGAATTCTACAAAGTAGAGCAATATGTCTCTCGTTTTTACTTAGAAACCTTCCAACCGCCACAAGTCAAGAAAAACGGCAAAAAAATCGCTGTTGTAGGCGCAGGCCCCGCTGGAATGACAATGAGCATCATTTTGGCAATCAAGGGCTATTCTATAACCTTGTTTGAAGCGATGGACAGTATAGGCGGCGCAATGCGTTATGGCATTCCAGAGTTTAGGCTGCCCAGAAGCATCTTTGAGTATTATCGAAAAATCCTTGATTCTTTAGATGTTAAATTCCGCCCCAACACCCGAATAGGCACAAACTTCTCCACTGAAGACATGTTTCTGGACGGCTATGATGCAATATTTATTTGCACGGGCACAACCCGTCCTAACCGTTTTGGGCTTTTAGGTGAAACCTTGGGGCATGTGCATTTTGCAATTGATTATTTGAGGTCTCCTGACGCCTACAAATTAGGTAAGAACGTTGTTATTCTTGGTGCAGGAAACGTCGCCATGGATGCGGCAAGAACCGCCATCAGAAAACAGCATGCTGATGTTACCATCCTCAACTATAGAGGACCTGAAGAGGTCAGAGCAGACAAAGCAGAAGTTGAAATGGCACAAATTGATGGCGTAAAAATGCTGCATAACTGCCAAGTTATTCGTATTATGGACAACGCTGTCAAGTGCGTAAAAGTCGACAAAATCGTTGCTGAAGACGGTTCTGAAACGTTAAAGGAGGACTTTCAAGCAGCGTTTGAATTACCGGCAGATTCAGTTATCATCGCAATCGGTCAGGGTCCCGGTGCAGACGTGGTTAGTGTTGGCAGTGCAAAAGTCACCCAGAGAGGACTGCTACAGGTCGATGAGTTTGGCAGGACATCAGAAGATGGAGTATTTGCGGCAGGCGATATTGTGACTGGCCCCAAAACAGTCATTGAAGCGGTAGCGTTCGCCAAAAAAGCCGCGGAAAAAATTGAAGAGTACTGCAACAACAAATAAACACCGTTTTCATCTGCTTAATGGTCCGCGCCCACCCCGTTGCAGCCATAATTTTTCCTTGACACGCCAATTTTGTGTATTTATGTTGTACAGTTTTGTTTTTGGCTTATTTTGTTTGGCACAGTATTCGTTTTTGTGTAGTATTCCATGTTGTAAGGTGTATTTGTGTTGTACAAATCCGTTTTTAATATGCTTAGGGTATGTAAAACCCTTTATTTACTAATTTAGCGAGAATTAAGATACACAACAAACGGTGACGATCAAAAATGAACCCAAAAAACGTAAATAAAGCTCAATCAAAACTTGCAAAAGGCCTCCTAGACATGATTATCCTCCAATACTTAGAGAAGAACGCTATGCACGGCTACCAGCTAATCACAACTATCCGCAAAAACTTCGGCATCTACTTCGGCCCCAGCACCATATATCCACTTCTTGGGCAACTAGAAAAGAGCGGCTACATCGAAAGTGCCTGGAACATGAACTCCGAAAGACCACGAAAAGAATACAAACTAACCGAACAAGGAAGAAACCTGCTGAACGTAACTCAAAACTCGCTGCTCATGATTTGCCAAAAAATAAGCCCAGTTATCACCGAAAAAACTCCGGGCCCAAGACTTATAGTCGCATAACTCAGCTGCCATCAACACGCCTCTATGAGCGAGCAACATTTAGGACGCTATTGAAGAGTTGTTTCCCATTCTTCAACAGTTCTGATTGAGAGTCAAGTCCCATAACAAGCCTTACGGCTATAGTGATTAGCAAAAGAGTTATTGCTCTCAACACGCTAACCTAAATTGATAAAAATTGTCTGCCCTAACGACTGAGAATCGGTTAAAAACCGCCTTGGGCGGCTTTGTGGCCTTCGCTGGTTTTGTAACCTTGGTAATAGCGGTTTTAATTGCCGTAGGTGCAGCTGATTTCAGCAGCTTACTCACAAACCAATTTTTATTGGCTGCCGTAGCGTTCATTGGTTTTTTGGATGTCTTCTGCGGGTTACTTTTGGCTTTCAACGACAAAAAATTGAGATGGCTAATCGCGCCCCAGAAAAAGAAAACCGATAATTATGTTAAACAGTCCAACGAAGACCCAGAGGCCGACGACCGCTGAACCGCTTTGCGCGGAAAATATTAAGCTGCCTGTTTGGCTACTTATTTCGATAGCAAAAAGGGCTAGAAGTACAAGACCCAACACGGTGCAGGCATATCCAAGGTAGCGGCTGATTTTTTTGGGAAACTGTAGCACTCCAAAGCGTTCTTCTTCTAGCGCTTTCTGAGTGGTTTTCTCCTCTCTTTTTTCTGGAGAAACAACTGGTTTTGAAGGTGCTCTAACCGTAACTTCCCGGTTCTCTTCCTCAGATGACATAAATTTCCCTTCAGGTGGCCGGCTATTGGTAAGTATTGCGGTAGTTAAAACTTTTTTGTACTAAACCGTCCTTCCACAATTATCAGTAAATTTTAAATTCGGTCTAGCTGCTAGAAACACTTACGGGTTAGCGCTTTGTCATACTTAAATGAAAAGAACATTCTGCCCTTCGCAATCTCATCAAGAGAAGATGAAGACGTAGACGAGAACCTTGAGAAAGCCGCAGTATTCTGTTTTGCAGAAATGAGCAGAGAAAAAGGGGGAGGATTTCTCAGAAAACAAAGCGGTGAAAAACTTGTTTTCGTATCAAAAGTTTTCTATCCCTTTTGGCTGGTTCCCTTCAGGGAGCTAACCTTTCTCATAGACGGATTAAACGCTGCCGCCCACATCATCCCCTACTCGGTGCTACCTGACCTCAAATCATTCAAGACCAATCTCAACGGGAAAAAGACAGATTATCATATACATCTAAATTTTCTCTCAGACAACCAAAACTACTTCCAAATCTCCAACGAGGAAAAAAAACTCGAAATAGAAGGACTACTCAACGACGCTGAGTTCACAGAGGAATTTCTTGAGTATTCTAAAGAGGCAAAACAAAAAACTGTACCTGTAACGGACGCTGTTTTTGTCTCGCCCTCTAAAGATAAAGACGCGATTATCGATATGCTTGAAAAAGTGGAAAATCAGAGGCTAAAGTTTTTAGAAGACATCGCCGACCTAAGCGAAATAATTAAGCTACTGAACCTGAGAAGCCAAGAAGCGCAATTTGATTTACGGGAACAGATAAGGTTAACTGAGGAAAAGTTCGGTGCCAAAATCAAGAAGGTCAAGGCTGTCGTGGATGATAGTGTGGCCAAGTTAAACAAGGCTTACACTAACGAGGTCAAAGAAATCTCCTCTAATTATGGGGTGAAGATAACTGCTCTTCAGACGGAAGTTGTCAAGTTCGAGAAGAGCAAAGAGCTTTTAGAGGCAGATATTGAACGGGTGGAGTCGGAAATAAAAACTGCCGCCATCAATAAGGACGATACTGCTGAAGGAAAATGGAAAGAGAAACGCAGTGAACTCAAAGATAAACGTCCAGAGTTGGATTCAAATCTAAAACAGCTAAAAAAGGAAATCCTCAGCGTTGAGGATGACCGCAAAAACGAGCTGTTTCAGCTTAAGCAGAAAAACGATTCTGAAATCAATGAAGCTAAACGGGATTTGTATGAGGTTGAAGCTGCTAGAGACGCGGAAGTCAAGGTTTACCAGAATGAAATCGAGAAGATTGAAGAATTAACGTCAAACATTATCGTCAAAGTCGATGAATTAGCTAAAAACAGGGAGCGAATAGTAATAGAGTTCGACGCGTTAAGCGTCAAACAGAAAAGACAAGAGTACAGCCTCATCTACATGCCGCTCTATTTAGCCTGCTATCAAGCAAAAGCCCAAAAACGCTACGGATACGTTGCGCCCTCCGTGGTTAGCAGCGGCGGTTTTAGTGCGCGTCTAAAAAGTTTGGGGAAAACAAAAATCTCACAGTTCTTCCAACTGAGGTACAAAAAAACCATTCTGATTCTCAACAACTTCATCAAGCTGCTTGACGAGGACGTCGTGTTTAGCCGTGAAACTTTCGAGGCATGCCTCAAAACCAACATGCTCCAAGGAAAAAACCAAGAGGCAATTTTGGAAGGTTTGGGTAAGTTAAAAGAGCAGGATTGGCTGTCAAGTCGAGAATTTGAAGAGTTTAGCGAGGCGGTCTCGTAAACCCTCGGATGACTGTGCCTCAGAATTCTCTGTTTTTCTTTTGATGTGCGCGGTTACGTTGAAGAAGCCAGTTATGATTAAGACAACGGCTAGCACGAGTTGAATGTAGCTGGGCAAAAAGGGCAAGAAGTCAACGACTGAGCCTACGCTGAGCACAGCAGAAACCGCAAGTAAGAAGCCTACGCCGATGCCGATGCCGCCTAAAGCTATTTGCGCTCGGTAGCGACCCACCATGCGCAGATAGTAGCTTACCATAACTATGCCAGTTAGTCCAAGGCTGGAGAATAAAGCATCGATGGCGTTTCCGTCTCCTATCAGGATGGGAACGAACATTAAGGCGATAGAAATAACCAAACCCAGAAGGGGAACAAAGGGATATAGAGGCGTTTTAAACGGTCGGTTCATGTAGGGCTTTGTTTTTCTTAGCCGTATCAGTGAGAGGTTAACAAGGGCAAAGACCAAAAGGGAACCAAAGCTAGCCGCGTAGCCTAAGAAGGGCACAGCGCCCAAAGTGCTTAAGAACATGATGAAAACTACGCCCACTATGGCTGCAATGTGGTAGGTTCCAAATTTTGAGTGAATTGAGAGGAGGATTTTGGGGAAGTAACCGTCTCGGCTCATACCTCGGGCGATGCTGGATTGAACTGACAGCGAGGTACCGATTGCGGATAGACAAGCTGTCATGCCTGCTATGGCGAAGATTATGCTACCGTAACTGCCGAATACTTTGCCTGCTGCAAATGTTAGAAGGGGAGTTTGCGCTAGCGCATCTTGGGGAGATACGGTGCTTACCGCGACGAAGGCAAGTAGGATGTAGATGGGAATTATCATCAGGGCAGAAAGGAGAAGCCCACGGGAGATGTCTCTTTCACTTTTTGACGAGGGCGCATTGGCAACTATAGCGCGTGTTCCAATAAACATAGGAAACACGTAGACTATCGCGGCGAATATCCCTGAGACGCCGGTTGGCAACGTTGACGCTTGAAGGTTTATGGTGTTGATGCCTTCAAAAAAGCCGCCGATGATAAAACCAGCAAAGAGCAAAATGAAGGCTAAAACCACGATGTTACCGACTTGTCTGACGCCTCTTACTTCGAGGATGCCCATTACTAAAACGAGGATAAGAGAAATAAGCCATGCTTGATCCATTACAGCTGTTTGAAGTTGGGGCGAGACAGCTGAGAAAAGATAGGAGAGTTGCAAAACAAACGCCACAGCAGCTAGAGAGGCGGCGAAGATGCTGGCGAGCCATCGCAAACATCCGAAGATAAAGCTGACGTAGCCGCCGTAAGCGGTTTTTATGTAGGTGTATTCGCCTCCAGCTTTAGGCATGGCTGATGATAGCTCGCTGTAACTGAGCATTACTAGAAAGTTTATGAGTCCACCTAATGCCAAAGCGATTAGCATGTCGGGTCCAGCTAGGTGGAAGTAGGCGTAGTCGAGGAGCACGAAAATCTCGAAGCCTATCGCGCCGCTGAGTCCAGCCATAACTATGTCAAATAAACCGATGGGCTTGGACGTTTTTTTCCGGGTTTGGCTTTCGGTAATCATGTCTCCCACCAATCATAAAGCAGGAATAATGCGCTAATCAGAAAAGTCACGCCAAAGATTGTAAACATAACAATGTAAAAGTTCAAGGCTCCAGCAGGTATACCTAACGCGGTAGGGATGCTTAAGACGTTGAAGTACAAAAGCACCGCAAGAAACAGAGTTGCAATGGTCAGTATACCCTGTACCGCTGCGAATATGAATCTAACCGTGACTTTCTTCTTCACGGACCTCTCTCCAGCTAACTCTTCAACTAATTCTGGGAGCATTGAGTATATAATTGATTCGGGAGACAGCACTAAATAGCATCTCCTAACAGCCACAAAGCATACTGATTTTAAAAGATCACAAAAAATTTTATTGAAAAAAAGAAAGAAAGGGAAGATTTGTTTGGTTTAGTTTATGCGTGTTTTCTGAGCAGCAGCAGAGCTAAAACGATGAAACCGACGATAACCAAGACGAATAGACCAGCAATTGCGGGAACGAAGTATGCGTCTGCGACTGATTGTGGAGTTTCTGTTGGAGCTGTGGTAGGTACTGCTTCGTCTACGTTGAATGCGGTTTGTGCGTGTGAGGGGTAGTATGATTCAGAGCCAGCAAAGGTTGCGATTACTGTGTATTTGCCTGGAATGTCAGGTAGCCAGGGCATGCTGTAGCAGCCGTTAGCATCGCTTGTTGCTGTGCCGATTTCGCGGTAGTTGCCGTTGCCGTCGATGACTGCTAATTGAACTTCAACACCTGTGACATCAGTTGGCATGGGTTTCTGCATGTAAACGTAGTCCATCCACGCGGTCATACTTTCGTCTGAGACAGCGGGGACACCGTTTGGAAAGCGTCCAGCTTGCTCATTTTGTGTAGTGCCTGCAGCGATGTCTGTTACTGTGCCTTCGATGAGTACGCTGCTGCCTTGAACTGATACTTTTGGTGAGGCAGTGACGCCAGTTTGGCTTGGGCCTTTGCCGATGGTGTACATCTGCATATCGTATAAGTTCAGATATGTCATGTAGCCATCTGCAATTGCTATGCCGTTATTTGTGCCATATCCATCGATGGTCCAGATTTTGTCGCCACTAGTGGCATTAACGCAGTGGAATTGTACGCCTTTCATGTGTGGTGAATTGGCAGAGTGCTCAGTTGTATACAAGAAGACTTTGCCGTCAGCAATTGCGCCTATACCAAGTGGATAACCTGGATAGGATGCATCCAAACCGGCAAATGCAGTATAGTTCCAGAGGTATGCGCCAGTCTTAAGGTCGTAGCAGTAAAGTACTCCTGCGTATCCAGCAGAGTAAAGTTTACCATCAGCAACTGCAAATCTTGTAAGGCCAACATCAGCATAATAGTTGAAAGCTGCTTCTGTTTCAGTTTCCCATAGTTTTGTGCCATTGTCGATGCTGAAGCCAAGCCATTTGATTTCTTCTTTGTCAAACATAGTGAATACGCGAGACGTTGGGTCTACATATTCGCTCATGAACACAGGTGCAAAGCTTAAGGTGATGTTGCCTGCGGGTGCATCATAGTTTTTCATCCATAGCATTTGTCCTCTGCTTTCGGGTTTTAGACTTATTGCCCAAACTGTGTAGGGACTCCAACTGCTGCCAGGGGTGGGAAGTGTGCCGTTGCTGCCGAGTAATATGTCGTCGTTGATGACTGCTTGTATGGTTGCGCCAGTCATGAGTTGGGGTATTGAAACGTTCCAAGTGTAGCCGTCGCCAGCATTAACTGTCTTACCTATAGGTCGCCACTGATTATAGCCAGTACTGGTATAATCGGTAGAGACTGTTGAACCTGTTAATCCGTGTGCTGCAGTGTTATTCCAAAGAGCCAACCATTTGCCGCTTGCGTTGAGGACATAGCGTAATATTTCTCCGTTTGGACCGTAAGATAGAGTGCCTGCAGGAACGTTTGTCTCAGTGAACAGCCAAGCACCAGTCATGGGGTCATATGCTGTCATTGTAATGTTTGAAGAACCAGAAGATGCCCATAAGTAGCCGTTACGGATGACACCGTGCTGGTTGATTGACTCGTAATCATATAGTTGACCAAACGATGGGCTGACCGTGTAATTCTGCCACCAGATTTCTTCGCCAGTAAGCAGATCTACGCAGGCATATCCGCCGCCACTTCTAGAGGTACTCAGCGGCACAGCATAGTAGAGTCGTCCTTGGATGATTAGCGGACCATTGAATACCCCTTCATATGCAGTTCCGTCGTAATATGTTGCGGCTTCGATACCTGTTTGTGACGGGTCTCCGCCGACCACACCACCGAACGCATATGGTTTTGTCCACATTATGTGGGCGCTGTTGGGTGCACTACCGCCTGCCTGATATTTCCCGTATATCTGGGGAGAACCAAGCCAGTTTGATGCAATCGTGTACCAGGGAGTATTTTGGCCATCAATTGGACGTGTCCAGTATTCGGTTGGTAATGGGTAGTTGATTGGGTCGGGTAGCTGCTCTTCCTGCACTGTGAGGGTCGTTGTTGCGCTGCTTGCCAGATAAGTATCGTTAATGGCAATGTTATAGTTGTATATGCCTGTTCCGTTGCTTCCAGTAATTACTTGGGGTCCGAAACGAGCAGTGAATGTGTAAGTGCCAGTTTCTTCAGGTGTAAAGGCGTAAAAGCTTCCACCGACAGGGTCAGAAGTGAAGGGTCCCTTGGTTGTTGTTGTATTGTCAGGTGCCTTGATATCAAGGAAGAAGAACCAGCGGTCACCGGCATAACCGGCTGCGGTTGGCATGACTTTGTCAATCCAGAACACTATGTTAGCGGTTTGACCGACTCCAATTGGGTCGGGTGCAGCACTGACGTAGGCGTATGTGGGCATTTTCCATGCAGGGTCATGAGCGTTAGCACTGGGTGTAACAGCGAAAAGCGGTATGGCAATAGCTAATAGCAAAAGAATAGCGAAAATTGTAGGTTTACATTTAGTTTTTTGTATTTTCATATTGATTTCTCTCTCTTTTGAAGAGTGGAACCTGAATTGTTTCTGAAGGAAATATTAGACTCACTCACATATCGTGAGTAAGAAAAGTGTTAATTTTTCAGGAGTTAACCCTCTTCAGAAAGCGTTTAAGACCGCTACGCTACAAAAGATTATTTGCCTGCTCAAAGGGCAGTTATCAAAATCGGAAGAAAAGCAACGTATCAAAAGAGGAAAATTATTGAGACAAAGTTTACCAAAACGTCTGAGACAATGCACAGTCCACAAATGATTTATTCAAATAAAGTCGCGCCAACAATACATTAATTAGGAAACAATTTGAATGTTAGAACAGATGGCCATTAAAATTGATGAATTAAATCTCCAAATTCTGTCAGATTTGCTTAGCGATGGCAGGAAAACATTTGCAGAAATTGCACAAGAAAACGACACCTCCAAAGAGGTTATCGCCAAGAGATTCAAACAACTAAAAGCCAGAGGGGTAATCTTAGGCTTCACTACCCAAAACAGCGCTCGATGCTACGGTGGCAGCTTCGTCGCTAACATCTTACTTAACGTTCAAAGAGGAAAGGTGTTTGAGGTACAGGAGAAAGTAAAAGAAGTTCCCCACGTTATCCACGCATATCCCCTTACAGTTCAGCAAGCCGTCTCAACCGAAGTAGCATTAAACAACATAACAGAGTTAGACGAAACGAAAAAACTAATTCATAAGCAACCCTTCGTGCTCGATACCGAAGTGACAATTTGGACTGGAGCAAGGAACATGCCTGAAAACCTGTCCGTTTTTAACAGATGCCCAGTTAGAAAAAAAACGGTTTCAAGGGAAACGGCCCTTTCTAAAAGGAAACCAAGAGTAGAAATCGACGAAATCGACAGGGCAATCATAGACAAGTTGGCAGTTAATGGGCGCATAGCGTTTGCCGAAATCGCAAAACCGATTGGTGTGTCAACCGAAACCATTGTAAGACGGTATGAAAGGCTTAAAGAAAGCGGCGACCTAAGAGTGGTTGTTCAAATAGACCCTAACAAAATTGGGTACTTTGCCTTTGCAGCGTTCACGTTATCTTTCTCTCAAGAGGCACTTGCTGAAAATATCGAGAAAATCTCGCAGACCCCCGATGTGAATAGAATAATCACGGCTGCCGGTTTTCATGACTTAACCTACACTCTTATGATCCGCGATATTGAGCATTTCTTAGAAATGCAAGACCAGATGGTTTCCTTGCCTAACATAAGAAAAATTAACGTTGGAATGGCCAGAATGTTTTGTCCGTGGCCTATGCAAAGAGAATTCATCTCAACTTTTTAGAATCGACCACTTAACCATCAGACACACAAACGTATTTAGCCCCTGCGGCAATGGGCTTAGGAATGTTTGATTAACACGAGCGCGGCGACTTCTATCCAGAGCAAGATTGAGCCTATCGAGAGACGCTCTGCCAAACCTGCATATGGCGTCATAATTGAGGCGGCTCCGAATCCGCCAAGGATCAATGCAATCGGAAACCAGATAAGGCAGAATTGCCCGAACCGTTTCCAATCAGGGTTTTTTCGCAAGGTTAAGCCGTAGATGAGCACGGAAGCGAGGGAGGTAAAGGCGGTCACGGATGCAATAACTACATGCATTGTTCCTGTGAAGGTGGTTGGGGGTCCTTGGGGGTAATCTTGTGGGAACCAGAAAAGCACTAATCCAGCTATCGCTGCGATGGCTAAAAATACTGCACCCCAAACGGCTTTACCGCGTCTAATCCCGAAAAATAGCCCTACAGATAGAAGCAAAACGAACACGTTGTAGATGGCAAATAGTGGCACCATAATGTTTTGATTAGGTGCACCAGCGGAGGTCAAGGTGCTTACGGTTTCGCTGTAATGCGAGTAACCCGACCAGAGATACCCACCGACGATTACCGCGACCAGATAGAAAAGGGGGGCTAAAGCGCCAAAAACGCCTAGGATGAAAGTTTTAGAAGACCGCATAAAGAAGTATCCATGCATTGGAAACTATCCTTTAGGACAGATTTATGGGCTTCTACAGGTTGTCAAAAAAGGAAATGCGTGGCGAGATTTGCTGGAGCCCCGGGAACGAAAGGAAACTGAAACAGAAAGAACACCAATTATTGGTATTCCAAGGCCCTTTCAGCTTCTCGCCACTGCAGAGTGGAAAGAGGAAATAAGCCGACGTGCGTCGAGGAATATGCATGCAATTTGAGGAGAAAGGAAGTCAGAGCCACGCGACTTAAGTCTGAGAGTTCAGGCATGTTTCCCCATTTCCTAAAGACTGGGAGTTCTAGGATTATTAAGGAGTTTTTCACAATTATTGCCAGATTTTACCCAAATCATAATAGGCTTAAACCACAAAAAACGCTAAACAATAAAGACCCATACAAAAAATTCGGAAGTAACAAAGTTAGATTTTGATAGGCAAAGCGGCACCTAAAAGATAATCAGGGCACGCAAACGATGGCTTACTCGTCTCCCAATCAAAGAAGAAAAATGTATTTGAAAAGTAAAGTTATGGGTTGAGGTACTCTTTGAGGAGGTTCCAGTAATTTTCTGTCCAGCCTTCGGCAAGCTCATACTCCTGCATTTTAGGCACGTTAGAATGAACCAGCGTGATTTCGGTTCCTTCGGGGACTGCACGGAAAGTTAACTCCAGCTTAGAGGGACCATAGCCTTCCTCCCAATCGGTAGTGGTCCATTCTTGAACGACACGTTTACCGTCTTCGAGAGCGAGGTATTTGCCGAAGATGTAGCCGTCCCATGCGCTGAATTTGCCGCCGACTGAGGGTTTGCCTGTGGCTTTACTTTCGGTGAATTCGGATTGTTTTTTGGGGTCAACGTAAGCGTCGTAGACTTGTTTGGGAGACACTTTTGGGATAATTAAGGTTTGTTTTATGGTTGTGACTTCTAGTTTCAAGCGGGCACCAATTATTCAATGAGCATAGGGGTCTTTTAACTGTACCTCTACCATTACGGCAAAGAGGAATTTTTTAAGCAAGATTTTGCGTATTGAATAACAGTATAAAAAACTTAAATGTAGAAACCAAACAACATAACAATATGCAACCGCCTGCTAAACCAGACGAGGAAAAAGTTCTTATTTCGATAACTGTAAGCCGCAAAAAGAGAAAAATAGCCTACAAAGTCCACTGCGCCAAAGAAGTAAAAAATGAAGAATTAGCCCACTACCTCGACGAGATAATCGAGGGCATATGCACCTGGAAACCCGCCATATGCGAGGACACCTTCAAAAGTGTAGCTGAACCCTTAACCCAGCAAAATAAAGAAGAGAGCCCTAACAAACCTAAGCCTAAAACGGAAAAATAGGGTTTTGGGATAGGCTAAAAGTGCATGCAAGTCAGTGTTTTAATCTAAAAGCATTTTTACCTTACTAATATTAATATTAAATAGGGCAGACCCCTCTTAGTATATTTGAGGAGGTTTTATGGGATTATTGCGAGACTCTAAAAAAGAGTTCCCCAGCATCCTCGACAGCGCCTACGACCAATACAAAAAAGACTTAGAACGCTACAAACTAGTCCAAGAAATAATGACCCCTAAAGTATACACCATACCCCCCGAAGAATCCATGGGGCAAGCCGCAAAAGTCATGGGGCTAAAACACATCGGCAGCTTGGTTGTCAAAAAATATGAAACCCCCGTGGGCATAATCACCGAAAGGGACCTCTTAACAAAAATTTTAGCTCAAGGAAAAAACCCCAACGACATCACAGTAGAAGAACTCATGTCCTACCCCCTAGTGAGCGTGTGCATAAACGCCAAAATCAAAGAAGCCGCGCAGATGATGATAAAAAAGAAATGCCGCCTCACCGTGCAAGACTGCAACAAACTCATGGGCATCGTGACCGCCTCAGACTTAATCCGTAGCTTACCGGAAATACCCGAAACAGAGGCGCTCGTAGACGATTTCATGACGCGGGAAGTAGAAACCGTCGAACACACAATATCAGTCGGTGAAGTCGTAAAAACCATGGGCGACAAACGCATCGGAAGCGTGATTATAACCAAAAACGAAAAACTATCAGGCATATTCACCGAACGCGACCTGCTCAACGCGTTTCTAGTCAACCCCGACGCTATGGAGGCAACCGTGGGTTCCTACGCGACTTCACAACTGGTGACGGTACTTTCAGGGATAAGTGTACATAAAGCGGCGACGGTTATGGCTATGAAGCAGATTCGACGCTTACCTATACTCAAAGACAACAAACTCGTCGGCATCATCACTGCACGCGACCTAGTCGAAGCTTACGCAAAATAAGGGTGCTGATGCGGAAGAGATTTTAGCCTTGACCGCAAATCTTTCGGTTATGGGACGATGTACAAGAACTGTGGGTGAAAGACGCCTCGGAAGAACCATCTACAAACTGGGCAACAGCGTCGAACTCAGCAGCAAAGAAGGCAAAGCCAAACTGGCAGAGCAAAACTACAAAGAAAAAGCGCAGACTTCAGATGGTTATGGGGAGGATTCTCCAGTGCAGAACTTGCGTGATGCGTCGTCGTGGAAAAAGAAAAGCCCATAAATATCCTGTGGCGATTTTTGTTAGCTATTTAGCGGTGTGCCGCTTTCTTCACATTTGATACAGAAGTTCATATAGGAAGTTTTTTAAATTTGCGTTAACCTGACTTAATATGTATTAAGTTACTGCCCAAACGGTGCGGCATAGATTAATTTAACGCTGAAAGGGTTTTGGGCAAATGCTTAATAAATCCCAGTGAATTTTGACATGACAGGGAAGCGAAAAGATGGGTTTAGATGATATCATTAAAGTTATTTATGCACCGCAGAAAGCATTCAAAAGCATCACAGCGAACCCCAAATATTTGGGCGCCATCATAATCTTGGTGCTTTTCATCGGTTTACAAATCGGCTACGAGTACTCGCAGATTTCTAAAACGCAAATCGAGCAGAGTTCTCCGCCGCTAGGTTACTCCTCCGTTTTCACGAATTCAACCATGTGGACGACTGGTTCAGGCTCCTCGGTCAGTAACAATTACGCTGCGTTCTTCAACTACACCGTTTATGAAGCGGGTTACGGGTTGATTCCTGAGCTGTTTGGAAACAGCAGCCTCGCCATCACCGGCAACGGAAATGTGGAGGCTACCCTCAATGCCGCGTCAGCGTTAAGCAGCATACCCAACTACGCCAACGTAAACGTTGATTGCAGCGGCTCCACAGGCTTCACTAACCTAACCATGATTCTGCAACAGGTTTCACCCAATGCTGCGCCTCAAAGCGCCACCGTGACCCTCTACTCGCTAAACACCGCCAACTATTACACTTACGATTTAACCGGCACCCTCTCCAACATGACCGCAAACGGATTATGGAACAATTACACGATACAAGTTGGCCCCAACGCAGACGGCTGGACCGCTTCTGGTTCTCCTATGTGGAGCAACATTACCTCGGTAAAGTTCCAATTCACTTACCCCGCGGACTCTAACGTAAGCGTCAACATCGGTGCCCTATTCTTCGGCGGTCAATACAAAACACTCATTGAACTTAACAGCACGGGCTTCCTTCTTAACTTCCTGCAGCAATTCTCACTACAGTTCCTCTTCACATGGTTCCTCATGACGGTGATGCTCTATGTGTTCTTTAAAGGTCTGAAAACCGAAATCACATGGAAACCGATTTTCCTTGCCTTAGGATTCGCACTCTTTGTCATGGTTATACGCGCCGCAATTAACCTCATCGCCACGTTGACTTTGCCCACAATGTATTATCCGTTTGACGTGTGGCCTGGACTTAGCTTAACACCTTACGGAGCGATATTCTATCCCTCAGGCGCAGGAAGCTCCCTGTTTGCGTCGTCACAAGCCGCCATCGCAACTACTTCAGCTAATAATGCCATCTTCTCAGGCATAACCGTTACCATGTTCTTTTTATCCTATGTGTGGCTGGCAATCCTTGCCGTCATACTGGTAGGCACGGTAAAACCAGAGTTTTCGCCTGTTAAACGCATCGGCATAGGCGCCGTCAGCGTCGCCGTAACGCTTATCGCGTTGCTTTTCCTTGGCGTAGGCGCATAATTCATCCCTTCTTTTCCTTTTTTTGTGTTTTTTTGGTTTAGCCGCTTGTTTGTAGGCAAGATTTATATTTTTGTAAGATAGAACCGTTAAGCGAACAGCTTAGGAGCAGAATTAGTAATGGTCGCGATTAAGGATTTACAAGATGGAATGAAGCGGGTCAGTGTTGAAGCTCAAGTCGTCGAGAAAGGTGACGCCCGCGAAGTTAAATCACGATACAAAGATGAAACCTACCGAATAGTTGACGCAGTCGTCGCCGACGAAACAGGTAGCATAAAATTGACATTATGGAACGAGCAGATTGACTTGGTGAATGTAGGCGACAAAATTAAAATCGAAAACGGCTACATTACCAGCTTCAAGAGCGAAATCCAACTTAACGTTGGAAAATTCGGCAAATTAACTGTCGAATAAACTCTCCACACTCTATTTTGATGTTTTCTTTTGTTAGTCAAGAAAATTTGACTAAACCAAAATGAGCAAAACCGATTTTTAGTCAAGAAACCTTGACTGAAACCCATAAATCTCGTCTTAACAGACCCTAAATCATGAAACTCCACGGTCTCATAGGTCTCATACTGATTGTTCTGTGCCTATCTCTGATTAGCCCCTTTGCCTCTTTAACTGAGGCGCAACGCAATCAAGGCGGCATCTACATAAAAGAAGATGGCTCCATCCAAGGCACCAGCAACATCCGCCAAGACGGAGAAACCTACATGTTCACGGATGACTTTTTGGGTCCCCTCTACGTGGAAAAAGACGACATCGTGATTGATGGGGCAGGTTTCACAGTTACGGGTCGATATGGTCGGGGTATCGTTCTTGAGGGAAGACAAGGAGTAACCCTGCGGAATGCTCAAGTGAAACTTGATGGCGGCTACATGGTGGACTTAACTAATGCATCTGACTGTGTAATCGAGTCAAACATCTTAACAGGAACGCCCGAAGGGATTATGTTTGGTCCCATTGGCATAAACTTCCTTCACTCTCAGGGCATAGTCGTCAAAAACAATGTTCTGACCAACTTTTTCTACGGATTATCCCTGCAGTCAACCAGCGGCAACACCATAACCAATAACGTTCTAACCGATGGTGTCTTAGGCATTGATTTGAGCCAAGCTGATGACTGTCTATTTCGGGATAACCGTTTAGTCAACTGTGACTTTGGCGTCGGCGGCTTATCGGGCGGTGCCTACCTAAACGACCTTGACACCTCCAACACGGTAGACGGGAAACCAATCTATTACTTTACCAACATCCAAGACCAAGTGGTGCCCACTGATGGCGACACAATCGTTTTGGCTAATTGCCAAAACATCATCATCCAAGACACCAGCCCCAAATCCATTAACCTCTTCTCAACTCACAACGTCACCATAAGCAATGTCTTCCTTTCTGACCCCAGCACCGCAGGCATAGAACTCGTAGCCTGCACAAACATAAACATCCTCAACAGCAACATCGATGGCTCCGCAATCGGCATACGCCTAACCAATTCCTCGGACAACCGCATCGTGGACAACACCATCGCCAACACCAGAACACGCGGATTAACATTAACCAACTCAGATAGTAACGTCATAGCAGGCAACACCTTCACAGGCAACAGCCAAGCTGTAGGCCAAATTGGGCTTACACCTTCAGAAGGCAACTTGATAGCAACAAACACATTTACCGACAACGCCAACGCCTTAACCATCCAAGGAGCCACAACCATCAAAGACAACACCTTCCAAAACAATGGCGTGGCAATCTCTTTCTCGGAGAGTTCAGGCAGCACCATAACCCAAAACACCTTCGAGGGCAACAGGATGGCGCTTTACTTTTCTTCGTCTTCATATAACACGATTTACCGCAACAATTTCCTCCACAACGACCGCCAAGTCGTGGACGCTGGAGAAAACGGCACCTCCACTTTGTCCACAACTGCAACGGTTGGTTCAGGCAAGGTGCAGTTGTTAGCGGCATATGTCAGCGGCGTCAACTTTTTCCCTCCACCACCCCTATCCACCAACTACTACGACTACGGCGCTGAAGGCAACTACTGGATAGACTATGCCCCTAGCGACCAAGACCACAACGGCATAAGCGACACCCCCTACACAATCTATGCTAACAACACCGACCGCTATCCCCTCACAAAACCCGTCCCAATCCCGATGAAATCTGCAGACAACTATGTCCTATCCACTCCAAACGACATCTTGACTAAAGTAAACGAAACGCCGAGCGGTTCAGAGTTAACGTTTACCCTCTGCGTCTTTGCTGTGCTAGGAGCAGGGTTCGCTGTGGGTGTGGGTCTGGTGCTTTACCAAAAAAACCAAACACACAAACCCCAACCATCCATTTGACTATACCTTACCCTTTTTTTGGGACAGAAAAACCTGCAGAATCTTAAGCTGATTTATAGTTTAAAATAAGGGAGAGGTAGGTCCGCATGCTATCATTACCCGCCGAAGAGCGTTTTCTCCTCAAAACTGCATAACCCTGATTTTGCGTTGTTGCTAGACAAAACTTATTAATCCAAATTGAGGGGTCATTTTGAAGTTTGTAGGGAAGCAAATTGCAGTTTGAACTTATCTCGCCATATAAAATCTCGCCAGGACAAGCGGAAGCCGTCGAGAAATTAACCCACAACTTCACCACAAAAGACAAACAGACGCTTCTAGGCATCACGGGTTCAGGGAAAACCTTCGTTATGGCAAACGTCATCCAAAAACTGCAAAGACCCACCCTTATTTTGGCACACAACAAAACCTTGGCGGCGCAGCTTTATGGCGAACTCAAAGAACTCTTCCCACACAACAGAGTTGAATTCTTCATCTCCTTTTACGATTACTATCAGCCTGAATCGTACCTGCCCGCGCAGGATATGTACATTGAGAAGGACTCCACGGTAAACGATGAAATCGAAAAGATGCGCATGCACGCCGTGTCAAGCATAGTTAGCCGCGACGACACAATCATTGTGGCTTCGATTAGCTGCATTTACAGCTTAGGCAACCCCGACGATTTCCGCACCATGTCCATCAAACTCGAAGTCGGCGCACCCTTAACACGCCAAGAACTCATCCGCCAACTCGTAGACATGCAATACGAACGCAACGACATGGTGCTTGAGCCCGGCAGGTTTCGCGTCCGAGGCGACACAATCGACGTTGTGCCATCCTACGAAAACGACATCATACGAGTCGAATTCGCAGCCAACACCATCAGCAAAATCAAAGAAGTCCACACCTTAACAGGCGACGTCAAAAACAGCGTAGACCGCCTCACCCTCTACCCCGCGCGGCAGTATGTGGTGCCCGAAGAGAAACAGAAGCTGGCACTGGAACATATCCAGCAGGAGCTTGAGACGCGGTTGCAGGAGTTGCCGCCGCTGGAAGCGCAGAGGCTTAAGCAACGCACTAACTATGACCTTGAAATGATTCGGGAAGTCGGCTTCTGCGGGGGGATGGAAAATTATAGCCGCCACTTCGACGGACGCCGACCCGGAGTGCCACCCTTCACGCTGATAGATTACTTCCCCAAAGACTACCTCCTAATCATCGACGAAAGCCACCAAACCATCCCCCAAGCCCGAGGCATGTACAACGGCGACTACAGCCGCAAAAAGAACCTCGTCGACTTCGGCTTCCGCCTCCCCAGCGCACTCGACAACCGCCCCCTACGCTTCGAAGAATTCGAAGAAAAGATGGGTCGGGTTCTCTTTACCTCAGCAACCCCCGCTGAATACGAACTCGAAAAAAGCGGCGCCCCAGTCGAGTTAATCACGCGACCCACGGGGCTGCTGGATCCTGAGGTGGAGATGCGCCCCATTGAGGGTCAGATGCGGGACCTCATGAAAGAAGCAAAAACCACCATAGCGCGGGGCGACCGCGTGCTGGTCACCACACTCACCAAACGTATGGCAGAGGACTTGGCAGATTATCTTGTGAAGGAGGGTTTCCGCGTGCGCTACATGCACAGCGAAATCGAGAGCCTTGACCGCATTGAACTGGTGCGGCAGCTTCGCGTCGGCGAATTTGACATACTCGTCGGCATCAACTTGCTGCGCGAAGGGCTCGACATACCCGAGGTGGCGACGATATTCATCCTTGACGCTGACAAAGAGGGCTTTCTGCGCGATGAACGCAGCCTCATCCAAACCATCGGACGCGCCGCACGCAACGTCAACGGCAAAGTCATCCTCTACGCCGACAACCAAACCCAATCCATCAAAAAAGCCATGGAAACCACGTGGTACCGCCGAAACTTCCAAAAACGCTACAACCAACAACACGGCATCACACCCAAAACCATCATCAAGGGCGTTTCTCACAAAGAAGGAGTCATCAAAGGCACCAAACACCTGCCCAAATCGGACATGCGACGCCAAATCATCGAGTTAGATGCCAAGATGCGGGAAGCCGCCGAGAAGCTGGACTTCGAAAAAGCCATCCAGTACCGCGACGCCATAGCCGAACTTAACCGCGCGTTGGCTAAGAAGGAGGAAAATGGGGCGGTACACGCGGAAATTTAGAGGTTTGATGCAATAAAGTTCTAATCCCACAGACTAAAACAGGATAGAAATCGCAACAACGGAGAACCACTTATGCGGGATAACATTTCCATCAAAGGTGCACGGGAACACAACCTAAAAAACATAGACTTAGAGTTGCCCCGAAACAAACTCATAGTCATCACTGGACTCTCTGGCTCAGGCAAATCCACCCTAGCGTTTGACACCATCTACGCCGAGGGACAACGCCGCTACGTCGAGAGCCTCTCAGCGTATGCCCGCCAATTCCTAGGCTTAATGGACAAACCCGACGTAGACAGCATCGAAGGCCTCTCCCCCGCCATCAGCATCGAACAGAAATCTACCAGCAAAAACCCCCGCAGCACAGTAGGCACCGTCACCGAAATCTACGACTACCTCCGCTTACTCTTCGCCCGCATCGGCACCCATCACTGCCCGCAATGTGGCAGCAGCATTCATCCGCAGAGCCCAGAAAACATCACCAGCCTCATCATGTCCGAACAGGGCAAAACACTGGTGTTTTTAGCGCCGATTATCCGGGGCATGAAAGGCACCCACGAAACGGTCTTTGATGACCTCAAGAAAGAGGGCTATAGCAAAATCCGTGTGGACCAAAAAATCTACGAATCCGACCACATCAAAGAAGAAGTTAAACTGATCCGCTACGAGAAGCACTGGATAGAAGCCGTCATCGACACCGTAAAAGTCTGCGATGAGGAACGGTCCCGCGTCGCCGAAGCCGTCGAAGCCGCCCTAAAAACAGGAAAAGGCACCATGATTGTTATCGACGCAGCCGAACAGGACGCAGACAAGAAACGGGAGCTGGAACGTTTTGAGGGCGAAACAATGTATAGCACCTTTGGCGCATGCCCCAATCACCCCGAAATCGTGTTTGAAAGCCTTGAACCGCGTATGTTCAGTTTTAATTCGCCCTGGGGTGCTTGCCCCACCTGCCATGGTCTTGGCGAAATCACCGAAGTCACAGCCGACAAAGTCATACCAGACATGAACCTCTCCATCATGGACGGCGCACTCGCAGTCTACGGAAAAATGGATTTGAGCTGGCGCGCCCAGCAACTCGCAACCGTAGGCAAAAAACATGGCTTTGACGTTTTCACCCCCGTTAAAGACTTCACGCCAGAGCAACTCCACGTACTCCTCAACGGCGACCATGAGCCAATCAACGGCAACTGGTCCAACGGCGCCAACATGTGGATGCGTGAAGGCTGGGAAGGCGTCATCCCCCAAACCATGCGCCTCTACCGCCAAACCGAAAGCGACTGGCGCAAAGAAGACATCGAGAAATTCATGACTGCACGCCCCTGCAACAGCTGCCACGGCAAACGGCTCCAACCCGTCGTTTTGGCGGTGCAGATTTTGAGCAAAAGCATCATCGACGTCACCGACCTCTCCATCGAGGAAGCCGTCGACTTCTTCGCAAACCTCCCAGCCCAGCTTAACGAGAAGGAAATGGCAATCGGCAAACAGGTGCTCAAAGAAATCAACCAACGACTGGGCTTTCTCAAAAACGTCGGCTTAGGCTACCTCTCACTGTCCCGCGCAGCGCGGACATTATCGGGTGGAGAAGCGCAACGTATCCGTCTTGCGACGCAGATTGGCAGCAACCTCATGGGCGTGCTCTACATCCTTGACGAACCCAGCATCGGACTGCACCAGCGTGACAACGCTAAACTCATCGGCACCCTGCAGCGTCTGCGCGACTTAGGCAACACGCTCATCGTAGTGGAACATGACGAGGACACCATGCGTCACGCCGACTACATTGTGGATATGGGCCCCGGCGCAGGCGTACACGGCGGGCACATTGTCGCGGAAGGTTCACCTCAGGAAGTTATGGCTAACAACCGCAGCCTCACAGGCAAATATCTTGCGGGGGAACTCCAAATTGAAGTCCCCAAAAAGCGCCGCAGCCCCGTCGACTATGTCACTGTTAATGACGCTACGGAAAACAACCTCAAACACCTCAGCCTCCAACTCCCGCTGGGTGTGCTTTGCGGAATCACTGGCGTGTCGGGCTCAGGTAAAAGTACCCTGATGAATCTCACCGTTATCCCCGCGCTTAAGCAGATGTTTGGCGAACAAGTTGACAAAGTCGGCAAACACGCAAACCTCGCTGTCCCCGAAGTTGTCCGCAACGTCATCGTCATCGACCAAGACCCCATCGGGCGTACCCCACGCAGCAACCCCGCTACCTACACCAAACTTTTCGACGAAATCCGCCGCATCTTCGCCTCCACCAAAGAAGCCAAAGCCCGAGGCTACAAGGAGGGTCGCTTTAGCTTCAACGTCAAAGGCGGACGCTGCGAAAACTGCCAAGGCGACGGAGTCATACGCATCGAAATGAACTTCCTCCCCGACGTCTACGTGCAATGCAGCGAATGCAAAGGCAAACGCTACAACAAAGAAACCCTCGCCGTGCAGTATAAGGGCAAAAACATCGCCGAGGTGCTGGATATGACGGTTGAGGAAGCCGCGAAATTCTTTGAGAACACGCCGCGGGTCAGCCGCAAACTCCAAACCCTGCTCGATGTGGGCTTAGGTTACATTAAGCTGGGGCAAAGCAGCACGCAGCTATCTGGCGGCGAGAGTCAACGCATCAAAATCACCCGCGAACTGTCCAAACACAAGTCGGGGCATGTGGTTTACATGCTTGACGAACCTACCACCGGCTTGCACTTTGATGACACTAAACGCCTCATCCGCGTACTCAACCGCCTCGTCGACAACGGCAACACCGTCTACATCATCGAGCACAACCTTGACGTGATTAAAAGCTGCGACCAACTCATTGACCTTGGACCTGAAGGCGGCGCGGCAGGCGGCAAACTCCTCGCACAAGGCACACCCGAAGAAGTCGCAAAAATCTCAGGCTCCTATACAGGCATGTTTCTGCAAAAGATACTTAATCAAAAGTTGGAAGAAGCAAGAACTGTCGCCAAGAATTAGTCATCACTTTTCTTAGTATTTTTCACAAACTAATTTTACGGGGTACATTTGGTTGACCCTTACAGCCTCAGATTTGGAAAATAAAGTTCGCAGGGATTTTAGGAGTTTATTGTTTAATCATAAAGTTAAGAAAACAGGACATGAAAAAAACCATTTAATTATAATACAGTACTATTCTTTTGGCTTTCATTGATGGCGTGAATTTTAAAGAAGACTCAACATGTCACCACACGCATAATCGGGGTTTTCTATGTATTCTTGTAGTGGAAAATGCTGTTGCCACACCGAAACAGACGCAGAAAAGCAATGCGATAACAAAAAGCAGCATGCTGCTCAAACCGTTTTGTGGTGCTGCAGAAACCGCCACACCCACATAAAGAGCAGAATAAGGGCTGTTGTTTCTTTTTCATAGAACAAACAACCCAAGCAATTTGTGTGACTATAGGAAATGCTTAATGCATCCAGTGGAGAGTCAGATATTTAGCGCATTAACCCATGATTCCCCTAAGTGACCCCTCCGAATTCAAAACCAGCGACATCCCCACTGAGCCCGGCGTTTATTTGTACCGTGATGAGGCAGGGGAAATCATCTATGTGGGCAAAGCCAAAAACCTCCGCGCCCGAGTAAAAAGCTACTTCCTAAACAAGGACCAACCCATCAAAACCCGCCAACTCGTTTTGCATATTCGCAGCATCGACTGGGTGGTTGTAAACAATGAGGTTGAGGCGCTTCTGCTGGAGAACAAACTCATCAAACAGCACACTCCCAAGTACAACATTAACCTAAAAGACGCCAAAACCTACGCCTACATTGCGCTCACACGCGAAAGCTACCCAAGGATTATGATGAGCCGCAAAGTCAGCCGCAAACTCGAATCGTTTGGTCCCTACACCGAGGGCTTTACACGTCAAGACCTCCAACGCGCCGTCGTCCGCGTATTCAAACTCCGCACCTGCAAAAACATGCATAAACGCGCCTGCCTCAACTACCACATCCACCTCTGCACCGCGCCATGCGTAGGACACGTCACCGCTGAGGAATATGATAAGCAGGTCAGGGGCGCTCGCGAGTTTCTAAATGGCAACTACGACCAAACCATGGCGGAGCTCAACAATCAGATGCAGATTGCGTCCATGAATCAACAGTTTGAGGATGCGCTTGAAATCCGCAACCAAATCGCCAGCATCCGCCTGCTCACTGAACGCCAAATTGTGGATAATGAACGCCGCTTTGACCAAGACGTGATGGTTTTTCGTCAGGTAGGCGAGAAACTGATGGCGGTGCAGATGGGTGTACGTAAAGGCGTGCTGTTGGGAAAAAAAGAGTTTACGGTGGATTTACAGCCCCAAATTGAACAAGAATTCCTCAAAGCCTACTACACCACCAACCAGATTCCCCGCGAAATCCTACTAAACAAGCCCGTCTGGCAAGAACCTGAAGAAAAAAAGGCGCTCGAAGAGTTCCTTTCTTCGAAACGGCTGGCGCCAGTGTCATTGACGATTCCAAGGAAAGCCGACAAACTGGCATTAGTGCAGTTGGCGGAGAAGAACCTTGAATCCACCCTTGAAGTTGACTCCGCACTCGTAGACCTCCAAAACAACCTCCCCCTCCCGACCTTGCCTCATGTGATTGAATGCTTCGACATCTCCAACTTGGGCACCGAACACGTAGTCTCAGGCATGGTCACGTTTAGAGACGCCAAACCTGACAAGAAAAACTACCGCAAATTCAAAATCAAAACCTTCACAGGCCAAAATGACTTCGCAAGCATGCATGAGGTCGTCTCCCGACGCTACAAACGGCTCCAAGAAGAAAAGCAGCCCCTCCCCGACTTGGTGATGGTGGACGGCGGACCCGGACAAGTTGCAGCCGCAAAAGCTGCCTTAGACAAACTTGGGCTAAAATTGCCGCTTATTGGGTTAGCGAAGGAACGCGAAGAAATCTACTTCCCCGACAACCCCACGCCGCATGTCTTTGATAAAAACAGCCGCATGATGCTGTTGCTCCGCAAAATCCGCGACGCCACCCATGACTTCTCAATTGGCTACAACCGTAAACGACGCGAAATGAAAATACGACAAGAATTCACACCTAAAAGAAAAAATCACACGTCAAAAACTTAACAATCGTTTGAACCACTCGGTTATGTCTTATGTTTATTGAAGAAACCGCCGTTTTTCTCCAGATAATTTTATAATTGTCCAAAGTTGTACATCGGGGGATGCCTAATTCCACGAGACGCAACCATAACTTGGCGGTGACCGTTCATGTTTGAGTTAAGTGTAGCGGCGTTCTTGGCGTCTTTGGCGTTTGTTGTTCTCGCGGAAATGGGTGATAAGACCCAGCTTCTTGCAATGTCCTTTGCTACCCGTTTCAAGGCCTCAAAAGTACTTATCGCCGTCTTTATCGCAACGATTGCAAATCATGCATTGGCAGTTTTGGCAGGTCAATTCTTGGTTACAATTGTACCCGTTGACATAATTTCCTTGGTCGCCTCAATTTCGTTTATCGGTTTTGGACTTTGGACTATACGAGGAGACCAATTGAAGGGTGAAGACAAAAAGCCTTCACGGTTTGGACCCGTCGCCACCGTTGCTATCGCGTTCTTCATAGCGGAATTCGGAGACAAAACCCAGTTGGCAACTATTAGCTTAGCTGTTGAGTACCAAAATGCAGTAAGTGTACTAATGGGTACAACGTTAGGAATGATAATCGCAGACGGCATCGGAATAGTAATCGGCGTGGTCCTGTGCAAGCGTATTCCACAAAAAACAATCAAATGGTTCTCAGCCAGCATCTTCATACTATTCGGATTAGTTGGCACCTACGAAATCTTGGTTGAAAAAATCGGGTTAAGCTACAGCATTTTGACAGTTGTTCTGCTAACAACCTTTTCAATACTAATGGCTTACTGGTTAGTCAAACGCCAAAAAATAGACAACGACAAATCCAGTGAAGAACAGACTCCAATAGAGAAAAACTAAAGAATTTTTTGGCTTCCACAAGTTCACCAAAACACCGCGAAAGAAAAAACAGAAGCCACGCGGGCAGGTGGCTCCTAAACGGCTAGGTTCTCAAGAAGAATCTTCAACCCGATAAGTACCAGTATTATCCCGCCTACAATCTTTATTCTTTCACCGAACATTTCGCCTAAGCCAGTTCCAAAAGAGAAGCCCACATACGAGAGCAAAAACGTGATGCCCCCAATCACTAGTATGGGCACAAAGATTGCGGTCTCTATAAATGCGAAGCTAAAGCCAACCAAGAGGGCATCGATGCTGGTTGCAACGGATAATAAAAGCAGCTTGTGGAGTTTGAGTTGGTCTGATGTGCCAGTGATGTTTTTGTTTTTTACGCCGTCGTAAATCATTTTTCCGCCGATAAATGCTAAGAGGACAAAGGCAATCCAGTCGCCTACGCTTGATAGGATGCTTTGGAGGCTAAATCCTGCAAGCCAGCCAATCGCAGGCATCAACATTTGGAACCCGCCAAAGAACCCAGCGGTTAACAGGGCGGCTTGCGGGCGGTTTTTGGTGATTGTCAGGCCGTTTGCGATGGAGACAGCGAAGGCATCCATAGCTAAGCCAAATGCGATTAGGATGATGGTTACGGCATCCACGGGGTTACACCTAAAACATAGTTTCAGAAGGCATGGATATAGTTTCCGCAAGTATTCAGTTTTTAGGCTCAGTTATAGGAGATTTTTCAGTTTTTCTTCAAGTTTATCAAAATTTGTAATAACAGCATCAGCGTGGAAAATTATCCAAGGACTAAGACAACGATTTTCGGACACAACAATAACATGTTTGCCTTTGCGCTTAGCATAAAACATCTCCATACAGGCACCCGCAGAAATTATCGGCAAATAAACCACCATAATATCGCAACGGTCAGCGTCGTCAAGGTCACGCGAGATAAACTCAAACGTAGGCACCTTATCCCACCAACATTCCTCAGTACCGTTATAGAGAACACGCTCACGTTTCCAAGGGTCAATGACTGTTAAACCGAGTTTAGTACAGATGTCGGTTACGGTTTTTCGGTAGTCCTGCTGTTTTTCCATACCAAGGATCGGGCCTGAGATGAAAACCTGTTTTGCCATGCTCGTCGCCGTATGGAGATTTCTTTGAGGGTTAATATGCTTGTCTATTCGGAACTTGCGGGTTTGGATATGTGTCAGGTTTGGTAATCTTAGTTATTAACCAAACACAGCAATCGTACTTCTCAATACACAATTCACGGTGTACCCTATGCAAAACAAGAAAAGCCTAACAATCATGGCATTAACCCTCATATGCCTAACCCTAGTCGCTTCACTAAACACAGCAAGCGCAAAAAACCCAAAAATAACCCTAGACAAAGACAGCGCCTGCATAGGCGACGTCATCACTGTAACAGGAGTAGGCTTCGCCCACAAATCCAAACTAACCATCGAACTATTCAAGTTTGAAACAACAACCGACAAATCAGGACAATTCAAATCCGAAATCACCATACCCGACAGCGGATTGACCGCAGGCACCTATGATGTCGTAGCTCAAGACGCGGAAGGCAACAAAGACACGGTGAAATTCACCATCCTGCCCAAAATCCAGCTTAGCCAAAACAGCGGACCCCAAGGGACAACCATAACCATCACAGGCAAAGGCTACTCCTCCACCGCAGCTGACGGCCTCCAAGCAACTTTCAACGGCAAAGCCCTCGCGCTCGGCCACCTCGAAGTCGACGGCAAAAAAGGCACCTTTACCGCCACCTTCAACGTGCCCAGTATCTCGCCGGGCTTTGGCTACCCAGTTGCAGTTTCAGAAAAAGCTCATCCAACCATCATTGCATCGGCAACCTTTACCATAACGCCTTGCATGGAGTTACCTGAATATCCTCTTGGTGCACTCTTAGCTATGGTTTCCTGCGCAGCGGCCTTCATCATCTACCGCAAACGCCAACAACTCCACCCCTAACCCCCAGTTCCCCCTCTATATCGTCTATTTTATTTTTCCCGCAGCGCAGTAAACGCTAAAGTGCCTGTTTAATAACCTCGTGTACTCATAGAGTTTGGAGAAAAACTTTGCTGGATATGCTTTCGCTGCTGCTTATTTCGATACTTGTGGGCTTTTTGGGTGCGCTTACAGGATTAGGCGGCGCAAGCATCCTCACACCGATTCTGGTGTTCTTAGGCATCGACGTAAAAGTCGCAGTAGCCTGCGGCATGGTCGCTATAATCGCCACGTCCAGTGGCTCCGCGGCGTCGTTTGTGCGTGAGAAAATCGCTAACGTCAAACTCGCCATGTACCTAGAAATGTTCACCATCACCGGAGCCATCGTGGGCGCAACCATAACTGTCATCATCGCACCCATCTTTCTCTACTTCCTTTTCGCCGCCTTCCTAATGACCTCATACATCAATATCCGCGCCTCACTAAAACAAGAATACGCTCCCCCAGCAACACAGGACAAACTTTCAAGATGGCTACGGCTCGAAGGCAGCTACTTTGACAAAGCAAAAAACAAAATCGTCGAATACAAAGCCACCAACGCTTTTCTGGGCGGCTTAGGCATGATTGTTGCAGGCTTAGCGGCAGGCATGCTGGGCATCGGTGCAGGCGCGTTTAAGGTGGTTGTACAAGAAAAAGTGTTAAAGATACCCGCTAAAGTCTCCAGTGCGACGAGCAACTTCATCATAGGCATGACCGCATTGGCGGGTGTGAGTGTTTATCTGTTTTCGGGGTTGCTGAATTTGACGTTGATGGCTCCGATGGCGGTCGGCGTCACCGTGGGCGCGTTGGTGGGCGGCAGAATCCTCAACCGCTTCCATGACAAGCACCTACGCGTGTTGTTTTTGGTTATTGTGACGGTGATGATTATCCAGATGCTCTACAAAGGAGTGACGTCGCTATGAGTTTAGGCAGCGGAGAAGCCAAACTAGAAGTCGCAGTGAGTTACTTGCTGGTGGTCGGAGTTATCGTCAGTGTTGTTTTAGAAGTCATCGGGATAGGGCTATATTTTGGGGCGTTTGGCAACGTGGCGGTTTCCACGGATCCTGCCGTCTACATCAGCGGAGACAACTTTTTCTCGTTTATCGCGCTAGAAGTCCAAAACCTCTTCACGGCAGAGAACGCGCTGGTCTTTATGACGTTAGGAATCATCGTTCTCCTGCTCACGCCTTACATTCGAGCCATAACATCGGTTGCCTATTTTGCTTGGGAAAAAAACCTCAAATACGTACTCATAACGCTCTTTGTGCTCATAGTACTGACGATAAGTTTAGCACTGCATTAACTCGTGTTTTTGGGTAGCGGTCAGATAGAGAACCTCTCGCCTCCGCCCTAATTTAGGGCGAGCAATTCTTCTGGTTTTCAACATGCTTTTGGGTTGTTTCTGTGTCAATAGTGATCTACCCCTCTTAGGTTTCTGCATAGAACCACTAATAGGATCCAAATATGCACGTTGGGCTCCCCCTCTATCGTTTCAGCATAGGTTGAATATTAGCATCCAAATAGGTTCGTTAACAATAACATGATTGCTATTATTACTTAATTTCAAGGGCGCATTTCAAAAAGTCTACATTAAATTAGGTGGGGGATTATTTCATTTCTTCTTTGAAGGTGTCTTCAAGCGTTTTTTTGGCGATGCCGATTTCTTCAGCCAAGTTTTTTACTTGTTTAACGTAAGTTCGAAATAGGCTTTTGAGGATGTCTGCTCGTTCGCCTTCGGAGAGTTCAGTTTCCTGTGCCAGAAGCAGGGCAAACCATCGGCCGAGGTCGGTGAGTTGGTAGGTTTTTATCCAGATGATACGGCCTTCTTTTTCGTTTTTCTCCATGCTTTCTTTTAAGACTCCCAGTGAGGTGAGTGCTTTGAGGTTTCCGATTATGGTTTTGTTGCTGTAGTTGAGTTGTTGGACCAGGTCTTTTTGGTAGATGTTTTTGGCTATGCCTTGATGGAGGCTAAAGCGCAGTAGGTCGACTCCTGCTTTGGAGCCAAATATTGCGCTTAGGATTTTATCTTTTTTTTCGACTGGAAGAAATACTACATAGGGATGTAATTTTTCGGCCACAGAGGTTCCTTCAGACAGCATATCGCCATATTCTACATTTAAGAATTGCGCCCCGACTCTATATAGCCCATTAAAAAAATTGCGCTCGGCATTTAGGTGTAATTTTGAAAAACTGTTTTATACTACTTATCAGACTCTCGCTTAACAACAGAGGAGAAACACATTAATGAAAAAGCAATCAGCGTACCTTTTGGTTGCATTAACCACACTCATGCTCAGTCTATGCATAATCCCAACTGGCCTCAGCAGCGCCAGTGACGTAAAAATCGTCAGCAAAAACTATTACTTCGACACAATGGGTCTCCTAGACGTAGTTGGCGAAGTCCAAAACGTCGGCACAAGCACCATAAACATCGTCCACTTAGGCGCAACAGTTACCTTAACAGACGGCACCGTAAAAGACATCTCAGGCACCGTTTGGGTGCAATACTTAGCGCCCCAACAGAAAGCACCCTTCTATCTGTCCTTCGTGTTAGGCGACATCTTGTCAGGCACAACAAGCTACACCACAAGCGACATCTCAAGCCTAGAAGTCAGCGTGCTAAGCGCAGACACCACAGACAAGTACCAGTACCCTGGCTTAACCATCACAGCTCAATCCACCAGCGTAGGCACCGGCTCCGATGATAAAGGGGTCTACTGGGTCAGCGGCACCGTCAAAAACACAGGGTCAGACACCGCTACAAACCTCCGCGTCTTTGGCACTTTCTACAATTCCGCAGGCGAAGTTGTAGCTGTAGGCGGTTATGATGGACAAGAAGTGTTAACCCCCTCGCTATCATCAGGCGCATCCAAAGACTTCAAATTCGGCGCATACGACGTGAACCAATCAAGCCTTCCGTCAGAGTACAAAATTAACACGTACACACTGCTGGTACAAGCTGAGTCACCTACCCCCACAGGAACAGCACCCCAAGCAACAGCTTACCCCTCAAACACTTATCCTAAAAACACAGCCACCCCCAACCCTGGCAGCACCAGTACACCGGTAACGCCCACAAACCCAGGAGAAACCACTGCGCCAACAGCTACAGAGACACCAGATTCAGGTAACACATCAGATGCGCAGCCGACATGGGTTTACGCCGTTGTGGCAGTGTTAGGGCTCGCGGTCGTGGCAGGAGCATTTTTAGCGTGGCGGGCACGGAAACCCAAAGACAATCCAAAGCCCGTTGAGACAAAGCCAACCAAAAAAGCTAAAGCCAGAGCTAGACGTAAAAAATAGACCCCACAAGTTTATTTTTTTCCTTTTTTCTTCCCCCAAAAGTAGTGCCATTCTTTAAATATTTCCTGCGTTAATTGGAGACTGAGAGATTAGCTATGAGTTTTAGATCACGAGGCAGCCCTCGGGGAGCAAGCCGACAAAATTCTAAGAGTACTCGTCAAAAGAAGGCTAAAGATAAAAAGGCTAAAACAGGTGCCAAGTACCTCCAAGAAGAAGCCCCGCAGGCAACTGCACAGGAAGTGGCGGAAAAAACCATCAACTGCCTAAACAGGCTCGGAAGCCAGATTTTTGCGTTGTCCCCGTTTAGTCAGTACTTTGATGATTGGCTCGTTATGCTCAAACGTACCGTAAATGAGTTTGAAGCGAACCCCGCCGTTAAAATCGATGAACAATTCCAAAAAGAAATCAGCCAAATCTTCCTTGATGTGGAAGCAGCGTTGGCTGAAAACCGCATCCAAGAAGACGAAGTTAATCAGCAATCAAACGCCTTAGCGGAAAACAACCACAAAATCGTTGAAGCAGACAAAGAATACGCTGAGAAAAGCCGCCAACTTAGCACTACCCGAAACACCGAAGTCCAACAACTCTCTAATCGAATTCGCGACTTAGAAGATGACTTAGCCGAGCAGCAGGACGTCAAACTTGGATTCTTCAAATTCAAAGAAAAACGCTTAGCAACTGAGAAACTGGCAAAAACCACCAGTGACCTTGAGACAGCCAAAACCGAATTAGAAGTTAAACTGCAAAGCTTCTCAGCAGAACAGGAAAAGCTGCATGACAACTACGAGAAACATAAACAGGAACTCAACCAAATCAGCGACCAACTGCACAAAGAACTTGAAAAACTCGAAACCGATACCTCAACTACGGCAAGACAAACCGCCTGCAACGCAACAGTAGACGCCATCAACAACCTGCTAAAGCGGGTGCCTCCCTCAACCGCCTAAAACCCGAACAGCTCATCAAGTCGGCTCATCCAATCGGGTTCCTAACATTATCTTTTTTTCCCATTTAGAACCCTAAGAGGGCTCATGAGGATTTTTGAAAGCGCTACTCTGGCGTCAATTAACCAAGAGGGCACTTAAAGTAAAGTGTGCAAAGCAGTTGCGGGTTTTTTAAACACCAAAATTTAGGAGGGAGAGTTGTTTGCGGGTTCCACAAGTGGCGCCGCGGCGGGTTCTAAAGGAGCCGCCACAGGGGTTTGGGCGCCGTTCATTAGGACCTTTAAAGATTTGACCTCGTCACGGAGTTTGCCGACTTCGCTTTCTAGCTCGAGGGCTTTTTGGTCCGCGATTTTTTTGAGTTCGTCAATTTCTTGGAGGAGGCTCTTTTTTTCCTCTTCTAAGCTTTTGATTTTTTCTATGGTGACTCGGAGGCTACACATGATAGTTGTCCCTTATGCGGTTGATTATTATTCTAACTGCACTTAAGCTTTTGCAACACCAAAAAACGGTAGGTAAAAGTCTTGGTGGTCAAGCGAGTGTATGGTAAAGTCTGTGCTGGATGGCTAAATATAGATGCAGTTTTATATAGGAAATTGCAAATTAAAGGTGTTAATTTAGCGCGTATTGTTGGTTGGATTGTGTCTAAATGAGGAAGACTATATTCAAGAAGCTAGAAGCTCAGGGATTGATTGCAAACTATAACCGTTTAAGAAAGAACCTGCCGCCTAAACTTCCTGACCGCGCATTCATCTGGGACGAAACCTTCCGCGAAGGCATCAAAGCGCCGACCGTCTACTTAACTTACGTAGAACAGGTTCGCCTAGCCAAGCTGATGGATGAAGCAGGCGTCGCAGTCATAAACGTAGGTTTCCCCGCCCTATCCGACGAGGAAAAACGTACAGTCAAACGCATCGTCAATGAGAGTTTTAGCTACGCTAAACTTACGGCATCTGCCGAAGCCACCAAAAACAGCGTTAACGCATGCCTGGAATGCGGCATAAAAGAAATCACTATAGAAACTCCCATAAACGGACTAAACCTTCAGTATAAACTGAAATTAACCAAAGAACAACAACTCCAACGCATCACCGAAACCATAGAATACGCCAAAAAACATGGCACAAACGTTAACTTTACCCTTATGGATGGCACCCGCACCCCACTAGAAGACATCATCCAAGTTTTTGAAGTTGCAGCAAACGCAGGCGCCGTACGCCTCGCCATAGCAGACAGCGTCGGCTTCATACGACCCCTATCCATGCGTTACCTGATTTCACATATCCGCGAGGGATTGCCCGAAGCTGTCAAAAAGAAAGCACCATTAGCAATTCACTGTCACAACGACTTCGGCTTAGCCTCCGCCAACACCCTTGCCGCCATGGAAGAAGGCGTACCCTACCTCCACACCTGCATCGCGGGATTTGGCGAACGCGCAGGCATCGCGCCCTTCGAAGAAGTCGTCACCGCAGCCGAATTACTCTACAACATAGACACAGGTATCGACATGGGCAAAATCTATCGTATCGCCCAGTCCGCAGAGAAAGCCTTTGCTATGCCCATTCAATTCCACAAGCCCATCATCGGCGAAAACATCTTCACCCACGAAGTCGAAGAAGAAGTGGAAGAAATGATGCAGCAACCGCTGGTGTTTGAGCCGTTCCCACCTGAAATCGTCGGCAGAGAAACTATGATATTCATCGGCCGAAACACGGGACAAACCCTCATCCAGAAACTGCTAGAAAAAGCAGGCATCCGCGCCTCTCCACGTCAAATGGACGAATTATTCCGCCGCATCAAAGGTCCACAGGAAAGCCTCGACAAAGGCGAAGCCCAAATGACGTACTACCAAGTCAAGAAACTCATGAAAGACCTGCTCAAAGGCTACACAATGGATGAGTTTTGGCGACTAGTCGAACAGGTTACACGGCAGAAACCAAAGCCACTCAAACCCGTCAAAAAACAGGGTGACCAAACCGCAGATCAACTCATACCTTGAGCAGCTCTTTTTTAGCTGTCTCCACTTCTTTTTGCGTAAGTTTTGTTGGGTAATTGTAGATGGGTCCACTGGGTTTCTCGTTATAGTAGGGGCGGTTGCAGTCAGGGCAGCCAGAAGTTCGAAAAGGCGCACCAGATTCGATTAGGGCATCAAGCACTTCGAGAGGCACCCCGAAACCGATGATTTTTCCTTCTGTGTCAAACCGCATATCCGCGAGCTTTGCCTTTTTGTTTACTAGAAGATATCTCGCAACCTGAACGCGCCGATACGTATCCAGCCGCGGGGGCAAAGATGCCTCCAGCGCAGTACCTCGCACTGGTGTAAACGCGAACAGCCCCGGCAAAACCCCCAACCGCAGACATCGGTCAAGGACTTCTACGGCTTGCTGCTCCGTTTCACCCAAACCCACAATCACATGTGTACTAACATTGCCGCGACCAAAAACTTGTAAAGCCTCAGCCATGAGCCGAAACTGCTCACTCCATGAGTAGTTGCCGCCGATGTCTTTGCCTTTGACGCGGTCAAATATTGCTTCGGTTGCAGCGTCTAGGGCAATTCCCAATCGGTCCACGCCTGACGCCTTGAGACGTTCCATGTTCTGTCGGCTTTGGGGTTGACAAGAAACCGAAACCTCAACGGTCACGCATTGTTTGATTTTTTTTACAAGGGCTTCTAATTCGTCAAAGACGGCGGGGTAATTGAGGGCTTGAATGCAGACTCGGCGGATTTTGCCCTCGGCAACTACGTTGGGTAACGCGGCTAAAATTGTTAGGGTGGAGTAGGTGGGCCATGTGACGCGGGAAAGCAATTCAGTGCTGCTTTTGCTGCTACGGGCTTGGGAGCAGAACCCACAATTAGCGCCGCATTTACCTTGACGGTGGGTCATAAGGTAGACGGTGGTGGGTGCCGCGTCCAATTTGCCTTCAGAAAGACCCAGGACGATGGCGGAGCCTAAAGAAACCCTCACTTGAGGGGGCAAAGCGAGGTTTGGGGTTGTTGCGGTCATTTCGCCTACCTATGGTCGTGTGGTTTGGTGGGGTTGATTTAGCAGGTTTTTTTGTAAGAGGAGGCTTCTGCGGTAATTTGCAGTGAAGCTGAGGGTGCGTGTGATAAAAGATGCTCCAGCCCAAATTGGGAAGCCTACTTCCACAACCGCAAACACCACTGAGGTGGGAGCCAGCAACGTCAAGATTATGGCTATGTAGAGGACGCTTCCAATGTATTTTCCCAAGGGGTCGTAGAGCTTCTTTGTGTAGAAGCCTGAAACCACGAACTGGACAAATGAAGCCGCTATCACCAGAAAAATCCAAGCTGGATAGTAGCCGTTTTGTATGAAGGCTGTGAATATGCCTGCGACAAACAAAAAGTCCACTACCGCATCAAAGTAGGCACCCTTCTTTGAGGCGACTTTGAGCTTTCGGGCGATGAAGCCGTCAAGCAGGTCCGTGCCGGCGGCTAAAGCGAAAACAAGTAGACACATCGAGGGAGAGCCTATGCTGTTGAAATAGAAAAATATAGGCAGGGCTGCAAGCCGCAGCGAACTGATGCCTGAGGGGATTAACGCGTTTTTGTTCATGGCTCAAACCTACGGGGTTAAGTTGTTTGCTGCCGCACGTAGACCTTCAAAGTCACGGTTGCTACGTGAAGACGCAAGCGACTGCACGATGTTGCCGTGGGCGTCTTGGACAATTTGGTTCATGGTATCTTTGGCATTTAGGGGGTCCATGCCACCGCTGATTGTTATGACTGTTGTGTTTATGTTGTTTAGGTTTCCGATGCGGTGGATATAGTTTGTCATGGTTGGAGCAGGGTTTAAGTCGTATATTGCCCAGTTCAGCACCAGCAGTGAATACTTCGACAGGTCCGCAGGGGTTTGAGAACTCACCGTGCTTACGTCTACTCGCCAGCCGTTGGCTGCGAGGGTCTCTGCATAGGTGTAGGTGATGTTTTTTGCGAAGTCAGTGGTGCCCGGATGATACACTACCAGCGCCGATTTCTCGCCAGCCGCGTTTAGAGTTTCGAGGGGTGTGGCGATTTCTCGGTAAACGCTGTATTCGAGGTATGCGGCGAAACCAACAAGCACCACCAATGCAACTAAGAGCGCGGTTAGCAACATTTTTTTCCACCTCTGCTGCGGCCAAAATCTCAACGCAGCGCCCTCCCAGTTAGCGGAGTTTGGCTTCGATTTCGGGTTTGGGTTTTTGTTTTTTGGTTAGTGTTTTTGTTCATTTTGATTCGTCCGTTCCTTGTTAATCGGAAGGAGTCAAATCTTTGTATAAACGCTAACGCACTCGACCTATACACCAAAGGTGAACTCCGTTTGTCTCTTTATGTGGGTGTGGCGGTTTTTGCGGCGCCACAAGACGGTTTGCGCAAAGCAATGCTTTTTTGGGTTGCAACGTTTTTCGGCGTCTGTTTCGGTGTGGGCGCAGCGATTCTCTCCACATGCCCTGCATAGGTCTATGTTGAAAACGCCGCGGTGTGGATGTGGAAGCATGTTAAGTCTTCCATAAAATGCACATTACCAATAAACAGCACAGAGCATTCGTGCAGTTAGCCAGCCAGAAACGCTGCCAAAAACAATCTATGTAGAAAGTAACTTAGCCTCTGCTAGAACACCCATGTTTTCAGCGATAATATCTTGCGCTTTAACGGTTGGGTTGTGGTATCTTTGGCGATTTGCAGTTTTTGTGCCGTACTGGATTGCTTCGGTTGGGCACCATTGGATACAAGCCAAGCATCGTTCGCAGTGGTGCTGCCAAACGGGGCGGTGGTCCTCCAGTTTGATGTTTTGGACGGGGCAGATTTGGCTGCATAAGCCGCAGCTCACGCAGGCATCGGTTGCGTTGAATTTCTTGTCGAAACCTTCGATGTTGGTGTAGATTATTTTGTTGGCGGCTCTGCTTAGCAGTTTATTTCCTCTTTCAACAGATTTAGCTACGCGATTACTTATGGCATGTGCCGCTTCTTCCACCTTTATCTGGGCGTTCTGCCTCATCTCCGCTGCCTCTTCGGGGGATTCGGAACCATAGCGAACGATATAGTTCCCCGGCATCAACACTCCTTCGGCATATGACAAGTGGGCACCTTTTTTCTTCAGAACATCGTCGAGCATGCCCAACGTGTCCTGTTTTGTTCCGCCATAGCTTGCAATGGCAAAGCAATAGGTTCTGGGGGCAATGGTTAGGCTTTGGACAAAGCGTTTGACTATGCGGGGCATACCGAAGAAGTAGACGGGGAAGACAAAGCCAATTGTCTGGTTGGGTCCGCCGACTTGGTTTTTGGGTGGTTGTGTTGCCATGGATATGAGTTGGGTGTCGCCGAGTTTTGTTGCTATTTGGCGGGCTATTTCTAGGGAGTTGCCGGTTGAGGTGAAGTAGTAGATTGTGTTCATTTTAATCCCGTCGATATTGGGTTTACGATATTGGTTATACGATACTTGCAGATAAATATATCGCAAAACCGATAACCTTAAAACACCAAAACCCAAACTCTATCCTATGACCGAATGCAGCTCCAAAGGACTCCTCTCATTCCTAATCGTATGGCTAATCCGCAAAGAACCAAAAACCGGCGCAGAAATCTCACAAGAACTCGAAAAACGTCGCGGAAAAAAACCCAGCCCCGGCACCATCTACCCCGTCTTAAAAAACCTAAACAGCATGGGCATCCTCACCGTAGATCAAAACAAACGCTACTCAATCACAGAAAAAGGCGAAAAAGCCCTTGAAGCATCCATAGACGAATTCGTCAACACCTTCTACGACTTCGACGAAATCAAATCCTGCCTACCACAAAAAAAACTCAAAAAACTAGGTGTATTATAAAACCTCTGCCTGATTTCTTTTGAAGCGAAGCGCAGAATTAAGAATTGTGCGTTAGGATGACGAGCCATCAAGGCATTTGTCGTTTTCTTGTTTTTAATGTTAAGTGCTTTGCCAATTGGAACCCTTCTTCTTATAACCGCCGCGACTTTCCGCAATATTGCTTTTCCTTGTACTAAGTTTTGAACATAACGTTCTGAGGCGTGGGGTTATATTCCAATGAATTCAAGAGCCTAAGAGGCATTTACACATGGATAATACCGAAAAAACGATTACACCAAGAAAAGACATTGTTACTGCCCACAAAACAGGCGGTATCATTTTGCCATGCCACTGCGGCTCGAGGCTGAAATAATGATAGGCGAGTTTTTCGGTATAATGAACATCATCTTTCCACTTTTATTATTGCCATACGTGGTGCGCCAATACCTTTTTTCTATTGTAACATTGCGGCAAAGTGAACCAGACAAATTCACAGACTATGCACCCACTCGCACTGTTTCAATATTGATTCCTGCAAGAAACGAAGAGAAAGTACTTGACCGAACATTGTGCTACATGAGCAAACTTGACTATCCACCTGACAAGATTGAAATCTTGGTCCTAAACGATGCCTCGACCGATAAAACCTCAGAGATTGCTCATCAATGGGCGGATAAATTTGCCTACATTCGTGTCGTCGACAGACCCATAGGCGGGATGGGCAAAGGAGACGTTATGAATCAGGGAATATCCGAATCTAAAAATGAGATAGTTTTAGTATTCGATGCGGACTACACGCCAGCACCTGACACTATTAAAAGACTCGTGCGATGGTTTGAAGACCCAAAGGTTGGGTTAGTGCAAGGGAGAATACATGTGGTGAATAAAGATGAGAATTTCTTAACCAAGACGGTTCACGCAGAAAGATCAGCTGGGTTCTTATGCGAACTTCAAGCACGAGACAAAATCGGACTTTCAGCCCAATATGGGGGTACTGCGGGAGGTTTTAGAAGAGAGCTCATCAGCAAAGTCGGTGAATGGGAACCTAAAGTGTATAGTGAAGACACGGACTTAACCTGCCGAGCTCTATTAGCGGGCTACAAGACAAAATATGACGTGACTGTAGATTGTGGCGAAGAAGCACCAGATAAACTAAAGGTGTACTGCAAACAGAGATATCGCTGGATTCGAGGACACACGGTTTGTGGTCTAAAGTACACTACAAAACTTCTTGCCTCGCCTTTTCTGTCTATACGAGAGAAACTGGAAGGGTTACTTTGGCTAAACATCAACCTTATCCCAATATTGATAGTAATAGGGCTAGCCAGCGGGATTGCACAATTGGTTCTCACACCGGTCAGCCTCATACCACAACCATACGCATTAGCGTTTATGATATTGTCAACAATATCAGCTATAGCTATGGTTTTTGCAGGACTCTACCAAATTAAGCAACTACGTTATCTGAAATTCGTTATACCCATGATGATAGGCGGTTACTTCATGAGTTTGAGTGTTTCGCTCAAAGCATATTTTGATATCCTGTCCAATAGCCCGTTTAAGTGGGTTAAAACGGAAAGAAGCGGAAGAGTAACATGATAGAAGGACGTTCGCTGTAAGCAGACTAGGAAGCGTTAGGGTTTATCTGAGGTTTCTTCTTGGTTACTTAACTCCGGCATCATTTTTTCTTCAAGCATACTAAGGCGGTTGAGGCGGTTTTCCCATTTGCGGAAGAAGCGATACTGGAAACTCATCAAATAGATACTGTAGACAAGCACGCCTGCCAACACGGCTAGCAGGATGATACCGCTGGCGGCGAAGCTTCGAAGAATTGTCATGTAGGCAACAAAAACCAAAACGACCAGCATCAACGCTGAGACCATTATGCTTATGACTGCGCCCCGCTTGAACCTATTCGTCTCTTTTTCCACTTGATAGAGGAACTCATGCATAGTCCTCACAGGGTACACTTCTTCAGGGTCTTTTTGATTCATCACTTTTTCATCCCATTTTTTGGTTATATAGATGATTCACCGATGGTGAAAGCTAAAGCAGCGAGGGCAGCGCATCTCGGAGTCGAGTGTAGACTTTTCGTCCCTCGGGGGTTATGAGGATTTGTCCTTCAGCGGTTTCGTCCACAAAGCCTTTCTCTTTTAGAAAGACCAGATGCTTAAGGAAATCATCGTAAGAGGCATCTGTGGCTTTTCGCCATACATGGGTGCGGAGTTGATTTTTGCCAGCGAAGAATAGGTATTCAAGAACCTCGAAGCGTATTTGCACTGAACCTTTCCGCTTATCCGCCATCAATACACCGATGCAGCTTTAGCCTATATCCCTTAGTGGTTGCTTGATGGGTTTAAAAGCTTAATCAATGCAGACCAAGATTTTGCTGCTTAGTCAAGATTTCTTGACTAAACCCCGCAGACCGTAGTCAAGGTTCCTTGACGAAAAACCATAAAACCAAAAACAACCAAGACATAAACAGCGAAAAACCGCCACCTCGGGGTTTCGCTCATCTGCACCAGAAAAACCCAGCTATCCCATGCGAGAGGGGCAGGGGGTCACCTACCAGAAGGGTGGCCCCCACTCTAATTATAATTCAGTTTTCAAAGTCTCTACCATGTATAACGGGAAAAATTGAACATACCTGAATGCGGTTATCAAGAGAAAGCAAGAAACAAAAAAGTTGGTGAGTGAGCCTAAGCCACTGGTTTAGGACTCAACTTCTTTACTTTTTCACGCAGATGATCCACGGCGGTGAAGTGAAAACCGCTTTTCTGTAGAGCCACCAAGACGCCCGTGCCTATGAGTGCGCCTGCTAAGCAGTTCAATGTATCAGCGATGGCATAGTATAGTGTGAGAGGTGCCCAGAATGGATACATCTCGGGGGTTCCCCAACCCATTACCCAAACGCCGATGTTGTTGCCAGTTACGACATCTCCGCCGATGCGTGCGGTCCAAGCTAAGCACCAGAGTGCAATGGGCAGGTAGCGTTTGTCAACGTTTACGATGGTGTTGATTATGAATTTTCGGACTGGGGGAACGAGTAGGAAGATGAATACGGGTATGAACTCCCAGGTGATGATGGGCATAAGTTGGTAGAATGCAAAGGGGTTTGCGAACCAGATTATTAGTTGGACTACGAGTATGATTGTGGCTTCTTTCCATTTGTTGAATAATAACAAGCCAGCCATTAATGCTGAGAGGGTGGGTGCGAGGAAGGTTAGTAGGCCGATGGATGTCATAGGGTTTACGTAGGGGACGGCCATGCCGAAGATTAGACCAGCGACTGTGCCGTATACGGGTCCGAGGAGGGGGGCGGTGAGGCTTGAGAGGAGAATGCTGGATACGGTGATGGTTGCGCCGGTTCCAAGTAATGGGTATGCGGGGATAACTGAGACTGCGAGAAGCAGTGCGGTCCATATGGCTATTAGGGCGATGTATATCGCGGATGTTACTGCTCTATTTGAAGTGTTTATGGTTGCCATTTATAGCTCTCCAATTGTAAATGTTTTCATCGTTATGTAAGTTTTTACACAGCGTTAACATATAAAAAAGTTACGCAACCCCACAAAAAACAAATACTCCCAACCCCAAAAAGCACACAGACACACCATGAAAGCCTTACTCGTCACCGGGACCCTCGCAGAAGCCACCGTTAAACAATACGCCAACCAAAGCCACACCCAAACCCAAGTCCTCGCCCTAAACACACCCGTCGCCGCCTTCCTAACCCCCCAAACCATAATCCAAACCCTCCAACAAACCCCCCTCAAAAACATAGACCTAATCCTAACCCCTGGCCAAATGCCCCACAACACCCAACCCATCACCGACGCCCTCCACATCCCCACCTACAAGGGCCCCCGATACGCCGCCGACCTCCCCGTCGTACTCGACGCACTGGGAAAAGTAACTCTATCCACAGTAGTTCCTGCCTGCGATTTGATGCGTGAAAAAGTCAAAGAGGCAGCCCTCCAAGAACTCAAAAAAACCGAAACCAACAAAGAAACACTGCTTCAAACCCCAGGCAACCTAACAGTAAAAGACGTGGCTTTGGGAAAAGCGTTTCCGATGCGGGTTTTAGCCGAAATCGCTGACGCCCCCTTGCTTGAGACCCAAAAGATTGCACAGTTAGCAAAGCAATACGTAGCCTCAGGAGCGAACATCATTGATTTAGGAATGGTGGCGGGGCAAACTCGGCCCAGCGACGCTAAACGTGCGGTGGAAGCAGTGAAAGCAGCTGTGGGTGTGCCCGTGAGCATCGATACACTTAATCCCGTGGAGGTTGAGGCGGCTGTAGCGGCGGGGGCGGATTTGATTTTGAGCGCCGACGAAGGAAACTTGGAAGCCATTGCGCCCTTTGCACGTGACACCGCAGTGGTGGTTATCCCAACCAATCAGCGGCGTGGCTACTTCCCCCAAACGCCCCGAGAACGCGTAGAACTCCTCGAACGCCTAATCGCACATGCCCAAGAGTTGGGCTTCAAAAAAATCATAGGCGACCTCATCTTGGAACCCACCAAAATCCTCGACTCATACGTGGCTTTCCGAGAATTCGCCCACCGAAACCCAAACGTTCCGCTGATGATTGGAATCGCCAATGTAGTGGAACTCTTCGACGCAGACTCCGTGGGACTCAACGCGCTCCTAACGCGGCTCTCAGCAGAGGTGGGAGCGGACATTTTGCTGGTAACCGAAGAAACCCCAAAAACACGAGGCAGCATAAAAGAAGCCTCAACAGCAGCGAAGATGATGTTTTTAGCCAAAAAACGCGATTCAGTGCCCCGAGACCTCGGCCTAGACCTGCTCATCTTAAAAGATAAAATTGACCGCGAAAGCCCTCTCCGTTTGGATGTAAAGAACGCCGTTACAGCCCAGACACATGAAACAGCGCCGTTCGTGTCGGATCCCTGCGGGGTTTTCCGTGTTTTGGTGGACCATCAAGGCGGCATGCTGGTTGCGGCGCATTATGCGTCGGGTGATACTTCAGAACCGTTGCATGTGATTCGTGGGGGCAGTGCGGAGGCGGTTTTGGGGGAGATTTTGCGGTGTGGGTTGGTTTCGCGGTTGGATCATGCGGGATATTTAGGGGTTGAGTTGGCGAAGGCGGAGGTGGCGTTGCGTGTGGGGAAGAGTTATGTTCAGGACGAGGTTTTGTTTAGGTAGAGCAGTTTTTTGACATTTTTGTGTAAAATGTGACATTTTCCTTTGAATTGGCGATTTGTAGCTTTTTTAGCGCTTGTTTTTTGGCGTATTTTGGTGTTAGCGTCAGTTTAATTGTCGATTTGTTTGTTGCGGCAGTTTGCTTAGCGGTTAGCAAATTTTAAATACAATTCATAGTCAATTATAGGTTTGAGGTTATTATCGTGGCTAAGACTGCAAAAAAAGCAGCGAAAAAGGGGAAAAAGAAGAAATAAAGCGTTAGCTAACCGCTTTATCCTCACTTTTCTTTTTTCAACAAAAACGCACGGCACATTCTCAGCACACCAAAATTGACATAAACACGCCAAAACAAACTTAAAGAGCCAAAAACATGGCAAACGAAGCTTTATCAGATTAATTGCATTAACTAGACACAACGGTGAAATTTATTTGGAAAACCATCCGTTAAGCACAAGCCTTGCTGGACTGGAACTCAAAAACCCCACCATACTCGCATCCGGCGTATTAGGCTACTCTACAGAATCCCTCAACCGCGTAGCCAAAGGCGGCGCAGGAGCAGTCGTAACCAAATCCATCGGCACCGAACCCCGAGTCGGCTACCCCAACCCCACCATCGTCCAAGCCCAAGCAGGCTTAATCAACGCCATGGGTCTTCCCAACCCAGGCATCGACGTCTACACCGAAGAGATCAAGTTCTCCAAAACCATTCTCCGCGTACCGCTTATCGTCAGTGTCTTTGGTTATTCCGCAGAAGACTACGCCTCAGTTGCGAAAAAAGCTGCAGATGCAGGCGCAGACGCCATCGAACTCAACGTCTCCTGCCCCCATGTCAAGCAGACTGGCGCTGAAATTGGACAAAGCCCCAAATTTCTGGGTGAAGTCGTCGAAAAAACCAAAGCCGCCATCAACAAACCCCTCATCGTCAAGCTATCCCCCAACGTCGCAGACATCACGGTGTTAGCTCAGGCGGCAATCGAGGCAGGCGCAGACATCTTAACCGCCGTAAACACCCTAAAAGCCATGGCGATTGACGCAGAAACGCAACTGCCGATTCTGGCTAACCGAAAAGGCGGATTGTCGGGTCCAGCTATGAAACCCGTCGCGTTACGATGCGTATACGACTTGGCAGAAGCATATGAGGTACCCATCATCGGCTGTGGTGGCGTATCGGATTGGCAGGATGCCGTAGAATTCTTCTTGGCGGGCGCATCTGCGGTTCAGATTGGCACAGCCGTAGCTGCAGACGTCGAGGTTTTTGAGGCTATAACTCGGGGCATAGAAGTTTACCTAAGAAAGAAACATTACAGGAGTGTATCAGACATTGTTGGGCTCGCTCACCGCAAATAACACCCTAAGAACAACCGAAATTGTGAATATCCGAACCGAAAGTCCATCGGTTAAAACCTTCACGTTTACCGACCGATTATGCAGCAAAGCCAAACCCGGCCAGTTCCTCATGCTCTGGATACCCGGCATAGACGAAATCCCCCTAAGCATCTTTGAAGCAGCAGACGGGTTAGTCTCGGTTTCAGTAAAAGCCGTCGGAGACGCCACACGCCACCTCCACAACATGGAAGCAGGCTCAACCGTGGGGATACGAGGACCCTTCGGCAACTGTTTCACGGAAAGCCGCGGCAGAGTACTCTTAGTTAGCGGCGGCACAGGCACCGCGCCTCTGGTCTTCCTTGCACGGCAGTTGGCGGCTAAAACTGAGAGGTTATCCTTTGTTGAAGGCGCCAAAACCAAAAATGAACTCCTTTTCGTCCGCGAACTTGGCGGGATTTGCAGAGAAAAAAACCTCGTAACCACAACCGACGACGGCACCGCAGGACTACAATGCCTCGTAACCGAACCCCTCGCAGAACTGCTAAACAAAGAACGCTTCGATATGATTTACACTTGTGGACCTGAAATCATGGTGAAAAAAATCTTTGAACTCACCGAAGCCCGCAAACTTCCCCTAGAAGCGAGTCTAGAGAGGTTGATGCGCTGCGGGATTGGACTGTGCGGTAGTTGCGTTATTGGTAAGTACAGAGTTTGCCGTGATGGTCCCGTGTTTACGGCGGCGCAGCTACGGGAAATCAAGGATGAGTTAGGGATTTCTAAAATGGGGTTTGACGGGTCAAGGATTCCCATCTAACCCAAATTCTTTGTTTATACGTGAAAAACTCAAAAAAGCCGTGGGTTCAGGAGTAAATCCCTAAATGGGGGAGAGCCTGCGGGTTAACACCTGCGTGTCCTTATCAAACGCATATTCTCCATATCGTTGTGTGTAGTAGAGACGTAGGTATTCGCCTGCGAATTGCGGGTTAAAAGGCAAGTCTTTGGGGGTTAGTTGCTGTTTGGTTTGGAGCTGTTGTTGTATGGCTGCTTCAGCAAGCGGGTAGTTTAGCAGGAACTCTTTACGTTCACTATAAACCGACAGAGTCTGCACGGCTTCATCTACGTATGAGAGGTACTCGGGGAGTTTCTCCATGATTTGATTGATCTTGTAGTCCTTGGGGTTGGAGAGACGGGTGGTGGCTTTTTTGAGGCGTTCGCCCAGAGTTTGGTTTTTCTCCCAAAGATAATCTTTAGTGGGCACCAACTCATCAATGTCAGTCTCCTCACCGATTAGCTGCTTGTAGAGCATCAGCAGCACATCGTTGGCCATGCCGAGGAAGGCTTGGATGTCATCTTTGAAGGCGACCACATCGAGGATGTTAATTTCTTCTTTCTCCAGCCGCTTCGCCGTAAGCGTCCGCATGCCTTCGGCTTTTTTGGCGTAGTCAAGGATTTTTGGAGTTTCATCCCCAAAAACTGCAGGCAACAAATCCGCTTGACCATTCAGGGCTGCAATTGGCGCAAGGGACTTCTTGAGGTACCTAAGCGAAGTTTGAATGTCCGCACCATACTGGCGCCGCCAATTGTTCAGTGCCAAGTAGAGGGCATCAATAGCTAACCAAGGAGCTTCTTTGGTTGCCAACTTCTGATTAGAGTATTCAACTGCGCGGCATTTCTCAGGCAAGTTAGGGTCATAGAGAGGTCGGATAATATCATAAATTGGGGCCACAACATCGATGGTTTCACGAGTGACCGAGCGGCCCGCCGCCAGCACAGTTTTGATAGCTTCAACGCGTTGCTCGATGGTTTGGTCTTTGAGGATTTGGGGTACATAGCTGGTTTGGATGTTTATGCCACATTCAGTGCGGAGTTTGCCGACCCAATTAGAGTATTCGCCGTTGGCAGAGATTTGATATTCAGTGAGGATACGGTTAACTTCGGCTTCAAGGGTGTCTTTTTCTGTGTTTAGGGTTTGGATGTCTTTGAGTTTCTGGTCCAAGTCAGTTTGGTCATATTTGCGGAGTTCAATGTTTTTGAGTATCTCATTTAAGGAATCTTGAATTCGAAGCGCTTTACCTTCAGGCCCAGCTACCACAACGGGCAAGGCGTCTTTTACGACGTTAAGTTGAGCTGCAAATTTGTCTAGGTCAGCTTTGAGTTTCTCAGCTTTTTCTTTGACTTCCGCAAAGGAAGTGGTCTGTTTGGGCGAAGTGTCAATGAATAACACGGGCAAAGTTAGCAGAAGGGTACCAAAGATTCCTAGCACCATGGTTGTTGCGCTGACGTCGGCTGTAAATGCTAGGGGTTTCTGTAGGGCGCTTAGCAGCACGAAGAAGATGGCGGCTGCCATGGTGGCGGTGAAGATTAGGAAATATTTGTCGTTGACGCCTATGATGCCTTCTTTGGTCATGAATTTGGTGAAGAAAAGCAGCGTTAATGCCAATCCTACTACAATAACCGCAAACATCAAGATGCCGGGAATAGAGTCGCGATATTGGACAACTGCGTCTGCTATGGAGCGACCGCTCCAGTCAGGGGTCCAAGTGGTTTGGCCAGCAATGGAGTAGAAGGCCTGCGACACATCATAGAGTCGAAATTGGCTCATGGAGATGTTGAGGTCTTTGGCGATGTCGGTTAGGGGGACAAGCAGAGGCGGGGCGGAACCTGCTTCAAGCCACCACTCATCTTCGACTATTGGCAACACGGTGTATTGGTAGTACTGCATAATTTGCAGGGGCACCGAGAGCAACACATAGTAGATGACTGTGAAGCCCACGTATTTTTTGAAGAAAACCGCTGAAGCAATGATTAGAGGGATTGCCATGAAGTAGAGAGGCGCGGAGAAAAGGGCTGCGACCGCGAGGATACCGAAGTCGATGGCTAAGGCGCTTCTGTAGCGGTTAAAGAGAGCAGGGGGGATGATGAAAAGCGCCATCCAGATGACGATGAATGCAACTCGGACGGCAGTGTCGCCTAAAAATGAGATGAAGTACAATTCGGCTAAATGATAGAGTAAGCCTAACCCGAGGATGAAGCCGCCAATTGGCATTCCAACACGGGGGACCTGATAGGTAATGAATGCTACCAGTACAGCGAGGAATATGGGAAGCGGCTGGGGAAAAAGGGGCAAAATCGACATGCCCACCGACATGGCGACTAGCGTTATGATTAGGGTGAGCCATTTCAGTGAGCCTGGCTCCTGATTGCGTTGCTGTTCTTCTTTTTCTTTTCGTTTCTGTTTTGAAGCGTTGTACCAAACACTTAAACCAGAAGGTCTTTTGGGAGCCTTAGTCAAGCGATCAACCTAAAACCTTATTTTGAGTAAACTGCTCTTAAACCTTATGTAGGTACCTCGGATGAAAGATGGAAAAGGCAGTTTTAACATACTGGCAAGCGTAGAGAAACATATTGAATCGCTTAAGCCGCTTTTACCTAAACAAGCCGTTATATGCGCAGGAGAATACCCCATTAAACTGCTTTTAAGGGGCCCCACAATCAGCAAAGGTGGACCACTGCCCATTTTGGTAGAAAAAGACGGCGACGAAATCTACCGAATGATTCCCCGAGGATTCTATGTACATCACATTTTAGGGTTTGAAGACCAAAAAGTCGAAACCCACTTCTATTACAACATACAACCAGCGCTTACAAGCGATGAAACCATCCTTGAGAGCCTAAAAAAGAGGTCAATCGAGAAGCTACATGGCGCGGTGGTTTTCGCGTCGGTCTGGGATGGCATTGGCTCCGCAGCCCTGCCCACTAATATAAAGAAGCTAAAAACCCTCAATCAGGATGCGTTGGGGATAGCGGTTTTGCCTTCGCGTGTGCAGCCTGCAGACGCCCAATTCAACACCTTCGCGGCGTTGCAAGCTTGCCAAACCATAGAGGGCGCAACTGTTCTGCTGATGGACCGTGACCTCCTCGAAAGCTATCAGGGGGTAGACCGACAGGGAAAACCCATCAAAGGCAGCACCGTCGCAAACTATTTGGTGAATATGTGCATAAGTAAAGACACTTTGGTGGATGAAGTTTCCGAGTTATCCAAAAACTTCGGCAATCAACTCTTCACGCCTATACTTATAACGGGTGCCAGCCTCAAAATCTATGGCAACATAGAAAACATGCTAAACACCGCCATGCTTAAGCCCTTCACAGGCTTTGACCTCTCCACAGCCACTGTTCTCTATGGTCTAATTCGTCTGCCGTTAAATCTCAAAGACAAGCTACCCGTAGGCAAAATCGAGCTAACCATAGCCGACTGGTTCAAGGATAAAGCGAAACTCAAATCCATCTACATAACCGAACCCATCTACACCCAAGATTTAACCGACCGCATTGACATCGCACTATTCATAGGCGGATTTGACACATCGCCGTTGTTTTCCGAGTTAGAGAAGAAATCGGCAGCCCTCAAAACCCAAGCCGTTGAAAAGGGCTGGATTACGGATGATTGGCAGGTAATTCAAATAACCCAACCCGCGCCACCTGCGGAGGCACCAAAAGAACAACCTGTAGAAGTGCCAGCGCCCCCGCTCCCTGAAGAGCCAAATATACCAGAGGAGCCAATTGCACCGACGCCAACAGTAGAAGCCCAAGTTGCAGCGCCCCAAAGCATGGAAACTGAAACTGCCCCGGAGAAGCCTAAACGCAGCCGCCGAACCAAAAAAGCCGAGACGCAACCTACTCAAGAAAAAACCAAACCAAAGAAAACCGCAACCAAACCTAAACGTACGTCCAGAGCAAGAAAAACAGCGGCTAAATAGAGTTAAGCACTCTTTTTAGATAGTTATCGCTCCCTCAAGTCATATTCTGCAGAAACAGACTTGCGTCTATGTCTAATTGCTAAAATAAAAATTAAGGGAGGCAGCAAAAAGCTGCGTGGATTATTATCGTTTATTGTTGTTTGGTTGGCTTGAGCCGTTGACGTTGCCGTTGAGATATTCGAGTTTTTTGATGATTTGCCCTGCGTGTACGCCGTGTTCAAGTAGATAGCTGCGTGAGAGGTAGCGTTCGAAGTCGCTGGATTTGCTGAACAGTAACTGCATTTCGTCGAAGGCTTCCATGTCTTCGGGTTTACCGCGTCCTGCAACAACCATGATGCGGGTTATCCATTCGTCACGTGACTCAAGTACACGAACAGTAACGGTTCTGCTGACTTCGCTGGTAACGTAGCCTGCAAGGGAAGTGTAGATTTCCTGTGACATGTCTTCGGTCCACATTTTGGGCGGTGTAGCGATGGTGACCCAGAGGTAGTCAGTTTTGTAGGTTGGTTTGAAGCCCATGATGCTGGGTGTTTTGAAAGCGCGGACAACACTCTTCATGTAGTCTTTGAAGTGGTCTAAGTCTAGGATGTCTTTGTAGATGACATCTCGGGTAAGGTTCTCTTCTTGCTCGGTTAGGATTTTGAAGATGATTTTGAGTTGTTCCCGCTCGGTGAGGTCAGCGTTCTTCTCGAAGTAACGTTTCGGCGCGACAATCTCGGCGATTTTTGCCTTGTATTCATCATGCAGGTCAACGATTTTGTTGAGGCGCTTACGATATTCAGCCACCAACTCAAAGCGTTTAGAGAGTTTCTCGTAGAGCTTAATGGTGTTGTCAACTTTGTCTAAGTTCTCAAGCGCGAAGGCTTCTTCCTGTTCGACGCGTTTGAGTTCACGGTCGATGCCGAGGAGCTGCTCGCGGGCGTAGCGTTTGCTACTTAAGAATTTGCGGACTTGGCGTTCCAGCTTTGTTTTATCGAATTCTTTGCGTTTCTTGATTTCTTGGACGCGCATGACTTCATTGTCGAAGTCGCCACGTTTCTGCAGGCGTCTGTCGAGGATTTCGTTGATGTATGTGAGGTGTTCATCGATCATTCTGACTTCGTCAGAGGGTGTTCGCAGCATAAGTTGGATGATTAGGTAGATGGTGGCGAGTTCGTTTTGGATGTCTTTTAGCTCTTGGATTTCTGCCTGACATTCGGGCAGCGCTTCATAGTAGCGTAAAAGCGCGTCGGTGACGTAGCGGGTTTCATCGTAGAATTTGAGGATTCTTAGCGATTTATCGGCGAGTTCGGCGATGTTGACGAGGTCTCCGAGTACCTTCTTTTGTCTTAATGTGAAGATTTGCGAGCTGGGTATGAGTTGGTTGAGGCGTTCTACGATTTGGGCTTTCTTATCGAAAAAGTCCAGATAGGTCTTGGTGAGGTTGGTAAGCAGCGATTCGAGGTTATCCATCTTGCGTGTGCCCTCTTTTTTAAGGGTTAAGTCAATGATGGATTGCTCGATGGGACCAGTCTTGCCCATGAGCTTGATGGTAGCTAGGAACTGCATGATGTCGTTTATCCAGTTTTTAACTTGGATTTCTACACCCTTCACGTGCAGGATAGTATCGTCTTCGAGGCGTGGGTTGCTGTTTATGATGGTTTTGAGTTTGTCGTCAAATTGGTCCTCGTTAAAGGTGCCTGCTTTGATGAGGTAATTCTTGAAGAGTTCCCGAGTTACGTCGCTGTCGACTTTTATGACGCTGTTTATTTCGTCGAGTATGTCCAGTTTTTCTTTGCGGGAGTCTTGAAGCATCTGCATGGATTCAAATTTGAGTTTGTAGGCAAGGATGTAGTCTTCAACGGGGTAAATGACTTTGGTCATGCCTAAGGTGTGTGCAGAGTTGTTAGTTAAGCCGACTTCGGTGCCTATGCCGCCTAAGAGGTCTGCTAAGTCAAAGTCCATCAGCACATAAAGCAAGTCCACAACCATTTCGTCCATTTCCCGTCGAGCACTCACGATGTTGCCGACTTTGGAGAATGCAGGGAGCAAGGGTAAATAGATGAGTGCGTTGAGGGGGTTGCGGTAGGGTTCGCCGAATTCTTTGATGACGTATTCGTTGTAGTCTTTGTTGAGCATGAGGTTGAGTTCGTTTAAGGCGACAAAGGAGGAGCAACCTTTTGCTGGGGGGTCATCTCCGCCACAGGGGGTAATGACAAACGCGATTATGGCGACGCCTGAGCCTAAAACTTTTCGAAGGTGTTTAACGAAGTCGAAGAATACTCCGCTGCCAGTTCCTCCGCCTAAACCGTAAACCACAGCCACCGTGGGGGTGACAATTGATGAAAGCGCCTGTTCTTTGAAAGAGTTTATGGCGTTTCGGATGATTCCGAGTTGGTAATAGTTTAAGGCGTAGATAGCTTTGGCAAGTGCGCGTCTGCGTCCTGCCCCGCCAGCCATAGGAGGAATGGCCATTGTGCTTTGGAGCCAAGGAACAAAGTTTTCTAGCTTTGAGCCTTCCCCTATGAGGTATTCACCATATTTCTGGTTGATGAAGTCAAACATTGCTTCGGCAGTGGGGAACTTGACGGACTGCGCGATAAGGCGCATGCGTTCACGGGGTATGCCTGCTTTTATCATCTGTCGTTGTATTTGCTCATGGGTTTCTTGGAGGCTGCGGATTTCAGGGTCAGCAATGTCGATTGCCAAAAGGGAAAGACGGGTAAGGTCATTCCCAACTAGTTCGCGGGTTTTTTTGTTGGTCAGGAAAGTTTCTACTATGTTAGTTCCAGCTGAACCAAGCCCTATGAGCTGTACACTGTTTTGGTAGATTCTCGTATGCTATCACATCCCAACGAGGTTTTTTAGACGGTCTTTAATGGATTCTAAACTTGATGACATAGAACGATCAATCTTTGAAGCTCTTAGCGTTAAGCCCTCTAAGTCCTTGATTTGGTCTTCCACCACAAGCTGGAAGTAACTAACTTTACCTCTGATCCGCATGAACAATACCACAAATATAACCGCTACAACAGCCAACACGACAACTATTGGCAAGAACAACGTCTCCATTGTGGACGAAACAGGCTCGTTTGCAACGTTAAGTCCGTTTAGGAGTGCCATTGCTTCTTCGACGTTTCCGCTGTTGGCGATGGCTTTGGAAGCGTTGAGCACGTTGGTGTAGATGTCGATGTAACCTTTGGCGACTCCACCGTCTATGAGTGTTTGGAGTTTGTCTTCTTGCTTACTGTAGAGGGAGTTGAAGGCAGCTAATCCGGCGCTGGTGGCTTGCACGCTAATTTGGTCGATGGCTGCTCCGCCTGCTTCACTAGTCAGAGTCACAACGTTAACGGTTTTAGCAGTTTTTGAAGTGGTGCTTGGAACGGTGCCGTATAATGCCATATCGAAGGTTCCGACGTCCCAGTTGAATTCAGTTGATTTAGATGCCGGGTTATAGTCAGGACCCAAGTCATAGTCGTCAGTTAGCAGTTCCCAGTAGCCGTTAGGGTGAGAAGCCGATTTTGTTAGGGAGGTTGTAAGTTTGAGGTTGCCTGAACCTGAGGCAAACACGTCGATGGTAAAGGTAACTTTGATGTCTGCGCCAGGTAACACAGGCGAATAGGTTTCGTTAACTCCAGTAGCGGAGTTGTATTCTACCAGTGGTTCCCCAGTTGACGCATCTTCAATTGTATACGCGGTTATCCATTGTCCTTCTCCTGCAGCCGAAGCTGGCGGCGAAACACTGACAATCATCAGGGTTGCTAATAGTAAAAGGAGACTTAAAGCTAGAATCTTGTTTTTCAACTTTGAATCCTCCTGATTTTTTTAATGACATTAAGCATATAACACTTGTGCTTTTCCGCTTGTAGGAGGGCTAATCTGCCTTTTTTTCTTTAACTGAATGCAAAATTGGCAAAGCAGCAGACGTTTTTGTGCTTCTCAAGCTTGTTAACTTGACTTTGCAAAATGAGCGCTTGGCTTCACTAATTCACGTTAATGGATTTTTCAAAAAGCCATAAAATACCTTCAACCAATAGGTTGTTTCTCAATTCAGGAAGAGAGACAAATGAAACCCAACATATTTGGAAAAAATCTGCACTACAAACGAAAAATCGCAAAGCCACTGGTTCTCTGCCTCACCGCCATCTTCATCGTCAGCATGGTATCAACGCTGTCATTGGCACCTACCGCAAAAGCAGCAACAGCCACGGCGCTTCACACGTCAGGAGCACAGATTCTTGACGCTAACGGAAACGTCGTTTACCTCCGCGGCGTAGGCCTTGCAGGCTTCGCGCCTGACCTTATTCTTTGGGACTCAAGCGGAGGAGACTCTTGGGCGGATCAATGGAACTACAACCCCACCTCCGTAATGGACCAGACCTTCAGCGCAATGCAGTCACAGTGGCATGTCAACATGATTCGGGTCTTTATCTTCCCAAGCTGGTACTACCAAGACAACATTGTACCAGCACAGGTAGATAGCAGCTACTCGCACCTAACCACCCCAATTAGCACCAAAGCGTACTTGCAAACCCTCTGCAATGAAGCAGCAAAATACGGAATCTACGTTGACATCGTCCCCTACATGCTAACTCCCTACTCTGGTTCATTCGGCGCAGACAAATATGCATCACCAAACATGGCAGGATCCCAAGGCCTACCCATGATGGGCTGGGACAGCGTAGGAACCAAATTCCTAAGCGACGCAGGCTACGCAGGCAACGAACAAGGCTTCTGGAGCAAGTTCTGGAGCGACATGGCAACCACACTAAAAGACTGCCCCAACGCAATCTTTGAAGCATGGAACGAACCCCAACCCGGCACTGACGTTGACCCGATACCCTCATCCTACATGACCTATCTCCAAACAATGTACAACGCCATCCGCGGCACAGGCTCAAACCACCTAATCATGATGCAGTGGCACATGGGCTGGATGCCAAACGGCTACGGCGCAACCTTAGGCTTCGCAAAACAAATCAACGACGCCATCCACCCAACAAACATTGTCTACACCACACACTTCTATTACCACGCACCAAGCGACCTAACCTCCTACTGGGCAACCGACTACAACACCCTTAAAACACAGATTCAAACAGGCATCAACAGCATGGGCGTCACCGCACCCCTAGTCATCAACGAAGAAGGCTCCTGCCTCATCGCATCAAGCAACAGACAAGCCGACTACACTTGGTGGCAAAACCTCGTCTTAGCACAACGCGACTTAGGCATAGGCGCAGGCGCATACTACTGGCTCAGCGACGCAGGCTTAGGACCCGCTTATTCAAGCGAAACCATGCTTTCTACGGGCACAAACTACACACCAAACACTATGGGTCAAGCATACATCAACGCTTACAACGGTCCCCCCTCCAACCCCACAACCCCCACGCCCTCACCGACTGCAACACCGACCCCAACGCCGACTTCCACCCCAACGTCTACCCCAACCTCGACTCCAACCCCCAACCCCACCCCCACTCCAACAACAACACAGACGCCTACACCTACAACTAAACCAACCACAACACCCACCCCAACCGATACCCCGACAGACCCAACTCCAACACCAACCACTTCACCAAACCAGCCAGGAAATACATGGATACCACGCCACATACCAACATACCACTGTCAATGGAACATATGGAACATGTTCTCATGGAACCGATTCCACATGTGGTTCTCCTTCTGGCGTTAAAAACGCCCCATTTTCTTTTTTATAAAAGTTCTAAGAGAGAGCGCCAAGTTTTCGGACGGGTTTGTTTTTAAACAACTGCTTTACTGCATCGATTTTGGAAGCGGATATGGAAGCTAAAAGAGCAGTTGCGGGCCCAGCGGATTTTGCCAAATCAACCTTCACAAAATCAGGCGAAAAGTGGAGGCCTGAAGAAGCGGACAAAACTTCAATTTCATGCCCCAGCCCCTCAGAGCCAACAGGTAAAACTTCATGCATACCCTCAACACTCAAAAGCTTCAAAACATCAGCGACACCACAAATTCTGCCTTCTGCCTCAGCAGGCACCACTTCTTCCCCAACAGAGGGGTCACCAATGGCGATGACGACATCGTTTGGCTTTGAAACGCCAATGCGCAACGCCGCTTTTTTGCAGGTGCCCACCACGGTTACGCCTAGGCCCGTTTGTTCTACGCTGATGTTTTTCTCGGTACTACCCGTTACAGCCGACTCAGGGTCTAATCCCGCCAAGATTGCTTCGTCGCATACTCCTCGCAGTATCTCCCTTCCGGTAGGTTCGTATTCTACGCAGAGGTTATCTGCAACGCAAAGGGGTAGAGCGCCAACTGAGAGGGTCTCCATGAGAGCAACTCGGGCGGTGAATTTACCTACAGTATAACCGTCGACGTGGACATAGTCAAGTGGTTTAGGACCTATGCCGCCTAAAGAGTCGCAAGCGATAACGAGCACGTCATCTGCTGTGTATTGGAAAAGTCGCAGGTCGCGGGGGGTTTTTAGCGGAAAAAATGGGTGGGTGAGGTTCAAATTGGTTTTTTCCCTCGTATGCCAGCGTAGACTAGGCCTGAGGCAACGCCGTTGAGCACAGCAGCGGTGAAGACAAACGGTAGTAAAGCGATGGCTATGGCTAAGCCGTAGTTGGGGTCAGGTGCCACAACGAAGGTGAAGAGGGTGTTGATAGCTACTCCGACGCCTAAGGCTGGTAGGAAACCCCATTTTTTGTTCATTTTGTTTAGGGTTCCGATGGCGGCTCCAGCTAGAACCATGCCAAGGGCGATTGGAATGTGGAGGTAACCTAAGGGGAAGCCGCTGACGACTGCGGTTGCGAGGTGTCCGAGGCCACATACTGCTGCGCCTTCTTTGGATCCGAAGTAGAGGGCGACAAAGAAGCCTGCTGCTGAGTCGAAGGCTAAGCTGCCAAGTGGGCTGGGGATTTGGATGAGTGCGCCGACTGCGCATAGTGCGGAGAAGATGGCGATTCTTGCGATGCGGATGCTGGTTCGGTTGCTTGTTAGGGTGATTTGGAGGTTGTTTTGGGTCATGGTTGGTCAGGTTTTAGAAGGCTGAGGATAAGGCATAAAAGACTATCTACACGTATTACATACGTAATACAGGTGCTATTTGTGGAAATCATAAACGTCCGATTACCAGACAAAATCGCCAAAGACGTCGACCAACTCGCCAAAAAACACGAACTAACCCGCAGCGAAGTCATCCGCCAAGCCCTAACCATATACCTCCACCTCACCGAAAACGTCGGCACCATGCTCCGCCCAATAGTCTTCCAAGTCAAACCCGCCCAAATCAGCTACACCCGCCACGGCGACGTCTCCATCCTAAAACTCCCCACCGGACACGCCATAGTCGTCGGCTCCACCTCCAGCGGCGCAGTCGGACCCAAACCCCAAGACCAAGTCAAAGTCAACGGACGCGTACTCGGCAAATTCTTAGGTCGCGTCGCTTTGATGGATGTAACCGCAACCGGCGCCTTCCCCGTACTTCTCTCAGTCACCTTAGGCGTAGAAAAAGACCCCACAGGCAACGAAATAGCCGAAGGCATCCGACGCGAAGCCCGAACCATAGGCTTAGACCCCAACCAAGTGCTTATGGAAAACACCGAAGACAACTTCCAAACCACCCAAACCGGCGCAGGCCTAACCGTCGTCGGATTCGCAAACGAAGATGAACTCCGCCTCGGAAAAACCAGCCCCGGAGACCTCATCGTAGCCGTAGGCAAACCCAAAGTAGGCCAAGAAGTCATAGCTGCAGAAGCCCACGGAGAAATAGCAGACCTCAAAAACATTCTCCAACTCAGCCAACGCAAATACGTGCATGACATTTCATGTGTGGGCGGCTTCGGCATCGCCAGCGAGGCACGTATGATGGCGTATGGTGTGGGGCGTCAACTTAAGCTTGTTGAGAGTTCAGGGTTGGATTTGAATAAGTCGGCGGGTCCAGCCACCGTCGTCTTAGCCACCATAGACCCCCAGAGACTGGAAGATTTAGAGGCGCTGATTCCTAAACCAATCAAAGTAGTTGGAGAAATCCTCTGATTTAATGCGCGCTTGCAAGGATGTGTCCGTTGCGGTCGATTTCGCCACGGCGAATCCGAGTTGTTGAAATGGGCTCGAAATTCTCGGCGGGAACCATGTCTACGGTAATGATTTTTAGTGGAGGCAACCCTCTGTTTTGGCGTTTTTCGTTAATGGCGTCGCCGGTTTTTTGGGTCTCTTGACTAACCACCAACGCCTCTAATCCTTCACCATCCATCGTTTGCCCAAAGGGGTCATCTAAGGCAACAATCTGCGCTCGCTGAGCCACTCCCGAAGCCTCCAGAAACTGTTGCAGTTCTCGACGCCGCGCTGCAAAAGACGAAGTCCGATGCGGCTTACCCATTTTTGCCACAAACACATCCGAGGTTAAGCCGATAACGACTTTTTCGCCAACTTCAAAAGCTTTGGCAAGAAGTGCTTTGTGACCACGATGCAATTCGTCGAAAGTCCCGCCAACCCCTACTTTCTTGAATTTCGTCATGTTATCAGCCTAGCGCCTTGAAAATCGATTCCGCTAACTATCACTTGTTCAGACGGCAAAATCTCTTTAAAAGCTTCTGCTACCAACCGAGCTTTCTGTTTATGCACCACAGCATGTACGGCGTGTCCAATCATGTTTTGGGCTGCGCCAACCGCCCCCGCCTTCTTGGCAACATCCACAAGTTGGCAGACGCCTTCAGTAGCGAACCCCGTTTTCTGCGCGAAACTCCAGCAGCAATCCAAAAAATTCTGCAAAGTCGGCGCCGCCAAAACAGAAGCAAGGGTTTGTTTGCCATACCCGTTTATTTCACGTTTCTTCTCAGGCGAGGCAAGGATAGTTTTGGGGATTTTTGTTTTAAAGAAACCTGCCACGATTTTGTAGTCGGGGCTTATGGGGATGCGGTCGATTTGGCAGATACCCGGAGCCCCAGGCGAAACCACAAGGATGCATCCGCCGCCAAACGTTAACGAACTCACAGTTCCCAGACCAGTTTGACATTGAATTTCGACTGTGTGGGCGATTCTGCCAATTTGATTATAGGTAAGCGGCAAGTCAATAGCTGCGCACAACGCGATGCCTGCGGTTAGGGCTCCGCCGGCGCTGGTTCCAAAACCGGTGCCTATGGGGACCTCAATTTTGTGTTCAACTTTAACTGCGAATTTTTTGTTTGTTTGTGAGAGAAGCGCGTTTATCATGGCTTTGGTGGTTTTGGCTTCAGGCACAGGGACGGAGTTGATGGATACGTCGATGCTGTTTTGGGGGGCTTCCTCAACGGTGACTTGGGTGTGGACGCCACGGTCCAATCCGAAGCCGCCGCCGATTGCGCCCATCCGCTCCAAAGCAGTTAAGGGCACCCCATTTTCGGCGTCATGTATCTCAAAGAAACTTGAAATGGCGCCGGGTGCAAATGCGGATGCGGTTTTACTCACTTTAGTTCACTTGGTGTTCCTTTCGCTTTAACGATGGAATTGCTCGGTAGGCGGCTTTTATAATTGGCGGTCCCAGTAGCAGAACAAATGGAACCTCTGTTGCAAATGTCCAAATGAACAGGGGAAGAACAACCCAAGAAGCCAGAGCCTCCCCGAAATATCCAAGGAAAAGTGGGCTGACAGCCACTACAGTAACGGAAAGCAACATTGCACCCATTATTTGACCCACCACAGCACCAATAGCGTAGCTTCGCCATTCCTTATAACGAACAGAAACTACACCGATAACCGCTAAACTAAGGATAACGGTTAACACAAAAGTAGCTAGAAACGCTTCAGTTGATAAACCAGTAAAAGCCACAAAATCGGGAAGGAAAACCAGAGTTGGAACAAGCAGACCTACGGCAGCTATTGTTAAACCTGCAAGAGTTTGTTTGAGGCTAATGTTTCTTAAGGCTATGTAACCAATCAGGAAAAAGACAATAAAGTTGGCGGGTACGCCTGCAACGAGGCTTAAGGCGGCATTTCCGTGCACGACCATGTCGCGGATAAAGATTCCTATAGCCGCGCCTAAACCACCCACCCAGGGTCCATATAAAGCGGCGAACACAGCAGGTATTACTACGGCAGGTAAGAAACCTACGCCGAGAAAACTAAAGCCAGCTGTCAAAATCCCAAACGCAGCATAAAGCGCTGCACTGATTCCGATTACGACTACATCTTGAGTTTTTAGGTGCAATGCAGATTGTTACCTCTTTGAATTTAATTTTGTATTTTTTGATAAAGTTAAGCGTTTAAGTATTCCGTTTATAATGTTTAAACATGTTTAAATCTGGATAACACATTTATTCGCACGCAGAACTCATGAAGAGGCTTTTTAAGGCGAGAAGAGGTAAATCATATAGCATTTTTGGGGTTAAACACATGAAAATTGGGTACCCTTGTATCAATAACTCAATTGGATGCACCAGCGGTCACACTTTTCGCCTTAAATCCTACTCTGAAGAGCGCCTAAAAGACACCATAAAACAAAATCTGGACTGCCTCCAAAAAACGCTCGAGTACAACAAAGTGCATGGTCTTCTGTTTTTTCGGGTCTGTTCAGGCATCGTCCCCTTCGCATCACATCCCATTAACACCTTTAACTGGCAGAACCATTTCAGAGACAAGTTTGGGACAATCGGCGCCTACGCCAAACAGAGTGGCTTTAGAATCTCGGTTCATCCCGACCAATTCACCCTAATCAACTCACCCAGCCAAGAGATTTTTGAGAACAGCAAAAAAGAACTCCTATACCATGCCCAACTGCTCGACCTCATGCAACTAGACACCCAAGCCAAGATACAGATCCACGTCGGCGGAGCCTACGGCAACAAAACCCAAAGCATGCAAACATTCATCGACCGATATAGAACCCTTCAAGAAGCGATAAAGCAAAGATTAGTTATCGAGAACGATGAAAGACTCTACAACACCGAGGAGTGCCTAGAGATTTCGGTTAAAACGGGGGTTCCGGTGGTTTTTGACGTGTTACATGACAAAATTAACCATCAAACAGCCTTCAGAGGAGACTATTTTGAGAGGATGAAACAAACTTGGAATCAGAAAAGGGATGGGTTGCCGATGGTTGATTATAGCAGCCAGAAAATCGGCGGCAAACCGGGTCAACATGCTCCCACGCTTGACGCTGAGGATTTCTCGTTGTTTCTGGCTGGTACTCAGGGGTTTGATTTTGATGTGATGCTTGAAATTAAAGACAAGGAAACAAGCGCAGTGAAGGCTCTGCTTTTGGCTGAGGGTGACCCAAGGATAGTTTCATAAGGTTTGTGCTTGGGCAGAAGAAAAGTAAGAAAACTACTTTTTATGTCGTTTTATGCGTTCTTGCCGTTGGGTTTTCTTGCGCCAGTCCTTTTTGCGTTGGGTCTGCATGGAAAACCTTTCTTGACGGGGAACGTCGAGTTTCCGATACCTTGACACATTCATGTAGAAGGTTTCGGTGTCGATTTTTTTATCTGCTAAATCTTGGATATTTTGGTTAAGTTCTTCCTTCGCATCAGGGTCGTTTACTTTGTCGAAGGCTTCAGAGTAAACGAGGTATGCGGCGTGGAACGGAAAGTTTTCGAGGTTGTCGATTAAAAGTTTTTCAATTATAGGGTTTTGTTGGTTTGGTTCTTCAGTCATGTTTATTCCGCTTTGAATGTAGGCAAGATAGTTTTACACCCTTTTATAGGTGTGCCTTAAAGAAAAAAGGTTTGGGGTATTAGCTTTCAATTAAGCGGAATAAATTGGAAGCTTTTTATGACTACCTCAACTGGTTGCCCATTAGAAGGAGCATTACCTCGATATAGCCAGAAGTTGATGTTGGCTTTTGCGTCGCCTAAGTCAACGGATTTGTTGCAGGTAAGTTTAGCGATGACATTAGAAGCGGGTTCGGTTCCAACGGGATAATGCCCAGCGAAAGTTTCAAAATATACTGATTGCGGTTTATAGGTGAAGTAGTGGGTTGTGTAGCTGCCGTAGAGTTTGAGGTTGAATGTTTTTTGGTTAACGCCTGCAATGAAGGGCGGCGGTTGTACAGAGAACCAGCTGTTAGGGTAACTTGCATCGCCCCATTTGGCAAATTCAATGTCGATTTCATGAGTGTCATCTTTATACGCGAATAGGCCTAAAACTACGTTCTGGTCAAGTTGGTCTATGCGTCCAATGGTGTAGAAGGCGTAGGTGCCGTATCCTAGGGGTTGGGTGCAGGTTACTTCGGCGCAGTACCATTTGCCGTTGCGTTGAGTGATTTTGAGGTGCAGGTAACCGTTTGAGTCTAACCAAACGTTTTGGGTGCTGTTTGACCAGTAGTTGGGGCCGGGGTTGGTGGCTTTTTCGTTGCTGTTTCGGACAAGCCATGTGTAGCCTGACCATTTGATGTATGTGGCGGAGGTTGCAGCGTCTACAAAGGGTGAGGGTGCGCTTGAGTTGATCATGGTGGGGGTTGCTTCGAGAATTATGAGGGTTAAGAAAGCTATTATGAGTGTGCCTGAGAGGGGTTTTTTCAGTCGCATGCTCAAAAAATATGACAGTTTAGCCCTCTTAAGGTATTTTATCAAAAAAGTCGGCGTTTTGTTGCATTAAAGAAGTTATGGTTTTGTTTTTTAACCATATGAGTGGAATTAAAGGTGCAACAAAAAGGTGCACTGAAAATTCAAACAAAAAACCAACCAAAAAAATCGAAACAAAACAAACCGACCGAAAAATCACATCAAATACACAAATCAACCGACCCCAAAACAAACTAAAACGGAAAACAAAAAAATTCAATAAAAAACGCAATTAAAACCCAAAAATCACCTATTCCGCGACTGATTTAATATATTCCCAAATCTTGTCGCCCACATAATGCAGCGTCTTCACCATCGGCCCCTTCTTTGTTATTCGAGCAGTCGCAGCATCCATAAGGCTCTCCCCCAACGCCAACGCCTTGCCATGTTTCACGTCAACTACCTGGACAAAGTCACCTTTACCGAATTCTCCTTCCACACGCACAACACCCGGCGCCATAACCGTTGCGCCTTTGCAAACATAAGGCACTGCACCCATGTCAACGACGATTTTTGGGGCACCCACAAGAAACTCGCTAAACAGCAACGTAGGCAGCACACGATTCTCCGCTTTGAAGAATACCGGTTTGCCGCCGACAACATAAATTAGCCCCACACTGGACTCAATAACTTCGACATTGGCTTTGGCGCCGAAAAGCGCTTCAAGGTCAAGCTTTAGGCAAGCAGATGCTTCAGCTAGGAGTTGTTTGGCTTCTTTAGCTTTTATAGGGTATCTTCGTTGAGTGGACATGTTGATTCGTCTGTATTGGGTTCTTGGCTGGGTTTATATGGGTTTTCTTGAGGTGCGGTTGGTTTGCGGTGGAGATACTTCTGGGATAGCTTCTCCACGTCTACTTTGAGGATGATAACCGTGATGATTATGGTCAGAATGACAGATATGATTACGGAGAGTATGAAGGTGGTTTCTACGCTAAGACCAAACCATGATTCTGCAACGTCGCCTAGCCAACCACCTAAAAAGACGCCGGCAACCGTAATGGATAGTTTCCCCAGAAAATATGCAGCAAAAAACTTTGCTGGGCTATACTTCATCAAACCCAACGGGATAACTATGGGTTCATCGGGAATAGGGGAGGCAGCCGCTACAAAAAGCAACGGAAAAGCCCAGCGCCGGATCTTTTTAGCGTCAGTGTTGAGCCTTTCTTGGCGTTTCTGGCTCAGGTGCCCGCTAACAAAGAAGGTCACCATATAATGAATCCCCTTGGCTAATGCAGCAGCAAACGCGATTAATACGCCAACCAATACTAAGGTGGCGATGTTAGCGTCGCCTAAACCAACGCCGACGGTTGAGGCTATCAGCAGGTTTGAGGGTCCAGCGAATGGAATCAGGTTTAACCCAAAAGCAGTTGCAAAGATAATTATGAAGTCAATTGGTGAAGCCATTCTGCTGTGCCCTTTCTTTTCCAGAAAATAGTAACTCTCCGCTTATAAGTGCGTGCGTGTAAATTTCCCCGAACAGCCCTGATTAGCAAAGCGGACGGTCTATAAGATATTCTGTTCCGCAACTTAGATAGGTTTAAATGTCGAGAGTTCAAGTATAGAAGAGATAAAGATACTTGAGGATTCCAATATGAGCGAAATGACAACTGAAATCCTTGAACAGAACCTCAGCAAAATCGTGCTGGTTCGCTTAAAAGGCGGCAAAAGCCTTAGAGGCAGGCTGAAGGGTTTCGATCAACATTTAAACTTAGTACTAGAAGAAACAGAAGATACAACCATAGTAGAAGACCAAAAGAAACTGGGACTTATCATCGTCCGCGGAGACAACGTAGTCCTTATTTCTCCTCCACCTAGGTGATTGCCGTGGGAAAAGGCACTCCATCAATGGGTAAACACGCGGGCAAAACCGTACACATCATGTGTAGACGATGCGGCAGACGTGCTTACCATGTACGCAATAAACGTTGTGCTGCCTGCGGTTTTGGCGAACAAGCCACACTCCGCCGCTATCACTGGCGAACCAAGACTCTGCAAAGAGAAAGAGTCGCAACAGTCCGGTAATCGCTCAGTCCTCTTTTAACATCTTTTATTTTTGTTATTTTTTCCTTCGTCAGTTCAGTTCATGCTTGTCTAAAATACTCCCGCGTGACTAAGGGCACTGACTGCATTGCAGCACAATTAAGATAATAAACTGTTACTCTTACGGGTTATCTGGTGTACTGGATGAGGGACGCCATTTCTTTGCCAGATACAACCACAATACTAAGCCAATTGTGTTTGCGGCAATCATGGGCACCGCGATTTTCCCGACAATAGAGAGCGCCTGAGTAAACGGAACAAGCAGCAAAATCATGCCCATAGCCGCTGATTCCAGCACTAACCCAAGCAATGCACCCTTCAAGAGATAGAAACGCCCAGCAATCCACATAGACACTAAACCTGAAACCAAACCAATCAGTATGGTGGATATGGTACAGGGCAGAGCAGTCGCGCCGCCAACCGTGTATCTTTGAACGCCGCCAATCACGCCTGCGAGTAATCCACCGACGGGTCCACCTGCTAAGCCCGCAATCATGGCGGAAAGTTCGCGGACATTTATGATTGTGCCGTCAGATAGCGGGGTACCCATGAAGGTTCCAAATATTGCCAGTAACCCAAAAATGACGCCAACGGCGATTTTGGCGAATACACTGTTTTTTTGAGGACTGGCTTGGAATAATTTGAGACTTTGTGCGGTTAAAGCGATGACAATCATAAAGGATGCTGTTGTTAGCAGGTAGACAATGCTCATCAGGTTGGATACTATATCAGTCATGAGTTTTGTTTCGCCTCTTCAGTATTAGGGGTTTATGGAGCGCCAGATAACCATACGCCACTCCGTTCCGTAGATACCCACAGTTATCCAGTAGGCTTCCTTGTTCACCAGAACCTTGGAATTATCAGCAAGGTTGGTGTTATAATATTGATAAGTGCCATACCCTGAAGGGGCAGCGGCGACTTGGCGAACAAAATTCTGCACCTCGGTATAGTTGACGTAGATGGGGTCGGTGAAGAGGTTTTTACCCTGCTGCGCGGGGTCAGGGTCATAGATTAAAGTGCCGTTTGTCTGCATACCCCACATCGAATAGGGAGAGGCGTTAACAAGTTCATCGATTATGGGGCTTATGAGTTGGTAGGGCTGTATGACAATGCTCAGTGCGCCGATGAATTGTTCGTCGTCGTCAAAAATTGGCGCAACTAACACGACGCCGGGGAAGCCTTCTACCAGCGGAATTAAATTGCTCATGGCGGGTCGCATGGTTTTGTGCATCTGGATGTTTTGTTCTTGGGCGCTGATGTCTTCGCTGATGATGCTACTGTACTGGGCGGGTTGAACTGCCACTAGAACGTTTTGGGCATCAGAGGTGGCGGCGTTAACGATAAGTAAGGAATTATTCGTGTAAAGGTCGTTTAGGATTTCGTCTGCTTGGGGACCACTCAAGCCTGTAGTGGAGAGTCGTTGGCAGGCGGCTAGGAGTTGTTGGTCTAGGTAGGCTAATTGTGTGTCTATGTTTGTTTGGGCATGGATAAGAAGAGTAGCCATTTCCTGTTTGATGCTTTGCTGGGTAAGTGTCTGGTTAGTGCTATACTGATAGATGTTGAAACCTACGGAGCCTACCAGTAAAGCAAACAAAATTGCTGCTACAAGTATGGTTTTTGCCATGGCTATCGCTGTTTCTTCAGAGGATTAGCCGTTTAAGGGTTTGTGCAGTCAAAATGTGACAAGCGCGGCATAAACTTGCTTGAGAAAACAAAATAAAAAGAAAGGACAGGGTTAGTCGTTTGAGGTGTTGTAGTAGCCTTTGTCAACCTTGACGAAAATCAAGGGACCGCGGCTCTGCGCCATCTCACGTGCCCTGTGCAAGGTATTGTTGACTGTGCTGAAGATGCGTTCTTTGTCTGTGAGGAATTGGTTGCGTTTTTCTCCAAGTTCCATTTTAAGGAGGTTCTCGGCTAAGATTTCGGTGCCGCAGATTTCGCCGTTTTTGATAAGTGTGGCAACGACGATTTCTTGAAGTTCTTGTTTGTTCTCGATTTTTTGCCAGAGTGGTTCTGCGCTGCTGATGGCTTTGGTCATTTTGTTCCATTTGTTAGCGCTTTGGTCGCCGATGAGTAGTTTTACGCGTTCCTTCCATTTCTTGAACCATATGCCAGTCCAGACAGTGAGGTACTCGTCAAGTTCCTCTGGGTTGTCTCGGAAAAGATGTTCTAAACGTTCAACCAAGGTGCATTGGCTTGCTTCGGCTCCGATTAGGTTCCAATGAAATTTGAGGTAGTTGGTGAAGTCCTGACAAGCCACTTGTAGTACTTTGCGGTCAGACCCCGAAATGTCTAGGGCCGGTTCCGCGTCTTTCAATTTCTCCCCTATCATAATTTCAACAAAGTTCATGTTGATTCCCGCTGAAGCCCTCTCCGTTTATTGTTAAAGTCCTAGGTTTTAATTAAACCTATTTTTTGATATCTTATTAGTTCAGAAATCAGCTTTATAGCAGATATTTCACAAATTGATATATTAAAAAATTCTACTCAATGTGTTGGGGAAGGGCATTTACGTTGGGTAATATCAAATCGGGGTCTTCTAAAGCCAATTCTTCGCGGCCGTATAGCCCGGAGAGGAAAGCAACCGTTTTTGCACCTGCTGCCTTTCCAGCGCGTATGTCGCTTACTGAATCTCCTGCCATTAAGACGTCGCGCATCTCAATATCCAAAGCTTCGACACAGTGGATTAATGCGTCTGGGGAGGGTTTGGGTTTGGCGGTGTCCAGGGCAGTCATGACATAGCTAAAGTATTTGGAGATTCCAAAGTAGTCGAGTTCTTTTTGTACCACCTGGTTAGGAACAAACCGCATCGTTATTACGGCTAGCTTTGCACGGCTAGAAAGCGCCTCTAAAGTGGAGATAACGTTTGGCATAAGACGGGCTTTAGCTTCGCTTACAGAGTAGAAGGCGTCAAAGTATATGGGTAAGAGCCGTTTAGTTTCGCCGTTGGTTATGTCGTTTAGGGATATTCCTTTTTCTAGTCGACGGGGAATTTCTAGGGCGACGGAAGGTTTTGGGGGGGTTTGTCCGATGGCGTGGAAGGCTATTCTGGCGGCCTCTATGTAGGCGTCGGTGGAGTCTACAAGTGTGCCGTCTAAGTCTAGAAAGATAGCTTTGGCTTTTAGTTTGTTGATGCTCATGGTATGTTTGTTTTTTGATTGTTTTTTGGGGTTTAAAGGTTTCTGAGGTTTTTTCTGGTTTTCCCGCAATAGCCCCAACTATATTTTCTATATATATTATGGAGGTTACCTCTATAGGTCGCCGAAGCCCATCATAACCTGAAAATGGAAGGTGAAAAAAAGAATGCTCTCAAGAGATTGTGATGGCTGCTCAAACCTAAAACCATGCAGCAAACGGTACCAAAGAACCCGCCACGGCGACAAAGTCTACTGCCCCGACGGAACCGCACACCTAATAGACTCCGACAGTGTCCCCCAGAACCCAGAAATGTTCTGTCTAATTCCAGCAATACAGTAACCAAGCAGAAACCTAAATAGGTACACTGAAAGGTACGCCCAAAAAGCGTACCTCGATTTTTGTTAAACAATAGATCAAATTTTTCTTTTGTCTCTTTGTGTGGGTTTGGCGGTTTACAGGATGCCACATGATGGTTGTTGGTTTGGGTTGCTTTTTGGGTTTGCAACGTCGCTCTGCGTCTATTTGGACGTGGCATAACCAGATTCACCCACACGCCTAACATGCCGCTATGTTGAAATCGCAGCGGTGTGCATGTGGAAGTATGTATGGATTGGTTTTTTCTCCACAAGACCAACACCACAGCAGCAACGGCAAGGCTGAAACTTTCATTCTTGCTCGGTTTGCTTTTGCGCCGTGTCTTTTCTTAGAAACCGAAACGCAGCCACACCGGCAGCCACCGCGATTATACCCATCGCCACTAAGATGGCTATTTGCACCCAGTCTAAATCTAGAAAAACGGGGTTTTGAAGACTTGGCGTCGGCGTAGCGGTAGGTGTAGGAGTAGGTGTCGGCGGAGGGTCGGGTAAAGAGGCAAGAGAAATAAAATCGATACCATCGAAATACATAAAAACTATTAGGTTCTGTCCTGAATCATAAACAATCGATTCTACACTGCCTATTGGGGAGGTTTCAATAACACTTTTTGTTCTAGTCGATATAATGAACGCTCCATCTGGGAAAGCTGCAAATATTACGCTCTTTACCGGGTCATAGACAATGTCAAATGGACCAACATGTTCTTTGGGGCGTGGTATCTCAATAGTATCAGTCACCGTATGCGTCTTATCGGATATGACAAGAACGGTATTATTGTCCATGGGCAGATATATTTCGCCTGTTGCTGAATCGTAGGCTCCAGACCCAACATGACGTGTAATGTTGCCTAAAGGTATGGTTGCAATAACAGAGTTGTTGGAGTCTGATATGACGGAAACGTAATTTTCAGACTGCTCAACATAGCTCACGTAGCTAACATATATCTCTCCTTTCTCTGAATCGTAGGTTAAGCCTTGTGGCGCGGGATGGGCGGGATAGTCTCCTAAAGGAATAGTTGCCACAACTTGTTTGGTAATACATGAGATTACTGTAACTCCATTAGTATAGTTAGTATACCCAGAAGTATAGTTGTAGGTTTGGTTGTGGGTGATAGTAAACATTTCTCCTTTGCCGGAGTCATAGACCCACCTAGAAGGGCCATCAATAATGCTTGTGTTGGGCTCGATGGTTGCTATAACCGAGTTGCTTTCATCAGATATTACCGACACTGTATTTTCAACGACAACGTAGACTTCGTGTAGTGTAGAATCATATGCCACTGGATGTGGGTCAAGAGCAAATGTGAAATTTGCAAGCACTGAACTGTCGTTGTCTGATATTGCAACAACGGTGTTAGTTGGTGAGTAAGATGGCAGATTACCCTCAACGCCCCAATATCCAGTGAAGTAGTCAGGGGCGACCCAAATTGCGCCTTTATAGGAATCATACACCATCACTGGTACGCAATGAATAGGAACTCTTTTGACTACTTCAACTGCCCGCACTGTACTTGCAGAGGCAGAAAGAACCAAGAGTGACAAGATTAGGGCAAATGACTTATTTTTATCCATAGTTAGCAACAACCTCTGGAAGTAGGAACCGACACCGCCCCTTTTGCCCTTTCATATGTTACCGATTGGCTATTGGTTGCTGTTACTTTATGAGGTTTTACATTACTCTGAAGTTAGAGAAAACTCTTTACTTGTTAGCGTTTCTCTTCTTCTGAATACATACAACAATATTGTCATTACCGCAATTACTAGAATAGCTATTACAGCTATCAATAATGAATTGATTGAACTTGGGGCTATAGAGCCTGTGTTAAGAGTAGGCTTGCTTTGGCTTGAAGTGGACGTAGTTGAGGCGGAGACCTCTGGAACTATTGGAGTCGCATTTGGAATTTGATTCACTGTTTGACTTCTATTAACTGGTGATGAGTCTATAAAAAAAGAGATAACTATTTTCTTTTGCAGATCAAAAACATACTCGGTTTCGTTTAAATAATAGCTACCTTGTCCTTGTGAATCTATTTTCAGTGTATGCCACCCGACGGGTATTTGGGTGAGTGTGAAGTTATGCTGTAGGACCTGAAAACTGTTCCAATGCCCAGCATCGGCTCCAGGTGGAAAGGGACACCATTTGCTGCTATTCATCCAATCTCCCTGATAGGAGCTTATGAGATGGACAGATGTGGAGATTCCGGGAAGGCTGTTAATTTCTTTGGTGAAACAAACGTTGATTGTCCCATTGGTGTATGTTGCATTTTCTTTTGGGCTTAACAATTTAACTGAAAGAACCGCATTGTCTGGAGGAGCTGTATGAGTTGGAAAAATCATCGGATTGGCTTCAGCAACAACCTGTAGCATAAGCAGTAATGATAACACCAGAGGGGAAGCATAGAGAAACAGTCTCTTCCTCAAATTCATCAGTTACCTTTGGTCGCTGTTACCTTATGAGGTTTTACATTCCTGCCTAAGCAGTTTTAGACTTACGCTTCTTAGAGAAAATCAAGGGTATTGAAGTCATAGCTAAAAACAATTCACCGCCGCCACCGCAACGCGACTGGCAAGCAATTAGGCAGGCATATTGAATTCGCCGTAGTAACCCACATTGCGAGCCAAAACTGGCCGTGCAGCCTGCGACGAGTTACAGAATTTGCCAATAAGCGACATCAACTGATAAGAAGCTTTAAGCGCCAAGTTCAAATCGCTGCTGGTTAAGAATTTGGCGTCAATGTTTAGGGCAGAACCCTGTATGCAAGCAGAAATCTGAATGGCACCGTCCTCAGTTATCCACTTTAGCGTGACGCCCTGCTGATTCTCAGAAACCCCCAACCAACGGAGCAGCCCAAACCATTTGCCTCTCAAACTCAAAATCAACTGTTGCGTCATCAAATCGGAAGGCAGAAACGTCTGGATAAGTGGTGCAGTTGGGGTTTCGTGACGTGGGGTATGGAGTTTGAGTTGGGTGATTTTTGGGGTTACGCGGTAGCCGTCGGGTTCCTTTTTTATGATGCCTTCTTGTTCGAGGCGGCTAAGGATACGTGAGAGCGTTTCGGGGTGCAGTCCAGTTCTACGCTTCAACCCATCGAAGGTGAAGGTGGCTAAGCCTTCAGTTTCGATTAGCGCCAAAACGTCCGCGTCGCGTTCGCTAAGGCTGCAATCGGTTGGTGGGCTTTGCCAATTAACATTTAGAACTGGAATCATTAAGATGCATTGCTGAAATGTTGCTTTTGAAGGTTACTCTAAAAAGTGCAGGAAAATACGAAAAAGATACAGAGAAGAAAAACTGCTCTGTTTAGCTTAAAGTTATCTTTTCGCCCGTCACAATGTAGACGATTGATTCACAGACGTAAACTGCATGGTCAGCGATGCGTTCCAAATATCGAGTGATAAGAGCGCTGGAAACGATGCAGCGACTGTTGGCTTGCGCTTGCTCCACGCTGATTAGGCGGTCAATGTACTCAAGGTACATTTTGTCAACTTGTCGCTCGGTTTCCGCGATTGTTTTGGCGAGGTTTATGTCGAATTTTTTGAGGGCTTCAATGCTGACTTTAACCATGGAGAGAACTTTTTGGCTCATCTCGGAAAGGTAATCCTTAATCCAAGTTTCACATTCTTTTAGCCCATTGACTTTCTCGTTAATGGCGGATATGTCTAGGGCGTATCGTCCGTATCGGGCGAAGTCGTTGCCGATTTTCATGTAGGATTTAATTGACCGCAAATCCGAAGCGACGGGTTGGTAGCGGCTGATTAATTCGAAGGTTTCGTCTTCGACTTTGTTTGCCATTGATACCAGTAGGTTGCTCATTTCGCGGACTTGGGTTTGTACGCTTCGACCTTCAAGGTAGCCGTGTATTGATAAGCTCAGGGTTTCATAGGTTAATTCGCCCATTCGTATCAGTAGCACGGATTGCTGCTCTAAACCGCGGTCAATTATTCTGTTCATAACGTTCTCTCGCTTAACCGAATTCCCCAGTTATATACTTCTCGGTTAATGAATTTTTAGGTGACTCAAAAATGTCTTTTGTTTCGCCATATTCAATGAGCGAACCCAGATACATGAATGCGGTGTAATCGGAAACTCGGGAAGCCTGCTGCATGTTGTGGGTCACGATGGCTACGGTATAGTTGCGTTTTAACTCCACTACCAAGCGTTCAATCTTGGCTGAAGCAATGGGGTCTAGCGCGGAGGTGGGTTCATCCATCAATATAACTTCAGGCGCCAACGCAATAGCGCGAGCAATACAGAGACGCTGCTGCTGACCACCCGAGATGCCTGTGCCTGGTTTCTTTAGGTCGTCTTTGACTTCTTCCCAAAGCGTGGCCTGCTCCAGACTTTTTTTAACAATCGCGTCAAGGTCTTTGCCTTTAGATGCACCTGTAAGTCTGAGTCCCGCAGCGACATTGTCATATATTGTCATCGTGGGGAAGGGGTTGGGTTTCTGAAAAACCATACCAACGCGGCGTCTAATCATGACGGGGTCAACTTCAGAACCATAGATGTTTTCATCATCTAGAGTAACTTGCCCAGAGACTTTAGCGCCAGGAACCAATTCATGCATTCGATTCAGGGTGCGGATGAAGGTGGATTTGCCGCAGCCAGAGGGTCCAATGATGGCAGTGACAGCGTTTGATTTAATTGACAAGTTTATGTCTTTTAGGGCTTGTTTTGTGCCAAACCATGCATTGAGGTTTATGCTTTGCATTTTTACGTTATCCAATCTGGTCACCTTGATATTGAAATTTTTCCGAAACGACCTCGACTCACTAAGCGTACACCTATGTTTAAGGCTAAGACTATTAAAATCAACACTAACGCGGCACCCCACGCTTGTGCTTGATCCGCCTGAGAGGGCAGCCGTGAGTCAAGGAATATTCTTAACGGTAACGCATCCATGGGCGCGTTGAGTCCTTGGAAGAAGAAGCTGCTGCCCAAAATCGTTAACAAGATGGGTGCGGTTTCGCCTGCGATTCTTGCTATAGCGAGCAGAGTGCCAGTGATTAAGCCATCTTTAGCAGAGGGCAACACTACGCTTAAGATGGTTCGCCATCGATGAACACCCAGCGCCATGGAGGCTTCTCTAACGCTGGTAGGTACAAGTTTGAGCGATTCTTCAGTAGTTCGTGCAACGATGGGGATTAACATAAAGGATAGGGCTACGGCACCCGCTAGGGGGGAAAAGCCCATGTGGATTAAGCCGACGACTATTAGGCTGTAAGCGGTTATGCCCACAATGATGGAGGGGAACTCTGTTAGGATGTCGTTGGCTGTTCGCATCCAAGACGCATACTTCTTGTTGCCGCCGAATTCAGAGAGATAAACGCCAGATAAAACGCCAAGCGGGATGCCTATGACGCTGGTTAAAGCTACGAGGATAAGGGTGCCTTGTATGGCGGGGCCTATGCCGCCTTGTTGACCGTTTGCAGTTAAGAACTGCCAGTTGATGACTGGAGCACCCCGCACTATGACCTCAAAGAGTATGCTCAAAAGAGGGATAATAGCGATTATAACGCAGATTAGACAGAGCACATAGAATAGTTTGTTTTTGAATTTGCGGAAATGATAATTGTCAAGTTTAAGCCGCGCAAGCAACTTATCCAGCATTACTCTACTGCCCCTCCTTTGATTTTCAGTACCCGAGTAACCATCACATGAGCTATAACATTGATGATTAAGCTGATAGCAAGCAAAACTACCCCAGCCGCAATGTATGAGGAGCCTTCAAGCGGCGATTGTGAATCAAAAAAGCCGTTAGCGATTAATGAAGGCAAAGTTTGACCAGGCTGGAAAAGTGACGTAGGCATGGCGGCGGGACCGACAGCATTTCCGATCACCATGGTTACTGCCATAGTTTCCCCGACTGCTCGCCCCAGACCAAGAATGACTGCGCCAAAGATGCCAGAGCGCCCATAACTAAGGACCCAGTGGCGGATAACTTCCCATTTAGTTGCGCCGATACTGTAAGCGCCTTCACGAATAGAGTTGGGCACGGCAGAAATGACTTCGCGTGTAACAGAAGCAACTGTTGGGATAATCATGATGGCCAAAATGATGCCTGCGGTGAAGAAGTCTAAACCGAAGGGGGTACCGCTGAAAATCGGTATCCAACCGAGGTAAGTATTGAGCGGAGTTTCAATATAGTTGAGTACAAAGAAGCGGAGGACAAACAAGCCCCAAAGGCCAAAGATAACGCTGGGCACCGCTGCAAGTAATTCTACGATGTATGATAAGGGGACTTTGATGAATTTGGGGGCCATTTCCACGAGGAATATGGCTATTCCTATGCTTAGGGGCACCCCGATGAGCAGGGCGATGCCTGAGGTGATAAGAGTGCCTAAGATGTAGGGAAGAACGCCGTAGTCTTGGGTGACATGGTTCCAGCTGGTTCCTGTCAGGAAACTAAATCGGAAGGTGCCTAAGGCAAGCGAGGATCCAGTGATGAGGATATAAGCGTTGATTAGTAGGATAACAAATGCCGAGGCGGCGATGACCATCGCTAAGACCTTGAATATGTTATCGCCTGTCAGCTTGACTTTCATGCGGAATCTGCCTGAATCTTGTAAACACTAGAGAAAAAAAAGGTTTGGGATAAGGTTAATCGAACCTCATGATATTTTAGTGGGTTGGAATGGTTTGGCCGTTGAAGGTTATGCTGTTTAGTGTTGCTTCGTCGATTTGTACCAAGTTCGCTGGAAGCGCCGCGTATGATAAGCCTGAAGCGTATTGCTGACCGTCATGAACAACGTACCAGATGTATTGAACCACTGCAGTTGCTTTCTCCATGGTCATTCCTGAAACCACGCCGAGGTCTTTGTAGACTAACATGAAGGTTGGGTTAACGATGGGGTATGCTTGTTCGCCGGGAGCGTTGAGGATTACTACGTTAGACCAGCTTTCACTGCCTGAGGGCAATCCGCTTGATGGAAGAGATGCGGCTGCCGCGGTTGTAGATTCAAGACTGGGTAAAACGAAGTTTCCTGCGGGGTTCTGTAGAGCTGCAACGGTAACGTCGTTTTGGAGGGCATAAGCTAATTCGATGTATCCGATGGAGTACTCTGTTGATGTGACTGTGCCTGCAACTGCTGAGTTTCCGCTTTGACCTGTTCCTATAGGCCATTGGACAGTGGTGTTAGCGCCGACTTGTGATGCCCAAGTGGGGCTTACCAGTGAGAGGTACCGGGTGAACCAGTTGGTTGTTCCGGAACCATCTGAGCGGTGGACAACAGCTATCGAATGGTCAGGTAGCGTTAAATCGGGGTTAAGAGCCACGATTGCTGGGTCGTTCCATTTTGTTATTTCTCCCAAAAAGATGTCGGCAAGAACACTACCACTTAATTTTAAGCCAGAATCAACTCCGGGTAGGTTATAGCCAACAGTAATTGCGCCGATGCTTTCAGGGATATGAAGGGCATCTGTAGCTGCTGCACGTTGAGAATCAGTGAGGGCTGCGTCTGAGCAGGCGAAGTCAACGATTTTGTTTGTGAAGTCGGTTACGCCTTTTCCGCTTCCTCCGCCTTGATAGTTAATTTGAACGTTGGAATGTGCGGCGGAGTAAGCTGTTATGGTGGCGTTAAGAAAAGGCTGGGGAAATGTAGCGCCGGAAGCGTTGATGAATACAGAAGAATCCGTTGAGGGGGTGGCCAAGTAGGTGTATGCTACTACTGCACCTATTATGATAACTATTGCAATTAATGCAACTAAATATGAAGTTTTCATGTTCTCGTTTTCCTCGAGGAGAGTTTATTGAGGAACACGTTATATATATTGAACCTAAGTAAAACCCATAGACTATATAGATATATCATATATAATAAGCAACCACAATATGGCTATAGTGGAGTCTACACTTGTGACCTCCCAAGAAGCAGAAAAAGTATACGAAGAACAAAGAAAACTCCAGGTAACAGGCGGCTCAACCTTCATCTTATCTCTACCCAAAGAATGGGCAACCAAAAACGAACTAAAACGCGGCAGCTCCATGATAGTCCGCGAAGAAGAAGACGGTTCCCTTTCCATAGCACCCTCCACCTTTCCCAAAAAAGAAAAACAAGATGAAGCCTTCATCAAAACCAATCAAAACGATAACCCCGACGCCATCATGCGAACCGCCATATCCGCCTACCTAAACGGCTACAACGTCCTGCACGTCCGTGCAGCGGGCCAAAAACTTCTCTCATCCAAAGTCCGCAATCACCTCAAAACTTTTGCCCGACACTACCTCGTCGGCACCGAAATAGTAATCGACACCCCAACTGACTTAACTCTCCAAGTTCTGCTCAACTACCCTGAACTAACTGTACAGAACGCGTTAAGTCGCATGTCCATCATCGCGTCATCCATGCATAAAGAAGCCATGGCAGCGCTCCGAAAACTCGACTACCAAAGCGCTAAAGCCGTCATAGAAACCGACCGCGAAGTTAACCGCTTCGGCCTCTACATCGTGCGTTTACTCAAACTAGCCGTAACCAACCAACGCATCGTTAAAGAAATCGGGTTAACGAATCAAAAAGAATGTTTAGGGTACCGTCTCATCGCTAAATCAGTGGAACGCTCAGCTGACCACGCCACCAAAATCGCTGAGGACACCTTGCTGCTTAAAGAACCCGTCAGTGAAGAGTTGCTTACGAAAATTGACCAGCTCAGCAGCTTAGCTAACTCGATGTTTGAAAACGCCATGGAAGCCCTCTTCAAACATGACTTCAATTTAGCTGAAAGCGTCATAGAAAAATTAGGTACCGTGCATCGGCTGGAAAAGGAAGCTGTTTTGTCTTCACAAACCGCCAAGATTGAAGAAGTCGTAAGCTTGAGATTAATCATTGAGAGTGTGCGTCGCACCGCGGAGTACGCCAGCGACATCTCTGAAGTGGTGCTTAACCTCAACGTAGAAAACGTTTTGGGCTAAGCCCGTCTCTCATTTTTTGTTTGTGACTGAGTTTTAGGTTTCCTCAGTCAACAAATACTATTTTACCATATCCTTTTGCGGTGAAAACATGAGTCAACTATCCAATCCGCTAGAAGTCTTAAAATCACTCTCAGACGCCACCAGCTTACTTATCAAAAAAACCTCGCAATCCGTTGTCGCAGTTAAAGCCCAAATGTCACGGGGCACAGGCGTAGTCTTAACCAAAGACGGCTACATAGTCACCTGCAATCATGTCCTTGCCGGATGCAGCGCCGTCAAAATTGGGCAAGGAGAAAAAACATTCAACGCAAAAATCGTGGGCACCGACCCATACAATGATGTTGCCTTACTTAAGGCGGAGAGAGGGGAATTTACCCCAATAGAAATGGGGGACAGCGAAAAAATCAGTGTTGGCCAATATGTTTTGGCATTGGCTAACCCGTTTAACAAAAACCAGCCCACTGCCACATCCGGCATGGTTACTGGCGTGAACAGCACCATCCGAGGGTGGAGGGGCGCAACCGCGATGGATAACGTCATCGCCACCGATGCCCAACTAAACCCTGGGTTTAGCGGTGGACCACTTGTCGACGTGCAGGGCCGACTCATCGGGATTAACACGGCGTATGTGTGGCAAAGAGGCATCGCAATACCCGCAAACAAGGTCCGAGGTATCACTGACCGCCTTATGACTGGACGCACTGCAGAACGCGGCTACTTAGGAATAGTTGCCAATACTGTTGCCATCCCGCAAGAAATCGCTGAACAAGCAGGGCTAGAACAAGAAACAGGCGTTATGATCTTTAGCGTCGAACATGGTTCCCCCGCACGCAAAGCGGGCTTAGCGATGGGCGATGTTTTGGTGAAGTTTAACGGTAAACCCGTAAATGACTTCTACGATTTGCCCAGATTGCTTAGCGAAGACGTAATCGGCAAAGAAACCCCCGTTACCATTATCCGCAGAGAAACCCTCATCGAAACAACCATAATCCCCACTGTCCAAGGAGGCGAACAAGACTGAACCGAGCCCCCTTAGAAATTGACCCGCCGTCTCCGATTCCTGCGCCGCCGCTGCGTCGACGTCCATCGCCGATGCCGCAGCTGGGTTTAGTTCCGCAATCAGACCCGTCAATGCGGCTGGTCATTGATGAACGCTGGAACTAAGCGTCTTTTCTTTTTTATTTTTTTGTGATGTTTAAAATAACTTATAAGCAGATTCCGCTTACTCAATTGTGAGGTCTAAAAATGCAGGCATGGTTGGCTTTTCTTGCAGGGGTACTGATGGTTATTGGAGCAATCATGATTGTTTTTGCCTGTAGCGGCATAGCTTACTATGGGTTAGCGGTACAAATCGAAGCCGCCCTCTCCATTGTTCTCCTTGTTGCCGCAGCCATACTCACTTGGCTCTTCTACAAAGGCGTCAAAGCGCAATACAAAAAAATCAAAACAGGCAAAGAAGCCCTAATAGGCGCAGTAGGCGTCGTCACCACACCCTTAACGCCTAAAGGCGAAATCCGCGTTGAAGGCGAATTCTGGCAAGCCACCAGTCGAAACGGCGAAATCCTAAGCGGCCAAACCGTCCAAGTTGTCGATATGGATGGTATGTTTTTAGTGGTGCAGCCGACTATGCAAAAAGCTTAACTTCACAACAGCCGATACGGTGGAGTGAAGGGAAGAGATATGGTTGACATTTTAGTCATCACATTGGGTTTTTTAGCTATCTTAGTCGCGATTTTCTTCTTAAGCGGTATTCGGGTTCTAAAAGAATGGGAACGTATGCCCGTGCTTCGCCTCGGTCGTTACGTCGGTTTAAGAGGTCCCGGCATATGTTACCTGTTGCCCTTAATTGACCGCTCCCCCGTCCGCATCTCCACACGCCTCGACACCATCCAGTTCCGCACCGAATCCACACTTACCAAAGACAACGTCCCCGTCAACGTGGACTCCGTGCTCTACATGAAACCCGTTGACCTTGAAAAAGCAGTGCTGCAAGTCGAAAACTACTACCAAGCCACCCAACTTGCCGCTCAGACCACGTTACGAGAAGTCATCGGCAAAGTCAGCCTCAATGACTTGCTCGCTGAACGTGAAAAAGTCGGCGCTCACCTCCGCGAAATCATCGACGAAAAAACCGAAGCCTGGGGCATCAAAGCCACCGCCGTGGAAGTCCGAGACGTCATCATCCCAGGTAACCTCCAAGACGCCATGAGCCGCCAAGCCCAAGCTGAACGGGAACGCATCGCACGTGTCACCTTAGCCACTGCCGAGTTTGAAGCTGCACAGAAAATGATTGAAGCTGCAAAAATGTATGAGAACAGCGCTGAAGGGTTACGGCTCAGATGGATGAACATCCTCTACGAGTTGGGGCAACAAGCGGGCACAAACACCATCATGCTGGTGCCGGCAAATATGCCTGAAGCTGGTTGGCCACCCGTGGGCACTTATGGCTTAAAAGAAATCCCCACAGGCAACCCCGAACATAAACCCCCACAGAAACCAAATGCTAAACGGCCACAACCATAGCCAAGCGCCCGTAGGTTAAGCGGTTTTTACCGCTTCCACGGTGCTTTTCAGCAGATAAGCTGCGGTGTCTTGACTGGGCCAACTGCCTAACCCGCAGTCAGGACCCGTGAACTCCAATAGTTCCCCATATTTTTCTTTGGCAAACCGATACCGCTTCTGAATGACGGCTAAGGAGTCAACTAGGTCTTGGGCAGATGGGTTGGTTATGCCTTTTTCGTATTGTTCCGCCCAGAGACTATCAATATCCGTTCGAGTGATGCCTACGCGGATGCGTTTGTCGGCCTTTTGAAGCATACTCTTAGAGACGGAGTCTATGTTTTTGGGTGAAGCCCCATACTCAAAAGACAACACATCAATACCTTGAACGGGCAACAAGTCATAAATTCCTGACGCAAAATGCAGATGAAGCTGCTTAGTTGTCCCCTCAAAAGCGTAGGCTTTCTCAAAGGTCTCCCGAATCAACTCGGATGAACCTTGGAAGCTGCTATGCCCATAACTGGGTTCATCAATCGAAACCACCGCTGTTTCGATGTATTTGTTGTTTAAGATACTGTTTTTTGCGAAGCGGTTGATGGTTTGTGTGAACCCATCTAACACGTCGGGGTAGGGGGTTGCACCGACTATGTTGAGGTACTGCTCAATGGGACCAAACATGCAGACGCGGAGCAGGATTTTTTTGCCGTATTCCTCGCTTAAGCGTTTGGCTTCTTGAGCTATTGGGTATATTTCGGGGAGAAATGCTTCGTTTTTGTTTACGAGAAAGGAGCCGTTTTCCATGGCTGCGCGTATGGCGTCTCCGACTTGTCGAAGACCGCTAAATATCGACGGAAAATTGACAACGTCAAGACCCGTGTCGAGTTTTTTCTTAAAAGCCTCCACCACCACATCGTAGAAGTTTTGTCGAATAAACTCGTCGTCTTCGGGGGCTTGGTGGTTACGTATGGCGTTTCGGGCGGCTTCGTAGGCTTTGGCGTAAACCTCACGTTTAATCTGATTTGGCAAAGGAAAACTGCCGACGTCATCAACCAAGTTTCCATAAAAGATATTGACCTGAAAATGGTATTAAAGTGCTATCCAACCAACAAACCTTTGAAAGGTATGTTTTATGTCACAAAACTGCGTGTTCTGCCGCATCATAAACAAACAAGCACCCTCAAGCATAGTCTACGAAGACGACCAAGTCATCGCGTTTCTGAGCCATCGCCCCATAACCTTGGGGCACACGTTGGTGGTTCCCAAAAAACACTACGCAGACCTCTACGAAATCCCCGAAGAAGAAGCTGCTTACCTCTTCAAAATAACCAAACGCTTAACCCACGCCGTCCGCGACGCCACCCAAACCACAGGCATCCGCATTGTGCAAAACAACGGCGAAACCGCAGGACAAGTCGTGTTCCACATCCACCTGCACATCATCCCCATGAATGAAGGCGACATGTACCGTCATAGCGACGGAAACCGTAGTTCGGAACTTTTAGATGCTGACGCACAAAAAATCCGAAAAAACCTACTATAAACAAGGGTCTGGGCAACCCTATTTGTAGCCTATTTGGATCCTAATAGCCAATCCATGCAGAAACGATAGAGGAGGGGTCTATTCCCTAAGAGGGGTAGGTCCTATTGACTGTTTTTAGCGTTAATAGTATGTTGAAAAACTGTGCTAAAAACGCGTTAATGGAAAAAACGGAAGGGTTTAGGTTTTCCAGTCGGGTCCAGCTTTCTTGCCTAACGCCAACACTTGGATGTGCCCAATTACGATAATTATCATCCATATCGAGGAGTAGAAGAAGTAATACACGAAGAGTTCATGTAGCTTGACTTCTCTAAAACCGAGTTTTCGCGAAAACCCATAGAAAACCGCGGCGGTTATGGCGAACCCAGTCATGGAGATTAAGAGGATTTTTAGTATGTCTGCCGTCGCTAACGAAAGCAGAAAGATGGGCAGGGCGATGTTGAATTTTACTGAGAGGAACAGGGAGAAAACCAGCAAGCCATTATACATCCAGAGGCTCGGAATCATGGCGCTGAGCATAAACACAGCCACCGAGGGATAGAGGAAAAATAGGCTGGGCAAGAAAACCTGCGGCTTCTTCACAAACCGCCCAACCAAGTCGCGCCACCAGTCTTTAAGCCACAATGCCTGTCCAATAGCCCACCTTCGACGTTGCGTGAACCATTTCTTCCAATCCGAATGCACAACGTTTTGGACTTCCACATCATGAGTATAGGCGAAGCTGCTGTCTTCAAGAAAAGCCCGAGTAGCGATGTCGATGTCTTCGGCGACGACTTTGCGGAAGCCATGGACTTTCTCGAAGGTTTCACGTTTAATCGCGAAGGCTGCGCCGTTGACAGCTGGACATTTATGCATATAACGGCTGGCAAGCCATGAGCTAATGTTGAAGGTTAAGTATTCGTAGTATGCCATTTTGGAGAGGAAAGACTTGTCTTTAGTGACACGTTTTTTGATGTCGACAACGTCGGCGGTTTGGGTTTTCATGACGATTTTTCGCAGGTAATCGGGGTCGTTTGGGATGCTGACGTCGGAGTCTAAGAAAACCAGCACTTTACCGCTAGATAACTTTACGGTACTGTTGAGCGCGTTTGCTTTGCCGACGCGTTCCTTGTTAACGACAAATTGAACGTTGGGGCGCTCAAGGGTTTTGATTTCTTCTAGGAAAGCGTCAGTGGGTTGGTCTACGGTGACAAAGATCTCTTTGGACACGTTTTGGGCTGCCAATTCATCAAGCATCCCTGCTATCTGACTGGACTCCCTGAATACCGGGATGAATATGCTGATGTCGGTGTCCACTGCCATCCCCATTGAACGAAAGATACAGTTTGCTATTGACAACTGCCTTTTTAAATTATTCTAAAAAAAGAGCGACCAAGCGCTCTCTGAAACGTCAAAATACGGGAAAAAGCAGGCGACTCGGATAATTTTTCGAGTTTTTTCCGTTTTGTGGTAGGTAAATTATTATTTAACGGCAAGAGATGCTACTCTTGCTATGACTAAGGTTAAGGCTATCAGCTTATTTTCAGGCGGACTTGACAGCATACTTGCCACCGAACTCATACGGCGTCAAGGCATAGAAGTCATTGCGTTTAACGTCAAAACCCCTTTTGGCATCCCCAAAAAAGACGGCAAAACCGAAGCCGAACAAGCCGCAGAACAACTCGGCGTCCCCCTCAAAATCCAAAACGTCGAATCAGACTACATTCGGATGCTGAGGCACCCTAAACATGGATATGGCAAAAACCTCAACCCCTGCGTAGACTGCAAAATCTTCATCCTAAAAAAAGCCAAACAATACGCTCGCGAAGTCGGCGCCGACTTTCTCTTCACAGGCGAAGTTCTGGGTGAGCGCCCCATGAGCCAACATGGACCCGCCCTAAAAACCATAGCACAAAAAGCAGGACTAACAGGAAAGCTTCTGAGACCGCTTTCAGCGAAGTTGATGGCGGAGACCGAGGCGGAAAAGAAGGGGCTGGTGGACCGAAGCAGGCTGCTTGCGATTTCGGGGCGTTCCCGCAAACCCCAATTCGCGTTAGCCAAGGAATACGGCATCACGACGTATCCGTCTCCTGCGGGGGGTTGCCTTTTAACCTGTGAGGAATACGCCAAAAAGCTAGGCGACCTCTTTGAGCACAAAACACGGGTTTCAGCGGCGGATGTGGCGTTGCTGAGGTTTGGCAGGCATTTTAGGGTGGGCAAAAACAAGTTCATCGTAGGCCGCAACGAAGAAGAAAACAAGTATTTAATCGCACATAAAGTCCCCCTTGACTTTTACTTTGAAGCCGCATCCAACATGGGACCTAACACGTTGCTGCAGGGGCCCAAAACCAAGCAAGCCATCAAAACCGCCGCGGAGCTAACCGCCTCTTATTCCGACGCTAAAACGGGGGAAGTATCGGTAAAGTACGGTCGTGCCTGCCTTGACAAGTCTATTTTGGTTTCGGTGCCTTCGCGGACAGATGTGGATAAGCTACGGGTAAGCTACCAAAAATTCAAGCTGTAACTGCAAAAAATTTATCCCCTAACCGCGACATATATGCTGTGGGGTTTAGGGCTTGCCTGTTGAAACTAACCGCATGTTAGGCGGCGTCGGCGCAGCATTCACAGTGGTCGGAGCAGTCGGCACCGTCATATCTTTGTTTTCGTATGGAGATTTATCTGCAGGCGGCATAACATCGACCAGTTTGGGGCTGTCTGCTGTCTCTGGCGTAGCGGGGTTCGTCGCGTTTATCGGGTTTATCCTGTTTTTGATTGCCATGTATGGCTTCTCCAATGACTATCAAGAGCGCCGCATATTCAGCTACATTATCTACGGCATCATCGCCGCCATCATCTCGGCGGTAGTGGCGCTCGGCGTTATGTTCATGGTCTTGTTCAGCAATATAGCAGCCTTAATACCCAGCTTTGACCCTTCCCAGCCACCGTCACAATCCGATATCATGTCCCAAATCTTACCATCCATAACGCCGATTATAGCTGTTTTCGCAGTAGTCGGGGTGGCTCTTGTTGTTTTGGAGGTTTTGGCATTCAGGCTGTTAGCTAAAAAATCAGAGGTACCCCTATTCAGGATGGGCGGCTTAATTCTGTTGACTGGATCAGTCTTATCTGTGGCTATTGGTGTTACGTTTGCGGTTTTCGCCGCAACTGGCTCCCTAGATTATCGCATGTTGTCCATATTAGGGGCGCCGGGCGGATTAGTTCAGCAAGCGGGTTGGGTAGTGTTAGCCTTTGCATTTTTCAGAATCAAACCACCACCCCAGCAGGTGTTAAACCCCGCGTCGGAGGTTTCTTATTGCAGCCACTGCGGAGCCCAAAACCCATCCGACGCTACCTACTGCATTCGCTGCGGACAAAAACAGCAGTCGACTATTTGATGGGCAGGGTAACGGTGAATTTTGTGCCTTTGCCCATGACGCTTTCAAACGTGACGGTGCCGTCTAATGCCTCGACAAGGCGCTTCACCACAGCTAAACCTAAGCCTTGACCCTTAGATTTAGTTGTCACCATTGGCGTGAAAAGTTTAGGCTTAACATCCTCAGGAATACCTACTCCACTGTCTTCAATGACAATTAAACAGGTTTTGCCGTTGGTTGAGGTGATGACGGCTAAGTCGCCGCCGTCTGGCATAGCCTGAATCGCATTTATAACTAGGTTGGTTAGGGCACGTCGCAGGAAGGTTTCGTCGGTCTCCAAAATCCTAACCTCCGAGGCGTTGAGTCTTAGATTTATGTTGCCGGGAAGTTTTAAGGGCTGAACAACCCCGCAGATTAGGTTGGGCAAATCAACACGGGTTTTTTCAGGGTAAAGGGGACGGGCGAAGTCTTGGAGGTCTGCAACGATTTTGTTGATGTAGGTGATGTTTTCTTCAATGCTGTTTAAACTTTCAAGTACGCTAATTTTTGATTCTATTTCGGGTATATTAGCTAAATCCATTTTGATAAGGTAAACATCGCTAACAATTGCTTGAAGAGGGTTACGTATGTCATGCCCCACCATGCCTGCGGTGGCGCCGATAACTGCTAAACGTTCCGCAACTTGGAGTTTTTTGGCGGTTTCACGCGCCTCTGCCTCAGCTCTTTTTAGGTCTGTCACGTCTCGGGCAGCCGCAAAAACGCCTTGAATTTCACCTGCCTTATTCTTCAAAACCGCAGCATTATACATAACTTCAGTTATTGCGCCAGATTTATGTTTCATTGCTAAGGGGAAATCTCGAATTTTACCCTGCAAAATAACACGTTTGTATCCACGTTGAGCTTTTTGGGGGTCAGTAAAGTATTCAGAGAAGTCGCTGCCGACTAATTCTTTTCGAGTACATCCTGTCACGAGCACGGTAGCGTGGTTGACGTCCGTGATTTTTCCTTCAGGGTTAATTGTGACTATGGGGTCAAGGCTAGCTTCAAAAAGGCTGCGGGTGTATTGGGAGGCTTGCTCAATTTTTTTGGCACGCTCCTCATCTATCAACTCTAAACTACGGGTGTAATCTTGTAGTTTGTCGCTCTGGTATTTGCGTTGGGTGATGTCTTCAACAGTTGCTATACAAAATTGGGGTTCCCTGTTGGCATCAGACACTATGGTTCCTGAGAGGTTAAACCAGATGTCTTTGCCGTCTTTACGTTTGCAGTGTCTTTCGACACTGAAATGGGTTTTTTTCCCCGTTTTTAACTCCTGTACCAAAGATTCCGCAAGCGCAGAGTCACAGTAACTGGAAACCTCCGAGTACCGTTTACCCACAAGCTCCTCTTTACTAAAGCCCACCATATGCTCCAACGCTGAGTTAACATCGATAATGCGACCTTCCATATCGCCAACTGCAATACCAAGTGTCGTCTGCTCAAAAATGGTCCGGAAGCGTTCTTCACTTTGCTGCAACGCATCTGAAGCTTTTTTGTGCGCGGAAATGTCTTTTGTGATTACGGTTACCCCATCCTCCGAGGGAAAAATTGTTGTTTCTAAATAAGCAGTTCCAGAAACACCACGCCACTCGAATCGGCGCATTTCTTTTTTGGCAATCGCAGCCATTACATTTTGGTAAATGATTGTTCCTTTGGCTTGAGGCAAAAGGTCGCAGATGTTTTTGCCCACTACACGCTCAATTTGCAGATTAAAAACTCTGGCGAATGCTGGATTAACATATGTGATTATGGAATTGTTATCTAGCGCTATCACACTGTCTTGTATGCGAGAAAGAACTTCAAGCAAACTTTTATTTTGCCACATAAATCGTTACATAACTATTGGATAATCCGCTTTTAAAATTTGGCTTTCAGACAGAAAGATTGAAAACCCTACAAAGTAAAGATAACCAGCGATGTAGCATGGTGGACACAGTTTATTTACATTTAGAATTCCCCCGTAAAGAAGGCGGCTGGTCAATCAATCTGCCTTTCCTCTGCACTAAATGCGGCGTATGCTGCATCCTTGACGATTTCTTAACCGCGGGTCCCCTAGTATCCAAGTCTGGTGTACCCCCCGAAGTCGCCGCCAAACTCAAATCACTCTACGACAAACTTGCAGACCTAATTGAAGAGGGCGAAGAACAATACGACAACTACACCCTGCACACGCCCTGCCCGTTTCTTAGCAACAAAATCTGCAGCATCTATGAAATTCGACCCGAAGGCTGCAGACGATTCCCCAACACGCTCTTTGGCATGCAAGCAGACCACTGCGAAGCTTTAGACCGTTTTAGACAGCAACGCATCGCCTTAAAACGCGGCAGAACCACACAAGAAAGCCTCCACTTCACCGACACCGAACCGCATCAGTCCAGTAGATTCAACCAAAAACAATACCAAACCTGCATAACCAAACTAAAAAAAGCAGGCGCAACAGCTGATGAGTTGGCTCTTTTTGAGACACTAAATCCCTAAGAAGCCTCAGTTAACGCTGAAGGGGTATGCCTACGCAGCACCCCAATATGCTGGGAGAGGACAGGCAGCAGTTTTTCAACCGCCCAAAATGCGACAGTCGCGTAGAGGATGCCGCCTAAAACGTCCACAACATAGTGTTCACCCAAGTAGACGGCGCTAAACCATGTTCCCACAGGAATCGCTGCAACAGGCAAAGCTTTCCACCGCCAAACTTTGAACGCAAACAGGAACACTAGCCAAGGAATAGCTGAGTGCATGCTGGGAAATGCCGCGTAAAGGTTGGGGCTGAGGAAATCGAAGAGCGTCTTGTAGACAGGTATGCCAAGGCTAACATCAACTGAGCCAGTTAGAACCCGAAGAACTTGGGGTCCTGCGTAGGCGACGTTGTAGGTTGAGCTCATTTCTATCCATGGTGGCGCGACGGGGTAGAAGAGGAAAGTTATCAGGGCGGCGTAGGTGCAGATGCCGAAGGCGACGATGTATTTCCAGTAGTTTTTGGGGCTTTTCTTCCAGAGCACAAAGGCGAAGAGGGTGGGAACAAAGAAGTAAATGGAGTAGAAGAAGGCGCCCATGTAGTCGAGGAAGGGTGCGCGGATGGTTTCTTGAAGCGTTAAGCTTGGGATTTGTCCAAAGATGCCTAAGTCGACGTTGAAGGGTCCCAAGTGGAGGTTGTTAGATATGGTTCCGACTACGCTGTACATGATTTCGTAGGAGATGAAAACCGTGATGAACGGTAGCCAATCCTTCACTACCCGCCAAGTCCGCTGATTATAAGCTGCATAGATAAGGATGCCTAAAACCAGCAATTCAGGTCCAGGGATAATATGGTAGGTGAGGCAGAAGATGGTTATCGCTATCAGGTACAGGGCTGGGAAAAGCAGTGAGAAGAACCGCGAGGAATGGTAGTCAAAGGATATTTTTTGCTTGGGTGTTTCGGCTTCAGTGTTTTCGGCATCGACCATGTAAACGTTAACCTGCAACGTACAGTGCATGGACCTTTTAAATGCCTTTTCCTAAATCACGCCAAAATCAAAAACCGCTAACCAACAGTAAAATCTGCACCTCAAACACCCATATCAGGGCATCTTGACGCTTGAAGATAACAAAAAAAGCCCCGTCTCTGCCAACAAATTCGGCAGCACCCGCACTTGGCTGTTCTTTCTCACGTATGCTGCCGCGTCGATGCGGATGCTTCTCTGTTTACAGTAGGCTTGGAAATCCGCTATACCCAAAAAATGCAGGTTAGGCGTATCATACCAAGGATAGGGAAGGGCTGCGGTTACGGGGACTTTACCGCGGAGCATCTGGAGCCGCGCAGAGAGATGGACGAAGTTGGGGAACCCCACGATGACGTTTTTCCCCACCCGTAACGCCTCCGTCAAAGCGTAATCGGGCTTTTTGACCTGTTGCAGGGTCTGGTTTAGGATAACGTAGTCAAAGGTGTTGTCGGCGTATTCCGAGAGTCCCGAGTCGATGTCTTGCTGATAAACACTCAGCCCCGAGGCGACGCAGCGTTGTATGGCGGCTTCGCAGAGTTCAATCCCCTGTGCATGTACCTGTTTTTGGGCGGATAGCAGGGTGAGGAGTTCGCCGTCTCCGCAACCAAGATCCAGCACGGAAGCACCCTCTTTGACCCAGCCCAGTATGATTTTGTAGTCGGTTAGGGTTGATTTCAATTGTTGCTGCCTCCGTTGTAGCCGTTGGCGACTGCTGATAGGAAGTGCCCGATTAAGCGGGCTTCTTGCTCGGTTTCGAGTAGGAATGCGTCATGTCCATAGGTTGAGTCCAATTCACAGTAGGATGCCTCAACGCCCCCGAGTTTGCATGCCCGCGCGATGTCACGTGACTGATAGGTGGGGTAGAGCCAATCCGATTTGAAGGCAATCACCAGCACCTTCGCCGCCAAACCCCCAAAGATGTCGGCTAAGTTTCTGTTGCCGTTTAGGAGGTTAAAGTTGTCAAGTGCCTTGGTGAGGTAGAGGTAGCTGTTGGCGTCGAAGCGTTTAACGAAGCTGTCGCTGCGGCTATGCAAGTAACCTTCGACTTCGTATTCAGCGCTAAACTTAAACGGCGCCTTGTCGGGGCGGGTGCGTCTGCCAAACTTTTCTGCCATCGAAGCGTCGCTCATGTAGGTTATGTGTCCAATCATCCTTGCCAACGCCAACCCACGTGTAGGCGGAGAAGCAGAGGGGTAGTTTCCGTTTTGCCAGTCGGGGTCGGAGAGGATGGCTTGGCGCCCGACTTCGTTGAAGGCGATTTGCTGAGGAGTATGCTTAAGCGTAGTAGCGATGGGGACGGCTGCGCGGATGCGGTTGGGGTAGCTGGTCATCCACTGCAGCACTTGCATGCCCCCCATGGAACCCCCGACGACTGCAAGCAACTTCTCAATACCCAAATGGTCAATTAGGTGCCGCTGGGCATGGACGATGTCACCGATGGATACCGCAGGGAAGCCTGTGCCGTAGGCTCTGCCTGTCTCTGGATTGAGCGAGGAGGGTCCTGTGGAGCCGCGGCAGCCCCCCAAAACGTTAGAGCACACAACAAAAAACCGATTTGTGTCGATGCCTAAGCCTGGTCCGATGAGGTTGCTCCACCAGCCCCCCTCACCTGAGACGTGGCTGTCGCCGCTTAACGCATGCAAAACAAGGACAGCGTTGGATTTGTCTTTGTTTAATTCGCCAAACGTCTCGTACGCCAACGTTACGGGGCCGAGGGTTTCGCCTGACTCTAGCCTGAACTCGTTGGGTGATGTGGCGAAGGTGTAGGTTTGGGGGGTGGGGGTTTGCGTTTTTTGTGCCTCCGAGTTGGGTTAGGGTTGGGTGGCTTTTTGTAGTGCTTGTTCGATGTCTGCGATGATGTCGGCGGGGTCTTCGATGCCTATGGATAGGCGCAGGTAATCTTCGGTGACGCCTGTCTGGGCTTGTTCTTGGGGGGTGAGTTGCTGATGGGTGGTTGAGGCGGGGTGGATGACGAGGCTTTTGGCGTCGCCTATGTTTGCCAGATGCGAGAGGAGCTGCACGTTTTGGATGAAGCGTTTGCCTGCTTCTTTGCCGCCTTTGATGCCGAAGCCGACGAGTCCGCCAAAGTTGCCGCCGAGGTACTTTTGGGCGAGGCTGTGGCTTGGGTGGCTGGGCAAACCCGGATAATTAACCCAACTTACCAGCGGATGCGCCTCAAGATACTGGGCGATTTGCAGCGCGTTTTGGCTGTGTTTGCGTTGCCGTAGCGGCAGAGTCTCCAGTCCTTGCAGGAATAGCCATGCGTTGAAGGGGCTGAGGCATGCGCCTAGGTCTCGGAGCAGTTGAACGCGGATTTTAACCGCTAACGCTATGTTGCCGAAGGCTTGGGTGTATTTGATGCCGTGGTAGCTGGGGTCGGGTTCGGTGAATTCGGGGTAGAGCCCGTTGTTGTAGTTGAATTTGCCGCCGTCGACGATGATGCCGCCGATGCTGGTGCCGTGTCCGCCGATGTATTTGGTTGCGGAGGCAACGATTATGTCCGCGCCCCATTGGAGGGGTCGGGTTATACCGACGCCAACGGTGTTGTCCACGACTAGGGGGACGCCTGCTTGGTGCGCGATGGCTGCGAGGGTGGTGAAGTCGGGGACATCGAGTTTGGGGTTGCCGATGGTTTCGCAGTAGATGGCTCGGGTGCGGGGGGTGAGGGCTGCTTTGAATGCGTCGGGGTTTTGGGAGTCTACGAAGTGGGTTGTGCGGGCGAGTTTGGGGAAGGTGTAGTGGAGGAGTTCGTAGGTTCCGCCGTAGAGGTTGTTGGCTGCCACGATTTCGTCGCCGACGCGGGTGATTGCGAGTAGGGCGAGGCTGATGGCGGCTTGTCCTGAGGCGGTGGCTACGGCTGCGGTTCCGCCTTCGAGGGCTGCGACGCGTTTTTCGAAGACGTCGTTGGTGGGGTTGCCCATGCGGGTGTAGATGTTGCCGAATTGTTTTAGGGCGAAGAGGTCGGCTGCGTGTTGGGGGCTGTTAAAGGTGTATGAGGCTGTTTGGTAAATGGGGACTGCTCTTGCGTTGGTTGTGGGGTCGGCTGTTTCTTGGCCGGCGTGGATGGCAAGAGTGTCGGTTTTTTGGGTCATTTTGTTTTTTCTCCGTTAGCTACATGGTTGGATAACGGCGTTATATTGATTTTTGCGAAAAATATTCCAAAAAGAATATAACCGCTGCCGCACAATACAACCCCATGTTCCCCACCGTAGAAGACATCGGCAGAAGACGCCGCCAACTCGGCCTCAAACAAAACGAACTCGCCAAAGCCGCAGGCGTCAGCCAATCCCTCATAGCCAAACTCGAAGCAGGCACCATAGACTCCAGCTACACCAAAGTCAAAACCATCTTCGACGTCCTAGACCGCCTCGAATTCAAAACCAAAATCCAAACCGAAAAAGTCGTCCACAACGAAGTCGTCACCGTCCAAAAAACCGAACCCGTCTCCAACGTCGTCCAACTCATGAAAACCCATGGCTACAGCCAAATCCCAGTCTTCGACGGCAAACACTCCGTAGGCAGCATAAGCGAAAAAACGATTATGCGAGAAATCCTCGCCGGCAAAGAACTAGAAGACCTCTCCACCATGTCCACCGAACAAATCATGGACGAAGCCTTCCCCCAGATTAGCGACGACGCCCCCATCTCACTCATCACCAGCCTTCTGCAAACCTACCCCGCCGTGCTCGCATCCAAAAAAGGAGTCATCGTCGGAATCATAACCAAAGCAGACCTGCTACGCATGCTTTAGGCGCATATATTTTAATTATAATGCCGTTATATCCATCTTGACAGTTATGAGCGCCCGATGCGAAACCATAGGCAAATACGTGCTGCCCGTCTTCCGCGCCGAAGTAGCCAAAGAACTAGTTAACACCTACCACCTCACCCAAGTGGAAGCCGCGCAGAAACTCAAAACCACCCAAGCCGCCGTCAGCCAATACCTAAACGCCAAACGCGCCACCAAAGGCACCCAAGACTTCAACGACATCGTCCCCAAAATCCAAACCACCGCCAAACAAGTCGCCAACCAGCTTGCCCACCAAGAAACCACATGGGAAAAAGTAACCGAAGACTTCTGCAAACTATGCGTCACCTTTTATGAAACCGAAGAAAACACCACAGGCGACAACTACAACATATAACACAACCATAGAAATGCAATTAAAATGCATCTGTCTTCATTGCTGAAATAGTGAATGAGCTAAAATGTTGCTAAACTGAATCATGAATCAGTACTTTCGGATTTAGAAGACACTTTAGCTTTGAAATTTCGCATAGTTTTTATGTCTTCTTTTCGAACATATGCCTTACGTGACAAGTAATCGACAGGTTTATCATCTTTAATTATCTGCCGTAACCTAAAGGCTTCCATATTAAGCTGTTCTGTGTTAAATAAGGCTTCACAGCGTCGTATTTCAGTTGTGCTTAAGCTAAGAAAATGACTAAATTGTTCAGCAGTAAAACAGGAATCGGGTGGATAAAAAGTAGATATTTTATCAGAGTTAATTACTCGATAATAACCATAGTCTTTCTTGTTAAAGATACGAACCTTGTTGGGCATTGTGTTAATCTGCCGCCACACGCTTGCATCGACCTTTGGGCGCTTGTGCTTTCGTCCAAATGCATTAAAACCAAATCCAAAGGCGATTATGTCTTTGGCTGCTACAGCATCGGTAGTTTTTGTTAGTCTACCTGAGTTTAAGTTATATGCATACAAAAAGCTGCTCTCTATCATTTCATGCCTCTTAAGAACCTTTAGAACGTTCATACAATCTCTTTTTGCAGTGATCATATTACGCGCTGAAAAATCGACATAGAAAGCATTAATGCCATAGTCAATGTAAAATTCCATTAACTGCCTTGTGTTTGTGTAAGAGAGCGTTGGGATAACACCCATTATGGGCTTTTCATTAATCACTCTGAGGTAATCGATTGATTGTTTTAAAAAAGAAAGGTATGTTTCGAATTTATCCTGAGACCCAATTATATTGGAAACAATTTCGGGCGTGTTTGGTACGGGAACAATTTCTGAATTTGCGTGAGCTGTATCAAGCACGAACTCCCAACTTTGGGACGAAGGATACGTTTGGAGATTACACTCTAAGATGCACAAATTTATTTCGTTACTTGATGACTTCCTAAGTTGGGATTTTATCCTCTGATCGAAATTATTGGTTGCCGCTGTGTTCCGCACTAATTTTTCTAAAGGTGTTTTTTGAGTTTCAATTTCACAATAAATTTCATTTAGGCCTCTTGTTATTGGAGCTACTTGTTCATCATTTCGAATTAAATTGTTATTATAGGCAACTATTGGTGTCCTTATAGATTGTCCGCTTGTGCGAATTTCTTTTGTTATGTAAAGTGATTCATCACCTTTATCTGTGTCAATTGGGTGAACTGAAAGCTTTGTCATCGCCGTACACTCGAATTTGATGGCCTGAATGATGATTGGTACAATTTCTTGAAAAGCTTTTCCTTAAGCGATGCGTCGATAACACCCAAATGGTTCATTCTATTCAATAAACCCTCAGTTCCCATTTTCTCCAAACCTAAGGCATCTGCAATTTTTCGCCCAGCACCCTCATCGATAATACAACAATAGTCAATACCCAGATGTTTTAGTTCAATTCCCTTCTGAATAACCTCAACCTCTGCATAGTCTAGCATGGGGTATCTTTTTTTGAAAAATGTGAACTCATCTTCAGGTATTTCCTGAACTTCGATCCAGTGTTCTTCAACTGCTTTTGCAAGTCGGCTTTTTCCAGGTTCTTTTTTAACTTCCTCAATTACACCAGAGGTAACTGTTACTCTAAAGCCCATTGAACATAATGCCTTTAGATAATCTCCATCATCCATCTCGGTCATAAAAGCAATGATAACAGATGAATCTAAAATGAGCAAAACCATGTTATCACGCCGAGTAAACCTTTATGCCGTTAAGGTGGAGTAAATTAATGAAATCTTCCTGTATAACACCAGCTATTTGGGCAGCTTTACCAAGACTAACTTTGCTTTTTCTAAATAGGCAAATTGCAATTTCCTTACGAATTTTTGAAATACGCTCAAATTCAACTGACTCAACTCTCATTTTCGGATATGTATAGTAGATAAAACCGAGCAATTCGTCTCTCGACAGATCGTTCAAAAATGTTTTGATTTCAGTAATAAATTTCTTTATATCCTCAGAGAATTCTAGGTCTACGCGCTCCCTGATTTTCTCGCCTATAGGGGTTAGTTTCTCTTTAGTTCTATCAACAATGCCTTCTATCCGTAGATGATCTAACTCTTCATCAGCTATTTCACTATAAGGGCCAATGAAATCTGCCTCAAAATCAGTTTCTTCTTCAAGTTCTGGAAGATTCTGCGCGATTAGAAATAACTCCTTTTGAAACCACAGTTTGCCCTTAAGCTGTTCTGAACAATTGCCTCCCAGAAGAAGTATACTGATTTTTTGAGTTAACGAAAGGTCGTCTATGGCAGGGAGACTATGCTTGTCCATTATTGTTCTCTCATTTTTTTCAAGTGTAACTACTTATTTATGACAAGTACTGCCCGTTTCACTATTTATGTCTTGTACGCAGTGTTGTATATGGCTTGTTTTATTTTGTTTTTTTATTGTGAAGTTTGTTTTTATGGGTGGGTTGGTTTGTGGGGTGGTGGCGGTGTTTTTGCCTGTTTGGGCCATGCTAGTGCCCGCTTGCATTGTGCTGTTCGCTGCTTTCTTTTGCGTTCACGAATCTATTTGCTGTCTATTTGGATCCTATTAGTGGTTCTATGCAGAAACTATAGAGGGGTAGGTCAGTATTAGCGCAGAAACAGTCCATTAGCCTGTTGGACTTCTATTGTCTTTTCAGCTTAAGGAACCAGCACCGCGCGGCCCACGATTTTGCCCTGCTTTAGCCTAATCAACACGTCTTCGGCTTCGCTTAGGCGATATACGTTCCAGTCGACGCGTATTTTGCCCATCGAAGCCAATCGCAATGTTTCAATCATCGCTTCCCGCGTGCCTATTACGCTGCCGATGATGCTGTGTTCTTCGGGGAACTGCACTGATATGTTGCCAAACACGCCCATCAAGACGGTTCCGCCGCGTTTCACTACCCGCATGGCTTGGTCTACCGCGCGTTGGCTGGGTGCGTGTACCATGACGATGTCCGGGCGTCCGTGGTCAAGGATGAATTGATCCAACTCTGCGGAGGTCAAGGCGTGGTCGCTACCAATGTCTTGTGCCAGCCGCAACTTCTCCTCCGACGTATCCACCGCAATCGTCTCCGCGCCCGCCAACTTGGCAAACTGCAGCGTCATGTGCCCCACACCGCCGATGCCAATAACCGCCACCTTCTGCCCAATACGCACATTAGCCCGCTGCACAGCATGATACGCCGTAACCCCCGGACAAAACAACGACGCACTCTCCTCAAACCCCAAATTGTTGGGCAACCGATACACAAACGCAGCCGGCGCCACCACATACTCAGCATAACCCCCATCAACGGTCTCGCCAGTGGTTTGGCGTTTGAGGCAAAGGTTCTCGCGTCCCGTAAGACAAAACTCGCAAGTCCCATCCGTATGCCACAAAACCTGCATCCCCACCCGATCGCCCGGCGCAAACTCCGTCACGTCACAACCAACCTCCTCCACCACCCCAGTGATTTCATGCCCCGGAATAATGGGCAACTTTGCGGGAACCCCAAACGCCTTGAGCTCGCCCTCGATCATGTGCAGATTGCTGTAACAGACCCCGCAGGCTTTGATTTTTACAAGCACCTGATCAGATGTGGGGACGGGATTGGGGACGGTGGTGTAGATGAGGGGGTGGTTTTCGATTTTGTCAATTCGGGTTAAGAGTTGGGCTTTCATGATTTCACATCAAACGCAAGGAGCCTGTTTATTGGTCAATTCAGCAGCCTTTTAACGGTATGTGACTGCTAAGGTACAGTTACACCGTAGGAAAGCAAGTTATCGTTTAAGGGCTTTTTCCCCCACAAGCAAACCTTCGAACATAAACCAAAGGCAGGCAGAGACCTATGGCAACCCTTTTATCACCAAAACATTTCTCCTATACTGATGATTTATGCCCGCAGTTAAAGACATCATGACCAAAGATGTAGTCACCATCGAAACCAGCAAAACCGTCTTTGAAGCCGCCGAACTCATGGCAAAAAGCGGATTAGGCTGCCTAATCGTAGTCATCCAAGCCTTCCCCGTCGGAATAATCACCGAACGCGACATAGTCCGCAGAATCGTAGCCAAACGCGCCTCACTCGACCTCAAAGTAACCGAAGTCATGACCAAAAGCCTCATCACCATCGACCCCGACACATCCCTCCGAGAAGCCGCACGCGTCATGTCCACCAACAAAATCCGCCGCCTCCCCGTCCTAAAAAACAACAAACTCGTCGGCATCGTAGTCGCCTCAGACTTCGTCCGAAACGTCGGCAAAAAAACCACCACCGAAGAAATCCTCGACGCCCTAGGCCGCTACCCCACCGGACCCGTCACCTAACAACTTTTCTTAAATAATCAACGGTTGATGCCCATAGGCGTCTGATGTGTGGTGCCAGTAATTTTCAAAATAGTTCTGTACCAGAACAACAAAGCTTGGATTATTCGACCAAAGGCTGGGGCCCACACCCAACTGCCCAAGAGGAGACAAAGAGACAAGGACCTCCTTGCAATCATATAACCCCACAATGGCGGGCGGGGCATCAGCCAAGTATCGAATTTCAAACGTCGGATACTTCAAGAGCGCTTGAAGGGTTTTTTGAGCTTCCAATTTTGGCACAAAATAATCCGTGACAACCTGAATTTTCACACCACTATCGAGCGCTTTTCGAAAGTCTCCCCGAAAAGTCACCAAAGCCGCCTTGAAACGGCTGCTTGAAGTTACCACGCTTACGCTTGTTTGGGCTTGCAAAAGGGCGTCTTTGAGTTTTTCAATCAGGGCTTTATGTTGGGGCACCAGAATGAACTCGGCAGCGGTTTCACATTCTTTTTTGGCAGGATTTGTGTTAATGTCGTTTAATAGCGCGCGGGTTTTCTTTTTGAGTTCTTGCTGTTGAGTAGTTTTCTGTTCGAGCAGAAAAGGCAAAACTTGCAGAGGAGAGATAGCTTCGTAACTGGCAGGTCGAGTCATGATTTGTTCGACTAACCCTGCTTTTTGAAGCGCTGGAAGAATTCGGTAGATGTCGGGACGAGCGATTTTTGAGGTATCAGCGAGTTCTTTGGCGGTAAGGTGACCTGCGGTTTGAAGAAGGGTAAGGTAGGTTCTGGCTTGGTTGTTGGTTAAACCTAGTTCAGTGAGGGTTTCTATTTTTTCGGAGCTTTTCAGTAAGACCACCCCCAGTTGAATACAACCGCAATTGCTTAAATTGATTCAGTTTTGATTTAAAATTTTCGCAAATGTAAGTAGAACCCCCACTTACCACCTTATATAAGCACAATCCAGGCAACCTCTTAGTCTCCGAATAAAGGAGAAAAACGAAATGAGAAAACCAAACTTTAACAGGAAAACATCAACAACCCTCACATTGCTTCTAATATTTGCCATGGCTTCTACACTAATGATACTGCCAACAGCAATAGGCAATTACCCACCCATCCACTACTCAACCTACAACTACGTCGCAGCATCCCCACCACTTGTCGGCGTCGGACAACAAGTTCTCATCGTCTGGTGGCTAAACGCGCTACCGCCAACCGCTGCAGGCGCCATCGGAGACCGATGGATTGGCTACATAGACATCATAAAACCAGACGGAACCAACGAAACCTTTGGTCCGCTTACCTCTGACTCAGTGGGCGGGGGATACATGTCCTATGTCCCCGACGCAGTCGGCAAATACACCTGTGTATCCCGATTTCCAGGTCAAACCTTAACAGGCGTACCCGGCAACACAAACAGCCAATACGTAAACAACACCTACGCCGCCAGCACAAGCAAACCCGCCTACTTCGAAGTCCAAGAGGACCCCATACCTAACTATCAAGAAACACCTCTACCAACCGACTATTGGACTCGCCCAATTTATGACGCGAACCGTGGCTGGGGAGATGCAGTTATGGGTCAATGGCTGGGTCAACCTTGGGATACCACACTTAGCCGAACAGTCGGCGTCCAAAATCAGGCTGCAGTGCTTAGCCCCCACGTTCTTTGGACTCGCCCTGCATGGACAGGCGGCGTCATGGGCGGCTACGGCGATGCATCCTTCTATAATGGCATTGCATACGAGACTTTCTCAAGTCCTTTGGTCTGCTTAGACGGCATGGGCTACTATGCGGTGAATAACCCGCCTCGTCAAGGCTGGTTCTGCATTAACCTCTACAATGGACAAACAATCTACTTTGAAAACAACACCAATGGTCAATACACAATACCTGCCATGGGTCAAATCCTCAACTATGAAAGCCCCAACCAAGGCGGCGGCTTCTCATATCTGTGGCGAACATCCGGAGTCACGGTTCCCGCAGGCAGCACAAGCACAAGCACTTATGAAATGCTAGACGGCTACACCGGAAAAGCTATTCTAAAAATCGCTAACGTAACGCAGCCTTTGCTGAGAAACGGACAGCCAGTTTATGTTTATTCATTCTTTGGGCCATCCGTTCTTAGCACGGGAGCAACTGGAACACAATTCGCTGATACATGGGGCGGAATATGCTACCTTAACTTTGCCAATTTAGGCACGGATGCAGCTCCGAAGTATTTCATGCAAATCTGGAACACCACCTACGCTATATGGTGGCGACCCGAATACGGAGTCTACCCTCCTGCAACGCTTCCTAACGGCACAACCAACATAGCCATGACGGACACAGGCAACGACTACTGGATGTGGCGACCAGGCTCAGCAGCAGTTGGGCAATTTGGCGCAACAGGTTACGGCAAAGTCTACGACGGCACCTACGGATACTCAATGAACGTATCTGTCGCTGACATTAATGGACCCAGAAACCCCGTTGTTAACCAAACAGGCAGTATTCTTCAGATAGTACCTGATGAATTTGTGCTGGTTGGATGCGGCGGACAAAACGACGGACGTGGAACCGTTCAAGGTTACATACGCGCTTACAGCTTAGCACCCAACACTTGGGGGCAAACGCTTTGGACCACTACTTTCACGCCTCCCGCAGCCTCAGATACCTTCCCCAACTCAACCTATAATGGCGGTGTGACTTTCGGCGGAGCAGACTCATACACAAACACCTTCTGGTTCTCTGAAGCAGTTACGGGTAAACAATGGGTTTACAGCCTCACCACTGGACAAGAATTATGGACAAACACCATTGATTCAGCTTGGTCCTACTATGGCGCACCAATGCAATTCCACAACGGCAAAGCCTACACAACTGGCCCAGGCGGAGCAAACTCTGAATGTGCCTTCGGCATTATAACCTGCTTTAACGCCACCACTGGACAATTCCTATGGAACTTCACAGCGCCAGACATTGGATATCTCGAGAGCCAAGGCTCAACCTACACGCCGCTGGAATTCCAATTCTTCGTTGACGACCCTATTACGGGACACACATACATGTACGTTGACGGCTCAACAGGATGGGCGGGTCAAACCGTTCCAATCAGACGTGACAGCGCTCTTATCTGCATAGACTGCGACACGGGCGAGATGGTCTGGAGATTGGAAGCTTACCCCAACCCTGAAGGCTCCTGTAAAGTCGTCATCTCGGACAGCCGCATCATCTACCTCGATGCACGCGACGACAACATCTACCAACTCGGACGTGGACCCAGCGCAACCACAGTATCGGCACCTCAACTCAACCCAATCCTTGGCTCAAGCGTAACCCTCGTCGGAACCGTCACTGACCAGACAGATTCAGGCAGAATTAACATTGCAGGCAGCGTAGACTTCACCCTCAAAGGCACCCCCGCCATCTCAGATGAGGACATGGCAGCATGGATGGAGTACATGTACCAGCAGCGTCCCATGCCACAAAACGCCCAAGGAGTCCCAGTCATATTGACTGCGATTGACCCCAACGGCAACTACATCACCATCGGCAACACTACAAGCGACGTCACAGGCACCTACGGACTTAACTGGACACCTGAAGTTCCCGGAACCTACCAGATAATCGCAACCTTCCCCGGCTCCTACGCCTACGGCAGTTCATTTGCACAAACCTACATGAGCGTCTCTGAACCCTCAGCCACCCCATCACCAGCAGCCCAGATTACTGTCCCAGCTAACGAAATGTACTTCATAGGCAGCACAATCGCAATCATCATCGCGGTAGCCATTGCAGCAGCAGCAATCATTTTAGTCCTCAAAAAACGACCCTAAACACCTCTCATTCCTCTCCCTTTTTTATTTCCCGAATTTTGTTAATTGCCCCACACCCAAGGGCGCATACCCACACACAAACGTTAGGAATATGCATACAATTTAACGTTTAAATGCCTAAAAATATCAAAACACATCTGCTTGAAACCATATTTTTTGAAATCGAAAGCCTAATAATCCACCATGTGCAGTATCGAAGACTCACACAAAACGGAGAGATGGGGACGACAGAAGTCATCACAATATTGGGTTTAGCAGCGGCGGTTTTCTCAACAATTTCGCTGCTTCCACAAATCCTCAAAGTCTGGAAAACAAAATCAGCCAAGGATGTTTCCTCAGGGATGTTTAGACTCTTCTGCGGAGGAGTAATCCTATGGTTTACCTACGGAATAATCGTAAAAGATTTACCAATCATAATGGCAAATGCGGCAGCGTTTGCGCAATCAGTCACGATGCTGGCATTTAAAACGAAATTCAAGTAGCCAACAAGACAATTGCCTGAAGATGCCTATAATCGAGAGTCTTTAGGCAAGCACCACAAATTTTTGTAAAAATTATATGAACATTCAGAATTTGCTGATTTTAGTGCATTTTTATTCGAGAATTACGTGAAAAAACTTATAAGAGATCCTAACAGTATAACCGAAAACAGAAGAGAGAAGCAAGGATGCTTTTTAAAAGTAAATCCGTAGAAGGCGCCATTTTTGACATGGATGGCACAATGTTTGACACAGAAAGGCTACGCCTTAAAATGTTAAAGCAAGCCTCCAAAGAAATCTACGGAACCGAAATCTCAGACCAAATCCTCTATGACTCCTTCGGGGTAAGCGCTGTAACCGCAGAAAAAATCGCGAAAAAAGTCTACGGACAAAATTACCCCTATAAACAAATTCGAGCCCGCGCAGACGAACTTGAAAGAAGCTACGTAAGGGAATACGGCGTACCCGTCAAAGACGGCCTCTACAACCTGCTTGAACGTCTCAAGAAAACAGGTGTCCTCATAGCGTTGGCAACGTCTAGCCGCAGGGAAATCGCGGAAGAATATCTCCTAAACGCGAAGGTGCAGCGGTTTTTTGACATAATGGTCTGTGGCGAAGAAGTAGAGAAAGGAAAGCCTGACCCAGAGATATTTCTTAAAGCTGCAAGTGAATTAAACTGTGAACCCGGCAGCTGCGTTATCTTTGAAGACTCCCAAAACGGCCTCTTAGCAGCAAGCGCGGCGGGCGGAATACCCATATTCATTAAAGACATAAAGGAACCTGACCCTGAAGTCAAAGCCCTTGCGTTTAATTCATATGAAAAAATGACGGATTTTCTCGAAGAACTCATCGCTCAGATGCCTAAAATGCATCCGCCCGCGCTCAACGAGCATTTTCCCCAGAGCATAGGCTACCACGTTGCGGGTATTCATGGGTTTGGCGCGATAGGAGGCGGATATTTAGCACAGATTTTTTCGCATTGGGACGGATACACTCGACCTCGAGAAATAATTGGAGCCACAAACAATAGCCTCATGCGCCAACTAGTTAACGCCCTGGGAAAATATCGAGTGAAATACGAGAGCTTAGCGTACTTCCAGACGATAAGTCACGTAGCCATCATTGACATGGATGAAGAAGCCCAGATGATTGAGATGTACAAGAAATCTCAGATAATCGGACTATCTCTCCCCGAACAGGCGATTCGCACACAATCAAAGTTAATCGGCAAGGCTCTATTAGAAAGACACAAATGCACAGGCGAAAACCTCACCATACTTATCGTCATGAACAAGGTTAACTCAGCCAAATTCGTAAAAAACCACGTTGAAAACGCCATCAAACACATCGCAGGCGAAGAGTTAGCCAAAGAAATTATGAAAAAAACGTATTTCAGCGAAACCGTCGTTAACCGCATGGTCGCGAAAATCCCCGATGACCAAGTTCTCGCGAAGATACAAAACGAATTACAGTGGATGCATAAAACCATCGTTGCTTATCAGGGAAAAATGAAGGAGATTTTCGAGTTCTCAGAAACCTACCTAGAAGACATGGATTCCACAAAACAGAACGAGCCAGCCAAAATCGAGAACAAAGCAATTTATCAAACAATTAACATCGCGGACAATGTCACGGTTGTAACACAATTCGCAGAAGAACTCTCAAAACTAAACGTTACCCTGTTTAGCAGCGAACCAGACATGCCAATTTATGCCAGCAAAGGCAGCCCGCTACTGGAACGACTAAGACAAGTAGTGACTGTTGAGAACATAAAAACTATGCAGGAAATCAAAAACAAACTCTCAAACGGAACCCACGCTATAATTGCTTGGTACTCCGCGATTCTGGGATACAAAACCATCGGTCAAGGCATGGGTGACTACAGAGTCTCAAAACTCGCTGAGAGCATAATCAAAAACGAAATCAAACCTGCCCTTTTAGCAGAGAACCCTCATGCCAAACCCTACATTAACGCGATAGCTTCAAACTTTATCAAACGCTGCCGCGCCTCCTTCAAAGACGAATGCATACGCGTAGGAAGAGACCCTATGAGAAAACTTCACGCGGGAGAACGTGTAATCGGCTCAATCCACCTTGCTCGAAAACACGGCTTAGAAACCATAGGGTTAGAGTTTGGAGCCGCCTGTGCAATCATGTACTCCGTGTTAGCCATTGACAAAAAAGATGTCGAAGCTCAAAAAATCAAACAACTCTACGAAAAACAAAACTCCGTCGAAGACGTCCTATCCTACTGCGGAGAATACAACAAAGCCAAATACGTTGGTCTGTCACAAAAAGAAGACCGCGAACTAATTCTGCGCATCCAAGAACAGTTTGACAACCTAAAACGGCAGCTAGAGGAAAACAAAACAATTAACAACAGCTAATTTCTGAAATAGACCTAAGAGTAGGGTTAGAAAAAATCGACGGTTATTCAACACTGTAGAACGGTTGAGCCGCAGAGTCTTGCTTCTCTAGGGGCAGAGACTTTACAACTCTAAGGATACTGGCGGTTGGACCCGTCGTGATGTATATGATTTCAACTTCTGGAAACTCGTTTTTTATCAGTTTTCTTACTTTATCAAAGTCTTTGTCACGAGCTCTAAGAATTATAGCGCGTGGCTTAACTTTGTAGCTCGTTTCCGATTCCAGAGGTACCGCTGGGCAAAGTTCCTCGTCGGAGGTTTCTTCTTTTTTTAGAGGAGGCTGAACTATCATGTTAATCAAATCCATTCATATTTTTAACAAAAAAAATAAAGGGGGAAGATTTTTTTGTCATGTCTTCCTGCTTATGGGCGTTTTTTGAGGACAAGGATCGTCATTGCAAAGCCGATTGCTATGATGACGATTATGCCTACGACTGCGGGGATGAAGTATTCGTCAGCGATTGAGACTGGTGCTGGTGTTGGTGTTGTGGTTGGTGCTGGTTCGTCGACTGCGACTGCAGTTTCAGAGTGTGATGGATAGTATGATTCAGTGCCTGCGAAGGTTGCAATGATTGTGTATTTGCCTGTGATGTCTGGGCACCATTGGTAGCTGTAGTGGCCGTTTGCGTCGCTTGTTGCTTCGCCGATGCTGCGGTAGTTGCCGTTAGCGTCAATGACTGCTAATTGGACATTAACACCAGTGACATCGGTTGGCATGGGTTTTTGCATGTAGACGTATTGCATCCAGTCGCTCATGCTTTCGTCAGAGACTGCTGGAACGCCAGTTGGGAATCTTGCTGCTTGTTCATTTTGTGTTGTGCCGGTAGCTAAGTCGATGACTGTGCCTTCGATGAGTACACTGCTGCCTTGTACTGATACTTTAGGTGATGCAGTGATTGAAGTTTGGCTTGGGCCTTTGCCGATGGTGTATATTTGCATGTCGTAGAGGTTGAGGTATGAGTAGTAACCGTCTGCGATTGCGAAGCCGTTTGTTTCTTGGCCTAGACCAAGAGCGCCTGAAGGTGTAGATGCATCGAGTGACCAGACTACGTCGCCGGTGGTTGCGTTTAGAGCGAATACTTTGGAGTCTTTCCAGTAGGGTGCGTTGCGTGAGTGTTCAACTGCGCCTACGAAGACTTTGCCGTCAGCGACAGTTTGGATACCGAGTGGGTAGTTGGTGTAGGGTGTTGCAAGGCCGCTGGGTGCGCTGAAGTTCCAAACGGTTGAGCCGTCTGTGAGGTCATAGCAGTAGATTGTGCCGTAGCCGCTGTGGTAGAGTAGACCGTCTGCAACAGAGAAGCCGGTGCTGTAGAAGCCCCAAGCATCTTCTGGTTCGGAGGTCCATAGTTTGGCGCCGTTGTCAATGCTGTAGCCTGAAACGGTTAAGCCGTCTCTTGACCATACGGTGAAGGTGCGGGTTGTTGCATCAACTGGACCTAAGTAGAGGGTTTGGTTGCCAGTGGGTGCAGTGTAGTTCTTTAGCCATAAGAGTTGACCCATGCTTTCTGGTTTGAGGCTGATTGCCCACATAGTCCAGGGATCAGGTGTGCCCCAGCTAAGTAGGTTTGCGAAAGTGGAGCTTGTGCCAATGATCATGTCGTCAGGGATAACTTTGACGATTGAAGGTGTTCCGGGTAGGGTGGGTATGGTTACGTTCCATGAGTATGCTAGGCTTGCGTTGATGGTCTTGCCGACTGGTCGCCATTGGTTTGCGCCTGTGCTGGTTGTGTCTGCTGGGCTAGTTGCTGCTGTTTCGCCACTTGCTGCAGTGTTGTTCCAGAGTGCTAGAAAGTGTTGTGCATTGTTTAGTTGGTAGTAGAGAATTTCGCCTCTAGAACCATAGATTGTTGTAACGCCTAGTGATGAACCTGCGCCGCTGGGTACGTTGGTGAGAGTAAATAGCCAGTTGCCGGTTAAGGAATCATATGCTGTCCAGGTACTTCCAGAGACACTCCAGAGGTAGCCGTTGGGGATAACACCGTGTTGGTTGAATGATTCGTAATCGTAGAGTTGGCCAAATTTGGGCATGGTTGCATTTACTGTGTATAGGACTTCGCCTGTTCGTAGGTCAACGCATGCATATCCGTTGTCTGGAGTTGTGCTGCCGAAAACGCCAGATACTGCGTCACTTCTTGGTACTGCATAGTAGAGTCGTCCGTTAATGACGAGTGGGTTGCCGAATCTGCCTTCGTATGCTGTTCCGTCGTAGTAAGTGATACCGTCTGTGCCAGTGTTGGTTCCGCCGACAACACCGCCATCAATGAGTGTTTTAGTCCACATGATGTGGGCGCTGTTGGGGGCTGTTCCGTCTGCTTGGTATCTTACTGCTTGTTGGAAGCCGAGCCAGTTTGATGCAATGGTGTACCATTCTTCGTTCTGTCCTTCAATGGGGCGTGTCCAGTAGTCGGTTGGAAGTGGGTAGGTTGGAATGGTAGGAAGTTGTTCTTCTTGGACGACGATTGAGGTTGTGCCGCTTGCAGATAGGAATGTGTCGTTTAAGTAAGCGTTGGTGCCGCCGTAGAGAGAGGAGGTGTTGGGTATGCCTGTTCCGTTGCTTCCGGTTAATACTTGTGGACCGAAGCGTGCTGTGAATGAGTATTTGCCGATTTGCTCTGGGGTGAAGAGGTAGTAGCTTCCGCCGACTGAGTCGGAGGTAAGTGGACCGACGGTTTCGGTTGTGTTGTCTGGTTTGGTGATGTCGAGGTAGAAGATCCATCTGTCACCTGCGCTGCCCATTGCAGTTGGTGGGATGTAGTTAAGCCAGAAAACGACTGTGGCTTGTTGGCCGACACCGACTGGGTTTGGAGTGGCAGTGATGTATAGGTATGGTTGTATTTGCCATGCTGGATCGTGAGCGTCTGCGAAGGAGATGGAGGCTGCGATGGTTGAGAAAGCGATCAATAGAATCAATAGAGTAGAAGTTGCTACTTTCTTAGATTTTATGTTTAGATTGCCGTTCAAATGTTTGTTTCTCCTTAATACTTGTTTTCCGTATTGTACGGTAAACTAAACAGCCTAGTTAACGAGATATAAGTGTTTCGTAAATCTCCGATTTTGAACATTAAAAGTCGATAATACCGATAGTTTTAACTTAGCAAGCATCGTAAAAATTAAAAGGCATAGATGCGAAAAGATAATAGAGCCAACCCATAATTATTAGGGAAGCTAGTGGGCGGTAAACATGGATAACCTGGACAAGCGTATACTATGGGACCTCCTAAGGGACGGAAGAAAAAGCTTCACAGCCATCGCTAAAGAAAACGACGTCTCCGAGGACACCATCTGGAAACGCTACAAAGAAATGCAGAAAAAAGGCATAATCACAGGAGCCACCATACAATACAATTACAGGCTTTTCGGCTACTCAGCAGTAGCTGCAGTCCGCCTAAATGTAGAATCACAAAATATAGACCCAGTTTTAGACTCCCTTCAAAGTTGGCCCTTCATCGGTATGGGCGCAAAGGTTTTAGACTCACTCAACCTTTGGCCTCAAACCGGAGAAGGCGCAAAAGGGGTATCTCGACTCTTCGGAACCCCGTACACCATAAGCGTCTTTGTTATCTTCAAATCTTTAGGCGCATTAGAAAAAGTCAAAGAAATAATCTCAAAGCAGCACCCCATCAATGGATTCGACACGAACCTCTGGGTGGACACCAGAGCCATCCCCGAAAAAATCATCAACTATTCCCCCCCACAATCTGAAGAGGACAAAAATTCCAAAGAAACAGCCGACCCCCAACATTATGAATTGTTAAAGCTCGACGACTGGGATATGAAAATAGTTGAAAAATTAAGCGAAGACGGACGGATACCATTCGGAAAAATCGCAAAAGAAATAGGAATTTCCACAGATACCGTAACTCGAAGATACGAGCGGCTTAAAAAGAACAATTACATTCGATCCGTTTTGCAAATTGACCCCCAGAAATTGGGCTACCAAGGCTACCTCTTAATCCTAATCGAATTGTCAATGAAAGGCTACATCAACGAAATGGTGGATGAACTCTCCAAAGTATCAGGAGTCCACGACATCATCAGGTTAAGCGGCGTCTTTGATTTGGAAATTGTGGTTCACGTCAAAGACTGCTACGACATAGCAAGCATCCACAAAGATATAGAAAAAATTCCCTACATCAAGAGAATCGAAACCTGTTTTGGACAGGTCTACAATATTTGGCCACCTAGACGCACGCCAATAACCACCTTCTAAGAGCTGTTCTAAAGAGTAGACAGCACAGCGATACCCAACCAGATACGTTAAGGCGGATTGAAGCATCGAAAAAAGAGGCGTCAGCGAGGTCACTGCTTTCTTTTCTGTTTCACAAAAATAATCAAAGACGTAACAACAGCTACTGCTGCGATGGCAAAAGCCAGTGTAGTTAGCATTATTGGATTAGATGGGTTATTGACTGCTATAGTTTGTTCTGAGTTCGACGGAGGCGTTACTTGAGAATTTTGTCCCTCTACGCAAACGGTAAAGTTTACGACGTAGCTATCCCAATAAAGCATAGGCGGCGTGGAGTCGGCTTCAACTTTTTGATAGACAGTCAGGTTGTGGGGACCCCAAGATAGCTCAGGTAACGTCGCTGCTCCCCTCATAGTTATTTGAAAAGACTTTTCATGGGACTCAGTTGTGACAGGCAAAGTTACATTTGCTTTTCCATCTACACTGTAGAGAAAAGTGTAGTAGATATTTTTTCCACTCAACCCGTCACTAAGGGTCTCCAGCACAATTAAATTTGTGTTGTAGGTGCGGTTGGTGGGGGATTTAATGGTGGTTGAGCACATGGGATTTGAGGCTCCAGCCATGGGGGCAGCTTCCAAAATAACCAGTATCATTAGAATGGTTACGCAGAGTAACAATGCCTTCCGCATATCCACCAAAAACAAGAGGTTGCTGTTAGCTTATGAAGTTTTACATCTAAAGGTTTTTGACAAATATCAGCACAATATCTTGAAGTTCGATTAGTGATCTAAACAGACGATTTTTCGGGTTGGCGCTGTTTTGAAAAAAATTTTAATTATGATGCAATTGCTGTTCTGCCCATGACTCTAACGGTGGCAAGGGAAGAACAAAAGCCACTGTTCTTCTCACATGGGAGCAATCGCATTGAATTCAAGCGTTTTCGGAGACGGCAATAGGTCCATCTGGATTAGCGCGGTTCTGCCTTTCAACATCGCGTTGGGTCCCATTTCAACTATGGTTCAGTTGCTGATTTTAAACCTCAACGGCACAGTATTGGAGGTTGGCTTGGCAGTTACCCTCTTTAACGCAGTCAGCATCCCCGCCGCGTTATTCTGGGGGTTTGTCGTAGACCGATTTCAGCGCCGAAAACGCTTCGTACTGCTAAGTTTTCTGGTAACCCCCCTGCTTCTGGTGCTATTTCTGTTTGCCCAAACAACCTACATGGTTTCCTTCCTCTACGCTTTAATCTCCATTGCCATAACCGCTTCAACCACCCCGCTTAACTTGCTGGTTATGGAAACTGAGCATAAGCCTAAGTGGGCTTCAGCATTCGCCGCCTTCTCAATGATTTCAAGCATCGGACAAACCGTTGGATTGGGACTGGGGATGGTGTGGTCGCTTTATGTTCCCATAGAGTATCTGGTGATTCCGCTGGCTGTTTTCTCCTTAGCTTCCACGGTGTTGGCGGCTTTTCTAATCAAGGAACCCCCGATGGTGTTTGAACGCCAAATGCTAGTTATGGACAAGCAGAGTTTCTTTCATAGGCTCAGCCACTCGCCCTACTTGTTCCTAAAAGTTCCCAGCAAAAATGATTTCAAACGCATCTTCCGTAAAATGCCCCAAGGACTAATCCGCTACACTACCCTGCTCTATCTTGCAATGTTTGGTTTCTTCCTCTCATCAGGCATCTTTAACACCGCGATGGTTCCGCTTTTAAACTCAAATGGTTTATCAGCTCTGCTGATTTTCGCGGTATTGATAATTGGCATGGTTGTGCAGATTGTTTGTTTCCGATTTGCAGGTTCCTATACAGAAAATAAGTCACCAATGAAAAGCGCCATAGAAGGTCTTGTGCTGCGAGCCGTCGCCTTGGGGCTAATAGGACTCTCGGCTTACTTGTTGACTGGGGTTTGGTTGATAATTCCAGCGTTACTTCTCTATCCGCTTGTCGTTGGAGTTTCCTACTCAGTATATTACACGGCGTCTAACACCATGGTGTTTAACACGCTTAGCCCCAGACGCAACGGGTCATCGCTGGGGGTTTACAGCGCGTTGGCGGGCGCCGCAACGATGTTAGGGTCTTTTGCCGCGGGGTTTTTAGCCTTCTACTTAGGCTTCCCCGTCACATTCATGATTTCGGCAGCGTGCCTAATAGTTTCGGTGTGGCTGCTGACATTAACGCGAAATCCAAAAGTAAGCATCAACCTCTCAACACAAGAGAATTAATCACGACTAAAAGATAACAAAACCCCTCAATTTTGTAATGCTAAGTGCTACTAAAGGGGGGTGAAAATACCAAAAGCTGCTCCTTGTGGGTCTCTGATGACTGCTGCGCGTCCAAACCCTGGAACTTCAGTAGGAGGAAGCAGAATCTTACCGCCCATCTCCTCGGCTTTTTTGGCAGCTGCATTAACGTCTTCCACCCCAATATAGGCAATCCAATGTGCCTCTGGACCCCCGGATGGCCACCCAGCGCCCTCCGCTCTTGGTCCTACTAAGCCAGCTAATATTTGGGACCCATCCATAAGTGTTGGATAAGGTCCAGAAGTCGCTGTCAGCCCTGTGACCTTCTGGTAGAACTCCTTGGCCTTCTCGACATTGGTTGTCATCAACTCGTGAAATAGAAATCCCTTTTTTGAAAATTGACTCATAGACCTTCAGCTCCATTCGCTAAAACTGTAATTTTCGTAAATTGATAAGTATTATGGTTGATGTATTCAATTTAGGGATAGATGGTTTGTGGGAATTTTTCCTTTAGGAGAAACTTTTCAATTACTAGTTAACATTGCTTACTTGCTAACTCTCTTTCTTCTTCTATAAGTTACAGCTAAGACAGCGCCTATTGCCAATATGCCTAACGTGATGGCAACAACAGTTGTTAAGGTCTGCATTGTTGTGTCTACAGTGAAGTGGGCTGTTTGTTCGGCATATAGAGTTGTTCCATATCTGTCAGTTGCTTTGACTGTGATTGTATGGTTACCTTCCGCAAGACCGGATAAGGTGATATTGCTCGTTGAGGACATGAAGGTTGAGTTATCTATCTTGTAGTACACCAGATATTTGGGGTTATTAACAGTATACGTTAAGGGAACATTGTTTTGTGTATAATTAGCATCTAATGGAGACAGAAGTAATTCTGGAGATACAGTAAAATTGGTTATCTGCTCTGAGTATAATCTGCCTTCATTTATTGCTCTGATACTGATTGTGTGTTGCCCCATTGAAAGGTCTGATAAGGTAGTGTTACAATTTATGGAAGTGCAGTTTGAGTTATCTAACTTATAGTAGACTGAATACTTGTTATCTTCGCAGGTATATGTTAAGGGTACATTGTTTTTGCTGTAAGTGGTATTCAATGGAGAAAGTAGCTCAAGTGAATGATAGCCTGTTGTATTCACTAAGAACATAACAGAAGCTGAAGCCACATTACCTGAATGAGCCGTAATCTCTAGGTTGTGGTAGCCATCAGCTAAGTTGATCAAGGTCCTTGTTCCAATGTTACCATCTGGATATCCCGATGGTCCAATATGGTCTGATAACCTTAAGGGGATAGGTGGTTCTCCATCTAAAGAGTAGGTAAGATTTGACAAATGATACCCTGTCCCAAATGTTATGACTACTACTGAAATACCAATGGTTGATGTTTTGTATTCTTGATTCATTGGAGATTCTATTGTTATGGAATGTACTCTAATGAAATTTGCTTTTACAATTACCCCTTGCTCCAAAGGCACCATTAGAACAATTATAAGTATAATTGCAGTCACTAAAGCTGCCCTTCTCATATCCACCTATTCTCATTGGTTACTGTTGCCTTATGAGGTTTTACATCCACAACTTTGTGTATAGATCGCGAAGCATTATTTCAAGAACGAGAAAAATGTTATTTAACTATGCTAGAGAGTCAAATTCGAAAAAGTTTCATAAACAGATGTTAGAACGCAAAACCTCTTGTAGAGGAAAGCTTTTGAGTCCAATCAGTGAATTATGGTTACAATGAACTCCGAAGAAATGATTAACAAATTGGAGGATCTTGCGGAAAGGGCGATAGCATTAGATGATTTAATCCAACTGGAAGATATTAAAAGGGAAACGTATGTTTTGATTAAGCGATATTTTGGTTATGATAGTGATTATCTTAGACAGATGGGTAAGGTAATATTTCCGCTTGACGAGGAAGGAAATAAAAAAGTAATAGAAGATACAATTCTAAGATATCTTCAAATCACTGATACTATTCTATCAGAATTAAAATCAAGTGAAAAAAATGAGAATGGATCAAGTAGAGTATTCATAGTACATGGAACAGACCGCAAACCCGTTGAGGAATTGAAAGAAATTCTTAGTAATGTTGGGCTTAAGCCTTTAGTTCTTGAAGACCTTCCGGGCGCTAGTAATACCATCATTGAGAAACTTGAGAAATACTCCAAGGTAGACTTTGCATTTGTTATATTAACACCTGATGATGCTGCGGTGCCTTCAGAATCTAACCTTGCGTGGCTAACTCCGTTATTATCTAACAAATCAGGATTAGATGTGTCCTTGCAATTAGCTACACTATTCAAGCGCAGAGCAAGGCAAAATGTTATTCTTGAATTTGGCTACTTTATAGGACGGCTTAAAAGAAACAGGGTTTGCTGTTTGTATAAGGGCAACATCGAGTTACCTTCAGACATGCATGGGATATGTTACTTACACTTCAATGAATCAGTAAATGAGGTCAAAGATACAATCATAGGGGAATTAAAAGCGGCAAATATCCTTCCATCTTATTCGATGCTTAGTTAAAGAAAATATTTCTTTAACAAAGTTTTTACATCATAATTCGACTATAGGAATATGGTAAAATGCATTGATTGCATATATTGCAAAGTTGTAACTGACTCTTCGACAGGTAAAAAATGCTTTCTTTGCAAGGCGTTTCATAACTCCAAAGAATCGACATACTGTGCTTTTGAAATGAATGAGGAAATAAGCTGTAGTAAATTCTCAACAAGACCTCAACCTCCATTTAAAAATGAGGCTGATAACTCAGAAAGTGCGCTTGCTCTACTTTCTGGTAATCCACCTTGTGCTAAACGGGTAATACAAGGATAAGATAAGAACAGCAATATTTCCCCCAGTCTCAGTACTTGAACGACCCTCAAACTTTGAAAAATCAGCAATGGAGTAATTACTTTTTTAGAGCGATTACAGCCACTAAAATGTAAGTCACGACATCCAGCTTTAGAAGCTGAGTGTCAAATTATTTATTGACCAACAACCAAGTTTTTAGTGGAGTAGAACAAGTTTTCATATTGGCAAGAGATTACCCCATAGACAAATTTGTTTGTGTCCTAATAAGAAAATAGCGCCAAATAGATACACAGAGAAGCATCAAGTAACTAGCTGTTATGAATGAATGAACTTTTGTCCAAATAGGACAGATTGAATATATAGTGCATTAGGTTAACGTTTTCCAATTACTGACTCGTCATCATCAACATCTTCAAAAATGCTTTCCTCTAAAGGCAAAAAAGTCCTTGCATCAATCCGTATTATTTTTCCACACTTAGGACATTTACACTTTAGCGCTTTATTCTTTTGAATTAAATCATTGATAATTTCTACTGGGGGAAGATTAACTGTAAACCCGGTAGACAATCCCTTGTTATCGTGACAATTGGTACAATACACGTTTAAGTCCAGAGTTTTCCCCTGAAATCCTTTATAAATTGATTTTCTAAGTGAGAATATCACATTTGCTGCTAAAAGTTCTTTTGAATTAAAATTCTCTAGAAATAGAATATCATCTGAATCTTTAGTGATGAAGCCTCTTAAATCTACATTTTTTCGGCTGATTGGGATAATTATAGGTATATCCTTGTTGGGGTCTAACTTAGCTTTCACCACATTTTTATTATAAAATTTGACAGCTAATGCAAAACCCAATTCTTGGTTAACAAATTGAGAGGACTTCCCACTTTCTGTTAACAGAGCAATAACAAAGAAGCTGTTAATGATTGCACTTTGAATGCGTTGCTTAAACCCCACCTCAAAACTTGGATAGTTTTCTGCTTTGTATGGTCTAAACTGAACTATTCTTCCTAGTGAATCACAGAGAAGTTGCGCCAAGTTGTTATCTGCACTAGCATATGAGATGAAAATGTAATAAGGGTCCACTATGTAGAAGTCGTGTCTGTTCAAAGCGCGCCATCCCTTGATTTGACAATTAGTTACTTTTGATATCAGCTATAACTTTTTTGTTGCAACTTACGCTCCAAAAATAGTTCTTAATGGTCATTGTATACAACGTATAGCTCTCCAACTCCAAGCTAGTGAGAGTATGAAAATCAAATGTGTAAAGTGTGAGTGTGAAGTTTGCAGTAAAATGGCAACTACCCAAGTTTTCTATAACAAAAGTGAAACAATAAAGTACGCTAGAGCTAGGCACTATATAGGCAGAGTGAATAACAAACCACAATTTGAATATCATCAACAATCAGCAGATTACATTCAGAGTAAACTTAGAGAAGTACCTAACTTAGAAATTGGTCATATTGGGCAATTTGGTCAAGGAAAAACGTTGACCTAGAAAAAGCAGGATCTAACTTTAAAAGAACAATGGCGGGTCCGAAGGGATTTGAACCCTTGACTTTCAGCTTAGAAGGCTGACGCGCTATCCGTACTGCGCCACGGACCCACATTGGCAGAGTAAATGCAACACATCCACATATAATTTTACCTATTGCTTTCCGCCAATCCCTCACCCCGAAACTCAATCTGCAAAAGCCTAAGGGGGGTAGGTCGGTATTGGCTGAAAACAGAGCCATTAATATGTTGAAATTTAGTAGTTTGGCTGGTTTTGCAGGTTGTTTTGTTTAATGCTTTTTGAGCCGCGGGATTCTTTATAGGCGTAGGGCGGGTGGAGAGTTTTTGGGTGAGACATGACTAACCTCTACTGAATGGGCCCTGCTAGTGCCCGACTGCATTGCGCTAACATTGCTGTTCATTGTTTTCTTTTGTTGTCAACGAACCTATTTGCAGTCTATTTGGATCCTATTAGTGGTTCTATGCAGAAACTATAGAGGGGTAGGTCAGTATTAGCACAAAACAAGCCGCATTAACATGTTGAAAATCAATAGACATCCCCGTTTCAAAAATTGGCCTTACGCAACTTCTTTTAAACGCACCATGCATAGTAAATTTGTGGAATCAAATCAAATAAAAAAAATGGAAGTGAAAAACTGAAAACTCAAAACGTAAACCTTGACCGAAAAACCCGCATGGCAAACATCCTCTTCAAAATTGACGCCGTAAAATTCGGCGTATTCGAGTTATCCAGCGGCAAAGCCAGCCCCTACTACATTGACCTCCGCGTTATCCCCAGTTTTCCTGATGCCTTCCGAGAAATATGCGACTTCTACGCCCAATACATAACCGAACAGATTGGACTTGGAAACTTCGACCGCATCGCAGGCATACCGCTTGCAGGCATCCCATTTGCATCCCAAATCGCCTATAACCTACGCAAACCCTTCCTATACGTCCGCAAAGGCGCCCACCTGCATGGACGAGAACGCAGAGTCGAAGGCGTACTAGTCAGCGGCGAAAAAGTGCTCCTCGTCGACGACTTGGTAACCACGGGGTTATCTCTGAAGGCTGCCGCGGATGCAGTACGAGCAGAAGGCGGAATCGTAACAAAAGCAGTCGCGTTTTTAGACCGCGAAGAAGGCGGCAAACAAATCCTCGAAAAAGACGGCGTAACACTTTATCCCCTACTAGAAATCAGCGAGATAGCCAACACACTTTTTGAAATCGGAGCCATAGACGAAGAAAACCTAAAAACCATCCGCAAACAAATAAAAAAACACTAACAATTACTCGTAATAAATCAGGCTGGTTTCTTCCAACAACCCATGCAACAATTCAACAGCCTCAAACACGCTGGGTTCTTTTTTACCGCCCGTACAGACAAATTTGCCGCTTGCAAAAAGCAGAATCACCACTTTAGGCTCTTCCATACGATAAATTAAGCCCGGAAACTGCTCAGGCTCATACATCGCGTGACCCAGACTATAGGCGGCTCGTTCAAGGTCTATCATTCCGCCAAAGCTGCCCGAAGCGACTATATTTTGGATTTTTAGTTCAGGTTTGCCGATGATGATTATGCCACTTTTCTTGAGTTCCTTTATAACTTTCATGACGGCGCGTTTAGCTTCTTTTTCCGATTTAGCGCCTGTACAAACCATTTTTCCAGAATTAAAAATCAAAGTAGCAGTCTTGGGACGTTTAAGCCGAAAAACGAGACCAGGAAACTGTTCAGGGCGATATTCGACGCCGGGGTAACCTTTAACAACAGAGTTAAGGTCGACTTTTTGGTTGAGCGTGGCTGAAGCGACAACGTTCTCAATGCTAACAGTTGCTTTTACTTTTGGCACTCGTTCCCCTCTATATCGCTCTCAAATAGTAATTTATCGGTTGTTTACTTTATAAATACATCTATGAACTATAGCCTCTTCTTTCTCAGCATTGGCAACACAAACAACACAAAACCAACCAAAAACACAACACCAACCAGTAGAAAAACACCCCAAGAACTCTCAGCCACAAACAACGGCACCCAACCAACCAAAGGAACACGCAAAATCACCTTACCCACAACCAAATCCTGCGGCACACCCCGCTCATCAGGAATATCATCAAAATCAAAAGGCAAATCGGGCCAAAAAACAGGTCCATTACCATCACCCTTAGTCTTAAAATAAAACGTGCCATTGATGTTCTGCTCATACACTATACGATGAACAATAAGCCGATCACGCGCGGGGTCACGGAAAACAATAATGTCGCTGTTCGGATAATTGGCGTTGAGATCACTTGGGTTAACACCTTCAATAATTAACAGGTCACCCACATGCAGCGTCGGCTCAAAAAGATGACTCCATCCATCGCAACCGCCGCCCTGAGGAACACACATACTGCCGCTTTCCACATACAAAACGGGATAAGCCGTATTAAGACCAACTCGTAACCCGACCCAGACACACAAAACAAGCGCCGCCGCTAAGCCTATGCCAACTAAAATTTTGAAGGTACTCTTTCGCCATAACCTGTTTACAGCTAACACGTCGTAATCTCAGAGACTGTTTAGAAGGTGAAGGATTTTAAAATTACCGCTAATCAACTGCAAAAAAAGAAAAATAGAGAGTGCAAAATGCACTATCAATCGACTCTACAATAAGGGGCTTAGATCTTGTTTTTGCTTAGGACTTCGCGGAAAACGTTACCGCATTTGGGGCATTCGTAGAGTCCGATTTCTAGTTGCATGCGTTTGCCAGCTTTGTCTGGGCGACCTGCCATTTTCCAAGTCTTTTTGGGCTTTGCTACTTCGGTTGAACATTTTGGACATTTAGCCACGATTTTTCCTCCGTATCATCGCTTCCATGCTTTATCGCGATAACATAAAAAACTTTCCATAGATTTTCAACACATAATCAGCACCCGAAAAAAGCAAAACAGACACTTGTCTAAAAAGCAGACACTAACTTCAACATATTAAACCCTTTTAAACCCGCTTGATTACAAAATTGGCGCAACAATTTTTTATACCACAACCAAAGCTTATCTCTAACAGTCGGGGTCCACTCCTTATTGCAAACTGCAGGCGAAAACGCTTTTGAGTTACTTGTTAAGCCCATTCGAAGGCTAATTGAACAGAAGGGATTCCAAAAACCCACCGAACCCCAAGAAAAAGTCATCCCCAAAATCCTTGACGGCAAAAACGTGCTGTTGATTTCGCCAACTGCCACGGGCAAAACCGAATCCGCCTTCCTACCCATCCTCAGCATGCTTCTGCAGCAACCAAAAACCCCCGGCATAAAAGTCCTCTACATCACACCCCTTCGGGCATTAAACAGGGATTTACTTGAACGACTACAATGGTGGTGCAACAACCTCGACATTAAACTAGCAGTACGTCACGGCGACACCGAAACCAAAGAACGCACCCGCCAATCGCAATGCCCACCCGACATCCTCATAACCACCCCCGAAACCTTGCAAGCTATACTCTCAGGGTGGGTGCTTCGGCAGCATCTGCAAGCCCTAAAATGGGTAGTCATTGACGAAGTCCACGAATTAGCGGACAACAAACGGGGCAGTCAACTCTCCTTAGCACTGGAACGCATAAGAGGCTTGATTGGACGGGATTTTCAGATGGTCGGGTTATCCGCAACAGTGGGTAGCCCTGAAAACGTGGCGCGATTCCTCGTCGGCGAAAAACGAATCGTTGAAACGGTGCGTGTTTCAGTTGCCAAGATGGTGAAGCTCCAAGTCATCTACCCCAAACCCACCGAACAAGACGCACAGTTTGCCTCCAAAATCTACACGCACCCCGAAGTCGCCGCCCGCCTCCGCATAATCCGCGACTACATGAACAAACGAAAATCCGTCCTACTATTCACCAACACTCGTTCCATCTCTGAGGTTTTGGCGTCACGCTTCAAAGTCTGGGACGTCGACTTCCCCATCTCCATCCACCACGGCTCACTGGCAAAAACATCTCGCCTCGCCGCAGAAACAGGACTCAAAAAAGGTGCACTAAAAGGCTTGATTGCCACGAGCAGCCTCGAACTAGGCATTGACGTAGGCAGCATAGACCTCGTCATCCAATACATGAGTCCACGGCAAGTTTCGAGGCTTATCCAACGCGTGGGTAGAGCAGGACACACCTACGGTTACCTTTCAGAGGGGTTAATTATTGGCATGGACTCCGACGACACCCTAGAAGCGTTGGTAATTGCCCGAAGAGCATTAAACGAGCAATTGGAGCCGCTGGAAATTCCCGATAAACCCTACGATGTATTGGCACATCAAATCGCGGGGTTACTGCTTAAAAATCGTCGCTTAACTTTTAGTGAAATCCTCGACATTTGCAAGAATGCGGCGCCCTTTGCAGACCTCAACATCGCTGATGTAGAGAAAATCATCAAATACATGCATCAACGGTTCCCGCGGTTGGCGTGGGCGTCGTTTGAGGACCAAGTGGTACTGCGACCTCAACGTACCAAAGCGTTGTTTGAGTATTATTTTGATAATCTGTCGATGATTCCTGTTGAGAAACAGTTTCTCGTTATTGACCAAACCGCAGACGCCTCGATAGGGGTGCTTGATGAGGCGTTTATGGCGGAATACGGTAAACCTGGAACCAAATTCATCATCCGCGGTAGCCCTTGGCAAATCATACATACCACTGAAGACAAAGTTTATGTGCGCCCCGTCGAGGACCCAACCGGCAGTATACCTAGTTGGATCGGTGAAGAAATACCCGTGCCCTACGAGGTGGCGCAGGACCTTGCGGAAATCCGCGGCTTTGTCGAAGCAGAAAATCAACGTGGCGCCAGCGCCCAAGAAATCAGCGCCAAACTTGCAGAGAAGTATCCTGCAGATGCTGAGACTATTTTGCGGGCTTTGACCGAGACGCTTGAGCAGGTGCATAGCGGTTTCCCTGTGCCTACGCCTGAGCGTATCGTGATTGAGGAGTGGGGCGAGTTTGTAATCATTCATTCTAATTTTGGCTCAAACATTAACCGTGCCTTTGCTCAGTTGTTGGGACAGGTGCTTTCTGACATTCTGGGTCGTGGCATCGTGGTTCAGCATGACCCCTACCGCGTGTTTGTTCAAACCATGGGCGCCATGACGGCTGAGCGTCTCAAGGAGGTTGTAGGTGAAATAAAAATAATGAGCGAACAAGCCATACGAAGTACACTTACGACGTCCACTGTGAAGACGGGGTTGTTTAAGCGTCGGGTTATTCAGGTAGCGCGGCGGTTTGGGGCTCTTAAAAAGTGGGCAGACTTTAGTAGCATCAGTATTCAGAAGTTGATTTCAAGTTTTGAGGGGACACCCATCTATGAGGAGGGGCTTAAGGAGGTTTATAGCAAAGACCTCGACGCTGACGGTTTAGTTATGGTTCTGGGAAGGCTCAAAGATGGATTAACACGGTTACAGTTAATAGACCTAGGCGGTAATGTGAGCCCTGTGGCGCGTGTGGGCTTAGAGCGGGTTAGCATGAAAACCGATTTGATTCCACCCGAACAAATGCGGGCAGTGTTGGTGGAGTCGGCAAAAGCGCGCTTGCTAAACGAGACAGGCAACTTTGTTTGCACCAACTGCTGGGATTACATGGAAATGATACGCATAAAGGACCTTCCGGACAAGCCCCAATGTCCCCACTGTGGCTCTCATGCCATTGGCATACTAAAAGTGGAGGAGGAAAAAGCTTTGCCACTATTGGAAAAGAAGGGCGAACACTTAGCCAAGCGTGAAGAAAAAATGCAGACGCACGCAAAAGCGACGGCGGAGTTAGTTGAGAAGTATGGAAAAGCGGCTGCGGTTGTTTTGAGTGCACGGCGGGTTTACGTGGCAGAGGCTGCGGCGGTTTTGGAGAAGGAACCCAAGCTTTCAGACAAATTCTACGAGCTTGTTTTGGAAGCGGAACGCAAAGCACTAAGCAAACGTTTCAAATAACGGGCTTCTTTTTTGAAAACAACGGTTTAGGACAAATAACAGCAACTTTTTAAGTCAAGAACTTCTTACTTTTGGTTATCTGCTTGTTATGTCAATAGGAGAATGAAGCGTGGAAATTAGCCGAAAGAACTTGCGCACTGAAGTTTTGGAACGCATCAAATACGTCAAAACCTGTGTTATGGCGCGTGAACTATGTTTGCTGGTACGCACTAACAGAGCTGTTTTAGAACCGCAAGATGTAGAAGAGATTTGCCAATACATTTCAAAGTTATGCAGAGAAGAAGGTTGCCAAGAACCCAGCGATTTGTGCAGCAAAGCAGCAGAGGCAATCGGCAGTGGAGATGAAGCGAAATATCTAGAGTTGTGCGCTCAGAGCTGCGTTAAATGCGGCGAAGCCCGCAGGCCAAGACAACCCAAGAATGACGACGCGTATGTTGCATAACAAGGGGTAGAACCATTATGTTTAGAGGAGGAAACGGGATGTTTATTGCTCCTTTTGTCCCAAGCCCCAATAGTGTAGTAGAGTACATGTTGAAATTGGCTAATTTGAAGGCAGGCGAAGTCCTTTTTGATATGGGTTCAGGAGATGGCAGAACCGTGATTATGGCAGCGAAAACCTTTGGGGCACGCGGTGTCGGCATCGAATTACGTGAGGACCTTGCTAAAAAGGCGTTAAGCAACATCCATGAGAATGGGCTTGAAGATCGCGTGACAATCGTGAATGGTGACATGTTTAGTGTGAATTTGTCATCTGCAGATGTTGTTTACCTGTATTTGACTACAAGTGCTAATGAGAAAATCAGGCCAAAACTCGAAAGTGACCTAAAAAAGGGCGCGCGGGTGGTTTCTCATGACTACGAGATTGTGGGTTGGCGTCCCCAAAAAATCGAGAATTTCTGCGAAAACCCCCAATTAGGTTACCCTTCACACACGATTTATCTTTATCATAAACCATAGGTTTTTTATGGGTGCCTCGAAAGGTTTTAATCTATTGCTTCTTGATGCCTCCAAAAAGGGGAGCTAAAGTTGCAGTTTGTACCTTGGCAAAACATCGCTGATTGGCACTGCAAAGCCTGCGGTTACTGCTGTAAACTCTACAGCGTCGTGTTAGGCTTCACGGAATGGCTCAACCTTACCAAAAGCTTTGGCTCCGAGACTACCGTGGCTGGCTTAAACCGTTTCTATATTAAACGGGGCAGCGATGGTTCTTGTGCTTTTCTTTGCAACAACGCGCGTAATTATTTTTGTGGCTTGCAGAATATGAAGCCGGAAGCCTGTAAAATCTGGCCGTTTAAGGTGTTGGCAGAACCCAAATATGGCGAAGAAAAATTGGCTGCGTTTGATTACCGCGGAGCTCGGCTCTACATTTATGGAGACAACATGTGTAGTGGGTTGCGGTATGGGACGCCAAGTTGGGAGTTTCGTTACAATACGGTACCGGAGTTTGCGGAGTTAGCGTTGGGTGTTCGAGAGGTGCAGTATAAAACTACGCGGAATAATGCTGTTCGCGGTGCAGGAGTTTTTGTTGGGTTTGGGGACAGGTAGCGTTACCTTTGGTATGCTTTAGGAGTACGTACATTTTTTTAATTTTTAACATAACTGCCAAAATGTGAGCCAAGTTTCACGTTTTCTCGACTTTTTTGAGCACTTTCCAAAATTAACCAAGCATTTAAACCAACAATTGTTGAGCAATGATACATATTCGCAGAAAATAATGTTTAAATCAAAAATTTTACGCCTACTTTTATCAGGTATTAAAATGCAATCAAATAAAACGTTAACGATATTCGTTATTAGCTTATTAGTGCTCTCTTCGGCCGCGGGCTTGTTTAAAGTGGAGCCTGCAGCCGCAGTAAATACTATGAACGGCACAATAGTGTTTCACGAAACAGGTTTAGCGTCTGGCACAAGCTGGACAGTAAACATTCAAGGAACAAATCATACAGTAACCTCAACCTATTATTCCACGTCCTGGCTGAGAGATTTACCTTGTCCTTGGACAGTCTACGTACCAGCAGGATACACGACAACATCAACACTAAGCGGCACCGCATACGTAAGCGCAATGCAGACCAGAGACATCTACGTTGATTTCACGGCTTCAGCACCGCCAGCATATGATGTTGTCTTCACTGAATCAGGCTTACCCGAAGGCACCTTCTGGACAGTTACCTTAAACGGCACAACAACAGGCAGCATAACCCCAACCAACGTGTTTGAAGACATACCAAACGGCGTCTATGACTACGTCATCGATGTTCCCACAGGCTATGACGCGTCAGTGACGTCTGGAACCATAACCGTTGATGGGGCAAACGCGTATCAATCTGTAGCGTTTGTGGCTCAACAGGGCACTTGGTGGATGATGGGAAACGGCTTAGGCCATACCGGGTACTCATCGTCAATGGGGCCGCTAACAAGCAACTTGCTATGGTCCAAGAACACTTGGGACCTTGAAGGATTGCGCAGCACATTTCTCACGTCACCTGTAATAGCTAATGGAGTTCTCTATTTTGGGGGATCATCCACCATATTTGCTCTAAATCCAGCTAACGGCAGCCTGATTAGAACTTATTCGTTAGGTTCCTCATGGATTTCCTCTTCATCCGCATCTCCCGCAATAGTAAATGACATCTTGTATGTCGGCACAGGAGACGGCAAGGTCATAGCGCTAAACGTCACTTCAGGAGACACCATCTGGAACTACACAACTGGATCAGGCATATCGAGTTCTCCAGCAATAACGAACGGCGTACTCTATGTGGGTTCAGTTGACGATAACCTCTATGCTTTGAATGCAACCACAGGTACTCTACTTTGGTCGTTTACCACCGGTGGAAATGTTAATTCTTCACCGGCGGTTTCAAAAGGACTGGTCTTTTTTGGTTCTGAAGATGGGAAACTCTATGCGCTTAACGCTCAGACAGGCGTTCAAGTTTGGAACTATTCAGCAACAGGTAACTATAATAACGCAGCACCTTGCGTTGAAAACGGTATAGTTTATGCATCCATATACTCTAGCTCGACGAGTGGTAGTGTCTTTGCCCTAAATGCCACAACAGGCCAAGAGATTTGGACGGTTAGCAAGACAGCTTATTGTCCAGTTACTGTTGCTAACGGCATTGCATATTTTACCGCAACTAATGATGGATACAGTTACGCTTTAAACGCTACAACAGGTGCCCAGATATGGACATATCAAACCAATGCATATAGAATGGCACCAATGGTTGCATATGATGTGGTCTATTTTCAAGGCTCCTCCACACTGCAGGCCTTAAATGCGACAACTGGCGAAGCAATCTGGAATTATAACATTCGCAATTACATGAGTTATGGCTCACCCATAATTGCAAACGGAATCATCTATACAGTTTCAGCCGACATAATGAGGTACAGCAGCATTTACGCATTTGGAACGCTAGATCAACACTCTTTGACCATGACAACCGAAGGAAACGGCACAGTACAGCCCGGCAACCAAACTTATTACGCAGGAACCAACGTAGATTTGGTTGCTATTCCCGATGCAGGATGGAGCTTTAGCGGTTGGAGTGGAGACGCCTCTGGCGAAAGCAACACAACCCTAACCATGGACAGCAACAAAACCGTTACTGCGACTTTCACCCAAGATAACTATACGCTGACGATGACAACAATCGGTGAAGGCTCCGTGTTGCCCGGTAACCAATCCTACCTTTCAGGGACATCAGTGGATATTCAAGCCATAAACGGCACGGGTTGGGCTTTTAGCGGTTGGAGCGGAGATTCAACAGACTCTACTAACACAACGATACGTATGGATTCTAACAAAACTGTCACTGCAACGTTTGTCAGAGACAGCTACAATTTAACCGCCCAAGTATACATTAGCGGAGACCTCCAAAGCACCAGAGTATGGACATATTCTGTTAACTCTGAAAAGAACTTGACCGCTGAATATCTGGGGTTACCTGCATCTTTAACGCTTGAACACTGGGACCTTAACGGAGCAATCGGCTACAACAGTTCAGTAACCGTCATAATGAACCAAGACTACACAATCAAAGCCTACGCAATCCCAACAACCTTCCAGCTAATCCTTAGCAGTGTTAACGGAACAACCACACCTGAAAACGGAACCACGACATACACGTATGGCGATATAGCCAACGTTACCGCGACCCCCAACGCTGGATACAGCTTCTCATACTGGCTACTGGATGGCGAAGTTAACTCAACCGACAGCACCTTCCAACTTCAAATGCTAGCAAACCACACATTATCCGCGGTGTTCAACCAAAACAGCTACACCCTAACCATACACACTGTTGGTCAAGGCACTGTTCTTCCAGGCAACCGCACCTACGTGTACGGTGAGGAAGTGGATCTGCAAGCGATTAACATGCAAGACTGGAGATTTAGCGGCTGGAGCGGAGACGCATCTGGAACATCGAACACCAGCATAACCATGAACGCAAACAAAACGGTAACAGCAACCTTCACCCCGAACAACTTTACCTTAACCATTATCACCATTGGACAGGGAACAGTGGAAGGCGGCAACAGGACATATACTTATGGAACCAACGTTACCCTAACCGCCCAAGACGGAGTAGGCTGGACATTTAAGGAATGGACAGGTGACCTTTCAGGTTCAGAAAACATCGGTTACATACTGATAGATGGCAACAAAACAGTCACTGCAACGTTCACCCAAAACGTCTACTACATAGATTTTGATGTAGTTGGCAACGGCACGGTTATCCGAAACGCAACTGGAGCGTACCTTTATGGTCAAACAGTTAACTTCACAGCAGTTCCTGATGCAGGCTGGAGCTTTACCGAATGGCGAGGAGCAAAATTCCACAGCACAGACAATCCATTAATCATGACAATTGATAGCAACAGAACCATAACTGTAACTTTCACACAGGACACATACACCTTAACAGTCATTACCTCAGGCAACGGCACTGTTTCCCCCGGCAACAGCAGCTACCTTTCAGGCACAATCGTTAACCTCACCGCTATAGCCGACCAAGGATGGACCTTTAGCGGTTGGGGAGGCGCAGCTTCAGGCACAACAAACACCACCCTAACCCTGACAGGCAACCTAACAGTCACCGCAACCTTCACCCAAGACAACTATCTCCTGACGATAATCACTACTGGTCAGGGCAGCGTAACCAATGCCAACGCAACTTTCCTCTCAGGCACCACTGTTGACCTCTCCGCTACAGGCAGTACAGGCTGGCACTTTGTTAACTGGACTGGTAATCTGTCTGGTTCAACAAACCCAACTAGTATTCTGCTGGATGGCAACAAAACCGTAATCGCCACCTTCGAGAGAGACGTTTGCATCTTAACTATGAAAACCGATGGCGAGGGCAGTGTGCTTCCCGGCAACGCTACTTACTACTACGGCGACTCTGTTGATCTTAAAGCCATAGCTAACGAGGGCTGGAGTTTTGCTAACTGGACAGGCAGCGCATCTGGCACCACCAACACCACCCTAACCATGACGGGCAACTTCACGGTCATTGCAACCTTCACCCACAACAGCCATAGCCTAACCATGACAACCGTCGGTCAAGGATCAGTCACACCCGGCAACCAAACCTACCTCTATGGAACAGATGTCGACTTGGAAGCTATCGCAGCTTCTGGCTGGGCTTTCAACGGCTGGAGCGGAGACGCATCTGGAGAAGCCACGACCAGTATAACCATAAGCAGAAACATGACTGTAACAGCCAACTTCGTGCGCCTATACAACTTGGGAGTTACAGTCTACCTTGACGGCGAACAATTAAGCTACAAAGATTATGATTGCAAAGACGGAACACGACGAGAAACCAACTTTGAGAGCGCTTTGCCGCCTGAGTGGACCTTTGACCACCTAGTAATCGATGGCGAAATCCAAACTGGGACTTCCTACTCAATATTGATGAATCAAAACCACACATTAGACATATACATCACCACCACACAGGTACAACTCAACATAATCGATGCATTAGGCGGAGCAACCAACCCAGCATACGGCAACTACACCTATGACTACGGCACAGAACTCAACATAACAGCAACTCCAAGACCAGGCTACCTATTGGCTAATTGGACAATCGGCACCACAACAAACACCAATCAAACCCTAACGTTGACTTTGACCGAAAACATGACCATCACACCCGTATTCGCCATAGACCCCAACTATGTCTTCAACGTAACTTTCACCCAAACAGGATTACCCTCAGGAACCAACTGGAGCGTCACCCTAAACGGACAAACCATCACCTCTACAAATGAAACCATAACCTTTGAAGTCCATATGGGCGATTACAATTACACAATCACGCTACCCGACGGCTTCACCTCAGTTGTACCACTTTCAGGAACATTCTCCACCGAAGTAGAAACAGCCGAAATCGAAATTGAAACGGAGTACGTATTCATCTTCTACATACCCATCATAAGATTGGCAAACGAAGCCACCCAAACTACAGACACCTCAACTCCAACAGAAACACCAACCCCAACATTAACTCCGACGCCAACACCAACAGTAACACCAACTCCCACCACTCAACCAACCACAACACCAACACAACAACAAACCCAAACCAACAGCTTAGTATTGCCCTTAGTAGTCGCCATAATCATCTTGGGCATTGTGCTCTATGGGCTCTACACACGACGAGGCAAGTTAACTCCTGCAAACTAAATGCAGGGGATAACCATCTCTTTTATTTTTTTAATTTTGAAATTAGTTTAGATTCCTATTTGGCTCAAAACATAGGTTACTATTATTGTACTGCACAAAACTATGCAGATAGGTGAGGCTGCTTTTCGGGAAAAAATTGTGTCGTAATAGCAGGCGAATTCTCTTTGCAGTGAACGTAGGCACATCTTGGCAAGTGCAAAATCCATTAAGCCTTCCTTCTCCAAGCCAAAATGATTGAAAGCTGCTTATAAGCTTCATTCCTAAAACAAAAAGCCATTCCCGCAGGTCCAACTTCTTTTTAGGATTAAGTTCTTTAGGAACGCATCCTCTTAACCCAACAATCCACTATACTGAGGAAATACTATGGCTAAACCCAAAGTCGGCGTTTCAACCCTCTACTTACTTGGCGAACCCTTCAACCGCATGGTCAAACACCTAGACAGCTTGGGCACCCAAACCGTCGAAATCCTCGACGACGGAACCCATGACCTTAACAAAGCCCGCGTAACCCAACTCCGAGAAGCCGCCAAATCCTATGAACTCCAATACTCCATCCACGCGCCATTCGCCGACGTAAACATCGGTTCCCCCAACAAAACCATGCTCAACGCATCCTTAAAACGCCTCAAAGTATCCCTTCAAAACGCCGCAGCCATCGACGCCAAAATCTGGGTCTTCCACCCCGGACAAAAAACGGGAATCGGTCAATTTTACCCAGACGCAGACTTCAAAGTCACCTGCCAAAGCATCAAAGAACTCTACGCAGAAGCAGAAAACCTAGGCGTAAACATGGCTTTGGAGAATCTTCCCGGAAAATACTGGTTCTTGATGAGCACCCCCGAAGAGTACATGCGCCTGTACCGTGAAACCAACCTCCCCATAGGCATAACCCTAGACATTGGCCACGCCCACCTCGAAAAACAAATTCAGCCCTTCTTCAACCTGCTAGCCGACAAAATCATCCACATCCACGCCAGCGACAACCACGGCGACAACGACGAACACAACGGCATCGGCTACGGAACCATAGACTACGACTGGTTCGCCGAAACCCTGCACAAAATCAGCTATGACAAATTCGTAATCATCGAATCCACCAACCACGTACCTGAGAGCATCCAAAAACTCAAACAGCTACTTGGGTAGGGGCAACTCTAACTCCAAAAAGTCCTCAGCAAGAATCGTGTTGGGAAAGATTTTTTTCGCCTGCTCCAACAACAAAGACGCATCAGAGTACCGTGCGCTGATGTGAAAAAGCACCAACTGCTGTGCATCTGCAGCTTTAGCCTGCGCCGCTGCTTGACTAGGCGTCGAATGCCCATCAACACCTGCTTTATCCACAAGGGAATCGTCGAAGGTGCAGTCATGAATCACCAAATCCGCTCCATGCGCAAACGCTGCAAAGGCTTCGTAGGGTTTGGTGTCGCCTGTGTAAACGATTTTTCTACCAGTCCGTGGCGGACCCATAACGTCGGAGGGTTTCACAACTTTGCCTTCTGAAAGCTTAATTTCCTCGCCGCCCTGCAGCCTGCCCCACAACTCGCCCGCTGGCACTCCAAGGGCAGTGGCTTTTTTGGGATAAAATTTGCCGGGACGCGGTTTCTCCTCAAAGGCGTAGGCGTAGCCGTCGATGGAGTGGTTGGATTTTTGGGCTACAACAAGGTATTCTTTATGGTCGCAAACGACACCTTCCGAGAGTATGGTGTAGATTTCTACAGGGTAGGTTAAGCCAAAGTTAAGCGTACTTTTGGTGGAGAGCAGATATTCTTTGAGACCGACAGGGCCATAGATTTGGACTGGTTCTTTGCGGTCCATAAGCGCCATCGTCTGCAGCAGCCCAGGCAAACCCAAAACATGGTCACCGTGCAGATGGGTGATGAAGATTTTCATTTTTCGGTGAAAACTAACTTTTGCTGCGAGCATTTGTCGCTGGACGTTTTCTCCACAGTCGAACATCCACTGGTCTTTGGGGCACACCACTACAAAAGAGGGCAAACTGCGTTTTAGAGTAGGCACGGCACCGCCAGTCCCCAAAAACACCACACGCATACTCATCAGTTTTGCACCTTTTCGAATACTGCAATCTCCCGCGTCAACGTCGCATGGACATAGGCAAAGTGGGATTCCACATGCCGAAAGCCCAACTCTTCGCCGAGCCGCGTTATATTCAATGTTTTAGGGGAAGCTATACAAATCCGTTGCCCCATCCCCAGCAAGCCATGCGCCACAGCCAAAACGTCCATGACCAGCTGCATAGTTGTTGACTTCAAAGTGCTCGAAGAACGCCCATAGGGTGGGTCAGTGACTACAGCATCCACTTTAGTTAGGGGAATTTTGCGGGAATCACCCCAAATCAGCCCCTCCGCCGAGATACCGAAATGTGCAAGGTTCTTTTTGGTGCCCACAACCATCCGCTTCTGCGCATCCACCCCCACCGCGCGGCAACCGATGAAAGTCGCCTCAATTAGCGAGGTACCAGTGCCGCAGAATGGGTCCAGTAACACTGATTCGGCTTTGGCATGTGTGAGGTTTACCATGCATCGGGCCATCTTTGAGGGCATCGCTGAGGGGTGAAAGAATGGTTTTTTACGTGGACGCCGTTCGCTGAAGGTTTTGCTGGTGATGTCGGTGAGTTTGAGTCCTAAAATCAGCTTTTCGCTGGTGATTATTCCGAGGAAAGTTTTGTCGGCGCTTTTGAGGTCCACTTTGGCATCAGGTACTTTGCCTAAAATCAGTTTCCCCAACTGACCTTCCAGCGTCATAGTGTTGAGTTCGGTGTCGGCGTAATTTTTTATGCGGTTGATGCGCACCACAAAGCTTTCGCCTGCCTTGAGTACTGCGCCGAAATCGGTTTCTGCTACGGCTTGGGTTATGGCGTCCATGTTGGCGTCGGATAGGAAGAGTTCTTGTGCGCAGACCCGCGTGTAAGCCGAACGGAGCTGCACGACTTTTACGCTGTCGAATGCGGATTCTAAGCGAAGAACTTGGTCCAATTCCTGCGGGTCAGTGTAGCCGTAGCCTTCGGCTTCCAAAATCGCCTTGACCTCAGCTGCAGGCAGCGTCTGGTTCTCGCCTGAGAGTAAAAAGAAGAGTTTGGGCACTAAACTGCGCCTTTGAGAGCTTCACTAAGCAGCGGCGCCAAAGAAACCTTACTCACCGAGCCAGGTACGCTGTCGGTGCCAATGATTTCCTCTACGCCCGCGTCGAGGATGCGTTTTTCAGCGTCGCCTATTAGGAGCCCGTGGACGCAGCCGCAGTAGACATGTTTGGCGCCTTTTTCGCGGAGGATTTTTGCTGCCCCAACGATGGTGCCGCCGGTGCTGATGATGTCGTCAAGGATAATAACTGTCTGTCCCGCCACGTTGAGTCCTTCGGCGGTTTGCACGGTTTGACCAGTATAGCGGTCGCGGGTTTTGTTAAGGTGACCTGCATCGCCGCCCAGCACTGCCTGCGCTTGCTGCGCGATGTACATGGCGCCTTTGTCGGGTGAGAGTGCGAATGCGCCTTTGCAGCCTTTCTCGACGAAGTATTTGGCGATGAGGGGGATGGCGCTGACGGTTCGGGCGGGGAAGGGGAACGTGGCGAGGGAGGCTTCGGAGTGAATGTTGACTGTGAGGAGGTCATCTACGCCTGCGGCTTTGAGCATGCGTGAGATGGTTTCGATGCTTATGCCCTCGCCTGAGAGGAACATTTTGTCCTGCCTTGCATACGCAAGGTAGGGTACGATTGCGGTGACTTTTTTGGCGCCAGCGCGATGCGCAGCGTCAGCAAGGAAAGATAATTGGAATAGTCTGCCGTCCTGCATTGGTGGGCAGGTGGTTTGGATGATTGCGACTTCTTCGCCTGCTACGTCTCCTTCGATGCGGACGTAGGATTCGCCGTCAGGGAAAATCTTGGCGGAGACGGATATGTTTGGGATGCCGGTTTGGGCTGATACGGCTTCTGCGAGGGGTTTGGATGATGGACCTGAGATAATCTTCATTCTGCTTCCTCTGCTTTGTAGAAATGCACGTTTAGGTTTTAAGGCTTACCTAAGCTCAAACCAAAAAAAGGGTCACCGCCTTGAATTGTCGATAAAGCTTGATAAAACCCAAATATAACTAGCCCTTAGTGCAAACCATGAAAACGGCACACGTACTAAGGGATATGCAAAAAGCCTTCAAAGACGCCGACGACGCCTTCCACCAAGGCAACTACGAAGGCTCCGTTGAATGCTACAACAAAGCCCTGCAACTTTGCCAGTCCCTTCCCTCCGACACAGAATTTGACAAAGCCCGTTTTGAAGCCTCTTGCTACGCGGGCTTATCAGGAGCGTACGGGCGCTGGGGGAAGCATTTGGAGGGGTTTGCAGCCGCCAACAAAGCCTTAATCTTCTATGACCAACACGGCGAAAGTTGCCCTGCGGATACGGGTAGATGGTTGATGGCGCAGGTGAATCAGGGCACCGCGTTGGCGGCACTTGGATGTTTTGACCAAGCGATTGAGGCTCTTTTGCGTGCGAAAGAAATCTTCGTCAACAAGGGGCTCGATACCGCGGAAAATAAGCAGTGGCTGGAAATGGTTGACGGCAACGTCGCCGCCATAACTGCGCATCTAAAAGAATTGCAGCGGTAGGTTAGGCTTTTAGGGTTGAAGGCAATGGTAATCTTCAGTTAACGAGAATGTGAAGCTGTTATGGATACTTGGCGTTATCTTCCGCTCCAAACCCAAAGTGCCGCATGGAACATGGCAATTGACGAAGCAATTTTGAATGCCCGAATCGCCGACGAAGTCCCGAATACGTTGCGGTTTTATCGCTGGCAACCAAGTGCGGTGAGTGTGGGCAGAAATCAGAACCCCGCAGAGTGGGTCTACCTCGAAAGGGCAGCGCAACTTGGGGTGGATGTGGTGCGGCGCATAAGCGGCGGCGGAACCGTCTACCACGACTACGAAGGCGAAGTCACCTACAGCGTCATCGCCAAAACCGCCGATTTAGGCAGCGACATCCCAGCCGTTTACGTCAAAATCTACGGCGCCATAACCGACGCCCTCCGCCTTTTGGGGGTTCCAGCCGATTTTAGTAGCGGCGACGCAAAGAACTGTCCCAACCTTACCGTGGCGGGCAAAAAAATATCGGGGAGCAGCCAAATCGTCAGCCGCGGCGTGGTACTCCAACACGGCACCGTCCTTGTCAACGTGGATTTGCCCCGCATGTTCGAGCTCCTCCAACTCAGGGGCGCGAGCTGCATGCAAGCCGCCGACATCGCCAAACAAAAAATCACCAGCATCCAAACCGAGCTGGGGCACAAAATCAGCCCCAACACCGTCGCCAACGCGCTTGCTCAAGGCTTCAAAGCCACCCTAAAAATCCAGTTGCAAGAGGGCGAACTAACAGCCTCCGAAAAAGAAACCGCAGAAAGACTCTACAAAGAAAAATACTCAACACAAGAGTGAAAATTGAGCGGCAAAACCTAAGCCCTGCAAAGCCTCTTTTTAGGGGGCATTGATTGCTTAATTTCTTGTTAAATCTAAGGCGAACCCCACATGTCACCACATGCATAATCGAGGTTTTCTATGTATTCTTGTGAAGAAAAACGCTGCTAACACATCATGACAGACGCAGAAAAACATTGCAAATCCAAAAAGCAGCCACCCACACAACCAGTCTTGTGGCACCGCAGAAACCGCGACACCCACATAAAGAAAAAATCAAGAAGAGAGGAAACTTAGGCTTACTCTTTGTGCCATCGGATACCCTGCGCCGTATCCTCAAGCACGATACCCATGGCTTTGAGTTGGGCGCGGATAGCGTCGGCTTCCTTCCAGTTTTTTGCTTTCCGCGCGGCTTCACGCTTCTGAACCAAAGCATCAATCTCGCTGGGCAATGCCTCTGCGGCTTCTACCTTGCCGATAACGCCTAACACATCGTCAAGTTGCATCATTTTGCCGCCGACGTCGGCTGCTTCTGCTTTGCTGACCATGCCTGCGTCGAGTAGGCTGTTGATTTCTCGGACAAAATCGAACAGTGATGAGAGTGCTATTGAGACGTTGAGGTCGTCGTCCATAGCGTCGCCGAAGCAAGAGTCGAGTTTTTGGGTTAAGGCTGCGACTTTGCCGTCGCTGTCTTTGCCGTCGGCTTCATGGAGTCGCCGCACAAAGTTTCGTAACCGCTCTACTGCGCTTTTTGCTGCGTCTAAGCCTTCGAAGGTGAAGTTGAATTGTTGCCGATAATGCGTCGACATCAACAGGTAGCGTATTGCAATTGGGTCGTAGCCTTTTGCGAGGAGGTCGCGGAGTGTGTAGAAGTTGCCGAGGCGTTTGCTCATTTTTTTGCCTTCGACTTGGAGGTGCTCGTTGTGCATCCAGATGTCGACGAATTTTTTGCCTGTGGCAGCTTCAGATTGGGCGATTTCGTTTTCGTGATGGGGGAACATGTTGTCGACGCCGCCGCAGTGAATATCAAAGGTTTCACCCAGATACTTCATGCTCATGGCGGAGCATTCAATGTGCCATCCGGGGCGTCCCTTGCCCAGTTCAGTTTCCCAATGGACGTCGCCGTCTTCGGGGGTCCATGCTTTCCAAAGGGCGAAGTCTTGGGCTTCTTCTTTGCAGTATTCGTCTTGGCAGACTCGGGCGCCTGCTTTGAGTTCGTCCACTTTGAGGTGAGATAGTTTCCCGTATGGGGGGAATTTGTAGACTGAGAAGTAAATTGAGCCGTCTTCGCCTCGATATGCAATGCCCTTTGCGAGGAGGGTTTTGATTATGGTGACCATTTCAGGGATGTGGTCGGTTGCGCGGGGATAGACATCGGCGGGTTCCACGTTTAGGGCTTTAATGTCTTCAAAGAAGGCTTTGACGTAGAAATCTGTGAATTGCCGCAGGGGGATACCTTGTTTTTGGCTGCCTTTGATGGTTTTGTCGTCGATGTCGGTGAGGTTCATGACGTGTAGGACTTTGTAGCCGCGGTATTGGAGCCATCGTTTGAAGAGGTCTTCAAAGAGGAAAGCGCGGAAGTTGCCGATGTGGGCGTAATCGTAGACTGTTGGTCCGCAGGTGTAGATTTTGACTTTTCCCGCTTCGAGGGGGTGAAAGGGTTCTTTTTGGCGGGTTAGGGTGTTAAAAAGGCAAATGTTAGTTTGGGTATTGGTCACTTTCTCAGCCGAAACAACTACGGAGCCGAAATTATATAAGCATTCACCAGCGCCAAGCCCAAGCTGGCAAAGCTGTTACGCAAAAAATAGTCAACCTGCCATAGTGTTCTGTTTAACGTAGCAAAATCTAAATGCAAACGCCGCCACTATCCTGAAGAGGAAACAAGCAACCGTGGATAAATTTAGAGCACTCACAGTCACTCTGGTAGCCATATTAATCGCATCTTTATCTGCAAACATTTACCTTACTACCCAAAACATAGCGCCAAACAGCGCGGATGCCACCAGAGTCGACATGACTGCCACATTATCAAAAGCACAAACAAGCATATCCACCGAACTAAACAGGATTGGAGAGAGTTTGGTTTATGCTTCGGAGCAGCTATCCTTGGTTGGAATTGTGGGTGACCAAGCGGATTCGATTCTTGGCGCGTTGGCAGCTAACAGTTCTTTCATTATTAACGCTGCAACCGAAAACTTGGATAACGTAATCGTGGCGGTTGAACCCTCAAATTGGAGCAGCATTGAAAGCAGAAACGTGGGCGAACAAACCTACCTCAACCCAAACCCCTACGGACCAATAGCCCCCGTTATGACGCCAGTAATTCCCTTGCAATCAGGCATGATGGGCAACGCGATAGCAGCCCCAGTTTTTAACAGCGACAAAGAATTAATCGGCGTTGTCAGCGTGATTTTTGACCCCCTAACCCTGATACAAAACTCAATTTCAATTGCTGTCGCGGATAAACCCTATGAAATAATCGGAATGCAAACGGATGGCTTGATGGTTTACGATTCCGACCCTGCCCAGCAATGGAAAAACATGTTCACGGACCCTGCATATGCCGATTACACTTCGCTACTGGCACTTGGGCACAGAGTTGCAGATGCACCCTCGGGATATGGCAAGTACACCTTCACCCTCAACGGCTCCACAACACCTGCAGAGAAAGAATGCTACTGGACAACCGTAGACGCCTATGGACAAGAGTGGCGGCTGGTAGTGATTCATACACTAAGTTAAGGTAGCCTAGTTGTAGTTTAAAAAAGGGAGGGGGTACCCCTCAGAGGTACCGAGAAGCAAAAAAACCAATCAACCAACAATTCGTCGAAAAACCTCCCGACCACCCTTAAGGGTACTCACAACCTGAATGTCCTTGATAGCCAGTGGATTCACCTTAAGCGGATTCTGATCCAAAATCACCAAATCAGCCAACTTCCCCGCCCTAAGCGAACCCTTGCTATCCTCCTCAAAACACATGAACGCACTACCAAGGGTGATAGCCTGCAAAGCCTCAAAGGCAGTGACACGTTCATCGGGACCAAGCACCCTACCGCTACGGGTCAAACGATTAACCGCAGACCAAACCACAAACAACTGATTCAGCGGCGTCACCGTAAAGTCAGTGTGGTTAGCCACTCGGATGCCCAGTTTTATGGCGGAATGCATTGGGCTGATAAATGAGGCGCGCTCCGCCCCCAAATTTTTTAGATGCACATCGCCCCAATAGTAAGTGTGATTGGTGAAAAAGGAAGCAAACAGCCCATACCGCAAGTAGGCATCCAATTGTTCAGGGCGCATAATCTGGGAGTGCACAATAACGGTGCGGCGATCAACGGTTTGGTCAGGTAAGTGTTGGATTGCGTACTGGTGGCCTGCAATCATCATGTCGATAGACGCGTCGCCGTTGCAGTGAGAGTAAACTTGGATTTTGCGTTTGTAACATTTCAAGAACAGGTCGTTGACGTGGTCTTGGGTCAGGTCGGGGGCGCCGCAGCAGTTTTCTTTGCAGCCCGGCACAGGGGTCAGGTAGGGTTGGCTAAGATACGCCGTTTTGCCCTGAGGAGAACCATCTACAACAAGCTTCAATCCCGCATATCGCAGCCCATGACGGTAAACCCCCCACGGGATTGTGTCGAGCTTTTTTTCGGCAAACGGCTGAAAAACCAAACCCACCAAATCCAAAAAAAGCTGCCCACGCTCAGCAGCGTACTCGGCAACTTCCATCTGCTCAGAAGTCATCGCCCCCTCCTGAGCTGTGGTGATGCCGTGGCTTGCATAATACGCTTGCGCCCTCTGAAGCTTCTGTGCAGCCACCTCGACGGGTTCCCGCGCCGTAATCTTATCCGAAAAGAACACCTGCGCTGCAGCCTCCTCAAACAACCCCTCTGGCTCCTGCGTACCCGGCTTACGCACAATGACGCCTCCGGGCGGATCTTTGGTTTGGGCTGTTACCTTTTTGGCAGCCATGGCAGCTGAGTTGGCGACAACCATGTGCAGGGAGGTATGTATCAAAAGCACGGGATTAGTGGGAAAAGCGGAATCGAGGTCGACGGCGGTCGGATGCCGATGTTCCACGAGCAAGTCGGGGTCGTAGCCCCAGCCAATCACCCAATCACCGTCGCCAAGTTTTAGCTCCTCCTTTTTGGCTTTGAGGGCGCGTATGATATCGGGGATATTTTGGGTAGACCCTACGGGAGGGGGGTTGAGGTCAGCGAAGTCCAGAGTCGCCACGAAGAGAAATATGTGGCTGTGTCCATCCACAAACCCTGGCAAAAGCGTTTTGCCCTCCAAATCAACCATCCGGGTTGCGTCGCCATGTGTTTTTTCGACATCGGACTTGGAACCGAGAAGAAGAATTTTGCCCTCCCTCACCGCGAGTGCCTCTACATAGGTGGGGGATTCGCCTTCCATGGTCAGGATGTCTCCGCCGAAGTAGATACTGTCCGCTAACTCGGTAGATGTTGGAATGATTTCTGCTGTTTCAACCATTACGGTCCCAGCTAATACAAAAAATGTCAAGCTAGGGACGATTCTGGGGGCTAATAAAAATATGTGACTGTAGCGGTGTGCCTCTAAGCGTCGTCTATGGTAGCTTTTAGGTAGGTGCCGGCAGCTTCTTTGATGGTAACATGCAGGGTTTTGCCCAGCAGATTTTGGCAGCTTTCAACCACAATGGGTTTATAAGCGAAGTTGCGTCCAACCCAAGAACCCTCCAGCTTACCCTGCTCATCGACGAACACCTCGCCGCTCCAGCCCAGCCAACGCTGGTTACGTTCGGCCGAGAGCCGTTTAGCCAACTCCGAAGCAACCACACTACGCCGCTTAATCTCCTCTTTATCCACCAACCCTTCGCTAAGGTTGACGGCGAAAGTTTTGGGGCGCACAAAAAACTTTGACACATTGATGATGTCGGGCTTGGTTTTCTCCAACAGCAGCAGGGTGTTTTCGAAGGCTTCTTCAGTTTCGCCAGGGAACCCCACAATAACGTCAGTTGCAAGTGTTAACTCTGGAAAATCCACGCGGAAGGTATCTATGATGCCTTCGAATTCTGTGGCGCTGTAGAATCGGTGCATGTACTGCAGAACCATGTCGTCGCCGCTCTGTACGGGTAAATGGAGGAACTGGAAGATTTTGGGGCTGTCAAAAGCCTCGATAAGGCGGTTTTGGATGTCGGTGACGAGGTTAGGCGTCATCATGCCTACGCGGACATGGAAATCTCCCGCTACAAGGCCGATCTTGGCTAATAATTCGGCGAGGTCCGTGCCGATGTCTAAGCCATACGCAGCGGTGTCCTGAGAGGTCACCCAAAACTCTTTCACCCCAGCCGCCAAGTCGCTTTTTATGCGGTGTATGATTTCTTTTTGAGGGTAGCTGCGGAGGTGGCCACGAGCGTGAACGACGCAGCAGTAGGCGCAACTTCCTAGGCAACCGTAATTGATGGGGATTATGCTTACGAGGGGGTTGCTGGTTACGCGGGGAAGATTGAGGGAAGGTTTGTCTTGGCCGTTGGTTAAATCAACGACTTGCTCTCCAGATAGGACACGTTTTACGATGTCGACGATTGTTTGTCCGGGGGCGGGTCCAATGGCGGCGTCGAAGCGGACTTCTTTTAGCAGGCGTTCGAAGCTGATTTTTGGGAGGCAGCCGGTTATGAGGATTTTTTTGTCTGGGGGGGCGATTTTTATGTCGTTGATGATGTGGTTTTCAGTGGGTCCTTTGACTGCGCAGGTGTTGTAGATTATGAGGTTGGCTTGGGTTTCGTTGGGGGTTAGGGTGTAGCCTGCTTGGGTTAAGCATCCGGATAGGGTTTCGCCGTCTGCAGTGTTGGAGGAGCAGCCGTAGTTTTTGATGTGTATGATGTGGTGCATGGGAGGTTCAGTAGGTAGTTGCATTGTCTTGGCAATAAATGTGATGTCGGGTATGTTAATATTGACAGGTTGGTGCAACATACCGTTTTAAATGCTTATATAGACATGGACGAACATGTTATGCTCATATTTAATGCATGATATATAGAAGTATAACTGACAATTAGCGTTGTATACTCATTAGAAGCAAGGGAGAGACCGATCCTCAATGAAACTAATCACTCTGTACTTACCTGAAACGTATATAAAAGCTTTAGACCAGTTGGTGGACGAACGATTCTACCCCAACCGAGCCGAAGCCATACGAGTCGCAATAAGAGACCTAATCAGCGCCGAAGTCTGGAGGAGAAACGGAGTTGACTAAACACATCCACGACCCCCTATCCGCGGCAGTTGACGACCTCAAAGTCGAGGTCTGCCCCAAACTAATCGATAACACGGCCGTCATCGCCGCTCCCCATGTCCTCCCAGAAAACACAGAAAAAATCGAAAAGAGGATGGTTAAGGCAAAAGTGACAACAAAAAAATGTGAACTAGAAAGACTCACCAACAACCTCTACAATCTAGAGAACAACACAGGCCCTGACAAAGTCCTCAACATAGACCTAGACCTCTATCAAATGGAAGACTACTAACCCCAATCCCCCTTTAGGTTGTGTTTTAGAAAGGCTCATATTTTGAGCCTACTGATTCTTTTTCATGAACTCTATCCTTACTGAGTTAAGAGCCGACTTAGACGCCAACGCAGACGAACAAACCAAACAAAGCGCCAAGCGATATTTTAAAGAAGAAATCAAGGTTTACGGCATAAAAACCGCCACGGTCGTCAAAATCGCCAAGAAATACTGGCTCCAAGCTAAAGCACTTAGCAAACCAGAGATTTTTAACTTATGCGAGAGCCTCTATCAATCGGGCTTTATGGAAGAAGCCTTTGTAGTTTCCGAGTGGCTCCCCCACTACATCAACAACCTTGTCATTGAAGATTTGGCGACCTTTAAACGGTGGATAGAAACCTACATCAGCAACTGGGCCGAATGCGACGGTTTCTGCAACCACACCATAGGCGACCTCCTCCAGAAATACCCCCAAATAATTGGCGAAATCAAAAGCTGGGCACACAGCAGCAACCGCTGGATGAAACGCGCCTCCGCCGTCTCGCTTATTGTACCCGCCAAACGAGGCAAATTTCTTAAGGACGCCTTTGAGATTTCTGATGTGTTGTTGCTGGATGGGGATGATTTGGTGCAGAAAGGGTATGGGTGGCTGCTAAAAGAGGAAAGCCGACTGCATCAAAAAGAAGTTTTTGAATATGTGGTGGCTCATCGCGCGGTTATGCCGCGTACGGCGTTGCGGTATGCGATTGAGTTGATGCCTAAAGAACTCAAAGCCGAAGCCATGAAAAAACCATAGGTTTCGCGGTTTGGGCTGCTACAGGCAGTATGAGACTCTACCCCCTCCTCCCTTAGTTAAACTCTAACTATGCAAGGCTCAAGCGAGGCTTTTAGCATGCTCTTTGAAGCAAAACAGCCTAGGGAAGCGCAACGTTAAAGTTAATAATTTGAACACTATTTCAGTCTGTTTGCAGCCCGTTGGTGTAGTGGTCAAGCATAGGGGCCTCTGGAGCCCTTGACGAGAGTTCGAATCTCTCACGGGCTACCACTAATCCAGATGTATTAGCGTTTTTTAGTCGGTTTTTTAAGCTATCCACAGTAAATAGTTAATTGAGGTTATGGGCGGATGCGTAAAAAAACGCTTCTGATACTGCTCACAGCATGCATTATTGCAGTAATTGCTGTGTCGCTCGTTTTATGGAGTGCAGCCAATGCTTTCCAGATTCCCCGAAGTTACCACCGAAGTATCGCCCGAAACTTTGATAACACCGAAGAAGAAAACGCCCTAAATAAAGCGGAAGCCCTCAACTACACCTATATTTCTGGGCGGGAACGCTTTTTAAATCCAAGCGATCCCGAAGAATACCAAAACAGCCTATCTTACACTTACGCGAATTTTATTGACGCTGACATCCTAAATTATTATCAAACCAGATATGACAACCAACAGGGCAAAGAACTGCCACGGCAAATTGGGTTAACCTACCAAGCCAACGCAACCATGTACCCCCAAATCCGAATCTACAAGCCTTGGAATAACAACACCGTCCTCATGTCCACACCCGATGGAGAGGTTCTCTCAAAAACTTTCGGGTACTCGCATTTGTTTTACAAAAACCAATCAAGCTACACCCAAATAGAGAGGGAATACGATTTCAATTTCTCAGATTGCTACGTCATAGTTATGGACTTTTCTTACTCTGAAACGTATGCTTCCTTAGCCGCGTTTATCTCAGATGTTGACCAGATTGTGGTTTTGGACCAGAATTTTGAGCCTGTTTTGGTGGGTTTGACCTCTTCAAACGCGGTTGCTTAAACCTACGCTCATTTGCCGCGGGTGTCGGAGAATAGATTAATAGCTCAGAGGCACCCTTCAAGGGTGTGGTGAAGTTTATGGCTGATTTGAAAGGTTGTCCCTTTGGGCAAGACATCTCAAATGACTGCAAAACCTGCGACTACGGCGACACCAACCACTTTGACCCCGCTAGCGGGAAATGTGTAAAACGATGAATCCCCAGACCTGGTCCCACTTAGCCTCGATAGTTACGTTTGCGGCTGCCTGTCTCTGTGTGGCTGTTAGCTTGATTTATTTTTTTGCAGCTAATGTTAGCTGGTCCTATACCGTGGGTTGGGCAGGGGGCATAAACTGGTACGCCATCTACTATGCCGTAACGGCAGCGGTGGGTGTAGCGGCGTTTGCGCTTGGGGTAACAGCAGGTTACTTTGCTAGAAAACGCATGCGATGGAAACTCGCGCTTGTCGGTTCAGCCCTACTGGTAGCAGCTGGAGCGATGATGACGTTTCCTTTGTACTTCTACGGGGTACCTATGCTTGGACTCGCCCTCGTAAGCGTCGCAAGCATGGTTGCCTCCAAAGCCGCCTTCCAATAATTATTCGAGCAGCCGCCAGGGGTCATCCTCTGGAGAAGACACTTTACGCTGAAACTTCTGCACGGTTATCTTAAGAACCATATCGCCGCCTATCTGCTCGGCTTGCACAAGCTCTTTGGGTAAGATTATAGTGAGGGCATCGCCGATTTTTTTGGTTTTGACCAGATATTCCCGCATAACAATCAGGTAGCACATTGTTGCGGTTGGATACTAACATTTTCTTTTCCCCAGAATGCAAATTGCGTAAAAAACAATCCCCTTCCCGTCCCAAACAACCAGACAACCACAAATATTATTTAGACACGCAAACTAACGCTATAAGACACGTGTGACGCGTATGGAAAAAGTCTGGGATGAACTCAAAAAAATCGAAGCCCAAGCCGAACAAATCCAAACAGACGCCAAAGAAAACGCCAAAAAAATGACCCAACAAGCCAAACAAGACGCTGACAAACTCATCGCCCACGGTAAAACCTACGCCCAAGAAGAAGGCCAAAAAATCTACACCAAAGCCGTCGCCGACGCCAACCACACCCGCGACCAACAACTCCAAGCCAACCAAGAAAACGCCAACCAACTCAAAACCCAAGCCCAAAAACACATGGACAACGCAGTCCAAACCGTCGTCAAAGCAGTCCTCGAGGAATAGCTTTGCCGCAAACCCAAAAATACGCCTCAGTCCTTGCCAAAATCGGGGCTGAACGCAGCGAGCTACTTGAAGACGTCAAAATCAAGGGACTCGTGGAGAGCGGCAACCTCTCAGATATGGTAGCCCAGTTGCGGGACACCAGCTACCAAGAACAAATCCTCCACCTAACCCCACCTCTCACGAGCACCAAGCTTGAGCGGGCATTCCGCGAAAACTTTATCGAAACCGCCTTAAAAATCATAAAGTACTCTCCAAAAAAACCCGCCAAATACCTTGAAACCTACCTTCTGCGACTCGAAACAGAGCATCTTAAAGGGATTCTAAAAGCCACCACTGTGAATTTAACCACTGACCAGAAGCTCGCCAAAATCTATGTCGGCGTAGAGGACCACTTTGGGATGCATTTTGTTTTTGAAGACGCCGCCAAAGCGATGTCAGTGTCACAGGTGCTTCAGGTATTCAAGGACACACCCTACGGGCAAGCCCTCAATATGGGACTGAAAAGTTTTGAGGAAACGGGTTCCACGTCTCATTTTGATGTGTTTTTGGATAAGCTGTTTTTTGAGCGGCTCTATGAAGCTTACTCGGCGCTGCCTAGAAAAGAGCGGCGTCACGCCGAATTCTACGCGGCTATGGCAACTGACAGCTTCACGTTGCTCACGCTTCTTAGAGGCAAAATACTCAATCTGGACCCCAACTGGCTACGGCTGGTGATTCCTCAAAAGCACTTTAAACTCAAAGCCGAAACCGTAGAAGCCCTAGTCTCCGCGTTAGATTATGAGGCCGCCCTAAAAATCGTGCTTGACAGCCCATATAGCAAATTCTTTTTGAAGACCCAAGATCCACAGGAAACCGTGGCGAACGCTGAAAAAGCCTTCCGAAAAGCCATACTTCAACACGCCAAGGGCAGCATTATTCGCGAAATCTTCAACATAGAGGTAACGTTAGCGTTTTTCACTCTTAAAGAGGCAGAAGCCCACAACTTAACATCCATAAGTTTAGGTGTGGACAGTGGAGTGAAATCCGAGGTTATTCGGAGCCAACTTTTATTACTCTAACCCTTCCGAAGGCGTAGCGGTTTCGGGGGCGGTTTTTCTTTTGAGCGTTAGCTTTGTGTGTGTAAAGTTTTGTTTAAAGGGGCTGAACTCGACGCCGGTGCCTGCATAGAATTTGCTAAACCACTCATAGAAATGTAATCTCAAGGTGTGGATGAAGACGATTAAGCCTTCAAGGGCCATAACAAAAATGTTGCCGCCCACGACGATGATTCCTGCAACAATTGACGTGAGAAGGCTGCCTGTGCCGATTATTCCTGCGACGCTGTAAACTGCCAGCATCAATGCCCAGTGAGCCATCAGTAATGCGAGAATTCGTGAGTACGATATGGTGTTGCTAAGTAGGCGTGTAAAGAAGTCTCCGCCCTCAAAGAGGCGACCAGACAAGGTGTCCATTTCTGAGTGTTCGCCTGTAGCGTGCACTTTTGGTTTTTTTATGGCTAAATACGTTGGTTTACCAACGACCAAGATGACGAAGGGTATGATAGCGGCTAATATGGGTCCACTTAGCCATGCACTAAAGTTTAGCTGGTAAGTTGCGATTATATAGATGCCCCCGACATAGAAAAGAATCTTTGGCAAGGAAGTCAGCAACGCATCAGCCATATCGTGTTTTAGCGCAAAGTTTATGCCTTCCAGTACTATGCCGCAGCATATCTGCACTATACCCACAAAGAGAGAGAAGATTAAGAAAGAAAAGACATCTTCGCTTGGTCTAACTAAAGCCCATTCGAGTTCCATTCCGAAAAACTCGCCGAATATCACACCCGCGATTGAGGCAGCCAATCCGCAGGCAGCCATAATGTAGCAAACGTTTTTCATGCCTTGATTTGATTTAATGAAGTAACCTAGGGTTAAGCCGCCGATTAGGAAGACTAACCCTTGTCCGAGGTCGCCGAACATTAACCCAAAGAGGATGGGAAATGTTATTGCCATAAACGGTGTGGGGTCAATTTCACTGTAGTTGGGTAACCCGTAGAGTTTGGTTAATTCCTCAAAGGGTCGGATGAAGCGGCTGTTGAGAATCCTTGTAGGCGGCTGCTGTTTACTATTGGTATGCACGGACTCAACGGCATCGTCTTTGAGAACAAGCACTTTCCCATCAAGCATCTTGGTAACCGTGGCGCTGAGTTCGTCGAATTTCCCTTTAGGCGTGTAGCCTTTGATGGTAGCCAATCGGCCTGATTGAAGAATTTTTGTTTCCGCATGCAACAGGGCAAGAATGTTTTCTGAGGTTTCCTTCCAAGAAGCAAGGTTGTCTATGTTATCGTCGCCCAATTTTTTGAGGGCGTCGGTTAGGTGTTTTTCCTTTTCAGCGTTTTCTTTGAGTTTATGGTCGACTTCTTTGATTGCTTCATCGATGTTGTGGGGTAACTCTTCAGGGACATGGAAGATTTCAGCATGATAAGTGTGAAGGATGCGTTCCAGTTCGACTTTGTGCTTTGTAGGTATGGCTAGGCACAAAAACATCGTGTCTTTGGCTAAGGCGCATCGGTGAATAAAAATCGGCAACCCAGACAAGGCGGTTTCTAGGGCAGGGTAGTTTCTTGCGGGCGCACTAGCTGTGGCGACATAGATTAGTTTGAGGTCCTCCATGGCGGCAAGGTCAGCGCCCATAGACTGCAGCCTAGAGAGCATGTCTTTTATGTGGGTTAATTGCGCGTCTTTTTCTTGCAGCCCCGCAATCGCCGTATTGAGGTCGTCGGCGTCTGATTTGAGCAGCGCAATCTGTTGCCCTGTTGTGTTGAGGAGGTTTTGCCAGTTTTCCGCTGTAACAGGCACCTGCTTGGGGTAAGTTACTTTAAACAGGCTTAGCAGGCTGGTTTTTTCGTGCACCAACTGATTAATAAGAGAGTTTGCATCTGCAAGCGAAATTTCGACTTTTTGAATGCTTTGATAATACTCCGCAAGTGTTTCGTTGTCCTGCGGTGTTTCTTCTATATGGAACTGCCCAAAACCATTCAGGGCCTCCAAGACAGATTCAACGTCTTTTTTGACGCAGATTATAGACGTGGAAGCCATACGTTCTGGTCGCAACATTTTTAACACCAATTTTGATTTAAATCAAACATTTAAACGTATATTAGGCGATGACATGATTGGGTACGTGATTGGCGACGACGACATGATTGTTGGCTTTCGATTGGTTGGGGTTGAAGGCACACAGGCCTCTACAGTCGAACAAGCCAAAGCGGCACTTCATAAAGCCTTGACACGAACCGACATCGGCATCATCATTCTCAGTGAAGCATTCTCAGGCGACGCCTCCATACGGGAAGAAGTTGACAAAATCCGCCAAGAACGAGTTTCTCCCTTAATTGTAGAGTTACCAGGCAGCAAAGGCGCCTCCAACAAGGTACCACTGTCCGCGGTGATTAGCAAAATCTTAGGCATCAAAATCTAAATGGCGAGGTAAACAAGCATGAGCGTTAAAGATGGACTCTCGGCAATCGCTAACGAAGTCGTGGGCGATGTACAAAAAGAGGCAGAAGCCGTAATTTCGACGGCTGAAAAAGAAGCCAAAGAAACCCTACGGGCAGCAAAAGAACAGGCAGACCAAACCTACCGTGAAATAATTAACCAAGCCAAACACCGCGCCGAAATTGAACGACGAAAAATCGCGTCCGTCACCGAGGTAGCAATACGCAATCAACTGCTGCAAACCAAAGAAGACATGGTTGACACCGCATTCGAAAAAGCGTTGGAAAAGCTGCGGGAATTCGTCCAAACACTTCAGTACCCCGAGTACCTTACAAGTCTCATTGGTACGGTTGCTAAAAAGATTGGACAAAACAGCCTTGTTGTACAGGTTAACGCTAAAGACGCCGCGTGGCTAGGCGAGGCAGAGCTGAAACGTTTATCTATCAAGTTAAGTGTTGATTTGAAATTGTCTAAAACAAACTTGGACTGCGTTGGGGGATGCATCATTCAAACTGCAGATGGCAAAATATTCTATGATAACACCATAGATAACAAGCTTGAAGAACTCAAACCAACCTTGCGAATGGAAATCGCCAAGATTCTCTTCAAAGAGGAGCTCTAAAAATGCCCATTCAAGGAAGCGTAATCCGCGTAGCTGGACCCGTCGTCGAAGCCCAAGGCATGCACCAAGCAGTCATGCATGAAATGGTCGAAGTAGGAAATGACCGCTTAATCGGCGAAATCATCCGCCTAGAAGGCGAACACGCCACCATTCAAGTCTACCAAAATACTTCAGGTTTAAAACTAAACGAGCCCGTTAACGGTACGGGCAGCCCGCTTTCCGTCGAGTTAGCCCCCGGCATGATAGGTAACGTCTTTGACGGCATTCAGCGTCCGTTGCAAGAACTTGAAACGGTAACTGGCGCATTCATAAAGCAAGCCAGCGGTGTCACCCCGCTTTCTCGGACAAAAAAATGGCATTTTACTCCCCGGGCTCAAGTCGGCAGCATCCTTCAAAGCGGCGACGTACTTGGAGTCGTGCAGGAAACAGAGCTACTTGACCACCTTATTATGGTTCCCGTGGGCACACAGGGCAAACTGGTTAAGCTTGCCCCTGAAGGCGACTACACAATAACCGACGCTATCGCCGCCATCGAGGGAGGTAACGGCACCAAAACGGAGCTCAGCATGTTACAGAAGTGGCCTGTTCGCATGCCTCGTCCGCACAGCCGACGACTATTCGCCTCTACACCTCTTATCACGGGGCAACGCGTCATCGATACTTTCTTCCCCATAGCTAAAGGCGGAAGCGCCGCCATCCCCGGACCCTTCGGCTCAGGCAAAACCATCACCCAACAGCAACTCGCCAAATGGTCCGACGCCAATATCATAATCTACGTGGGCTGCGGAGAACGCGGCAACGAAATGGTCGATGTACTCGACTCCTTCCCCAAACTAATTGACCCGACAACAGGACGCCCCCTAATGGAACGCACCATTCTCGTGGCAAACACTAGCAACATGCCTGTGTCTGCTCGTGAAGCCAGCATCTACACGGGCATCGCTATAGCCGAATACTTCCGTGACATGGGCTACGCCGTCGCGTTAATGGCGGACTCCACTAGCCGATGGGCCGAAGCGCTGCGCGAAGTTTCAGGTCGGCTCGAGGAAATGCCCGCTGAGGAAGGCTTCCCCAGCTACTTACCCAGCCGCCTCGCCGAATTCTACGAACGCACTGGCGTCGTCGAAACCCTCGGCGCCGAAAAACGTGTAGGCTCCATCTGTGCCATCGGCGCAGTTTCGCCTCCAGGCGGCGACTTCTCCGAACCCGTCACCCAACATACTAAACGCTTCACGCGCGTGTTCTGGGCGTTAGATGCCGAACTCGCCGACGCACGCCACTACCCCTCCATTAACTGGATGCAGAGTTACAGCGGTTACATCAAAGACCTCGCTGGTTGGTGGCATGACAACGTCGATAAAGAATGGAACAGCTACCGCGAAGAAGCCATGCGCATCCTCCAACAGGAAGACGACCTCAAAAACATCGTTAAACTCGTCGGCCCCGAAGCGCTACCTGACAAGCAACGTCTTGTGCTGGAAACCGCACGCATCATCCGCGTAGCCATCCTCCAACAAAACGCGCTTGACCCCATTGACACGTATTGTTCCCCGCAGAAGCAGTTTAAAATGCTTAAAATCATCGTGGACTTCCACCATTTAGCCGAAAAAGTCGTTAACAAAGGTACGCCCATCTTCAAAATCTCAGAGTTACCCATAACCGAGGAAATCATGCGTATGAAAACAGCCATACCCAACGACAAAATTGCGTTGCTAGATGAGTTAGATCAGCGTATGAGCGAGAGTTTTGGCATGCTGGAGGCAGCATTGAGGTAGATTGCTATGGTTACAGGTTCAGGTTTAGAATACAAAGGCGTCGCATCCATCTCAGGACCCATCATCGTGGTAGAAAACGTGCAAAACGTCGCCTACGACGAACTCGTTGCAGTCAAGACACAGAGAGGCGAAACCAGGCTTGGCAAAGTCACACAAGTCACTCAGAAAGCCGTAACGGTACAGGTTTTTGAAGGCACCACAGGGTTGTCCCCTTCCGAGACGCGCACCCGCTTCTTGGGTCGCTCGCTCGAAGTTCCCGTCTCCACAGAAATGCTGGGGCGCGTCATGAACAGCTTCGGCGAACCCATCGACGGCCACCCACGCTTTTTCACTGAAGAAAAACGCGATGTCAACGGCTACCCCCTAAACCCCGTCTCACGTGAATACCCCAAAGAATTCATCCAAACAGGCATATCCGCCATCGACGGCTTAACCAGCCTTGTCCGAGGACAAAAACTCCCAGTGTTTAGCGGTCCCGGCTTATCCCATAACGAATTGGCAGCGCAGATTGTGCGGCAAGCCCAGATTCGCAGCGGTGGCGAAGACTTCAACATTGTCTTCATCGCCATGGGGCTTGAACATGATGACGCAGCGTTTTTCCAGAAGAGCTTTGAAGAAACCGGCGCCATCAAAAACGTCGCGATGTTTCTTAACCTCGCCGAAGACCCCCCTGTGGAACGCATAATCACTCCACGTGCGGGCTTGACGTTAGCGGAATATTTGGCTTACGACCAAGACCGCCATGTACTGGTCTTGTTAACTGACATGACTAACTACTGTGAGGCGCTCCGAGAAGTCAGCGCATCTATGGAAGAAGTGCCCAGCCGCAAAGGCTACCCCGGCTACATGTACAGCGACTTAGCAAGCCTCTACGAACGCGCTGGACGTATTAAAGGCAAAAAGGGCAGCATCACCCAGATGCCCATCTTAACCATGCCCAACGACGACATAACTCACCCCATCCCTGACTTAACTGGCTACATCACCGAAGGACAAATCGTGCTGTCGCGCTCACTTGAAAAGCAGGGCATCTACCCGCCTATCTACATCTCCACCAGCCTTAGCCGCCTCATGAAAGACGGCATTGGCAAAGGCAGCACCCGCGAGGACCATGCCAGCGTCTCCAGCCAACTCTACAGCGCCTACGCCCAGTACAACGCCGTCAAATCCTTAGCCACCATCATCGGCGAGGAAGGCCTAGGAATCCGCGACAAAGAGTATCTGCGCTTCGGCGAAGCGTTTGAGAAAACCCTCATCAACCAAGGCAGAAACGAGAACCGCAGCATCGAAGAAACCCTTGCCATCGCATGGGACGCCCTCTCGATTTTGCCTGAAGAAGAATTAACCAGCATCAAACCCGAATACATCCAAAAATACTATCCCAAATTTGCAAGCGAGGTCCGCTAAGAGTGTCCACCGAAAACATAAGCCCCACCCGCATCAACCTGATTCAAACCAAAAAAACCCTTAACCTAGCCGAATCAGGACGAGAAGTGCTGGAACGCAAACGCGACATCCTCCTACGGGAGTTGCGTAACAGCATTTATGATGCGGAACATGCACGAGACGACCTTTTGGTGGAGCTTATGCGTGCCTATGAGAGCTTAAAGGAAGCAAATATGGTGCGGGGTTCGGAGGCCGTGGCAAATGCCGCGTTGGGTTCAACAACAGAAGCTAACTACCTCATTGATTACCGCAGTATTATGGGCGTCACGGTGCCCTCAGTTGAGTTTCAAGGTGACTTTAACGCCAAACCCGACTACGGTTTTGCAAGCACAAGTGCTCAACTGGACAAAGCGTTTAAACAATTCCACAGCGTTCTAGGATTACTTGCGGATTTGGCCCGCGCCGAAGGAACCACTTTTCAAATCGCCAACGACGTACGTCGAACACAGCGCCGCGTCAACGCCTTAAACCACGTTTTGATCCCCAAGTATCGCAACACCAAAAAATGGATTGAGCAGGTACTTGAGGAGAAGGACCGCGAAGAGTTTGTTCGTACCAAAATTATTAAAAAAGTAATCAGGGAGAAGTAAAATGAAGTTCAGTGCTGAAACCATAAAAAAAATCTTAAGCCCCACCGACGGATCCGACTATAGCGTACACTCCGCTGAATACGCTCTAGGCATAGCAAAAAACCACGACGCTCAAGTGACCTTTGTCTACGTCATCGACGAAGTCGTCCTTGACCGCTTCAGCAAATTGGCTGAGCGAGAAAACATTGAACGGGAACTCAAAGAAGACGGACAACGCTACATCAACTACCTCATGACATTAGCTGAGAAGGCAGGCGTAAAAGCGACATCAATAATCGTGAAGGGTAGACCGTTCGAGCAGATTGTGCATTTAGCCAACGGTTTGAACATGGATATGATTGTAATGGGCACCTATGGACATCGAGGATCCGATCGCATCTTGATGGGCAGCGTCGCCGAACGCGTCATCGAATATGCACATTGCCCTGTGCTAGTCGTAAAATGATTGGTTGATTGCAGTGAGTGCCAAAGATAAACTGGATGCTGACTACAACGGGCTTAATTTGAAAGTAGAACAGACCGCCCAAGAAGAAATCCAAAAAATACGACAAAACCTCGAGGCATTAAAAAATCAAGCGAATTTGATCTATCAAACTCTACTTCAGTCATCATCAGATGAAACGTGAAAGCGGTAACTAAGAAAAAGTTAAATAGGTAACTCGACGTGTGCCTTGTTAATGGAGTAAACATAACAATGAAACCAAAACTGTTGTTATTTGTTATACTACCGCTAGTACTTTTACCTCTCATGGGCTTTGCCGCTGCAGTAACCGTCCAAACGGTACAGAACCAAACCACCACAACCGCCGGTGGAAACGACAGAATCGCCATCGCCGTCAGCGCCGCCGTAGCCATTAGCGTTCCAAGTATTGCTGCTGGACTCGCAATCTCTTCTGCTGGAAGCGCCGCAATCAGTGCCTTAGCAGAGAAACCTGAAACCTTCTTCCGAAGCTTCCTGATTGTTGCGTTGGCTGAAGCTCTGGCAATCTACGGCTTAATTATGGGTATATTGCTCTGGTTACAGCTATAGACTTAGCCGCAATAACCAACCTGCTTGGCTCTCTCGCAACAAACAAATTTTTTATTTCTTCAATAAGCTAGGCGATTTTATGTTTGAGGCTCTGTTTTGGGTTTCTGTTTATCCTCAACTGTTTGCTTAGCGGCTGACGCAGCTGAACCCGCCAAATTCGCGGTTGCATCCAATCCTAAAAACAACGCCGCAAAAGGGTTACGGATCACAACCTCTGCAACCGCAAAGCCCGTTTGGATTAGGTTCTCCGCTGCTTGGGGCAGCTTGGCGGGGGCTCCTAGGATATTCTTAACCGTTGATACACCCATTGATAAGGCAGCCGTTTCAAGCATTCCTATTATGGCTTGGGCAGTTTCTTTTTGGTTGGGAAAAATCATTCCAGAGAGGATACCGCTGGTTAAGCGTGCATATGCGGGGTCGCCTCGGCTTTTTTCACCCATCATGTTTAGCCAATGCAGTCCTATGGGGGTGTGGTTGCGGTTGAGCAGCATTCCCAGCATCAAAGCCCCTGCTTCAAAACCGTAACCAAACTCGTTCACCACCTGCTTCTCGTAAGCAGACAGCGCTTGAGCGGAGTAGTTGCCTTGGCATGATTGGACAGTTTGGGCTGCCCAGCGCCCACTTTTCAGAGCCATCTGAAGAGTTTCGCCGTTATAGGGGTTCGCAAGACCCGCTGCTTCCCCCACCAACAGAACCCTGTTTCCTACCAGCTTTAAGGATCCATTGGGTAATGTAAAGGTGAACACCTCTATGTCGCCTTTTAGTCGGGCATTTTCGAGTCGCCGTTTCATGCCTGCGTCGGTTTGAATAAGCTTGAGAAGTAGGTCTTTGGGGTTTTCTGGTTGGGGTTTCGCGTCAAGGATTATGCCTACGCCGACGTTGGCTTCGGTTTTGCCGCTTGGAAATAACCAGCTATACCCAGGCATAGAATCCGCGCCATAAAACACGTTGGCCTCATTAGGCAACCCAGCTACATCCTTGAAGTAGCCGCGTGCAGCCATAGCCTTTAGCTTTTTTGTGCTTTCACCGCAGAGCAGACCAGCAACCACAGAGTTGCATCCATCGGCACCAATCAAGAGCCGACACCGAAAACTCTGCGTCCCCTTCGAGGTGGATGCATTAACTTTTACACCTGTCGCGTCCACGCTGTAACCAGTGACTTGGTAACCCTCCAAAACCTTCGCGCCCACCCGCATAGCAACCTTCACAACCAAGCCATCCAAAACCTTCCGCGAAACTACATAGGCATACCGTGGCAAATCCTCAACGTCAGGGAACAAACCTGAAGCCAACGGTTCCCCACTCAAGTATATGGTGGCGCAGTCTATGACGTGGGCTTCTTTAACCGCAGGGGTGCTCGTGATGCCGAGAGCATAGAGTTCTTTTAGGGCGCCGGGGCTTAGGAAATCGTCACTTATTTTTACACGAGTTCGAGCTTGGTCCAAAACTAGCACGTTTAAACCGGAATTAGCCAAATAGTAGGCGGCGGTTGCTCCTGCAGAGCCTGCGCCGACCACGAGTACGTCACAGTCAAACTCTGAGTTGGAGGAGTTGGGGTCGGTTGGTTCTTGGTGGGTTAGGGACATGGTTTTTCTCCGTTTTAGTTAGGTAGCTGTGTTTAGTTTAAGAAGTTGCCGCTAACCCGATCACCTTTTAGGAAATCACTGCATAAAAAAAGTGAGCGTATGAGATGACTTGGGGGTTACTTGTAGGGTTTCAAGATGCCTCTCTTCTCTTTGATGCTGGCTTGCGCCGCCGCCAACCGCGCCACCGGCACCCGATAAGGCGAGCAGCTTACGTAGTTGAGTTTAATGCGGTGACAGAACTCAACTGAGCTGGGCTCGCCGCCGTGTTCTCCGCAGATACCGATTTTTAGGTCGCGCCGTGTTTTTCGTCCCCACTTCACCGTAATCGCCATCAAGCGCCCCACGCCTTTCACGTCTAAAATCTCAAAGGGATTATCTTGTAGGATTTTGTGTTCATTATAGAAGGGCAAGAACTTGTTTTCAGCGTCTTCGCGGCTGAAACTAAAGGTGGCTTGTGTGAGGTCGTTGGTGCCGAAGCTGAAGAACTCAGCCAACTCCGCCAACTTCCCTGCACGCATGCAAGCCCGAACAACCTCTATCATGGTTCCCACCGAGTACGGTACATCGATGCCTATTTTTTCCTTGACGTGTTGTTCTACGCGGCGAATCATGCCATAGACACGTTTGAGTTCTTGACTTGTGCAGACCTGCGGAATCAAAATTTCCACTTTCAGGGGCATCGACTGCTTCATCAACTCGCCCGCCGCCAACAAAATCGCTTCAACCTGCATCTCATAGATTTCGGGGTAGGTTATGCCCAATCGGACACCACGGTGCCCCAGCATCGGGTTAACTTCTCGTAGCATACGGATTTTTTGGAGTGTCTCCATCTTCTTTTTTAGTTCCTCAGACTGCAACTCGGCAAGGTTGGAGAGCGTGCGTTCGCCGCTAGTGAGTACAGGTTCAAGGGAGGGGTCTACGCTTCGAAGCACCTCAGGGATACTGCAGATGTTGGATAGAGATTCTTGGCATCGCTGGAGGGTTTCGATTTCGCGTTCGATGGTTTCTTCGCAGGGCAAAAACTCATGCAATGGAGGGTCAAGCAAGCGAATGGTGACGGGGAACCCCTGCATCGCGGCTAGAATCGCAATAAAATCGGTTTTCTGCAGGGGCAACAGCTTCTGTAACGCTTCTAATCGTTCATCGGGGTTGTCGGCTAAAATCATATTCTGGAACAGCCCAATGCGGTCAGATGCGTTAAACATCCGTTCGGTGCGGCATAACCCGACCCCTTCAGCGCCAAAGGTAAGCGCGCGTTCAGCGTCGGCGGGGGTGTCAGCGTTTGCGCGGACGCCGAGCCTGCGGAACTCGTCAGCCCAATCCAGCACTCTGTGCAGGTCATCGCTGATTTCGGGCTCCACCATAGGAATTTCCCCTAACCAAACCTTACCCGAAGCCCCGTCGATGGTGATTACTGAACCCTCAACAAGCTTGTTGCTGCCTATGATGGCGCTTTTTTCGTATTGGTCAATTTTGATGTCGCCAGCGCCTGAAACGCAGGGTTTACCCATCCCCCTTGCAACGACAGCCGCGTGGCTGGTTTTGCCGCCCACCGACGTCAAAATTCCCTGAGCAGCAAAGAAGCCGTGTATGTCTTCGGGTTTGGTTTGTTCACGTACCAAGATGACTTTTTTGCCTGCCTTAGCTTGCCGCTCAGCTTCATCTGCATCGAACACCGCTTCGCCTGACGCAGCTCCTGGAGAAGCCCCCAATCCAGTGGCTATGGGGGTGATGGTGTTGGTTGGGTCAATTTGGCGATACATCAACTGCGTAAGCTGACGCGGGTCAAGCCGAAGCAACGCGTCTTCTTTGTCCAGTAAACCCTCGTTGACCATGTCTACGCTGGTTTTTATGTTGGCGGCAGCGTTCATTTTGGCGTTGCGAGTCTGAAGCATATAGAGTTTGCCCTCTTCTATGGTGAATTCCATATCTTGCACTTCACGGAAATGGCGCTCCAGCCTTGCACGGACCTTTTGGAGGTCACGGTAGTTTTGAGGCATGGTTTTTTGCATTTCAGCAATAGGTTTGGGGGTTCGGATGCCGGCGACTATGTCTTCTCCTTGGGCATGGTCAAGGTAGTCGCCGAAGAGGACGTTTTCGCCTGTACCAGGGTCGCGTGTAAAAGCAACGCCTGTGGCGGAATTTTCGCCCATGTTGCCAAACACCATGGTTTGTACGGTGCAGGCGGTGCCGTTGGCGATGTTTGGGGTTATTTTGAATTCTCGACGGTAATCTACGGCGCGTTTGCCATTCCAAGAAGCAAAAACTGCTTCGATTGCCATAAAAAGCTGCTGATGTGGGTCTTGCGGTACAGGGTTTTCCGTAACCTCCTCGATGATGTGCTTAAAGGTTGAGACCAGCTCTTTCATGTCTTGAGCGGTTAATTGGATATCTTGAGTGGCGCCGCGCTCTTTGCGGAGTTCCTCCATAGCCTGATGAAAGCGTTCTTCTTCCACGCCAAGTACGATTTCGCCAAAAAGCGAGAGAAAACGCCGATAAGAATCCCAGCCGAACCGTTCATCCCCGCTACGCCGAATAAGCCCCTCCACCGTCACGTCATTTAAGCCTAAATTAAGCACCGTATCCATCATGCCAGGCATCGAGATGGCTGCACCGCTGCGCACTGAAACCAGAAGCGGATGGTCAGCGTCTCCGAACCCCCGTTTCATGCTTTTCTCGACCTCAACCATGGCGGCATATACTTCGCGGCGGAAGCCCTCGGGGAACTTTGAGACATGCTCAAAATATTCCAAGCAGGTTTGGGTGGTAATCACAAATCCAACTGGGACGGGTAAGCCGATTTGGGTCATCTCGCAGAGTCCTGCGCCTTTGCCGCCTAGGAGTTTTTTGTCTTTTCCGTTGCCTTCTTTGAAGAGGTAAACGTGTTTTTCGGGGGGTTTGGTTTGAAGGGGTATGGGTTCTACGTAGCTTTGGCTTGATTGTTCAATCAAAACTTAAAATCCCCACGTAAACGTGCAGGGGATGGTGAAATAAAGTTATGTGACTGTAAACTAAAGCCTACAACCAAACCTATTCTGCCTGTTTCGCAGGGTTAATATGGCAGCCGAATTCTTTCCTTTTGATTGCGATGAAGAATTTTAAGGGTATCTTGGTGCTAGGCGAACGAAACATATTCAGCGGGTTATCCCAAATCCTCACCAACGCAGCTGAAGCTAACGCCACCCTAAAAATTATGTTTCAAAACACCCAAAACGACCAAGCCTTAACCGAGAACATGCATACCATTCGAAGCATAGAAAAAAAATGCGACGAGATAGCCCTAAATCTTAGTGAAAACATAACCAGCGGCGCCATCAGCCCCAATATAATCGATGACCTCATCGAATGCGTCCACAACGCCGACGACATAGTAGACCTGCATTTTTACTTAAGCCGAGAGCTTACCCGCATGGCTAAGGCAGACGCTAAAGAATTCGCAGTACACCCCGAAGCCGAATGGGTAAGCGTCTATCTACAGTTGATGGGGCTGGCGGAGCAGATGCTTGGCAAGTTGCAAAAAATGCTCACCAATAGCAGTATTCCTACGATTTTGCAGTTGCATAAAGAGATTGAAGCTCTCGAAGAGCAGGGCGACGACATCAAAGACGCGGGGTTTGATAAGTTGTATGCAATGGCGCCTAAGCTGCATTTTCTCCAGTTCTATCATTACAGCGAGTTGATGCATAAATCCGACGACGTATTGGATGAATGCGAAGACCTCGCCGATAACCTTGTTTCAGTGGTTTCCTCAATCATTAAGTGATCCCCCGATGTTGTGGCTTTCAATTGTCCTGTTAATTTTGGTGTTTGTAGCCGTGATGCTGGTGGCAGGCAACAACCTTTCCGCCTGCGTGGGACCAGCCGTGGGCTCAAGAATCATCAGCCGACGCTTCGGGGCGCTAATAGGCGCGGTAGGGTTCTCGGTGGGCTTGCTAGTTCAGGGTGCAGCCATGATTATCTCGGTGAATATCTTGCTTCCGACGCCCTCGCCGACGTTGCAGGCAGAAGCGTTACTAGTAGCCATACTGGTCTTTGTTATTGCGTACCGTTTTAGGGTGCCTATGTCTTTGAATATGTCTTTGGTTGGGCTGTTGGCGGGTATATCGATTGCCCAAAACATGCTGGTCAATGCGCCCTTCATTTTTGAGGTCGTCTTGACATGGATCTTTGCGCCCCTAATCGCGATTGGAGTGGCGTTTGGGCTTATGCGTTTACTCAATCGAGGGTATCCTACTAATTTTTGGCGCAGACTCCAAGCCTACAAGGTGCTGCTGATTGTACTGTCCTTTTCCACGGCATATGTGATGGGCGCAAACACATTGGGATTGATTGTTGCGGTTGGTGGATTTGATGTTTGGACAATTATAGTTGCGGTTGCGGCGGTTTTTGTGGGTTGCTTCTTTCTCTCGGCTGGTCCGATTCGCCGCATTTCGCAGGAAACCTTTGCGATGCGCTACGCCAACGCCACAACCACGCTGATGACGTCTACGGTGCTGGTTGAGGCTGCAACGCTGTTTAGCATCCCGCTTTCAGTTACGCAGGCAACTTCAGCGGCGATGTTTGGCACAGGCGTATCCTATAAGACCAAGTTGGTGTCTGCAAAGCCGTTTCTAAAAGTAGTTGCAGGCTGGGTTGTCGCGGTTCTGGTAAGTCTGGTCATCGGTTTGCTGATTGGTTAGTCATCGATGGATTCAAACATGGGTTTGCCGCAGCACCAAGGCGCTTTTTCCACGTTGCGTTTGGCGTCGCCGGTGCAGGAAACTTCGAATTCTGAACGGATTTTGCGTCCACAAACGCTGCATTGAAACGTTGGCATAACCTCTAACCTCAGAGAGGAAGCGTAGGCATGGATTATAAGAGTTGCCGCTATGGTTCGAGGTTGCGGTGCTTAATTTTGGTGTCAATTATGCTCAGTAGCCGCGCGGGGTCAATTGGTTTAGCTATGAAAGCATCTGCGCCGTGCACGGTATCTTGCAGGTATGTTTTGCCTGTGAGAACGATTTTTAGGGTGTCGGTTGAGGATTTTTCTATGTATGGGAACAGCTCGGTGCCCTCCATGTCGGGAAGACACAAATCAATGAGGGCTACGTCGAAGTGGGCGGTGGACAGTTTTTGTTTGGCGTCTTTGCCTTCTTGAGCGAGGGTGACTTGGTAGCCTTTGCGTTCAAAAATCCGCTTAAACACTTGCAGAATGGCATAATCGTCGTCCACGATGAGCACGCTATACTTGGGGGGTGCAATCAAGTCAAAACCTCCTTTGTTTATTTGTTGCGGGCAAAACTTGGGGACACTATGGTTGGTGGGGCAGAAGTAGCGTCTATGTAGACAGGTGTTGTCTTAGGAAGTTTTCGTGCTTAAATCTTCCTTGGACCCAGTTTGTTGCCCGTTATGTTTGTATCCTTTTAGTTAATTTCAGCGGGTTAGCATATATGTGCTTGTGGTTGTGCCAAGTCTACAACAAGCCGCTATCCTAGAGCAGCCGCTAAACACCAAAAAACCGCTTAAATGGGCAGCGCTGACGCGTGAGAGGATTTTTATTTGATGCAGCCCATAAACAGAAGGACTCTTGGATTAGAAGTAAGGTTAACTTAAGCGCAAACGAAAAACTTCAGGAAGAGAGAGGGGGGAGAATCACTTCGTCTGCGTTTTAAGTTAACCTCTTGGGCTGACTATCATATGTACAGCTTGTGAAATAAATAACAGTGTGATTGTACAGCTACAACAACAGCCTAATAACCCTGAATCTGCACAAAAAAAATTTCACGAAAACATGAGTTTAGGGGGAGAACTCAAAAAAGGGGGTTAAGCGGACCTAGCCGCGCGCCAACCTCGACGGGACGAAAAAGCAGTTGAAACGCCCGCATCGGGTTAGCAGCCAGACCCGCCCAACATCTCAGGCACCAACACTCCATTCCACACGATACATGTCCCTAGTTTCCATCATGGGATAAAAGGAAATGTTGGCTTCAACCTGTGGCAACAAGCGATATATGACGCACCGCATAACTTGCGTGTACAGAATCAGGCGTCTTTTTTGCGGCTAAAGCTCCCATCCTTCGGGTAAAACAGCACATCGCCGATTTGCACTTCGGGAAACTCCTTGTACTTACCGCGATACTCCTCCACTTTCTCCTCAAGTACCCGCTTAAACTCCTCGAACTCTTCTTGGGTTTGGCATGTTAACTGAACCTCCGCTAACAATTCTTCCTTGGAGAGCGAGCCTATCATTTTGCGCCGCAATGCGCCGCCCATCATTTTACGGTAACTGTAGCCTTCATAGAGGTAGGGGTCACCAGAGAAACCCATACCACGGAGTGCCTCTGCGACGGCGCTGGGAAGCGCGTCCCAGTCGGGGTAGGCCAAAAACTCGTAGGGCTCCGGCACATCGCCTTTGCGTTTGGGTTTTGGGGTTCGCCAGACCCATGGTTTATGGTCTGGAAACTCGGTTTGTGAGCCTTCTTCGGGTTCGGGCTTAGCAGAAGATTTCACAAACCCTGCTTGCGGCTCAAAAATGTCGCCTTTCCTAAGAAGAAAACGCAATGCGCCTTGGTCGGGGACTTTGCTGGCTTCAATCATGCCTAAGCCGTTTGCGTTCTGTTGCTTCTGAATCCAGTAGAGTGCTTCTTTTCCACGTTCTTGGATTGATTTCTCTGACATTGCTTCCGTTCGCCCCTTTTTCTAAAGTGCCTTTGAGGGGCTAATTTCGCTGAGAGGTAAATAAATTTCTATCCTCAATCACACTTGGATTTTTGTGAGGCTATTAAAAAGTGGGTTTTGTTGATAAAAAAAGCCAAACCAACAAGAAAAAAATTAAAAAAATAAACAATCGCTAGCCGTTTTACGTGAAATTAACGGTAAGTATTTATAGCGTAACAAACAGAGAGAACCGTTAAGATAGTTGCCTAAGAAAAAGGGCAATATGGGATAAATTCGGCATAACTGGCTCCCTTGAGTCACTTGAGCCTTTCATCCTTGACCCCCCGGTCTTGCCCCTTCTTAGGCTGCTATCAATTAGCCTTCCATCCGCAATTTACATATTTAAAAATTGTTAACACAAACCTGATTAGCCCGCTTGGTAAGGGCGTCAGCGCAAAAAAGGGTTTGCGAACAAAAATGATAGCAAAAGTGCAAAAGAAGTATCGTGTCTTATTTTTTCTGACAGGCGTTTTTGTTTTTTGGAGGAAGCCGGTTTTGGGTGAGGGCTGGTTTGAATAGTTCGTTACAGTTGAGGCATTGAGCAAAAGTTCGCCAAAGCGCTTAAATAGTAAATTAGTGTCTTCTACAAACGATATTACTAGTCAGTAATGTCGATTGGGTTGTTTGGGACGTTGCAACCTGAGCCACAAATGGAGACCACCATTCACATCCCCGGACCAGTAACCTAGCTCCCGGAGACCACACCCGAGCGCCTCCACAAATAGCCCAGGCAACACAGCCCCAAACAACATTTGAACCAAAGAACCTATTTGGACACTAATATCCAAACCATGCAGAAACGATATAGGGAAGGGGCTTTGCAGGGCGGGCATATTTGGATCCTATTAGAGGTTCTATGCAGAAACCTAAGAGGGGTAGGTAACTATTGGCGCAAAACAAGCGCATTAACATGTTGAAAACCAGTAGAAATCTTTCCGCCATAAATAATGGAGGATGCACCCTCAAGGCGCGTTCCAAAACAGCCAGCGCCACTTGAAGTTTTTTATACCCGAATACACACCGCATAAACCCAAAGAGGTCAACCTGTTGAATTACACTCAAGCAGCTCTCGGAAGAATCTTCATCCTCCGACTCCACCACAACGAATGCCTCCACGAAGTTATCGAAAAATTCGCCGCAGAACAACAAATCCAAAGCGCACTTTGCTTCTTTTTAGGCGGCGGACAAAACCAGAGCAAGCTGGTTGTGGGACCCAAAGACGGCGACGTCATACCCCCCGAAATCATGACCACCCTGCTGCGGGGCGTGCATGAAGGCTGCGGCGTCGGCACCATATTTACTGATGAAACAGGCACTCCCAAGCTGCATATGCATGCGAGTTTTGGCAGAAACGAAAACACCATCACGGGCTGTGTTCGGTTGGGTGTGGATGTGTGGCAAGTCGGCGAAGTAGTGCTCTTAGAATTAACAGGTAGCTCAGCTAGGCGTATGCGCAATAAAGAAAACGGTTTTGAGCTTCTCGAAACCCCATAGCTTAGCCTAAGAAGCGGACGAGGAAGAGTCGGGTGCCGCTGCTACCATAGAAGTCTCCCCAGAAAGGTCTTTCGTTAGGGTCATCAAATCTACCACTGTCGAAAATCATCTGTTTAACTTGAGTATAATCTAGTGTGGTGTTGAAGAATTGGTTGTAGATGCCGAAATCAAAGAGGATTATGTATTTCACGTTCCGCTCCTTACAGAGATGAACGAATTCATCGATGTTAAAGTCAGGTTTGAAGGCGTCTACGGCTAATGCTGGGTATTGCCAGATTTGATCACTGGACATGTTGGCTGGCAAATAGAAACGGAACATGTCTTGGTCGAGCAGGTTAAAGGCACATACGAGCACTGCAGACTGGTTTGCCTCAAGATGGCTTGCAAGATATCGGGTAGCTTCTTGGATGGGGATATGATTTTCATCGCGCACAGTCATCTGGTAGGCTTCATAGCTGCTGTAAACTACGGTGGATGCGATGATGCCGATGAAGAGTATGGCGGCGAGTTTCTTTATTCGGACGCCTTTTAATCCGAGTTGACGGGGCTTCCATCGGCTGATTTTACCGTAGAGGAACAGGATGAAAACGGCGGCGGAGACGGCGAGTATGGGGAACAGGGGCGTAACGTAGCGCCATTGCCTGTTGGAGATAAACGTGAAGAAGACGTAAACCACGGCGAACCATGTGAGGAAAAAGATGTCCTGCTTGCTTCTGCGGTACGCGAATAGGCCTAGCCCAGCTAACCCTAAAATCAAGATGGGCAAAGCGATGGGGTGCACGGGGATGTCGTTGAAGGGCCAAGTCATCTCGACAAGGTAATAAACGGGAAGTGGCTGGAAGCGGTTGCTATATGCGGGTCGGTCTTGTCCGCCTTCACTCATGACATATTGGATGGTTTCAAATTTTGTGAAGCCATTATAGTGATAAATCATCAAAAACCACGGCGCAACCACACAAGCCACAATGATTAGAATGACGAAGAATTTGGTTAGGGTGAGTTTGAGGCGTTTGCGGCACAAAAACAGGATGCTTAGCAGCATGGCAAGCGCGGCGACGATGATTTGGTACTTTGCCAGCACCCCGATGCCTAACGCTAATCCGCTTAAGAGTAGGGCTTTGTTGGTGTCTTTGTTTATCCACCGATAAAACGTAAACATCACAAGCGTGAAGAAGAAGATAAGCGTGGTCTCAAGCATGGTGACGCGGCTTAGCCAAAAGAACCCCGGCATGGTGCCCAAGAGGATGCTAGCGGCAAGCGCGGTTTTTTGGTTGTAGGTGGTTTTGGCGAATTCATAGACCAAAACTATGGCGAGTAGCGAGAAGGTGACTGCGACAATGCGGCCTGCATCTTGGTTGACGCCTAAAACGCTGAAGGATAGGGTGGTGGCGAGGTCAAAGACGGGTGGGTAGTAGCCGTAGGTGGTCATGTAGTCCCACCATTGCCACCGCGACAACAATGTAGCGCCATAAAGGTGGGGCATTTCATCCCACTGCACCGACATGTAACCCAACTGATAGAGCGCCGCGCAGACAAAAAGCACCAAAAACACCAGCAACATCAAGCGGTACTGATGCTTTTTGGCGAAGTCAACTGCGTTGCGTCTCCAGTCTACAAGTCTGGTTTTAGATTGCGCGGAGACAGAGGAGGTTTGGGTGATGTTGGGTGACCCCTACGTTTATGGAGACAAAATTAGGGTTGCAGCTAAAAAGAGTTTGCGATAACCCAACCCACGTCTAAGCAGAAGGCATCTTGGCAACCTTTTTGTTGTATATAATTTAATTAAGGAAAGGGTCTCAGACTATCCGTCCCAGCGGGCAGATGGTTTCTTTTCTGAGTATAGCAATTTTAAATAGTTCGACACAGAACGATTGTGTTGGAGAATCGTCTCTTGCCACAAAATGTCCTCGTAACCAGCGCTTGGCCATACATCAACGTAACCCCACACTTGGGCAACCTCGTCGGCTCCGTCCTATCCGCAGACGTGACCGCCCGATATTACCGCCTCAAAGGCGACGACGTGTTGATGGTAAGCGGCTCCGACACACATGGCACCCCCATCGAGGTCGAAGCTCTCCGTCAGCACATAACCCCCAAAGCGCTCACCGACCGCAACCACGCCAAAGTTGCCGAACTCTTTCAACGCTGGGACGCATCTTTTGACAACTACACAAGCACCGAAAGCCCCACTCACAAAGCCTTCGTGCAGAAAACGCTTCTAGAAATCCAAAAAAACGGCTATATCTTTAGCCAAGACACACAGATGCTCTACTGCGAACATGACCAACGCTTCCTCCCCGACCGATTCGTCGAAGGCAAATGCCCCTACTGCGGCGCTGAAAAGGCACGCGGCGACCAATGTGACATCTGCGGCAAACTCCTCGAACCCACCTTGCTGGTGGAGCCTTATTGTGTTATCTGCAAAAATAAACCCGTAATCAAAACCACAAGGCACTGGTACATTGACCTCTCCAAACTCGAAGAGCCCCTGTGCCAGTATATTCGCGACAATCAACAGCTTCCAGCTAATGTTAAAAACTTCAGCCTCAACTGGATAAAAGAGGGACTCAAACCTCGCGCAGTGACTCGTGACATCGAATGGGGTATCCCTGCACCGTTTGAAGGTGCTGAGGGCAAAACCATCTATGTCTGGGTTGATGCAGTTTTGGGCTACGTCTCCGCCACCATAGAGCAGTCCCAACGTTTGGGGCAACCTGAAAAGTGGCGCGACTTCTGGTTCAATAAAGACGCGCGCACGCTGTATTTCGTGGGTAAAGACAACATCCCCTTCCACACCATCATCCTCCCAGCACTCCTCTTAGCGTCGGGACAAGGCTACAACCTCCCCTGGAACGTTTCCGCAACCGAGTTCCTACAGTTCCGCGGCCAAAAAGCCTCAAAAAGCCAACGCGTCGGCATCTGGATTGACGAAGCGCTGGAAATGTTCCCCGTCGATTACTGGCGTTTCTTCCTCATCGCCACCCGACCTGAAAGCAAAGACACCAACTTTACTTGGGGCGCGTTTGCGGATAAAATCAACGCTGACCTCAACGACACCTACGGCAACTTCATCCACCGCACTCTCAGCTTCATAACAAGCAAATTCAACGGTGAAGTCCCCGCGCCGACTAAACTTGATGCCGACGACGAAGCAGTGTTGCAATGCGTTAAAGAGAAGGTGGCGCAGGCAGCAAAAGAAATCGAGGAAGGCTGGCTTCAATCTGCAGCTAACACCCTCATTGCCTTAGGTCGTGTCGGCAACCAATATCTCAACACGAAGGAGCCTTGGAACCTGATGAAAACTGACAAGGAAAAAGCAGGCACCATCTTCTATGTGGCGGCACAGGTTGTGAAGGCATGTGCAGTGGTTTCCGAACCGTTTATGCCCCAAACCGCCCAGCAACTTTGGCAAACCCTCCAACTCGCGGGCTCCGTGCATGAGTACCGATGGGCCGACGCATTGGCGCCGATGGAGGCTGGTCACAAAATCCAAAAGCCTCAGCCCCTGTTCCATAAGGTGGAAACTGATGAGGCGAAGCTCGATGAGCAGTTGGCGCAGATTCGCTCAAAGGCGCCGCCTAAATAGGAGCAGAAAGATGCAGATTATCGCTGACCTACACGTACACACCACCTACTCCAAAGATTCCCTTATAACGCCTAAAGAACTCATTTTTTACGCTAAAAAAAGGGGCTTAAACGCGGTCGCCGTCACCGACCACAACCACCTCGCAGGCGCCTATCAAATCGCAAAAGACCACCCCGAATTTTTCATCCTCCCAGGCATGGAGGTCTCCAGTAGCGACGGCCACATCGTAGCCCTAAACGTCTCAGAACTTATCCCCCGGGGTTTAAGCGCCGTCGCAACCGTCGAGAAAATTCACGCCGCAGGCGGAGTCGCCATCGCTTGTCATCCTTATGTTTACTTTAAGGGGTGCCTTCGTGATCACGTCTGTGCAAGCTTCGACGCCATTGAAGTGATTAATGCACGTGCGTTTCCTTTCAAAAACAGCATCAAAAAAGCTCAAGAGGCTGCAGAGCGGCTAAATCTTTCGCGCGTGGCAGGTACAGATGCGCATTATGGTCCTCAAATCGGTTTTGGCTACACCATAATTGAGGCTGAGGCACCCACTGTGGAGGCAGTCTGTAAAGCCATTGTGGAGGGGCATTGTTCGCCGCATGGTCAATCTGTGCCGCCGTGGCTTAACATGGAACAGCAAGTTCTGCGTTTGAGACGGATGGTAAGAAAATTTAGCAGTCGCTGAATAAGGGCTGTCTATTTATCTGCAAAAAAAGGTTTTGCGTTGTTTAGTTTGCCCTTCACGTAAGGGATATATTGGTGATTTTTGATTTGGCTGATAGGGGTTTGAATTGAAGGGAAAAATTATAGCGGCAGTTGTAGCGCTAATTGTAATTGTGATTGCTGCGTCGTTTGCAGCGCTTTATTTCTCGACGTATAACAACATTGTAGGTTTGAATGCGAACGCTGAGTCGCAGTGGGCGCAGGTAGAGCAAGAGCTTCAACGCAGGTACGATTTGATTCCCAACATCGTGGACGCCGCAAGAGCCTACATAACCTATGAGGGCTCCATTCTGCAGAATGTAACTGCACTGAGAAGTCAATGGATGACTGCGGCGGCAGGAGGAAACCTAGACGCCATAAACAACGCCACCGCAGCCATGGAATCCGGAGTTTCCAACCTTGTGGTTACTTTCGAGAATTACCCTGACCTGCAATCCAGCACCGTAATCCAGTCTTTAATGATTACGTTGGAAGGCACAGAAAACCGCATCTCAACCGAACGCATGCGCTTCAACGACGCCGTCCGAGACTACAACACCGCCATCAACGTGTTCCCTGCAAATCTTTGGGCAGCAGGCTGGGGATTTGACGCCAAAACCTATTTCCAAGCGCAGGTAGGCGCAACCGAGGTACCCCCTGTCAACCTCTAACCCTCGAGGTAGCATAGGCAATTGCAGAAAAAACGCGGCTGCACCCTTCTCATTGTTGTTCTCCTCCTTACCCCAACGCTCTTTGTAATTCCGACAAGCAACGCACAATACGTTGAGCAAGACTGGATAGACTCCATCGAATACTACGCTCAAATCATCGACGAAAATTGTAGCGCCGAAATTGTAGTTGCCGTTTTTCCTTCACTTTACGGTCACGGCATTAAGGATGATTCGGGGCAGGAAATCAACGACATCGTCAAGTTGGGCGTTTACGTTTTCAACCAAGAACCCCTCGACGTTTATGATGGAACGCAAACGGGGATTGGTAAAAGCGGCAAAGATAATGGCATCTTGTTGTTGGTGGCGTTTGAGGAGCAGCAGTGGCGTATCGAGGTGGGCTACGGTTTAGAAGGAGACATAACCGACATAGAAAGCAACCTCATCGCGCAGCAATATCTGGTGCCCGCATTCCAAAACGGAGACTTCGGCCAAGGACTATACGACACCGTTGTCGCGTTAGGTGAACAGATTCCTGTTAGCAATCAACCTAATAATCTGCCTGTAAGAGGATACTACTATTACGAAGCAGACAGCAGCCCTGAGCCAACGCAACAGCCGTTCTGGGATTGGTACTTCTATGGCATGCCGCTATGGTTAATTGTGGTTTTAGCAGTGTTGGGCATATTTGTTCCTATATTTGGTCGTAGCGCATACCGCGGGGGACGCTCTGGCGGCGGTGGCGCAGGCGGAAAATGGTAACCTTAGAAAGCTTTCTTGCCCGCATTTTGGTTTTCTTAGGCTAGGTTAAGCCTAAATGCAATCATGTCTAGCCCGATTTTTTTGGAGTCCCGTACGGGATTCACTTTGGAGCCGCCCTTATTTTTCTCTGTCCAATTCACAGGTACCTCTTCTACGGGGAACCCAAGGTTTTTGCAGCGCACAATCATTTCAGTGTCAAAAAAGTAGCCATCAGACTTGGAAAGCTCCAGCACTGCCTGCGCAACGGGTCGACTCATCATTTTGAAGCCGCATTGATGATCATGGATACCGTCCATGAAGAGGAGCCTTACAAAGAGGTTGTAGGTTAAGCTGAATAGGGTTCGGGTTGGGCGGCGGTTGACTGAGGCGCCTTTTATGTGGCGTGAGCCGATTGCCATGCCGCCGTTGCGTTTGACGGCGCGCAGGAGTTCGGGTAAGCATGCGAGGTCCGTGGCTAAGTCTACGTCCATGAATGTGATGTATCGTCCCTTGGAGTGACGTAGCGCGTTTTTGATGCCTCTGCCTTTGCCCAACCTCGCAGGTGAGTGAAGCAGAACCAAGTTGGGGTTAGTATTTGCCATTTCCGCGACTATGGTGTCGGTGCCGTCGGTGCTGCCGTCCTCGGAGACGATTATTTCATAGGATTTTGAGAAGGTTTTAACGGCGGCTTCCACGGTTTGAATGCATTTTTTGATTTGCACGGCTTCATTGTATGCTGGCAGCAGAATCGAAAGTTCCTTTGTGGGTGCCCCCGTTTTCACGTGTCTTCCCTTTTCCCCAAGCTTGAAAAACACAATGTTTCTTTGGCATAAATGATTTTGCCTTAATTAGAGTGAACATTTGCGGCTAATCCGCTCAGATAACCCCGTTATTAAAGTATAAAATAGGCTCTTAGGAATTATCTTATCGTGGCGGTTGCCAATTGAGGTTTAGGTCTTGCCAAGGTGCTCAAGGTACCATTTTTGCCCAACCGCAGTTGCCTTTCGCCTCGGAAAACACAGACCTGCGAGTTCTTGATTTCGATGCTGTCCCCGATGGATATGGCGCCAATTTGGCTTTCCCAGAGGCAGAGCTTGATTTTGCCAGTTTCATCTCCGATTACAGCGTTAACCACCATGACGCTGTTGCCGAATTGTGTGTGAACCTGTGCAGGTTTAGGAATCTCAAAGACTGTGGCTTTGACGTTTACGTGTTTCATGCCCGCGCGCAGATCATTGATTTGGCTGTAGATGGCTTCGGTGTTTTGTTTAGCGATTTTTTTACGGATTTTGTCGGTGCTCATCCAAGATTCAAAGGGGTTGTCTTTACGGAGCAAAAATTCGTCGTCTACGCGGAATTGGGCGACCACATCATTGTTTTTTGTGATTAGAAAGATTGTTTCGTTTTTAACTTTGCCTCGGTACTCCACCGTTAAGCCGCCGCAGACTGCGCGGTCATTTTTGCTTGCGTGAAGGAGTGCTTGGAAGACTTCATTGGGATAAATACTGTACTTTACTGATAACAAAGCGAGGTGCTCGCCTAAGGTGGATTTTTTCTGTCTCAAAGTTCTTCTCTCACTTGTTGAAAGCCTCAGAAAGCAAAGATTGCTGTTTCCTACCTTTCAAATAAGTGAACGTATATTGTTCCTTACCCTATATTAGTCTGACTATCAAACATGGAAGCTTTTCGGGTTTTTGCTTATATTGTGGTGGCGTTGGTCTATTGGGGTTTTGTGTTTTGGTAAGCACGCAATTTATAAGTAGCGACCCTATGTATGAGGGGTGGCAATGTGTGAAAAGTAATTTTTGCACAGCCAATCTAGTAGGAGTTGAATATAGAAAATGTCATATGGCAACAGAGAAATGCACAAGGCAACCTGCGCCGACTGCGGAAAAGAATGTGAAGTTCCTTTCAAACCAGACGGCACACGGCCAGTTTACTGCCGAGAATGCTACTCTAAACGAAGACCACCAAGAAGATACTAAGCTTAACGGCTTTATCTTTACTTAGTCTTAAAATTTCTTTTTTATTTTTTATTATTTTTTCCGTCAGGGCATACCCTCAACATAAATTATTATCCACCAGTCAAATACACCCCGATTTTTATTGACATTCTGTCCTACTTGTCAGTGGAGCCATCGTTGAAGCTTATTTTGTTATATTTAAGGGCGGTCGGATTATTTCAGTGGGTATCAATAACATGGAAACCACGCGTCAGCTCTAAAAGTACAACCAGAGAAAGCCTCATTCACCTTTCATTATGACATAAGTTATTAAGCTGAATTTTGCTTTTCAAGAAGTGTATAAAGGAGCTTTACACAATGAAACAATTCCTCTTAACACCCTCCATGGGCAAACGCTTAATCGCCAAAGCCCTCACCAAGCACCCAGCCATCCAGTCAACGCTAAAAAGCGGCATCTTAGTCATTATCGCAGGGACAACCAACGGCTACTTAGCCCAAGAAATCCTAACCCAACAAGGCATAACTGACTTTTCTGCCCGCCGCTTCTTCCGAGGCATCACCCCACCGCCCAGCAACAAAAAAGTCGGCAACGAAGGACGCTTAATTGATGAAAGCCAATTCCCAGGCGACGTCGTCCTCATGAAGGGCGAGTGGCAACGGGGAAAAACCATCGCTGACGTAGTGGGCTCAATGCGGGAAGGCGACGTCATCGTTAAGGGCGCTAACGCCGTGGATTTGGAGCGCCATGAGGCAGGCGTCTTGATTGGTCATCCCAAAGCGGGTACGGTGGGATTGTCTTTGCCTGCCGTGGTGGGACGCCGAGTCAAATTGATAGTGTCCGTGGGGCTTGAGAAACGAGTCAACCTCGACATGCAAACAATAGCCGCCAAACTAAATGAGCCCGGCGCTTCCGGTTATAGGTTTATGCCGTTGATTGGCGAGGTGTTCACGGAACTCGAAGCCTTCAAACTCTTATGCGGAGTGGATGCGGAGTTGGTTGCTGCGGGCGGCGTTTTTGGAGCCGAAGGCGCATGCTGGATAGCCATCTCGGGCACCAAAGAACAAGAACAAGCAGCCGCACAGGTTTACGCTTCAATAGCAGATGAGCCACCCTTCAGCTTAGGGAAACTCTAAAAGAAGCTACTCGTGACCAGGGTGTTCGTGCGGATGTGTGTGGCTGTAGCCTGATTTGCCCGCGCGGTCGCGGTTTTCCCGCCACGCCTGCATGCCCTGAGTCGCAACCTCAGACATATTCTCCATGTTTTGTTTGATGAGTTCAAGGGCAGCCTGATTAATTTCAACCTCAAAAGTCATTTTTACTTTGCCACTCTTCTCTGCTGACTCCAACTAATCCACCTCCACAGAAGCCGATTCATCTTGTTACGTATTGGGTGAGAAAATGCCTGTTTAAACGTAAGTGGCTGTGCAAACACAACCACACCGTAAACCACAGATTTTCAACATACTACTGACGCGGTTTTCAGTCAATACTGACCTACCCCTCTTAGGTTTCTGCATGGTTTGGATATTAGGAACCTAATAGGGTGGGCGGGCTTTTCAGCCAACAGCACACAACAAAAGCCATCGAAAAGAATTAGCGATTTGCCCAGTATTGTGCAAGTGCTGAGAGGGCTTTCTCGAAGAGGTAATCTTCGGGGATCACATCGACTTTTACGTTGAGTTCTTTTAGGGCTTCAGCGGTGGTGGGTCCAATCGCGACGACGGCGACTTTTGCAGCAAATATGCCGCGGAGCGTATCCATGGGGGCTTTTTCGGTGAGCATCGTGAAGATGTTTTTTGCGCTCAAACCGCTGCCAAACACGACGGCGTTGATTTTTCCGTTTTGGAGGTCTTCGTAGAATTTGGTTTTGAGCGCCTCATCGACAGGTAAGCCTGATTCGTAAACATAGATTTCCTCCACATCGGCGCCTCTTTCCCGCAGTTTCTCCGCAAGGAAGGGTGTGGCGTTGCTGGTTCGGGGGATGCGGATGACTTTGCCCGTTAGGTCGCGGTTTTGGAGGGCTTCAAGTAAGCCTTCGCCGCTGTATTTTTGAGGCACCAAATCCACCCGCACGCCTGTGTCTGTTAGGGCTTGGGCGGTTCGTGGACCAACCCCAATCACATAAGCCTTAGCTAACCCAGTCCGCAGTTGAGCTGACAGACCGAGGGATTCGGCGGCTTCAAACATGTACTTCACGCCATTGGTGCTCATCAACATAACATAATCCACTTTGCCAACGGCGAGTTCAGCTACGAATTTTTTGAGTGCGTCAGGGCTGCTGAGGGGTTTGATTTCTATGGCGGGGATATAGTAGGGGACGCCGCCCATGGCGGTGATGAGGTCGCCTGCTTCCTGCGCCTGCCCCGTTGGACGGGTGAGGGCAACGGTTTTGCCAGCTAAGTTAGGGGTGCTTTGAACCATGCTAGTTTTCTCCCTAAATTGGCAACGTCACCGATCAGTATGACACTGGGGGGTTTGATTTGTTGGGTTTCAGCTTCTTTGATGATTGTGCCTAAGGTTGCGATGAGGGTGCGTTGGTTGGGAAGCGTGCCTGATTCGATCATGGCGACAGGCTTGTCTTTGCTAATCCCGCCCGCCAGCAACTTGGAGACTATGCCTTCGAGTGATTCAACACCCATCAAGATGACCATGGTGTCGACGGCGTTTGCGATTTTAACCCAGTCTACGGGTTTCTCGGCGTCACCTGCGCGGTGCCCAGTGATTATGGCAACGGAGGCTGCGAAGTCACGATGCGTCAAAGGTATGCCTGCATACATGGGAGCTGCAACCGAGGAGGATATGCCTGGGATAATTTCGAATTCGATGCCTGCTTCAACAAGCGCCTCGGCTTCTTCTCCGCCCCGTCCAAATATGAAGGGGTCGCCGCCTTTGAGGCGCACGATGTTGCCGCCCTGCTTGGCTTTCTCTACGATGAGTTCCGTAATTTTGTCCTGTGGCACCTCATGCAGTCCAGTGCGTTTGCCCACGAAGATTCGCTCTGCATTGTCGGGTGCTAAGCAGAGGACTTCTACGCCTACGCCAAGACGGTCATAGATTACTACATCGGCTTCTTTTAGCGCCTTGACCGCTTTGATTGTAAGCAGTTGAGGGTCGCCGGGGCCTGCGCCTACAAGATACACTTTACCATACGCCATATTTTTCTCTCCATTCCTTCTCGAAGTCTTTTGCACCCTGCGCTATTAGGTCTTCGCCGACAATGCGGCCTAACTCTTCAGCCTGACTAAGGGTGCCTTTAGCTTGGGCGCTAATCTTCTTCTGTTTAGTTAAAGAAAAGATGCAGCCAAACAACGAAAGATTATCGCCATCTGCGCGAGCCACTGAGCCTATGGGGACACGGCAGCCGCCTTCCAGTTTGAGTACAAGTGCGCGTTCGGCGGTGATTTCAGCTCGTGCCGCTGCATCCTCAACTGAGCGGACGATGTCGATTACTGGGGTGTTGCCTTCTTTGGCGACAACTGCAATTGCGCCTTGCCCAGCAGAGTTGGGAAACTGATCCAACGGGAGGCGCTGTGAAATTTCGTCTGTGATGTCCATGCGTTCTAAGCCTGCTTCGGCGAGGATTATGCCTGCGAGTTCGCCTTTGCGGACTTTGCCGATGCGGGTGTCTATGTTTCCGCGGATGGGCTCCACATCGAGGTCGGGGCGGATATATTTGATTTCAGCGAGCCTACGGAGGCTACCGGTGCCGACGACTGCGCCTTTTGGTAGGTCTTGAAGCGGCACGTTACCCATAGAAATGAACACGTCGCAAGGGGAGTCTCGTTTGGGAATTGCTGCTAGAACCGTGCCCGTCTGCTGCTCGACAATCGGCACGTCTTTTAGGCTGTGCACGGCAAGGTCGATTTTGCCGCTAACGACTTCTTGGTCAATTTCTTTCTCAAAGATGCCCTTACAGTCAATTGTGAACAGGGGTTTGCCGTGTTCTTTGTCGCCGATGGTGTGGATGATTTTTATTTTGAAGTCCACGTCGGGGCGGCGTTGTTTGATTTGTTGTAGCGTGCGGTTGGTTTGGGCTAAGGCGAGTTTGCTTCCTCTTGTTCCGACGGTTAGTGTCATGGGGTTTTCCTCGTTTTTGCTGCTGCGTTGAGGGCTTGGGCGAAGGCGTTTTTAGTGAATTTGAGGTCGTCTTCTGTGTGGGCGGCGCTGACAAAGCAGGTTTCGTACTGTGAGGGGGGGATAAAGACGCCTTGTTTTAGGAGTTCATGGAAGTATGCGTCAAACATTGCTGCGTCGCTGTGTTTAGCGCAGGCGTAATCGATGACGTTGGTGTTGGCGAAGAAGATTTGGTAGAGCGAGGCGACGCTGTAGACCTTTACGGGAAGTTTGAGGGCTGCGGCTTGGTCGATGAGGGATTTTTTGAGTTCGCCTGCGTTTCGTTCCAGCTTGGGGTAAATCTCGTTTTTCCTCTGCTTTAGGATTTTGAGGATGGTGTAGCCTGCCGTTGCGGAGACTGGGTTGCCGCTGAAGGTTCCAGCTTGGTAGATTTTACCCACTGGGCTGATGTTTTGCATGATTTCTTTTTTGCCGCCAAACGCTGCCAGAGGGAAGCCGCCGCCGAGCACTTTGCCGAGGGTTGCCATGTCGGGGGTGACGCCGAAGTATTCTTGTGCGCCGCCGAGGGCGAGGCGGAAGCCTGTGATGATTTCGTCAAATATGAGTACGGTGCCGTTTTGGCTGGTTATTTTTCTGAGGTAAGGTAGGTAGTCTTTTTTTGGTAAAATCAAGCCGACGTTGCCCATGACGGGTTCAACGATGATTGCTGCGATTTCGTTGCCATATGCCTTAAAAGTTTCTTCTAAGGCGGCTTCGTCGTTGTAGGGGAGCACGATGGTGTTCTGTGTGGTTTCTTCAGGTACACCCAGCGAAGTGGGAGTTCCAAAAGTGGCTGCGCCCGACCCCGCTTTAACGAGCACGTTGTCGTGGCTGCCGTGGAAGCATCCTTCGAATTTGATTATTTTTTTGCGGTTCGTGTAGCCTCTTGCTGCGCGTACAGCATGCATGGTGGCTTCGGTGCCGCTGTTTACTAGCCGCATCATCTCCATGCAGGGGGAGACTTGGCTGATTAATTCTGCGAAGTCGACTTCCAACTCGGTTGGAGCGCCATAAAGGGTACCCTTTGATAGGCGTGCTTTTACGGCGTCAAGGATTTCGGGGTTTGCGTGTCCCAACAGCATTGCGCCATAGGACATGCAGTAATCGACGTAGGATTTGTCGTCGACGTCAAAGAGTTTGGAGCCCTCTGCGTGGTCGACGAAGAAGGGGTAGGGTGCGAAGGCTCGGACGGGGCTGTTTACGCCGCCGGGCAGGGTTTTTTTGGCGCGTAAAAACAGCGCTTCGGATTTGGATTGGGTCACGGTTGAGTCATCCATTCTTTTGCGTTTTTAGCGTGGTAGGTTATGATGAGGTCTGCGCCTGCGCGTTTGATGGCGGTTAAGATTTCGTTAGTTATGGTTTTTTCGTCTATCCAGCCGTTTTGCGCTGCAGCTTTGACCATGCTGTATTCGCCGCTCACGTTGTAGGCGACGAGGGGCACATCGAAATTAGCCTTCGCCAACGCAATGATATCAAGGTAAGCAAGGGCGGGTTTAACCATAATCAAATCCGCGCCTTCGGCGATGTCAAGTTCGATTTCACGCATCGCTTCAGATTGGCTGCCTTGGCTCATCTGGTAACTTCGACGGTTGCCAAACTTGGGGGTAGATTCAGCGGCTTCACGAAACGGCCCATAGAAGCCTGAAGCGTATTTGGCTGCGTACGCCATGATTGGGGTTTGGTCATAGCCTGCTTCGTCAAGCGCCTCGCGGATTGCTCCGACTTGTCCATCCATCATAGCAGAGGGCGCTACAATATCGACGCCTGCTTCAGCGTAGCTAACCGCTACTTTGCCGAGGAGCTCAAGGGTGGGGTCGTTTTGGACTGTGCCGTCTTTTATGATTCCGCAGTGGCCGTGGCTGGTGTATTCGCAGAGGCATACGTCGCCGATGACGACGAGTTCTTCGCCGAATGCGGCTTTTAGTTTGCGGATGGCTTCTTGTACGATGCCGTCTTTGTCGTATGCGCTGGTTGCGGTTTCGTCTTTTTTGGCGGGGATGCCGAATAGCAGCACTGATTTGACGCCTTGGGTTAGGGCGGCTTTGCCTTCTTCCACTACCTTTGAGAGGGGTAGACGGAAGTAGCCGGGCATAGAGTTAATGGGCACTGGTGCCTTGATGCCTTCTTCGACGAAAATTGGGTAGATTAAGTGGCTGGGTTGAATCGTCACTTGGTTGAGCGTGGTCCGCAACGCTGCGGTTCTGCGTAGACGCCTCATACGTACTGTTGGAAAACTCACACTTACATCTCCTTATCCATGATTAGTTTCATAGCTAAATCTTGGGCTTCCTGAAGTTTCCCTTCACATAGAAGCTTTTGGATGTTACTGTTATTTAGGATCTCATATAACAACTTGCTCCTAACCTTAGGGTCAGACACCACACCTTTAAGGTGACTACGCATGGAGGTTTGGAGCTCGATTTCAAGCAGATCTTGCGGCGTGATTAGTTTCTCGATGCGTTCTCGAAGCATATGTGCCATCGCGGGGCTTTTGCCGCCTGTAGAAACCGCTACCTTCACGTCGCCGACATGTGCAACTGCAGGCAAAATAAAGTCACTGATGGCGGGGTTGTCGACGGAGTAGACCAAGCAGCCAAAAGACAGCGCCGCCTCAACGAGTTCTTCGTTGAGTTTGCTATTGTCGGTGACTGCAAACAATAAATCGGGTTTGGGGTTTAAGCTGTCAACAAACGCTTTAGCATCCTTAATTTCAGTTTTGAGCAGCGCCACCCGTTTTTGCTCGCCAAGCTTCAAGATGTCGGGGTTGAATTCTTTGCTGATTATCCAAATCGTGGCACCTGAATCGACAAAGCTTTGTGTTTTGCGGTAGGCTTCAGCGCCTCCGCCGACTACGATGATGGTTTTGCCGTCGACTTTTAGGTCAATTAGCAACTTGGGGGTTTGCCACCTGCAGAAGCATTAAGGGTATAGTGGGTTAGTAGCGTTTTGAACTTTTCCATAAACGCCGCATAATCAACCTGCGTCATAGAGGGCGCCGTGGCAATCTTGGCAAGCAAATCAAGGTCAATGTTTTTTTCAGCTGCATCGATGGCTTGCGCGCCGAAGTCTTCGTAGCGGATTTCAATTTCAGGAATCATCCCACGCCCCTCCAAATCCAAACGTGGCACCATACCAATCAACTCTATCCCCGCGTTGCGGAATGCTTTGGACATGATTTGTCGTATTTCATCGCTTATGTAGCTTACGCGGAGCTTGTTGAGGATGACGCCTGTGACTTTTACGCCGAGTTCTTTTAGGACGTTGACGTAGTTGAGGGTGTTTATTAGTGCGCCCTCGATGCCTTCTTTGTCACAGCCCACGATGACGACTGTTGAAGCGCCTAATGCCGCGGCGACTTCGGCGGTGGACATGGGACGTTTATAGTTCTCGTTTAACAACCCCGTGAATGCAGACATGGCGCCTTCGACGAGCAAGAAATTGTATTTTTTGGAAGCTTCACCAACAGCCTCTTCAAGGGGGGTCCAGCCGCTTTCGCCGATTTTGATGGAAGAGTAGTCTTTGATGGGTTCCTTGATGAGATAGAGGCTAGAAACGGCGTCTCGGATGTCTCCGCCAACTTTGATGACGCCCACGTTGTAGCCCCGCTTTTTGAGCGCGCCCGCGATGCCTGTCACGATGAAGGTTTTGCCGCTTCCGCTACCCGTCGCCGTCAACATCAACATCCGCGGAGCCTCATGATTGGCTTCGGCTTGACGAACATTCGTGGCAACTCCGACCTCGCCTTTAATTTGTGCCAGAAGCTTGGCGTTTGCTTCTCGAATCTCCGCTAACTCAGAGGCGTCTATACCCAAGGATTGGGTGATGCTCTCAAGTATGGTTGGGTTCTTGTCAAGGAGACCGTGGATAAAGACGCCCACTACGTTGCCCTGTTTGTTGGCAACGCCTGAGACAAGGTCTTTGGGGTTCTTTTTGTAGTTGAGACGTTTTGCGTGGGTTACAATTATGGGGCGTGCATTGGGGCCTAACTCGATTTGACCGTAAGTGTGACAATGGAAACCCCGCACGGTTGCCCCGAGTGTTTGGGTGATGAAGCTTTTGTCGACGACGGAGGCTTCGACGCGGTCAGTGCAGACCAACGGCTTAAACTCAGCGTCAAGTAACCCCATCCCTTCACGGGTGACGGGTATTGTGGATAGGCGCCCGACGTCGGTTTGGTTGGCAAGCACTTGGAAGCCCGAGCAGACGCCGAGCACAAACTTGCCTGATTGCGCCATCTTGTTTATTTCTGCTGCTACTTGCGGGTTGACAGTTCCGGATTCGACGAGGCTGCCGCCGGGAATTATTAGCATGTCTAAAACCTCTGATGCAGGCTTGCCGTCGACTTGGGCGTCGGCGCCGACTAAGTCTGTGGGGAGGTTTCCGAAGTCTTCAAAGCAGGGAAGCGCTCCTGGAAGATAAACTAAGCCGATTCTGTGTCGCAAAACCATCTCTAAGTACCCCGCGAGGTATTTACCGTAAACGTTATATTTAAGCCGGTCGGTTTATCCAACCATGCATTCCTCGGCAAAGGTTGACCACATTATCAATGTACGCATAACCCACAAGACAGCCCGCGTACCCTTAATGGAGGCTGTCGCGTTCAAGGAAAAACCCCAAGGATACGCCGAGCTCAAAGCAATTGAAAACGTGGAGGAATGCTTGATTTTGCAGACCTGCAACCGCATTGAACTGTTTTTGGTAGCGGAAGAAACAGAAACCACTGCGAAAACCGTCAAAGAATACTTTGCCAATAGGGCAGGCCAAAACGCTGAAGAAGCCTTCCAAGCCATCGAAGTAAGCATCGACAACGACGCGCTTAACCATCTGCTCCGCGTCACATCAGGCATGGAGTCCATGGTTATCGGAGAAGACCAAATCCTCAACCAAACATGGGACGCCTTTCTTGAAGCCGAAAACGCCAAAGCCATCGGCCCAATATTTAAACACCTATTCAACCGAGCCATGACCGTGGGTCGACGAGTCCGTAACGAAACCGGCATCAACAAAGGCGCCATATCCATTGGCTCTGCAGCCGTCGAATTAGCCGTCAATTTGCTAGGGAACTTGGAGGACAAAAAAATCCTTGTCATGGGCGCAGGCGAAATCGGAACCTTAGTCGCTAAAGCGCTTGCCCGCCGCTGCCTCAAACCCATCTTCATTGCAAACCGCACCTATGACCGCGCTGTGAAACTTGCATTTGACCTCAAGGGTCAAGCAGTAAAGTTTAATCAGTTTGATGAAGTGCTCGTGGATGCTGACGTGGTGATTTGCTCCACTTCCGCGCCACATTACTTGTTAACTGAAGAAATCATCTCAAGGTTAATGCTGAAACGCACTAACCCCAACAACATAGTTATTATTGACATTTCAAACCCCCGCAACGTCGAGAAAACAGTTTCGGATGTCACCCACACCAAACTCTACAACATCGATGACTTGCAGTTGATTGCAGATAAAAATAGGGCACAGCGGGAAAGCGCCATTGAAAAAGCCGAGCAAATCCTCGAAGTAGAAATCGTCACCTTAGAGAATGACATGAAGAGTTTCTCGGTGCGCCTCATCATCTCCGAGTTGCTCTCAGAAGCAGAGCAGGTGCGCCAGCGAGAACTAACCACCGCATTGAATATGCTTGGCGAAGTAGATGACCGCAAAAAACGCATACTTGAAGATTTAACTTCCATTTTACTCAAGCAAACCTTTATTCCTATTGTTGAGAACTTGAGGGCAGCCGCTAAAAACGGTGATTCTCAATTCATCGAAACAGCGGTCAAGTTATTTGAGAAAACGGAGAAAAATTAACTTGCCAAAAGCAGCCTTGGATAATGTCGGTTTAATACTTATTGGGCATGGCAGCAAACTGCCGCATAACCAAGAGAATCTCGAAAAGTTAGCGGAGATTCTGCGGATGCGTTCAGCATTCAAGATGGTGGAGATTGCCTTTATGATACGCAACACACCCACCATACCCGAAGCAATCGATGCCCTTGCCAAAAAGGGCGTGAACAAAATCGTTTTGGTGCCCGTGTTTTTAGCGGCTGGAGTGCATACAACGCAAGAAATCCCAGAAATGATTGAGGTTAAAAACCAAGAATCAAAACTCTCCGAAAGAGGCATCGAACTTTTCTACGGCGAACCCATAGGCGCAGACGAATGCATCGCCGTCATCCTAGAAGAGAAAGCCCTCAAAGCATTAGGCGACGACTGGGAACACCGCCACGCACCCTTCAAAGGCGCCCCCATAGCCACCTACCCAGCTACGTCAACCAAAATTTATGACCAAAGCATGACGCTAATCCGCCCAGAAATCCAAGATGTCCTAGACAAAGCGCCCAAAAGCCAAATCCCAATTATCGAACGCGTCGTCCACACCACAGCCGACCCCGAATTTGCCAAGCTCCTTGTCATCAGCGACGGAGCCGTGGAAGCGGGCGTCGCGGCGATTAAGGCAGGCGCCAAAGTTATCACAGATACCAAAATGATTCAGGCAGGCATCCACGAAGGACGCGTGCAACGGTTCGGCGGACAAATCTTAAGCTACATCAGTGACCCCCGAGCATCCAAAATGGCAACAGAAGAGGCAATTACCCGTTCAACAGCCGCCGTGCGTTTAGCTGTTGCAGACGGCGCAGACGGAGCCATATTTTTAATCGGCAACGCGCCAACCGCAGCCTTTGAACTCGCCGAACAAATCAAAAAAGGCGCAATAAAACCAGCCCTAATCGTTGCGGTACCAGTCGGATATGTAGGAGCAGCGGAATCCAAAGAAGTCATCGCCAAACTAGACGTGCCCTACATGATTACGCGGGGACGTAAAGGAAGCAGCACCATCGCCGTAGCTATCTTTAACGCTTTACTAAACATGGCAGAAGCCAAAGCTTAGGAGGACCAATATGACGCGGTTTTTGAAATACGGCATAACTACGGGTGCAACAGCCGCCGCAGCAGCCAAAGCCGCAACCATCGCCGCACTAAAAGACCCCGTGGACCGCGTCGTCATCCCCACGCCCATTGGGTTACGTTTTGAAATTCCAGTGAAATCCAGCCAAAAACTTGGCGCAGACACCGCCAAAGCCGTAGCCGTCAAAGACGCGGGGCAAGATATAGACGCCACCGACAAAATGGACATAACCGCCACCGTCAAAGTAACTGACGATGGCAAAATCACCATAACAAGCGGCGTCGGCATAGGCAAAGTCACCAAACCCGGATTACAGGTACCCATAGGGGAAGGAGCCATAAACCCTGTTCCCCGAAGCATGATAACTGAAGCCGTCAAAGAAGCACTCCCAGCGGGCAAAGGCGCAGAAATCCTCATCGAAGCACCCGAAGGAGCCAACATCGCCAAAAAAACCATGAACGCAAAGCTGGGCATTAAAGACGGCGTCTCCATTCTTGGCACCACAGGAGTCGTCAAACCCCTATCACTTGAAGCCTGCAGACGTTCACTGGTTCCCCAAATCGATGTCGCACTCGCACGTGGATACAAGCGCATCTTTTTTGTGCCCGGCAACATCGGAGAACGCATCGCTAAACAAAACTTTGGAGTACCCGAAGATGCGATTGTGCAGACAGGCGACTTCGTCGGCTACATGCTGGACAAGGCTGTTGAGAAGGGCGTTAAGGAAATCATTGTTTTGGGTCACAGTGGCAAACTCGTTAAGTTGGCAGCAAACATCTTTAACACTCATCACAAAGTCGGCGACGCACGCAACGAAGTCATCGCCTCCTACGCTGCCGCAGTCGGAGTAAAGCAGGAAATCATCAATGAACTGCTAGCAGCCAACACCTCCGATGAAGCCACCGAGATCCTTCGTGGCACAGACCTACTTGAAGCCACATACAACCGCATCGCAGCGCGAGTGCATCAGCGGGTGAGTGACCGTGTGGAAAATAAGATTAAGATAAGCGTGGTTATTGTTGCCATGGATGGCAAAGTCCTTGGCATGGATGAGAATGCTAGGTGCAAGCCGTGGCTAAACTTAACATAGTTGGCGTCGGTCCAGGCTCAGCGGATTACGTTACCCCAGCAGCGCGGCGAACCGTCACAGAAGCACAGTTAGTAATTGGCGCGCAGAGAAGCCTCGCACTTTTCAGAAGCGACCTCAAAGGCGAATCCATCGTTTTAACTGCCAAAAACCTCGTCGACTCTCTCAAAGCTGCGGCAAGAGCCGTAAGGGGCGGCAAATCTGTTGCGTTACTCTCTACGGGCGACCCGGGCTTCTCAGGCTTACTGCACACAGTGTTGGAAAGCGGATTATTTGATGCCACCGATGTCCACGTTGTGGCGGGGGTTAGCTCGATTCAGGCTTCTGCGGCGCGGTTAAACATCAGTTGGGATTGTGCACGGTTCTTCACGTTCCATGAAGGCACAGTCACTGAGGAAGAAAAAGAGGAACTTGCCTTAGCTGTCAAGGACGGCAAAAACGTGTTGCTGCTGCCTTCATCCAAGGCGTTTGCGCCCCGCGACATAGCCGCCTACCTGCTTACAAAAGGCGTAGACAAGCAAACAACGGTTTATGTCTGCGAAAACATCACCCTAGAAAACGAAAAAATCACCCAGACCACCCTCGCAGACGCGGCCAAGCAGACATTTGGCGCATTATGCGTCATGGTCATCAAACAGTCACAGTAACGAAGTGTAATGGTATGGCTAAGAATTGGGCGTACAAGACCCCCGGCATACCCGACGAGGAATTCGCTCAAAGCGATGCGGTTCCGGGGCCAACTAAAGAAGAAATCCGAGTGATAACGATTTGCAAAGCACGCCTCAACGAAGGCGACGTCGTTTGGGATGTCGGCTGCGGCACCGGCGGCTTAACTGTGGAGGCTGCATTACAGGTTGGCGCCAAAGGCAGAGTCTACGCGCTTGACGAAGACCCCGCCGCTGTCCAATTAACCGTCTCGAATGTGGAGAAATTCGGCGTCAAAAGCAACGTCAACGTCTCTGTTGGTAAAGCCCCTCAGGCTTTGATGCCTCTGCCAAACCCGGATGTGGTTTTGGTGGGGGGCGGCGGAACCTCGCTGCGTTCCATTCTGCAGGTTTCAGCGGCTAAGCTCAAACCTACGGGCCGAATTGTCATTAACGCCATTCTTTTGGAGACTGCTACCGTCGCGATTGCTGAGTTGCGGGGGTTAGGCTTCAGAGACATCGATGTGGCTCATATTTCGGTGGCGAAGGGAAAGCAAATAAGTAGCGGAACCATGATGATGGCAAGAAATCCAATAACAATAGTCTCAGCTTCAAAACTTTAAGGGGTATACTGATGGCAGGAACATTCATAGGCATCGGCGTCGGTCCAGGCGATCCGGAGCTCATCACGATTAAAGCTGCAAAAGCCCTCAAGGCAGCAGACGTTATTTGTGTACCTAAATCGCATGCAAGCAAACCCAGCATGGCACTCGGCATGGTTAAACCAATCCTTGCAGAACGCAAAACCCCACCTGAGCTTTTAGAGCTTGTTTTCCCCATGACCAAAGATGACCTAAACAACCGCAAGCTCTGGGTAGAAAACGCCGCCATCGTAGCTGAAAAAGCCAAAAAAGGCAACGTCGCCTTCATCACCCTTGGCGACCCCATGCTCTACAGCACTTTCCTCTACCTCTACGAATGCGTCAAAGAAACCTACCCTGAAGTTGAACTTGAAATCATCCCCGGCGTAACCTCAGTTACTGCGGCGGCGGCAAGCGCTAAGCTGCCCTTGGCAGAAAAAGACGAGGTTGTATCAATTATGCCCTCAGACCTCAACCCAGCCCACATCGAGGACACCGCCAAACACGCCGACAACTTGGTATTCATGAAATGCGCTTTCCACATCAAAGAATTCCTACCCATCCTCTTCAAATCAGGCTTCAACGAAAACTCCACCATCGCCCTTGTCAAACGCTGCACTCTACCCGAAGAAACGGTTTTGGTCGGCAAACTCGGCGACGTCAAGGATTGGGATATTACTGAAGACTATTTCTCGGTAGCGATAATTAAGAAGAGCCAGGTTCCGATTCACTGGAAACAAAACGGCAACGGTAATGGGAAGGGCAAGAAATGAACAAAGTCGTTTTCATAGGAGCAGGCTCAGGCGACCCTGAACTCATCACACTTAAAGGAAAAAAATGGCTTGAGCAAGCCGACATCGTCATCTACACAGGTAGTCTCCTAAATCCAGCTTATCTAAAGTACTGTAAAAAAGGCGCCCAGCTTGTTGACAGCGCAAAAATAGGATTACCTGAAATGCTCCAAGTCATGATTGCAGGCGTCAAAGCAGACAAACTCGTCGTACGCCTCCATGATGGAGACCCCAGTTTTTATGGCGCAATCCAAGAAGTCATGACCGAACTGGACAAAGAAGGCATCGAGTACTTCCGCATCCCCGGCATAAGCTGTCTACTCGGCGGCGCTGCAGCGCTAAACCGCGAATTAACCTTGCCCAACATTTCCCAAACCGTCATAATCACACGCCCCGAAGGACGCACACCTGTTCCAGAAGCGGAAAGCATCCAAAAACTTGCCGCTCATCAAGCCACGATGGTTATCTTTTTGGGCACACCTCACATTGCACGTGTCGTTGAGGACCTGCAGAAAGGCGGCTACCCCAAAGAAACCCCCTGCCAAGTCGTCTACAAAGCCACATGGCCAGAACAGAAAATCGTCAAAGGCACCCTCGCAGATATCGTTGGAAAAGTTAAAGCCGCAGGCATAACGGAGACTGCACTCATCTTTGTGGGCCGCGTTTTGGACCCGCAAGCGTATGATTTATCTAAGCTATACGACCCTAAGTTTACTACAGGGTTCCGTAAAGGCGAAGAATAAATGTATGCAAGAGGCATCGCACTTGTTGCAATCACAAGGCGCGGCGTAGAAACCGCACAAAAAATCCAAGACGCACTCAACAAAGCGTGCCTCAACTCCACTGTTTATGCACCCCAAAAATATTTGCAGCCCGGCGTAGTTCCGCTTGAGAAGAGGCTGATTGAATGGGTCAAAGACAACTACAGCAACTTCGATGCCCTTGTAGCGGTTATGGCAACAGGCATCACTGTTCGCGCCATTGCGCCTCTTTTGGAAAGCAAACTCACTGACCCCGCCGTTGTAACCGTAGATGTCTCGGGCAAATTTGTCATAAGCCTCCTCTCGGGGCATTATGGCGGCGCTAACGACCTTGCCGATATCATCGCAAAAGGCATCAACGCCATACCAGTCATAACCACCGCCTCTGATGTCATGGGGCGCCAAAGCGTGGACCAAATCGCCAAAAACCTACATTTAACCATCCAAAACCCCGAGAGCCTCATAGCAGTAAACTCTGCCATTGTTAATGGTGACCGTTTTGTCGTTGTGGTGGTGGGTGAGGCAAAAATCCCCGCCAACGCTATTAGCGGCTACGATGTCAAGAAAGCCCAAAACGGCGCCGAAGCACTTGATATCATCAGTCAATATGATGCAGGCGCTATTATCACTCATGAACCCCTGACTGTAACTACATTTGCGAAACCCTTCACTATTCTAAAAACGCGGAAGGTTGTGGTTGGGTTAGGCGCACGGAAAGAAACGCCTGCTGACGTGATAATTGAGGCGGTTGATTCAGCTTTGGAGCAGGTGCATATCCCGCTTGCGCGGGTATACTGTTTCGCCACAGTTGACATTAAACGGGACTCACAACCCATGTTAGATGCTGTTGCAAAGTTGGGGGCACCGCTTGAGTTTTTAAGTGTCGATGCACTTCGTTCTCTAAGCCACCCAGATCTTTCCCCTGACTCTGCAATGGTTCAGGAAAAAATCGGTGTCGGAGGCGTATGTGAACGAGCAGCATTATTGATAGCGGGAATAAACTCAAGACTAATCCTCAAGAAAACCAAACGCAACGAAACAACAGTAGCAATAGCCGAGGGCGAATAAGCGTAGTCGGCATCGGACCCGGCAGCCCAGAACACCTCACCCCAAAAGCCCGCACAGCAATTGAAACCGCCGACGCAGTAGTAGGTTATGGCACATACATCAAACTTATCCAACCCATCCTCAAACCCGGAGCCGAAGTTGTGTCAGGCACTATGGGCAGAGAGGTAGAACGCGCCAAAATCGCCGTAACCAAAGCCAAAGAAGGCAAACAGGTCGTTATGGTGAGCAGCGGCGACCCCGGAGTATATGGCATGGCAGGCATCGTTTTAGAAGTTGCAGCCCAAGAAAAAGCCGACTTTCCAGTAGAGATTGTGCCCGGCGTAACCGCAGCCACCGCCGCCTCAGCAATCCTCGGAGCCCCCCTCGTAAGTGACTTCGCAGTTATCAGCTTAAGTGACTTGTTGACGCCTTGGGAAAAAATTGAGCGCCGCCTCGAAGCTGCCTCAGCCGCAGACTTCTCCATTGTACTCTACAACCCCAAAAGTGAAGGACGCATCGAGCCCCTCATCAAGGCATATGAGATTATGCTCAAACACATCAACCCATCAACACCTGTGGGTATCGTGCGCCAAGCAGGACGACAAGGCGAAAACGCAACCATAACCACACTCAAAGACCTCCTAAACTGCGACATCGACATGGTCACCACCATTGTCGTGGGGAACTCGGCAACAAAAATCGTCAACGGAAAAATGGTTACCGCCCGAGGCTACGACCTCACAAACTAAGGCGCAACCATTATTCTTTTACTTTTGTGGGCATTCAATAAGCTTCAAGTATTTTGTTCCCTCAAGCGATTATGGAGGCTTCAGTGGCACTCATGGGTGTTCGTCTTCTTGCTTGTGCTGAGGGAGCGGCGAAATAAGAGGTTTGTTGATTGTTGGGTTGGTTTTGCGGGTGCTTGTTGTTTGTTTTTAAGCTAAAGGGGCAGATGGTTAATTGCAGGGTCAGGAAATTGACCGCATCAACATCAAAACCGCTGGCAACGTTGTTTACGAGGTCAAAGACGCACAAATAACTTGATCAAAAAACGCTTTTGTTGAAAAGGGCGTTGTCTCTTGTTTTGTAAATAATAAAAAAAGGGTTAGGTTGGTACTATACCAACGCTCACGCGGTTGTTTAACTCATTTTGAAGTAGTCGGCTTCGAATGTTGGGTTGATGTGCATGTCTGTCAGTGTGCCACTAACGCCGTTGCTGTCAGTGTAGTTGACGGATGCCGATGTACCATCCCAGGATGTTTGAAGGGTGGTAACGTAGTCATTGAGCAGGGTTGCAAAACTTGCATCTGCAGCAAAATCAGTGCCTGGAGTCCATGTTGCTCCGCCATCTGCGCTTGACGCAGAGGTTGAGTCAGCTAGGTTAACTACCAAGATGTAGTTGGCTGCGGGGATGTCAACACGTAGAATCTCGTCTGACTTGTTGAAGTTGTTTACGGCATAGGTGTAGACTAATGCGTTTGCGGTATCGGGGGCTTCGTTAACTGTGAACAGCAAGGAGGTAGCGTCTGCAACTGCTACAGGTGACGCTGTGGGAGTTGCAGTGGGGGTTGGATTGCCACCGCCGTTATTCATCAAGAGGAATGCAGCGACGCCAGCAACGATAATTACAACGACTATAACCGCGACAATAATGTAGGTTGTATTTTTGTTCATCGAATCACCGAATGCATCTCCTTTTTGCATTAAACTGCATATAAGCTTTTCCAGTAAGCGCTAACCCCCGCGCAGAAAATATATATACTACACAAATCAGGCGTGAATCTCTTTATTAACACCTAAAAGGCGGCAGCAACAAAATAATCGGGGCAAAATATATACGCGTACCCCACGAAAACTCAGCGAAATCGGGTGGCAACAAAAAATCGTCCGACCAGAGGCAGAGTTGTATGTTCTAAAAACACGAACAAACGCCAGATGCGGCTTTTTAGCCAAAAACAAGCAAACCAGCGAAAGTTTACTTGCCCTCGCTACTTCATAGGTTGCCGAATGACTGTTTTTAGTTTTTCTGGCGCAGTCTTTTGGGGGTTGTTGAGGTAGATTTCGTGGTGTTTGCCGCTGAGTTGGTGTCCGCTGTTTTGGATGTGGGCATGGATTTTCTGTATGGTGGGTCCTTCGTTTGCGAAGGGTCCGATGTACATTATTTGCGCGGCGGGACCTTCCTTGAAGCTTTCAAACCGCACTTTTGGCAGGGCGGTCGGATTCTTCTTTTTACGTACCTGCTCCACTGCCTCTTTGAAGTCTGCGGCTGTGACGTATTTGGGCTGCATAATCATAGCGGTCCATTTCCACTGGTCTTTTAGTGCTGTACTGAATTTGGTCATGTCATCCATCCACCATAACCCCTCCAGCGGCATAACCCCAAAATCAACTCCTTGGGCTTTTTTAACCATAAATTTGAGTGTATAAGCAACCGAGTATAGGGCTTCTATTGCTTGAATGTACTGCGGTGATGCGGGTGCACCTCCCCCGTCGACTAAGAGGAAATTCATCGCTGGAACGTCAACCAGAGAAATTTCTTTAGCAGAGGGATTGTAGAGGGTTTTTAGTTCTTTTTTGAAGTCCACTTTCTCCAAATCAACCACCAAACTACGTTAGAAAACAGAAGATAAATGTCTACTGTAACCCCGAGCAATTGCAGCGTAGTCTGCTGGCTCGGCACCTCTCAGGGAGCCCCCTTCTCTCGCATTTAGTATGAATAGGCTCCGCGAAGAAGATAACTTGGGGTCAGGTTGCTTTGAGGTTTACGGTGCCTTTGGTGTAAGGCACAAACTCCCGCACCTGCTCAATGCTGGTTTTACCTGCCCGCTCCCGCTGCTCCTTTGAAAGCTTCGCCATAAGAGCCTTTAGAATCTGCCCAAGCAACTCCTTACCCGTATGGTCACCGGGCTGAATAACCACATAAGTCTTGGTCTTAGCCTTAACCGCATCCACAGGTCCCCCAACAAAGGACGCCTCTTCCCCGACAATAATCCCAATAGCAACCTTGAGCGGTGTGTTGCGATACCAGTTGCGTTTTCCAACCACAAAGAAGGCGCCATGTGGCACGGATTCGCCGCTTGGTCCACTTTTGCTAAGCTGATCCACCTTAACCCAATACACGTCGGCAGTGCCCAAATTCTCTCGCCAACCACGCGAAAACGAAGCCGCATACTCACTGGCTTCCTTTAACGCCTCCTCACTGATTTCGTTACCTTCAGCTTTAATGACAACGAAGGGAGAGCCCGTGATTTCGGCGTGGAAAACCACATCCTCTTGGGTCGTGTACTTTTTGATAAGAACCTCATTGCTTACCGTGTCCTTGCCTGCTACAACGAGGAAGCCGTCGGAGGTGGTGAAGTTGCGGAATTTTTGGTACCATTCCTTATTCGCCAGTTCTTCTTTGCGTTTGGCAAGGGCTTCCATGATTTGAGCGGGTTTGAGGCTTTTGAGTTCCTCGGCGTCTTGGAGTTCCTTCTCGATTTTGGCGAGTTTACGCTTTGACTCTTCTAATGCGGAGAGGGCACCTTGGGCTTTTTGTTTGGCACGTTTGCCCCGCTCGTAGTATTCGTTGGCGTTGTCAAAGATGCTAAGGCGAAGGCTGAAGCTGAAATGTAACTCATCGAGGCTGAGGTTTAGTGCGAGGTTTTTGCCGTCGAAAGATTCGACGTAGGTCATGGGGGGTTTGCCTGCTTTTTTGGCTGCCATAACCTGCGCGATGATTTCTTTCCACTCATAGCCTTGCGTGCTGGCTTTGAGAAGTTTTTCTTGGAAGTCTTGCAGCTCATTGAAGTGAGCATAAACTGTGTCGCCGATTTGCTTGTCGCGGTCGGCTTTGTGTTCGTCTTCGTCGATGGATTTTTGTTGCTCTGCTACCATGCGTTGGAGCCGTTTTGCTTCCTGCTTTAGTTTATCCACTTCAACATTTGACACGACATTCTCAGTTGCCGTAACTCTTAGGAAAAACTCGTCTAGCGCCTCACTAAAAGTGCTGAATGCTTTTGTTTGGCAGTCCTCGTAGCGTTGAAGCTTGAAGGGGACCACATCGTAAAATTCGCCATCTTGATCTAATATGATAGCGGGCTCGAATTTGCTCTCGCTAACAGCTCCCAGAAGCGTTCCTAACGCATCAAACAATGCCTGCGTCTCGAATGCTGTCAGGGTGTTGGCTGGGCGGGTTTTTTCTATATTTGTGCGTTGGAGGAGTTCTTCTGCGTAGGTTCCGCCGATACCTAAGAACCGCGCAAGCACCCGTACCACCTCGGTTTCGCCCGCAGTTTGGAGGGCTTCTTGGAGTTCGGGCAGGGTGACTTTGAAGGGGTTTTTGCCACTGGCAGGAGGATAAACCAGCACCGTGTTGTGAAGGATGTTGCGGTCGCGCATGCGTTTGAATTCTTGCGCTTGGATAATGACGCCTTGTTCGTTGACTAGGATGAAGTTGCCGTCGCCGAAAAGCTCCACCACCAATCGAAGCAGTCCAGTTTTGGTTTCAAAGGTAATGTTGACGATCCGTTCAAACTCATATTGTTCAACGGTTCGCAGCCACGCGTCACGCAGGTATTTGCGCAGCATCATGCAAAAGGGCGGTGGCTCCGCAGGGCTTTCCTCGGCGTAGGTGGTGGTGTGAATTCTTCTGCCTGCTTCCACGACGAGACGAATAGGAGGCTGGTCAGTTTTGTGAAGTTTAAACACGACTGTTTTGGCGCCGAACTGGTAGATGTTGTTCACTCGGGAGTTTGCAACTTGGGGGTTTAGTTCTTGAATTGCTGCCGCGATGTCAAAGCTTGTGAATTCTTTTTTGCGCATTCATCCACCAGACGTGTGCTTCGTGCTTCTATATCGAGGAGTAGGAAATAATTGTTTGTGCCCAAACAAATCAAACCGCGTGAAACATCCAGCTGGGCGGAGAAACGATTAATACTTGGGCATCTTTTTTAAGTAGGAACAAAATATAATCTGCCCAAGGAAAGAAGTTTAGATGACCCCTACTGTCCAACTTTACTGGATGCGTGCCGCGTTAGGTATAATCGCAGCAGTCATAACAGCATTCGTTTCATTTTACTTCAGCAACCCCCTCGACTACAGCGCACTCTTCAACGCGATTAGCATCGCCATAATCATCTACTTCATAACCTACTACATCTTCAAAGCAACCTACAAAAACAAAATCGAGAAACAAAGCAAAATCCTAAGCACAGGCATAGGCATGTACTTCTTCGCTTGGATCGCCTTCTTCGTGTTATTCTACACAACTATCCGAACAATATTACCCTTACCCGCTTAACTTTCAGCAGGTTCTTCTTCTTTTTCAGCTTCTTCGGCTTCAGCTTTTTTCTGCAGAAAATTCGCTATAGTCGCTTGACTTTTGTCACTGCGGGTTGTCTCAATTTTCTGTTCACCCTTAGTGGCGGCGACTTGAGGCGCAGGGATATTCATGCGAGAAATGATACGCATGCAGTCTGCCCATGCAGAGAAGTAACCACGGTCAAAGTCGGCATGCAACCCGTTACCCATGTGGGCTAGGAATTCTTTGCGGTAATCGTTTAGGGCTACTTTGTCGCTGAAGTCCACTTTAGCGAAAAAGGCGTAGTCGTCAGAGGCGTTTTTGCGGGACAGATACATGCCGTAGAGGGCTCGGAAGTACCCGCGGTTCCACTCGGTTTTTTGCATTTTCTGTTTTACCCGTTCCAACTCGCGTTCAGCCTCAGTGAATTGGCGAGCTACAATGAGCTGGAAGTACCGTGTAACTAGAGCTTGTGAGATAGGCATCTTTCACGTCCACCATGCGACTTTTGTATGCTCTTATCGGCGTTCGGTGACTTTAAGCGTTTCTCATCCCAAAAGAAATCCGACCGCACCAGCCAACCAACAGCTCAACCGCGGCTTAGAGAAGCGCTTGGATTTCAAGTGCCCAACCGTCCCGGGTGGTTCCGCTAAGAGGCAAACCATTGGGCATCATATTAGCGGGAACCTTATCAGCACCCAAAGATTCTGCGATTTTTAAAAGGGCACACTCGCGCCGTTTCTCACCCAAACAAAACAAGCGAATAAACCCCCAAAGAGCAAACTGCTTCTCAACATCCGCCTCGTACCTTGCAACAAACACGCAGGTAGAGAATTTTTCGCAGCGCTCACACATCAGAATCGCCAGAAACAAAGAGTGGGCTCCAGTGCAATTTAACCCTATTTAACCAGAAATATTGACTAAAAATAAAGAAAAAAGAATGCCGGCTTAGCGACGTGCTTTGGTCGCTTTTTCCTCTTCAGTGACATCTTCGATGCCGTTCTCTGTGACTTTGAGGATTTCTTCACCGTCAGGCAAATAAGGACTCGAAACTAGCCGAGCAATGCGTATGGGACCATGAGAGGCGCGACGCAGATAAAAGCGGGTGTGGCTGGTGTGACCGACGATGTTGCCGCCAATGGGGTGAATAGCGTCGCCGAAAAACTGGTCGGGTTTTGCCATAACCTGATTGGTTACGACTGCGACTGCGTTAAAGGCGCGGGCTAGGGCGGTGAGTTTGTGCATGTGTTTGTTAAGTTTTTGTTGGCGGCTAGCAAGCATTTCTCTGCCAATGTATTCGCTACGGAAATGCGCGGTTAAGGAGTCGATGATGATGAGTTTGATGTTATTGGCTTTGATGATTTCATCCGCGTTCTCAAGCAGAAACATCTGGTGGTCGCTGGTGTAGGCTTCGGCGTAAATGATGTTTTTGACGGCTTGCTCAGGGTCTAAGCCCACGAATTTTGCCATCTGCACAATGCGTTCGAGCCTAAACGTGTTTTCCGTGTCTATGTAGAGGACGCCGCCGCCAAGGCCGCCTTTTTCTGGGGGCAGTTGGACGTTTATGCATAGTTGGTGGCACATTTGGCTTTTGCCGCAGCCGTATTCGCCGTAGAATTCGGTTATGGTCTGGGTTTCAAGGCCGCCGTCAACGAGTTTGTCTAAGGCTTTGCTACCTGTGGTTAGGCGTGCGACTGTTTTGCGCATTTTGAAGAGTTCATCTGCGCGGATAAAAGAGATGCCGACTGAGGAGCGGGCAGCATCGATGATTTGGAAAGCTTTTTTCTCGCTGACTCCGACGGGTTCGAGTTCGCGGCTGGTGGCCATAGCTAGGGATTCTACGGTGTGGTAGCCGAGGTCGCGGAGTTTACCGGCGGTTGCGGGGCCGACGCCGGGGAGGTCCTCGATGAATTGGTATTTCTTTTTGTTTTGTTCTATCACGCTTTCTTCTTCTTGTTCTTCCAGTGGTTGCTCGTCGGAATCTTCAGACATGTTTTTCACACTTTAGGTTGATGTATCAGGTGGAATATTTAAAACAAACCCAAAAACATACTCCTCCGTCAGGGGAGGGGGCAGTGAAAGTTAAGTCTTAGCTGAAAAAGGGTTTTATATTGTTGACTGACATAACTACGCTGATGTCACCCGGAGCCCTTTCAGCCCTAACTTGGCGTCAACCCGTCGTCTTCGCAGCCGCAACCGCAGTATGCACGGTTTTAGCCATCTGGGCAGTTATTGTAGCGCCTGTGGGCTCTGTCGCGGGGGTTTCAGGACTCTACTTCGCCGCAGCCATCTACGTGCCGCTGGCGTTGTGGTTTGGAATCTGGGGCTGCCTAGCAGGATATGCAAGCTGCGTCTTTATGGGGCTCTACCTCAACTTCAGTGGCGTCCCCGGCTACACGCTGCCGTTTGTGCTGGTCTGGGCGTTAGCAGACTTTTTTGAGGGGTTTATACCGCTACTAATTTACCGATCCCTACGCACCAAACCCGAGTTAAAACTCAAAAAACCCAAAGTCACCTACACCATAAACATGCTGCTGCTCTTGGTGTTGGCGACGTCGGCGTTTGGGTTGGTTTACTCTTACACTGCCGTGTTTAACATAGCGTTTGTGCTCAGCATTGTTTTGGTGCTTATCCAAGCTGGCATAGAGGACCACAAAACCTGGCTAACCTGGTTACCCGTCGGCGTTTTTATAGCGAGTCTCACTTCGGGGCTTTTTGGCGTCGGCGCCTTGGCAGTTTTTGGCAGCATCCCCTTAGAAGCGTTTCCAACAGTCTTCACAGGTTGGGTCATCGGCGACATTGTCGTGTTGGCAACCTTAGGAACAGTGCTTACAGTGACCTTAACGCCGATTATTGTTAAATCAAAATTCTACGTGCGAAGGTTCTTCTCCTAAACCGACCCGTTGACCTGCTGCCGTTGCCCTTTCTCGAATAAGTAAACGGGATTAAAAAAAGAAAACTGATTGTCATTGCAGATTATGGCTGAATCTTTGGGAACAGCAAAAATCGGTTCAGCCAAGGATAGCCGCTGCAGCACCTCGTCATTGCGTTGCTGGTAATGCGCCTTATACGTCATGTTAACCAGTCCTAGACCGTCAACAATCTTAACCCTTCCAGTGTCGCGACCCGTCACCACGCAGCGCCTGCAAAGTGCCAACGCCCCTGCACTCCGACCCACAACGACGCCGCTAAACCCCTTCAAAAGCTCCGCCATCTCTGACAGTCGAAGCCGCTCCAAGAGCACCATCGGAACGCCCCCCGTTAAGTAGACAACGTCTGATTCGCTGATTTGGTCTTTGATTTCAGCGCGCGAACTGGAGTAATTAGCAAAATCCACCGAAGAAGCACCTAAGCTACGGAAATAATCAAACAGAAGCTTACTTTTTTGGTAGGCGCTGTCAAAAGATGCGCGTGCCCAAGCAAACACCAACACTCTGGGCTTTCCACCAGCGTCGAGGAAGGCAGCTTGGTTGATGTCGACTGCGCTTCGGTGGTGGGTGTTTTCGCCGCCTAAAAGGTAATACGTGGGCATACAGACCTTGAGGTTTGGCGACTAAAAAGTGTGCCGTGATTTAGGGGCAATTTATGAGCGCCAAGTAGGATTTCAACTGCGGCGTGGAGGCGGCGTCGAGTCGGTATATAATTTTTAATCCGTCGCTGCTTTGGGAAACGAATTCAGTGTTGGCGAGTGTTTTCATTTGCCACGTCAACGCCTGAGACGTAATCGAGACATCTATGGCGAGTTTTCCATGTGAGAGCGCCCCTTTTTTCATCAGGGTTTCGATGATTCTTTTTGCCGTTGTATGACGCAGCAGACAAATTGCCAGCATCTCCCGCTTAGAGAAACGCTTGGAAACAAAGAACCGCTTATAGCGTCCATCCCGCACAAACGAAACCAACCCCGACCTAACCAACACTCCAAGATGATATTCGGCTAAGCCGACGGGTAAGCAAAGGGCGGCGCAGAGGCTGCGGAAGGCAACGCCGGGGTTTGTGTCTATGTAGCTGAAGATTTGGCTCCGGGTAGCGTTGGTCAGAGCGGATTGGTTTGTGGCAGTTGCGGTTTGAGTGCCAAATACGGGAGGGACACCGAGCATGATGTAGGGGTTAATTGTTATGGCGTCTAGGCTTGCCGGACCTGATTGAATTTTGATGCCAGTGCAAGTGTGTTGACTGAAGGTGTAACTGAAGCTTTTTTGCTCACAAAGTTGAACTACAAAACAGCCACATACAACAATGCAGAGGGCTACTGCAGTTAACGCGATTGCGGTACGCTTCAGAGTCAAAGGCATCCTTCCTGCAAGGGTTTTTGTCAGTTTAGCTTTTTAACTTTATTCGTAAACAACTGTACTAGAGCCCCAAAAGCATAAAAATGGGACAAAAAAGGAAAAAGAGCTTAGTTTGATAGTTGCCCAGAATTTATTTTATTAGTTTGTAGAGGAATCGAATGGGCAGGGGGGCTACGCTAATTTTGCCTTCTTTAATATCCTTTATCATGGTGGGCATGTCGCAGTCATAATCTTTTTTGCATTGCGTTATCAAACGTTTAGCTTGATTAACTCCGTAAGTAAAGACCATTTTTTGGCCGTAGCCTCTAGCGGAGCCATTGTGGGCATAGTATTCTTTGAAAAGTGTTTCACTCCAATTGAAGTTGTGTTCCCAGCAGTTCAAGAAGAGCTCGCCCTGCTTGTGTGTCATCTTGCCGATAGTGAAGGAGGATGCTTTGCCTTTCAAGCCGCCTTCACCAACCATGAACAAGGGCACGATTAGGCTCTTGACATGGCTAAGCCTGCCAACGAGGTCGATTGTTGATTGGACATCTTCCTCTTCTTCGCCGGGAAGCCCAATGATGAGTGTGGCAACTGGAACCCAATTGTTTTCTTTAAGAATATGAAAAGCGTCATCGACGACTTTTGGCCACTCCTCGGGAGTGAAGGGTTTAGCTTTTCCCGCCATCAGGTTTCGGATTAGTTTGGGGCTACCGGTTTCGATTCCGCACTGTCCGCTCATCCAACTGTTTTCAGGATCATAATCCACTTTGAGGATGTCAGAGAGGTCTTTTATCAAGCTGGGAGCGCTGGCGACTGAGGAAAGCGCAAAGTGACTTATGCCAACAGATTTTACGCCGGGATGATTGAATACTGTTTGGAACAGTTCTTTTACGGCAGGCTGGTTAATTTCAAATCCGTTAGCTTTGTATCTTAGAACGTCTTCGGCATGCAGCAGGGGACGTCGACCGAATTTGAGGTTCACGTCTACTTCTTTTAGTATCCGTTCAATCGAGAGGCAGCGGAATCGCTGAAGGGTAGGTACACAGAAGGCGCAGCCTCTGCCGCAGCCGCGGGCGATTTCGATGATGCCCGCCACTGTTCCGCCTTGTATGATGGGTATATCGGGTTCCTCTACGACGGGACCATTAACGACTTCAGGCAAAGGAGCGTCCAGAATGTCTTCGCTTATGAGCGAATGGATTGCTGTTTCTCCTTCTCCGATAACCACGCAGTCTACGCCGAGTTCTTTGCGGGTTTGAGCATCTTCAAGTTGCCAAGCACCTGCGCCGCCCACCATGATTTTGGGTTTGTATTTTTGCACTGCAGGGTGGTTGAGGATTTCTTTGAATTTGAGGGTCATGTAGGCTTCGCCGCCGAAGAGTTGGGTGAAGGTGGAGGTGGCGGGTCCTAAGCCTAGGGGGTCGTTTTCGGTTATGCAGAGGATTTTTGTGTTGGGCCCGACGGTTTGGTCGAGGTGGTCGGGGTGGGCGACGATTATGTCGTCTCGTTTGAAGCCGTTGTTGAGGAGGGCGGCTTCGATTTTTCGGGTGCCGCATGGGGCATATTGTACTGAGCCGTCTTTGTTGACGGGTACGGATGGGCTGAAGAGCGAGAAATAGAGTTTGTCGGGTATGATTCCATGTGGAACGCATGCACTAAACCCTATGAATATGTCTCCGCCGTATTCGCTCATGAGTGTTCGGTCGGCGGTGAGGACGATTTTGTAGCCGTTGGTTGTGTTGGCCATTTGTTTCCCTTCGCGCATTTTTTATTTTATTCTATTTTACAAACCATTTAGAAACCGATATATATTTATCGTGTCCAACCCGAAAAACACCAAACAAAAAAGCCCCAAACGCCTCAAAAACCGCAATGGCACAAAAACATCACGAAAACCAAACATTCACCTAACTCCTAATACCTAAAAAACAGGGTAAAAAAGCACTATAAAAAAAGGGCAAAGTTCCTTTTTAGCTTATTGTTCAGCACCCAAAAAATCAGCAATTATCCGCCGCATCGGACGCTTAAACAACTCCGACACCTTCTCCAAAAAAGTTTCACCCTGCTCAGTTAGGCGGTAACATCGCAAATTCCGCCGCCCCTTCTGCAGCAACTCACTCACCAAGAAACCCTCCTCCTCAAGACGATTCAAAAGCGGATACAAGGTTGCGGGTTTTAGTCGATGTCCAGTTAAACGTTTGATTTCTTTGTGTATTTCATATCCATGTCTGGGACCTTTAGAAATGAGCCACAGAATTAGTGGTCTGTCTAGACCTCGCTGGAAGGCACTTACGGCATCAACCATGCTTCTCTACACATAAAGAATAGTCTAGATTTCAATATATCAACCTTTGCCGCGTCCACCCCAAAAAGAGATTAATGAGAAAAACAAAGTATCATTCGGTACTTTGAGGATTACTTGTGATTGAATCCGAACGGACCATGATTAGAGCCATCATAACAAGCCTAAGCAGAGGCATAATTCTGTGGCTAGTCGACCAGAAACCCATGTCAGGATACGGCATCGTCAAAGAACTAGAACGGTCCACGGGGCAACATTTCACTTCAGGCGTAATCTATCCCCTGCTCTACGAATTAGAAAAGGAAGGCTGCATTTCGGGGAAATGGACACAGAAAGGCAGGCGCCACACAAAATACTACTCCATAACGCCAACCGGAGTGGAACTGCTTAAGCGGCTGCGGGAACTTTTCGTAATGCCCATGCGAGAGGCACTCATAGAGTTCATAGCCAAAGAAGACACCACAAACTAATCAAACTTTGAAGTGGTGGTTTAGGGGTAAGTTAGTCTTAGGCCAGTGGCGTTTTCGGGAGCGTGGAGTTCGACGTTTTTGCATTTAGGGCATTGGTAGAAGACTATGCTTCCATCTTCGGTTATTTCGCCTTTGGATTCCATTTTACTACTACAGTATTGGCATTTGTACATATTTTCACTTTTTCGCTTGTTTTATGGTTTAACGACTGAATATAATATAAAGTTGTTTGTGATTGTCGCATAAAAATTCATATCACTGCATAAACGTCAACAACATCAACTGGAGCACGTCTAAAGACGCTGCTAAAAAGTCACCTCAAAAGCGCCCCAAGCAAGTTGACAGCAAACACTTGATAAAACCAGCCATACATTTTGCATAATATGCCACAATAATTGCCGCCCAAAGTCGCTGAATAAAGCCTTGCCATACCTGATATGCAAAATGTTAAATATTGAAAACCTTGAAACAAGCAATCTATGACTCTCTTAGGCTTTAACTTTACCCAACAACAAGCGATCAGCTACATCAAATTCAACTGGAAACCTGGAAAAAAAGAGCTCCTCTACGTCAGCGTCTTCTTAGCCGTCTTAATCCTTGCAAAATTATACAACATGGCACCCCTAGCAACAACCTACAACACCCTCAACCCAATAGCTACACCAGACCCCCTCCTCTCCACACTAAAAGACTTCGCAGTTGACGCAATAACAGTGTTCGCCGCTTTCATGTTGACTTACCTGTACTTCCTAAACTCAGACCGCAACCCCAACACCGCTCTAAAATGGGGCGTCGCATACAGCGTTCCTGTTGCGATAACTTCGTTCGTTTTCTGGATGAGTTCTATTACAAGCAATGTCGCCCAAGCAGTGATCAGCGACATACTTTACCTGCCTGCAACATTCTTCTGGGGTCTGCTCTTAACAGGCGGCTTCTACCTGTTCCTGGTTTACAGGCCAAAACTCAACTTTGCCATCTTAAGTTACGCCATATTGCTAGCTTGTTACATCGCGCTATCCTTGGCAGTCTATGGCTTAGGTTACAACCTAACCTGGGCAATTACCGATTCATTAATAGCAATCTCATTAGCAGGGCTTTTCTTCGCAATAAAGAACCAGATAAGATTCCAATTCCCAACAGTTCTCATCTACGGCGGAATTGGCTTAGGGTTTATGCTCATCTATTGGATCTCAGACTTCCCCTACTTAGACTTCGTTCCCTACTACGTTGAATTCTTAGCCTTCACCATCACGGGACTCGCACTCTACGTCATCATAAAACAAAACATCATGGGATCAGCATACACGTTACCGCCTCCACCACCGCCCCCTCCAGCACCAACATAAAACAAACACAAAGAAGCGGTTCGCAAAGAAACATGCAAAAACGCATGTTAAACTAACCCAACTTTTTTTATTCTAACAAACGCCCTTTTTCTTCAATTTGACGGATAAAGTTATTTATTTCTTCAAACCAACTGCTTGCTGGAGATTCACCATGGAATGGGGAATGCAAAACCGCTTAAGTAAACTCATCCAAAAAGACGGCAAAGCCCTCTTTTTACCAATCGACCACGGCTACTTCCAAGGCCCAACACACTGCCTCGAGCAGCCGGGCGAAACCATCAAACCAATCATCCAATACGCCGACGCGCTGATGTGCACCCGCGGCGTGCTGCGCAACTGCGTTAACCCCGCTATCGAAAAACCCATAATCATGCGCGTATCAGGCGCCGTATCCGTTGTCGGCGAAGACTTAGCCAACGAAAGCGTCGTAACCTCAATGCAAGAAATCCTGCGCCTCAACGCATCCTCCGTATCCATGTCCGTGTTCGTCGGAACCAAATACGAGAACAAAAGCCTCACAAACCTCTCCAAACTCGTCGACGAATGCGAAGAATTCGGCGTGCCCGTTATGGCTGTCTGCGCCGTTGGCAAAGAGCTTGAGAAACGTGAAGCCCGTTATCTTGCCTTAGCTGCACGCATCACCGCCGAAATCGGTGCCCGCGTCGTCAAAACCTACTATTGCAAGGAGCACTTCGAAAAAGTTGTTGACGGCTGCCCCGTGCCCATTGTCATCGCTGGCGGACCTAAAACTGAGACGCAGCGGGAAGTTTTCGACTTCGTATATGATGGCATCCAGAAAGGAGCTATTGGCGTTAACTTGGGTCGCAACATTTGGCAGACCCAGCATCCCGTAGCCGCCATCCGAGCAATCCGCGCCATCATCCACGACGGTTTCACGCCCAAAGAAGCTGAAGACCTCTACAACCAAGTCATAGCAAATAAAGCCTAACCTTTTCTTTCTTTTGTGACCGCCTATGTTAGCCGCTTTCTATTACAACAACCATGACGTCAGAGTTGAAGACATCCCAGTACCAAGCGTCGGCGAAGATCAAGCCCTGCTAAAAGTTATGGCAAGCGGCATCTGCGGCAGCGACGTGCTCGAATGGTACCGCGTACCCAAAGCGCCGCGTGTGCTGGGACATGAAGCCACAGGAGTCATCTCCAAAGTCGGCGCCAAAGCCCCCAACGTCCAAGTGGGCGACCGCGTCTTTGTCTCTCATCACGTGCCCTGTTTTAGCTGTCGGCACTGTGAACGAGGCAACCACACCGCCTGCCACACGCTGCACACCACCAACTATTACCCAGGAGGCTTTGCTCAATACATCCAAATCCCCAAAATCAACCTTGACTACGGCGTCTACAAACTCCCCGACGCCCTGAGCTTCGATGAAGGGACATTTATTGAACCACTTGCCTGTGTCTCGCGCGGTCAACGGTTATCAGGAATCAAAAAAGATGACACCGTCCTAATCATCGGCAGCGGGATTAGCGGCATCCTCCATGCCCAACTCGCACGCTACAAAGGCGTAGAAACCGTAATCGTCGCCGACATCAACCCCTACCGTATTGAGCTTGCCAAAAAATTCGGCGCAACACACGGAATAAACGCCAAAGAAAACCTGCCTCAAAAACTCAAAGAACTCACAGGGCATCTTGCAGACCAAGTTATCGTCTGCACAGGCGCCATCAGTGCAGCAACCTCAGCGATGGATTGCGTTGAGAACGGCGGCACAATCCTCTTCTTCGCTGTCCCCGACCCCTCTGTGAAGCTGTCTGTGCCTATTAACCAGTTTTGGCGCAACGAAATCACCATGCGCACCAGCTACGGCGCCGCACCCAACGACCTCGAAGACGCCCTACGCTACCTCGCGACTGGAAAAATCAACGTCAAAGACATGATAACCCACCGCCTACCCCTCCGAGAAGCACAAGAAGGCTTCAGACTTACCGCAGAAGCAGGCGAATCGCTAAAGGTTATTTTGGTGCCCAACGAATAGCCTAAAAACCAGATTCTTCTTTTTCTTCTTTATGCCAGACTTATTTGATGTCATACGTGAGCGCCGCAGTATCCGAAAATACCAGCCTCAAGCGGTTGAAAAAGAACTTGTAGAGAAGGTTTTAGCCGCGGCTGGTTTAGCGCCCTCAGCACATAACGCTCAACCTTACCGATTCATAATTTTAGAAAACCCCAAGGTTAAACGGGAATTGGCAGACGCAATGGCGCAGGCGTGGGCTGCCGATTTGGAAAGCGATGGCTTAACGGTCAGCGCAGAAAATCGCAAAGAAAGAGCCGACCGCTTCGTAAACGCACCCGTCCTTATTTTGGCGTGTACCACTGAGATTGAGGGTATGCCCCGCTATGCTGATATGCGGCGGAGGGGCTGCGTTCGGGACTTGGCAGTTCAGAGTTTAGGCGCTGCACTCCAGAACCTGTTTTTAGCGGCGCATGCAGTGGGGCTTGGGGGTTGCTGGTATGCCGCGCCATGCTTCTGCAAAGCCGTCGTGCAAAGCCACCTCAACATTCCCGAGGAAGTGGAGCCGCAGACGTTTGTCACTTTGGGATACGCCGCTGAAACTCCGCCTGCAAGAACTAAGAAGACGCTTACTGAGTACTGTTTTAGGGACCTGTGGGGTAAGCCCATTTAGGCTTTAATCATGACTATCAGCATCTTGAATTTTGTTTTCGCCATTAATGCATGCGGCTGATTGGCGGGCATTATGGTCATTTCGCCCTTTTTGAGCAGTACGGGGTTGCCTGCTATGGTTACTTCGACTTCGCCGTCAAGCGCCACCACCATAGCGTCGTAGGGCGCGGTGTGCTCGCTTAACCCTTGGTTTTGGTCAAACGCAAAAACCGTCACGGTTCCCGCGGTCTTGTCAATTAAGGTTCGGCTAACAATTGAGCCGTCCTGATAATCAATTAAGCCTGCCAAGTTTTGGGCTTGAGCAAAGAGTTTCTTATCCATAACTTCACCCTCAGAGAAGATGAAGCGCCGAGAGATTTACTCTTTTTTGTCAGGAACAAAATCCATAGAAATCGAGTTGACGCAGTGTCGAGTATCTTTCTCTGTGAAATGTTCACCGACAAATACATGCCCCAAATGGGCACCGCAGTTAGCACATTGAATTTCGGTGCGGACTCCGTCAGGGTCGGGGACACGTTTGACTGCGCCAGCGATTTCCTCGTCAAAGCTGGGCCAGCCGCATTCGGATTCAAACTTGCGCTCGGAACGGTACAGTTTGGCGCCGCATCGTTTGCAGACGTAGGCGCCTTTTTCCCAAAACGCGAAGTATTTGCCTGTGAAGGGCATTTCGGTACCTTTGTGGACGATGACTTGGGTTTCTTCGGGGCTGAGCGGCTTATAGTTTGTTTCAACTTTAGAAGAAGCTGGCAATGGCAACACCACTCTAACAGTGGGTTTGGGGCGAAAAAAGGATTTTGCATCAGACTAAGGAAGGCATCAGTGAGCAGAATCGCCATCGAACGCTAACACGTCAGCTTAACCTCAACCTATTTGGCGTCTATTTGGATCCTATTAGTGGTTCCATGCAGAAACCTATAGGGGGTAGACCATTGGCTTTTAGAAAAAAATAGACATATATGATTGCGATGGTTAGTGCTAGTAGGGATTTTTTTGGTTGAAATTTCTAAATTGTTTTGGAAGCGAACATTCACCTCGGACGGGATTTATCTGGGTGAAATAGACAGCGCCGACTTAGACATCAAAACGTGGCAGATTACGAGTTTATTTGTGAAATTGACCGATGAAGCCAGCACGCTGATGGGGTTTAAGCACCCCTACTTGGGCAGAGTTGTGGTGTGCTTGCCAGTTGCGGATGTAAAAAGCATCGAGACAAACGAAGCCACCCTAAACCACACCATGGCAGAACTTACGAACCTAAGGCAATGCAAGGAATAGCACTCGAATTCAACATGTTTTTGACTTCAAAAAACGTCAATACAGACCTACCCCCCCCTTAGGGGTTTGCCAGCCCCCTATTTCAGGGGCAGCGGTTCTGTTTTGAGCAGTTTAGATTCGGGTTAGGTAGATGGGCTGCTCAGCGTCTTTATGTTTTTTTGCAGACACATTGTCGGTTGCCGCTATGACTATGGAAGGAGTTGTGGATTCATAGTCTGGTTGTGCTGCAGGTTTTTTAGGAGACATATTATTCAACCTCTCAAGAGCCAAGACAGTATTAATTTAAGCTTATAAACGTTATCCAGCTTTTAAAATTGACCCAAAGAAACTATATACTTATCATAAACAACAAAACCCCAACCTCAAAGAACAAAACACAACAACACCCTCTTAACGGCGATAACGGTCGTTGCGCCACACATCCGCACTATCACTATAACCCCGCCGCTCCCAAAACCCCAACTCCTTATCCCGAGTAAACCGCAGCCCCGTCACCCAAAGGGCACTTTTGTAGGCATATTTGCTCGGAACCACCAGCCGCACTGGCGCACCCAACCCCTCCTCCAACGGCGACCCGTTGAGCTTATGCGCCAACAAAACGTCATCACCAGCCAGTTCTTCAAGAAACAGCGAAGTCGTATAGTTATCAGCACAAAAAAAGGTAACAGCACGGGCAACAGGATTAGGCTTGACGAATGCTTCGAGGTCACGGAGGCGCACGCCTTCCCAGCGGCAATCCAGCACGCTCCAGCCTTCCACGCAATGAAAATCACTCACCGAAACGGTTTGGGGCAACTTGAGAAAATCATTCCAAGTCAACTTGACGGGGTTTTCGACTTCGCCCTCCACCGTCAACGTGTAGGTTTCTAGCGGTAGTCGGGGGTTAGTGGAGGTTATGCCGGGATGCTCATAGCCCCAGCTCAGGATGTGGTCGGTGACGGTTTGGTCAGGAGGTAGCTTTCTTTGTTTAGAAACCAAAATATTCCCAATAAATGTAGGCAGGTGTACGGAATAAAGTTTGTTTATCGTTACCCTGAAAAGAAAAAGCTGGTAAGCTGCTTCTGCCGGGGCTCTTCTTTGCTAAAACCCGTCACGCGCACGCCAACTCTGCGAACTTCAAGCGGCGATTCAGCGAGGTACTTCTCGAAGAGCGCTCGGACGTTGCGTTGGATGGTTTCTTTGTCTTTGGCGGGCTGCTCCAAAGTTACACTGCGGCTTTTGCTGCTCAAATCCACGTTGACAACGTAGATGGAGACGGTTTTGAAGCTGTAGCCCTTCTCTGCAACTTCGCGGTACACGGGTTCGGTTAATTCGTCAGTTTTCTGCAAAATAAACTCCAAATCATGCGTATCCTGCTTAAGCGTGCCAATCTTGCTAATGGATTCCGCTTCACCCTGCTCCACCACAGGTTCATTGTCGACGGCGTTGGCAGCGTTATGGAAGTAGACGCCTAAAGCTTTGCCGAAAACCTCCACAAGACGAATAACATCATATTTGGCGAGGTCAGCTATAGTTTTGATTCCCATTTGCTCCATGCGCACGGTCGTCTTTTTGCCTACTCCTAAGAGGCGGTCTGCGGGGAGCGGAGCGAGAAACGCTTTTGCCTCGGTTGGGCGGATGATTGTTAAGCCGTTGGGTTTTTGGCTGTCGCAAGCGATTTTGGCGACAAGCTTGTTTGGTCCCACGCCGATGGTGAAAGAGATGCCGACCTGCACCCGTACAGCTGCCTTGATTTTCTCCGCGTATGCACGGGCTTTTTCGAAGCTGCCCTCAACCTGCTCAGTCACATCAAGATAAGCTTCGTCGATGCTAACCTGCTCAAGGCTCGTGGCGTAGCCGCGGAAGATGTTCATGATGCGGTTGCTGATGTCCTCGTAGTATTCGTGGTCAACGTGAAAGAAAACAGCGTCAGTGCCCTCCAGCTTTTGTTTCGCTTGGAAAAGCGGCAGCCCAGATTTGACGCCGTATTTGCGGGCGATGTAGTTGCTGGTGGAGACTGCGCCGCTTTCTTCGGTGCGGCCAGAGTAGACGCCGACAACGATAGGTTTGTCTTTGATTTGGGGGTTGCGGAGTTCCTCGCATTGTGCAAAGAAATAGTCGAAATCCGCCAGAAAAATAATCCGCGGCTGCATGTCAGGGGCTCCTCTTAGGCATAAGCCATGACCCATCACAAGCCGCCGTACTCAACCCATGCAGCCCCTCGCGGCATACCCCAAACTTCATGCCCGCCGCAACCACCTCATCCCGCACGGTTTTGAGCAGCTTATACCGATACTCGCTGGGCAATAATGCGCTGCCGCCGACTTTTTCGCCATCCACAAAGTAGAGGGGCTTGAGTTGCTCCATCACCTTGGGCAGGGCATCGGCGAGGCGGGTCCAGTTGTCGGGTTTAGCCTTGTAAGTGGAACAGGTGACGTGTTTGACGCCGAGGTCGGCGAGGATTTTGATTAGCCGCTGCGGATGGTCATTAACATGGGGAATTATGGGGTCGATGCGGACTGATACGGGTACGCCTGCTTTGAGGAGTTCCGCGGCGGCTTTGAGGCGCTCTGAGGGGGGAGGCGCGTCGGGTTCAATTATGCCTGCGAGCATGTTGCTGTCGGTGGTTATGGTTAGAGCCACAGTTGCGGGAAGGCGACAAAGGAGGTCAGCGTCGCGGGCAACGAGGTTGCTTTTAGTTATGATTTGTATTTTGCAGTTGCATCCCGCCAGCACTTCGAGGCAACGTCGCGTTTGGCATGCTGAGGCTTCGAGGCGCGGGTAGGGGTCGGATGAGTTGGATAGGGACAGGGTTTCGCCGTTGAGTTTGGCTGCTTCTCGCCGTAAGAGGGGGATGAGGTCTTTTTTGGGGTGGATGTCTTTGAAGTTTTGGATGTAGCTTGAGGCGTAGCAGTAGAGGCAGTGGTGGTCGCATCCTGTGTAGGGGTTAAAGGTTAGCTTAGGGGGGCAGGTGCAGAGGCCAGAACGCCACGGGTCAAAGCTTGAAATCAACGGCACCGAAACTTCACTGCGTATAGGTATGCGGTTGGGCAAACAAAAACTATTCGCAATACCTGCTAATGTCTTAGTCAAGGTTTCTTGACGAAAAATCATTTAAAACTAACTATGGAAGGGAGGTTATGGAAAAAGGGGGTTAAAACGCCAATTAACATACGGGGTCTGATTAATAGGCGAGTAGTATTGGCGACTGTGATGATTATTCTCATCGGGTTAGGTCTCGCTCATTTTGCAACAACTCAAATAGCTACGGTTACCCATAAACAGCGACAAATAATTAATCCACGCATGGAAAATCACCCCTTTGAGGTAGAACTCGAAAATGACACATCAAGGGAGAACACTTTGCTACTCGCAGACATCGTGGGGTTTAACTACCAGAAATACATGGGGCTCATTGAAGAGAAACCAAACGGTGTTTTTTACACGTTAGGCTATAGCGGAGACCCGAAACCGTCGCCACATTGGTCTCCAAATGCGTTGCCGCTATCAGAATACAGAATCCACGTAGGCTATTCAAATAACGACAACATGATTAGCTTCTACATCTCCAGCACAAATGGGTCATTGCTATTCACCCAATCTGACATGTCAACTCTCGACCAAGCTAAAGCCTTTTTAGAAAAGTATCAAGACGCATACCACGCAGTTTATACACAGAACATGCGAAATGCATTAAACAATATCTCAGCCCCGAGTAACGTCACCCAAAAAAAAGGTGACCTCCAGATGGAAATATTCTGCGAAACCACCAATGACACCGATATAAGTCACAAAAACGAGCTGCATCTCTACGAAACCTTTCGTTGGAGCCGAACAGTTAACGGCATACCAAATCCCTATGACACCTTCTCGTTAACTTATAAAGATGGTAAATTCAAGAGTTTCGTTGATCACTGGAACCATTATCCGATTGATAACGCAACCATAAAGGTAGACCAAGTTGAAGCCATAAAAATGGCGGAGACAAAGGTCACCCACATGGATTGGTCAGTGCCTGAAGGCTCAAACGTAAAGGTAGTTGATATGAAGGCAAGCTTGAGTTTTGACTACAAGCTATTCAATACGCAACACCAAAACGGTTGCCTTTATCCAATTTGGACGGTGACTTTAACGCTTAATCACCTCTACCCAAGTGGCGCAGCAGGCAAGGTAACAGTTATGATACGAGCGGATACTGGGGAGATTGAAGGTGTTGGAGTACCGATGAACCTACCGCCTTAAATGTAGATAAAGACACCTTTTCAACCAAAAAAAACTTTAATCAACTCTTCAACGTCCTTAAATGCAGTGAACAAACATGGATAGTTCGGCAACTTTAAAGTGCAGAAAAAAAATCGCCCTCATCGCCCACGATAACAAAAAAGCGGACATGCTGGAATGGGCAAAGTACAACCTTGCCACTCTGCGTCAACACGAACTCTACGCCACCGGAAGCACAGGCAAGATGCTCCAAAAAGAACTCGGCTTAAACATAACCAGCCTTGAATCAGGACCACTTGGAGGCGACCTACAAATCGGCGCCCGCATAGCAGACGGCGACATAGACTGCCTCATATTCTTCTGGGATCCCCTAGAACCCCAACCCCACGACCCTGACGTTAAAGCGCTCCTCCGAGTGGCAGTCGTATGGAATATCCCCGTAGCATGCAACCTTTCCTCAGCGGACTTTCTGATTTCATCCCCACTCATGTGCAAAGACTACCCAAGAAAACTCCCCGACTACCAAACCTACCGTCTAAGAAACCTCACCTAACAGGCGTTCCCTCAAAAGGATTTCGCAGGCATCGGTCAGTTAGGGATTGCCGTTCTTGTGAATCACGAGGAACTAGAAGGTGGATATGCATTGCTTACGCAGAGGCCAAGCAGGGAAAACAGAACGAATTGAGGAATCGATCCGTTTTATGTAGGGGATTTTCACGATTTGCTCATCAATGAATATGAGGTCGTTACAGTCCCTAACTAGAGCTGCAACCATTAGATCGAAATTCCCGCTTATCTTAATAAGGTAAGAGACGCCGGGGATTTTACATAACATCTCGGCAGCTTCTTTGGTTTTGCTTTGGTCAGTGAGAGCCAAATATATGTTAATAATAGCTTGATAACCCAGTTTTTTCGTGTCGATTTGAATGGAGACTTTGAGGTAATTATTTTTCCGTAGCCGCTCATACCGCCGCACTACGGTGTCAGTTGAAACGCCAATCTGCTCGGCGATGTTACTCAAAGGCAAACGCCCATTAAGGGTTAACTTTTCGATAATCTCCAAATCGACCTTATCTATGTTTAGGGGAGGCTTTTTTTCGACTTCAGCAATGTCAATGCCGTCAGCGCTTTCTGGGGGTAATTCGCCAAGCAGAATATTTTCAGGGATGTTCCGCACGCTGGTCCAGATACTCGTTTTAATTTCGTTAACGGGACTTTGTTTGCTTATGAGTGTTTTTACACGCTCTAAATCGCTAAGACTCATCAGGTGACATATTGCACCGATGTTATAGGACGAGTTACAACATCTAAAACTTGTGATCTCAGGCATTTTTTTAAGGCGTTCAAAAACGTTTTCCACATATTGCGATTCAACACTAAGCATAATCAAGGCTTGCTCACCATACCCAAGCTTGGGATGGTTCAACTGAACGGTAGCGCCCGTTATGATTTCAGCGGCAACCATGTTTGTGTAATGTTTCCAAATGATGTCTTTTGAGGTACCAAGCTTCGCTGCCAACGCTGTGAAACTTTGCCGTCCATCCTTGAGGAGTTCCTTTAGGATTTTTATGTCAATTTCTTCAAGGTCTTTCATGATACCCAAATCAGCTAGCTATGACATTAGAAGACAGCGTATTTCATTATTATTATTTGTTATTAATACTGATATAAACACCAAAAAATTAACGAAAAAAGGACAAAAACCAAGGAAAATGGAACCAAACCCGCGGGGGCACATTTAAAATTGAACAAAAAAATAAAAGGGGAAAGGAAGGTTTGAGTGTGTTTTATGGGCGTTTTCTGAGCAACACCAGAACCAGAAGAGCTATGACGATTATCATTAGAACAAATAGCCCAACGGTTGCAGGGACGAAGTACGTGTCTGCGAGAGATAGCGGAGCGTCGGTTGGTGCAGGGGTGGGTGCTTGTTGTTCTGCAACATAAGTGGCGGTTTCTGCAGATGACCTGCCATAAGATGCCGAGCCAGAGAACGAAGCGATTATGGTGTATTTACCGGGAACATCGGGGGTAGTCCATGCATATGAAAAGGCGCCGCTTGTATCGCTAGTTGCGTCACCGATGTGGATGAAGTTGCCGTTAGGATCAATTGCATCTAAGGAAACTGGAACACCGGTTGCGTTTGTGGGCTTTACTTGCTGCTGGTAGAGATATTCCATCCATACTTCTTGGCTTTCGTCAGATACAGCCGCAACACCGTTTACGAGACCATATTTGCTAGCATGTGCGATTGCACCTGGAGATTGATCAGTGACTGTGCCCTGTATTATTTCAATTTCGCCCGCGGGGGTAGCTGTCATGGGTGCTTGTACGGTGGTAGCGCTGGGTCCCATACCGATGCAGTAAATCAAATTGTCGTATTGGCTGTTGGAAATTAAGTAGCCGTCTGCGACCGCTTGAACCACACCAGTTGAGTATTGTTCAAGTTTCCAAATCAATGTCCCGTCAGTTAAGTTAACGCAGCGAAGATAGGATTCTCTAAATAGCGGCTGAGTTGGCGAGTGCTCAGTTGATGCCAAAAAGACCTTTCCGTCACAGACGAAGAGCAAGCTGAGCGGCATATTGTTTCCATATGAGCTTTCATAGTGGTAAGTTGTTGGGGCACTGTACTTCCATAGTTGGGTGCCGGTTGTTGCATTGTAGGCATAGATTTCGCCGTTTAGGTTGTAGGCGTTTGCTGCAATGTAGATTCCCTCATAGACCCCGCCTGTTATGCCTGAACCAGTGCCAAAGGTGTAGTAACCCATTGGATCGAGTGTTTCAGTTGGTCCCCACAATGGGTTTCCAGTTGTTAGGCTGTAGGCCCATTTCTGTGTTGTTTGTTGACAGGTTAGGATGAATATTTTAGAGTTGTAATCTACGGGTCCTATGCTCCAAGTGTAGTTTTTGCCAGGTAGTGGAACTGTGAAGTTCTTGTTGTAATCCATTGTTACGGTGAAGCCAAGGTTGTTGTTTAGGGTGCCAGGTACGTTGGGGAAGGGACTATAGGCTGTTGCGTGTTCGTTTATGGTAGCGAGCCATATTGCAATGCTATCATCGTTAGCGGCTCCGCCGATGCTGCCCATTGTTCCAAAGGTGGTGGTTATTGCTGAGCCAAAGATTTGTTTTGGCACACGGTCATCGTCTCGCAGGATAGTCATTGATCCTTTGAGGCCCTTTGGTATGGTTACGTTCATTGTGTATCCGGAGTGGGGGACTTTTAAGGCGTCTTTGATGGATTGTTCGAAGCCTGTGCCCCATGTAGTGCTGGCATTCATCCATTGGGTGTCATTAACAGCGTCAATTACTGCTCCCACTGGTGGGTGCCAAACTTGTTGGGCGGTTCCTGTTGGTCCACCAGGGTAAATGGCTTGGGTCGAATTCCAACAAAGTAGGTTACCGGTATTGGCGTTATAGCTGTAGCGTAGTAGGCTTCCGTCTTGGTCAGTTGAGGATGTACCGGAGGGCACATTTTTCAGCGTCAATATTAAGTTGCCAGTTGTCGGGTCAAGCATATACCAGGTAGTGCCGGATTGTATCCACAAGTATGAGGCTACTCCGTCTCCGTTAACTGTTTGAGAGTGATACATTTGACCCTGAGTCAATGATAGGTATGTTTGTGCATAAGAGCCACCAACTTCACCGCCGGGTTGACTTATTGTGTAGGGGTTGTTGAGACCGTTGTCGGTGCCGTTCTTGTACCATATCTGTTTTCCAGTGTAGAGGTCCATTGCGTAGTAGCCATATCTGTTGCTTTGTGCAGTTGCGGGTGAGTTGTAGTAGATAACTCCGTTCATGACTATGGGTTGTGACCACGCATCTATGTAGTCGTTGATATTGTATTGAATACCAGGCCATTGAGAGTCAGCGATGCCGCCGGGATAACCCGCGACATCAGGTGAAGAGGCTTCCATAGGTGCTGTCCATAGTACGTGTGCACTGTTTGGGGCTATACCCCCTTGATAGTTGTTAATGAGCCAAGTGCCTTTTAGCCAGTTGCTTGCAAGAGAAGACCATTGTCTATTCTGGGCATTTATAGGGAGCGTCCAGTAATCTGTTGGAAGCGGAGCTTCGGGCCAATCTGCGTTAGGTTCTTGATTTACGACGAGTGTTGTGGGTTCGCTTGTGGCGCCTAGGAAAATGTCACCGATGCCTGCAATTGCGTTTGCTTGCGTTCGGGTAATGACGCTTTCACTTGGTTCAACTACGCCGCCAGGCCAGCTGAATACGATGGTGTAATTTCCGACTTGGTCGGGAACATACACTTTAAAGTCACTGGCGAGAGCACTTGAACACGTCCAGGGTCCGATGATTTCTGTTTTTCCGTCGGGTTTAGTGATGTTTAGTTGCCAGCCTTCCCAGACTTGACCGTTTGTACCACCAGATGTAGGTGAATACCTGTCAAGCCAACAAACAATGGTAGTGTACTGGCCAACACCAACGATACCGGGCGCACAAGTGACATAGGCGGTTGTTGGAAAAGTCCACGGGGGATCATGCGCAATAACGGCAGGTAAAGCAATCATAGTAGCAGTGATGGTTAGCATCAGAAAGAGCACGAGTGCAGTAGTTTTAGATTTATTTCTTGAGAATTTTTCAGTTTTATTCTCTGTTAATTTCGTCATTTTGTTCTTTCCTTATAGTCGGTACGCAAACATCGTTTGAAGAATTTTTAAAAACTCCCTGTAAGTTAACCGACTACCAACTGAATGGTTAGAACAAAAATAACCAGTTAAACTTTAAGCAAAGTCGTTCAATATTGCAATATTTTGCTAAATCCATGAAAGAAACGGAAAAATCTTTGTCTTTTTCGCTTTTTTAACTAATTATTTTTTTGTAAAATGAGATTTTATAAAAGCTTAAAAGCAAACCTCAATCATAAGGCGATAGAAGGGAAAACTTGCACCTACAACAGGAAGAAACAGTCGAAACGCTCGTAAATTTAGGTCTTACTGTTTTGGAAGCAAAAGTCTACATAGCCCTAGTTAAATCGGGTTCTTCAACAGGGAGGGCAACGGCTAACCTTGCCAAAGTGGCCCCCCAGGATGTATACCGGGTCCTAACGGAGCTTCATAACGATGGACTTGTAGAAAAGAAATTAGCTAAACCAAACAAGTATAGAGCCATACCTCTAGAAAAAGGCATTTCACTGCTATTTCAGAGAAGAAACGAACAGACAGCACAGCTAAAGAAATCAGCGTTTAAAATTTTCAGCTCCTTCCAAGCAATCGATGAACTTGAAGAGCAAACAGACATCGGCGACTTTGTTTTGCTTCCAAAGGGAGCATCGATTGGAAACAGAATCAGAAGAAACTGGATGACTGCCAAAGCAAATGTGGATTTGATGAATAATTTCGCGGAAGGCAGCGAATTAAATAAAGAAAACCTCGATTACGAGGTTGTAGCCCTCGACAAAGGAGTAAAAGTCCGAGAAATACTGGGCAAAACCCGCAAGAAATATCGAATCAGCAAGACCGCTTCCATCTTAGCAAGTAAACCTACCTATCAAGTAAAATATCTCCACAGCCCCCCACTGGCTAAGTTGATGATAAAAGACAGAAAAGAAGTCTTGCTTTCAACATCCGCCACAGCAACCCCATTTGAGTACCCCTCACTATGGTCAAACAATCGAATTGTAGTTCAACTAATCCAAGAATGGTATGATAACATATGGGCTAAAGCTGTGAGCGGAACACAGCAAACAGATTCAGAAACCGAAAAATAAAAAAGAGTACTTTATGGTTCAGGTGCCTCTTTGCCAAAACATTCACAAGGCATAAAAAGTCGAGGCTAAATTATGTGCGATATGAAAGTCGGCGATAGATTCGACAAGTTAGCAGATCACTATGACCAAGTAATCATGAAAAGAATACCCCAATACGGCAAATTCACAGACGTATTCTTCAGCCTATTGCCCTACTCAGATGATGACCAGATAGAGGTTTTGGATCTCGGCATAGGCACCGGAAACATCGCCCAGCGACTTTTAGAAAAATACCCCCAAGCTAAGCTAGTCGGGGTTGATGTTTCTCTCAAAATGCTCCAGCAATCAAGCCTAAAATTAGCTTCAGTTAAAAACAGAATAAAGTTGACGCAGGGGGATTTGGGTGCTTTACCCTCGATAGGTTGCTTTGACCTTGTTTACTCAGTTCTTGCAATACACCATCTTTCAGATGAAGACAAGCAGGGGCTTTTTAAAAAAATCTACACCCAACTTAAACCAAGCGGCATTTTCATCCTCATTGATGTTATGAAGGGCACTGATGATCGTTTAACAAAGATTTACTTGAATGCCACATTCTCCTTTGATGATTCGGACAAGCCTTCTTCGCTTATGGAGCAGCTTGAGTGGCTAAAAAGAGCCGGTTTTGAGAAAATAGATGTCCCATGGAAGGACTACAAGCTTGCCTGCCTAATAGCAATTAAGGCATAGAACAAATAAAATAAAAAATAAAATTAAGAAAGGTTGGTTTAAGCCGCTTTGGGCTTGGCTTTCTCTTGTAGGCTTGTTGCTTCGGCGTTGGCTTTGCGGATGATGTCTGCGATGGTTTCTTTGGTGGGTATGGCTGCGCTGACTGAGAGTGCAACTGCTTTTTGGTGTGCGCTTTGCAGTAAGGGTTTGATGGTTTCTTTGCATGCATAGCCGATGCTCATTGCAAGTGCGAAGGCTTCTTGGTTGCTGGCTTCGACGCTATTCTTGGTAGCGGCAACATCGATCTTGAGTTGGTCGCCGGTAATCATTAATCCGTTGTCGAAGACTGCACGCATGGATATGCCGAGTTCTACGGATTTTATGCCGAGTTTCGCCAGTACACCTGCGAGACGGTCGTTGATGACTTCACCTTGACGGACAACTAGGGTGTCTTTGCTAACCCAGACGCTGCCGTTTTCGATTTTTGTAGGCAAACCGACTGCGTTAAGTTGACTGATGACGGGTCCTGGAGGTTGACCTGTGTTGCTGGAAGGAACAATCACGTCGAGGGCGGCTACGTCGCCTGCTTTGGCGGTGGTTTTTACTTTGCCGCGTTCAAGAAGCAATGCTAGTTTGAAGGGGTTGAGGTCGGTAAAGAGGAAGACGTTTGATCCTTCCAAGTATTCCTCAAGCTTCTTGAGTTCAGCTTGGTTCATTTCTTCAATGGCGATTTTGATGAGTGTGTTTTTGAGGACGCGCAGGTAAACTTGACCTTTCATGGTTTTTTTGAGTTCTTGAAGTTGGGAAGCGCGAACCTTCTTTAGACTGGCGATGCCGACGGATTTGTATTCTTTGAATATGTCTTTGATTGCTGCTACTTCGCCTGATTTTTCTTCTAATACTTGTTGGGACGGCATGATGTTTCTCTCATTTATGGTTTAATTTTAACGGGCTCACCCATGGAGGTCTTGATGAAAGCGTACTTGACGTTTTTGAGTCCACGTTTAAGTTTAGTATCGAGAACCCGAAGAACAGCCATAGTGTTTTCGGTTAAGTCTTCGTCTTTCATCTGTTGGGAGCCAACGGGAACTTGGATGATGGGTTGGTTACGCATGCGAACAACCACGGTTTTGCGGTGTTTTGCAAGCAAAGGAGTGATGTCCGCGTTAGGTGGAACAGGAATAGGCATTTTTCCCCTAGGACCCAGAACTGGACCTAAAATTCTACCGACCAGCGGCATCAAAGGTGCCTCAGCGATGAATACATCGTAGTCGGTGGCCACTTTGCGTAGTTCCTTCTTTTTACCCGTTAAGGATTCTAAGTCTGCGCGTTCAATAACGCGGTCTGCTTGGGCGTTCTTTGCTTTTAAGGCAAATTCGCCAGAGGCAATAACGCAGATGCTGTTTGGTTTGCCAGTGTCATGAGGTAACTCAACGACCTCTTGGATTTTACCTTCTGGCGCCTTCATGTCGATTTCGACGATGTCGAGTATCAGATCTACAGTCTGGTTGAATTTCTTCTCGCCAGCTTTCGTTTTTGCCTGTTTTATTGCTTCGGATATGGTTTTGTTGTCTAGGGGCATTTTTAAGCCTCGTGCCAATAGGGATTTAGAAACCCATTATAAAAATATTCGCTTAGCATTAGTCGCTACCGAATACATTATCATAGGTGCCAGAGTCAATTTCCTTCTGGACTTCTCGGGGGTCTTTGCCTTCAACAGTGACGCCGATGCTAACGCAGGTGCCAAGCAATTCTTTGGCAGCGCTTTTGGTATCAGGCGCCAACAGTTGGGGAGCTTTAATCTTGGCTATCTTTACAATCTGCTCCATGGTTAAGTCGCCGGCTTTAACCGAGTTAGGGGTACCGGAGCCTTTCTCGATTTTTAATTCAGCAACTATAAGTGCAGATGCAGTTGGGGTGCCAACGGTAATTTCGAAGGTTTTGTCTTCAGGGTCAACTGCCACTTTAACTGGAACTTTCATTCCTGCATAGTCTTTGGTGACTTCGTTGATTTTGTTGACAACAGCCACGACGTTAACGGCTAAAGGACCAAGAGCTGGACCTATAGGTGGACCTGCATTGGCTTGACCGCCGCTGACAATGAATTCTACAACTTTTTTTTCTACCATAGGTTTTCACTTTATGCTTTTGCTTTTTCTACGAGTTTTACATAGTCTGAATGTACTGTGATTGGCAAAGTAAACGTTGCTTCCAGCAACTCAAGGGTAACTTCGCCCTTAGATTTGTCGAGTCGAGTGATTTTTGCACGCATACCTTTGAAGGGTCCACCAGTGATTTCGACAACGTCGTCTTCGTTGAGGTCTTCCATGACGGGTTTGCGTACGATGTAGCGTTCAATTTCGTTGAAGCTGATGAGACCAGGGATTCTGCTGCGGACATGTCGAACGCCTGCGATGGCTTCTTCGACAAGGTGGGGGCCGTCTGCTTCTATGAATACGTAGCCTTTGAGGGTGTCTGGGACAAGAAGAGCCTTAATTGGAATATGGGTCATTTCAACTTTGGAACCAATTAACCGTGCCACGTTGCGTTCTTGACCAGTGGTTGTTTTGATAGCGAAAATTTTGACTTGACTGAGCTCTTCTTTTTTATCCATACCCCTTATAGCTCCTTAAGTGGCAGCTCCTGCATTTCCTGTTATGGCCCAGGCTAAGATTTTAATTACAAAACCGATTAAACCGACTACTCCGATGCCTAAGGCGCTAATTTTTATAGAGAGCCAAAGCTCTTCGCGATCAGGTTTTACGGCTAGCTTTAACGTGCGTGCTGCCTGTGTTAGCCAAGATTTTATTCCCATATTTACCGCACACTCAACATTTCATTATTCTATAATAAACGTTACTGTAACTTTTAGGTTTAAACACTCTTCGCCTACGCTTTTAAAGGTTCCCACCCCAAACCATGGCGCCTACACTTTATTGTAGGGCAACCCAGCCGCCTCCAACGCCGCCAGAAGGTCTGGTTTGTCCTCGCTTTTGATGCCTTTCCAATCCAACAAAGCCAACGGCACACGCTCCAACGTCCGCTCCATGCACTGCCGCACGATTGCCTCATCTGTCAACGAAACCGCATATTTGGGAATCATGTGTCCAAAAACGGCTTGCCCCATCAACGCCATCAAAGTAAATTTCTGATTGTAATGTGTCCCACCAATCCCCATCACTGCTGATGCGCGAGGTTTTTCAAAACCAGCAATCGCCGCCATCGCAGCGTGGGCAACCGCTTTCGCCGCCACCTCATCGCGCCATTGAGCCTCACTGCTACCCAACTCCACAAACATGGTGGGGACACTTAGACTGGGGCCATGATGGGTGACTTCGTAACTGACTTCGTGGTTTAGGCGGAAGTGTTCTTTGCATTGAAAGAGAACTTTGAGGGCGGTTTGCATCGCGTAGGCAGGCGCGACGGAAACGGTTTTGGGTAATCCGCCGAGTTCTGCGTCGCCAAAGTTTCCGGGAGTATGGACAGTTAGAGTGGGTGTGCCGCTTTGGCTACTATGTCGAGAGATGAAAACGACGAGTTCAGAGTTTGGGAACTGTTCGGGGAGATACTGCGCACGGACTGATTCTTCCGCCAAAGTTATGAGGGTTACGTCTTTGCCGTTAAACTCCGCGGCGTAGGTGGGGTTTTGTTGGAAGGTTTGGGAGGTTTCTATGAAGGGGTATTGGGTGAGGATTTGTTGTTTGATTGTTTGGCTTGCAATATCCTTGTTAGAAGAGACCAGCAATATCATGTTCGGTTTCCTTATTGTGGTTAAGCATTGAGGTGAAAAAAGTTTTTGCATAAAGCTTATTATGGCATGGCTGATTCAACCGTACTGAGGACGCAAAATGCATCTACTAAACTTCAAAGAACAAAGCGGCAAAGACCTCAACGCCATAGTAGACTTAGCCATAGACACCAAACTCAACCCCAAAAAGTATGCCAAAACCCAAAAGGGCAAAACCGCCGCTTTAGTTTTCCAAAAGACCTCCACACGCACCCGCGTCTCTTTTGAAGTCGCCATGACCCAACTCGGCGGCCACGGACTATACATGGATTGGCGAAGCAGCAACTTCACGCTTGCCGACATAGGCGACGAAATCGGCTACTTATCCCGCAACGTGGACTGCATCATGGCGCGGCTCCTCTACAACAGTGACCTGCGCAAAATGGCGGCTGCGTCCCGTGTGCCCGTCATCAACGGCTGCGATGACATGTATCATCCTAGTCAGGCACTGGCAGATTTAATAACCATCAAAGAGAAACATGGCAAACTCAAAGGCACCAAGTTGGTCTATATCGGCGTTCACAACAACGTGACTAACTCGCTTATTGAAGCCTGCACCAAAACAGGCGTAAAACTCACCACAGTAACCCCAATCACTAATGCAGCTGCAAAAGACGAGGAGTTACTTGCGGAAGCCAAGAAATCTGGGCTCTGGCAATCCACCCTTGACGTCAAAGATGCAGTTGCGGACGCGGATTTCGTTTATACTGACACATGGATTGATATGGAGTTCTTCACGGACCCCAAATTCGCCGACGAGAAGGAACGCCGCCTCAAACTGATGATGCCCTACCAAATCAACGCAGAACTGCTCGAGGGCACCGACGCATACGTTATGCATGACATGCCCATCCATCGAGGTTACGAAATCAGCCCAGAGGCTATCGCCAGCCCCAAATCGGTGATTTATGAGCAGGCTGAAAACCGTCTTTACTCCGCCAAAGCCATAATGCTTACACTCATGAAGTAGGCGGATGGCTTTTTTCAGAGTTAGCGCTAGAATTAATTGCCCCGTTTTTTCGAAAGCTTCATAAGCAATTCGATATAATACGGAATCGTATGATATTGCAAAAAGAATCTTTAGGCACAAGCTTAGAAGAACTCTTTTGGCAATGCTGCGCAAAGGAAACAGAATCAGTAGTTGAATCTGACAAGGACAAAATGAAGACAGAATAGGCAATGAAAAAGGCTTATCCTTCTTTTTTTGTCCTCCAAGCTGTCAGGCTCAACCAAGTCAACAAATGAATCGATTCCAACCGAAAAAGTCACAGAAGTTGGCTACTTTTTTAAGTTTAGATAGGGGAGGGGGTAGGTCTCTTAGATATCAGAATAACGTGAACCCCAAAGTCAACTCCGCCCAAAGCACCAGCGACGCCACAGCAACCTCCACGATGGAGACGACGGCGCCCACTTTTAGGTACTGTTTGAGGCTAATGTTGACGCCCCGCCGCCGCATCGTTTCTAGCCACATTAAAATCGCCAGCGAGCCCAACGGGAAAAAGTGCGGTCCCAAATTGTTTCCAATAACATTGCTGAAAACTAGCCCAGTTAGCTGTGTGCCTGAGGCGCCGAGATGTTGGATACTTAGCATCCCAAGAATCGTCATGGGCCAATTATTTAGGAAGCTGGCGCCAACGGTGACCACCATGCTGGGTCCAAAAATCCCCAACACTGCTGGAAGCTGGCTGCTGGCTTGAAGCGCCGAGGCTACAATGTTGGTGACGCCTACCGTTTCTAGCCCTTGCACGACAAGGAATATGCAGAGCATAAAGAGCAAAATATCCCAGTTAATCTCACGCGCCAATCCAAAGAGCCCCTTCTTTTGGCCATTCACGCCTCCGTGGCGCTTCAACGAAACCCAATAAACTGCCCCCAAAAAGGCGGCTCCGCTACAAATCACCAAAGAAACAGGCAACCTCCAAAGTGAAGTCAAAACGTAACCCACATCTACCGCCACCAGCACTCCAAAACAGACTCGCAGCAGAGCGGGCGAAATTAACTGTTTGTCTTGAGTTAATTGGTCGGCTGCGGCGGGGTTGTAGGCTTTAGGGATGCCCTTGCGGAAGAAGAGGTAGACGATGAGGATGCTGGTTGAGATGGTTGCGACTGCGATGGGAGCCATAAATTTGAGGTGATCCAAAAAGGTGTACCCGAAGAAGTCGGCGCTAAGGATGTTTATGGGGTTACTGGTTATGAGCGGCATTGCGGCGGTGTCGGCGATTAAGCCTGCGCTGAAGAGGTAGGCGAGTTTGCCTTTGGCGTCGATGTTTAGGCAGCTTACGATTTCAAGCACAATGGGGATTAAGATGAGGACGGCGCTGTCGTTGGCGAATAGGATGCTGACGACGGCTGTGAGTAGCGTTACGTAGAAGTAAAGCTTAAGCCCGCTGCCGCCTGCCAATTGCACTACGCGAAGCGCCGCCCATTTAAAGAAGCCCAACGCATCCAAAACCACCGACAACGCCACAATACCCAAAAACGCCAGCGCAGCATCCCAAATCGTCAAAAACGACTGCGCCGCCTGTCCAAGTGTGACTGTTCCAAGTAAAAGCGAGGCTGCTGCTCCAATGCCCGCCGCGTACCCTAACCGCAATCCATGTGGACGCCGAATCATCAAAAACAGCGTCCCCCCAAACACGGCTAACGCAGCAACTGGTAGGTAATCCAAACTGAGCCTCGCATAGCATAGATGGCGAGTAATTCAACTATAAAAGGTAATTTGCCCCAGTTTTTCGCTGTTTAGCAGGTTTAGGGCGGTATGTCTTTGATGTGTTGTTCGTATTGGGGTTCCCAAGCGGGGGAAGTCACGCAGACCTGCTTAAGTTTGCCCCTGTAGTAGAAGCGGGTGTTGGGCGGCACAATCACAACATCTCCAGCCTGCACCTCGTATGGTTTGTCTTCTATGAACCAAGTACCCGCGCCCTCGATGATATAGAAGATGAAGTTGCTTTTGGTGTGCAGAAACTCTTCAGCGTGCCCCGTTTCGGTTTCCTGATAAACAACCGCCGCTGGGCATTGGTCTTTGCTGTTGTAGATGCGCATCTTTACGCCGTACTTCTCGATGTTTAAGGCGTCTTGTTTTCGATAAATCAACGTGCCTTCTCTCCTCTGAGGCTATTGTTGTTTTAAAATAAAAATTAAAGCGGCAAAAGCCGCGTAGACGTTTATTCTTTCTTTGGTTTGCTTGGACGAAGTGAACGCACAGTTTCGCCTGCACGCCACATTTCGCTGTTACCGAGTTCTTTGAGTTCGTCAGCGAGTTTCTGGCGATAGTCAGGTGCTTTGCTCTTTTCTAGGACGATGCGGGTTTCTTCGCCTGCAGCGACTAGGTCGTAGAGGCTATCAAACACTGGTTGGGTAGCGCTGCGGAATCGTTCCTTCCATCGAAGGGCACCGATGCGTGCGGTTTCACTGCAGTTGCAGTACATCCAGTCCATGCCGTTCTCGTCAACTAGGCGGATGAGGCTTTGGGTGAGTTCTTCGACGGTTTCGTTGAAGGCTTCACTTGGGCTGTGACCGCGTGAACGCAAAGTGTTGTATTGTGCTTCTAGGATGCCTTCTAAGGCGCCCATCAAGGTGCCGCGTTCGCCTGTTAGGTCACTGAATGTTTCTTTCTCGAAGGTTGTGGGGAAAAGGTATCCTCCACCGATGGCTATGCCCAATGCTTTAGCACGTTCTTCGGCTTTGCCAGTTGCATTCTGGAAGACAGCGAAGCTGCAGTTGATACCTGAACCGTCAACGAAGTTACGGCGGACACTGGTGCCGCTGCCTTTGGGTGCAACCAAAATGACATCTATGTCTTGGGGTGGAATCACGCCTGTTTGTTCTTTGTAGACTATGCTAAATCCGTGGCTGAAGTAGAGGGCGTCGCCTTTTTTGAGTGTTGCTTTAACTTTGGGCCATACCGCTTTTTGTCCTGCATCGGTTAGCAGAAACATTTTGATAGTTCCTTTTTTGGCTGCTTCTTCGAGCGGGAAGAGGTTTTCGCCTGGAACCCATCCGTCTGCTACTGCTTTGTCCCATTCTTTTTTGAATACGCCTTCTTTTTCTTGTCCAATGATTACTTTTATTCCTTGATCACGCATGTTGAGTGATTGGGCGGCTCCTTGTATTCCGTAGCCTAAGGAGACGACGACTTCATCTTTTAGGATTTTTTGGGCTTGCGCCAAGGTGAACTCTTTACGAGTGATGACGTCTTCTTTAACGCCACCGAAATCCATTTTTACCATATTATGTTACCTCAAACCGAACTGTGTGGCTGAAGCAGTAATTAAGAATTATGTTGGAATATTTGTTGATGACAAATGTACCTCATCCATACACAAAGCACAGCGCGCCCAAACCAAAACACCTTGCCCATTTTTTTCTTGGTTTACGATTCAGCATAAACTGGTTGTTCACATCATGAATCCATTTTGGAGACCTACCTGCCCAAGGCTGCTTTGAAGTTTTTATTCACAGCAGTTACAGCAGCAAAGCTAATTGGAAGCGTTATTAGCGTCTGAATAGTGTTGAATACCGCGAGCCAAGGCAAAAGAAATACCACAATACCCACCTCGGGTAGCCCCAACAGTCTAAGTACCACATACATCAGAGGCGTTGTTAACAATAAGCGCAAAATTATAGAAAAAATCACAGCAAGTTCAGCTTTACGACGCGAAAAAACCATTTTCTCATGCGCACCTCTTTGCGCAGATAGGTTCGACGCTAAATAGATCCCCAACATCATGGCAGACCATGAGACGATAGAACCTAATGGCAAAAAAGGGTTTGACGGTCCAGGCCACACAAAGAAGAGAAATAGACAATTTAGCGCTGCTGCAAAAAGACCCTCTTTGAAGCCAAAAAGAAGGTAGACGACCATAATCGGTACTTCGGAAAGGGCAAAAAACAAAGCGGGCAAAGCTGGAAAAGGAAATGCAAGGGGCGTTAATGCCATTGCCAAAGCTGCGAGAATTATGACTAAAACAAGGGATTTAGCCTTCATACTCTCGAAAAAGCAACTATATTGGTTTCATTATTTAAGTTTTGATAATTTCCACGCAGCACCGCACCTAAGTTTTAGCCCGCAGGTTTCAGTAGCGCAATAGAGGAAATGTCAGACCAAAAAACTTTGCTTAGGCACCAAAAAATAAACTTGAGTTGAAACGCTTGTTCCAAAATATTCCTTAACTACCCGCCCACTATACCTGTATAGTGATAAAAGATGGCTAACCACAAAACTGCAGCGCGCGCACTGCTTATTCTGCTAATATCCTCATCGATACCGGCATTTCTAATCTTAAACGGTCAAGGTCAAGTAAACGTAGCCGTCGAAGAAAAAATGGTCCAATTAGCCGAGCAAACATCAAACCAAATCCAAAACCTAATCACCAAGGTTTACGCAGACGAAGAAGCACAAGAAAAAATCGAAAACGCCAGCCTAACCCAACAGTTTGAAGCCAACGTAACAATATATCAAAATGAAGGATTAAGCAAGCTCTCGGCGGCTCAAGAGGCTTTAGCGAACTCAAATTATGATTCAGCAGCGGATTCTGCCCGTGAAGCTTTGAGCGTTTTTAGAGAAGTCTACCGTTCACTGCAGCAAATTTTGGAGACAGCAGGCGTCCAAGACAATTCAGCATTAAATAATCAAGAATTATTGGATGCTATAAACCGAGAACTTCTAAGAGTAGAAACCCTTCAAAACCTCCTACCCGCGAACGCAACGCAAGAACGCCTCACCCTTGAAACCTCAAAAGACAAGCTGCTTGAAGCACAAACGGCTCTTCAGGAAGGAAAATACAGTCAAGCGCAAACGCTCTATCTTGAAGCAAAACAAGACATAACCCAAATCTACCAGTACCTAAAAACCCAAGCTGAAGAATCCAACATGTGGCGTCTAAGCAGATACTGTGAAAGCCTACAGCAAAGAATCCAAGAAAGATTCCAATATGGAAGCCAAAACGGCGTCAACTTCGATGCAACCCTTCAATCGCTGGGTTATCAAAGCGAGAGCCAATTCATGCAAGCACTCCAAAACATAATCCAGAATGCCCAATCCCAGTCAGACATCAAAAAAGCCATAGAAGAATGCACAACTGTTGGCCAGATGGTGCAGCAGATGGAACAAGCCCTCAACCAAGAAATTAACCATCAACAAGGACCAACACCCTCCAACGGAAACAGCGGAACAAGCGGTCCAGATAATGGCGCAGGAAACACAGGGGGCAACAGCACAAACAGCGGCAACAACAATCCAGGTAACACTGGCGGCGGCAACGCAGGCAAAGGCGGCAACTAAACCGTATATCTTACTTTTTTAAGGAAACTTGATTTTCAAGCCCAATCTTTTTTACTTCAACTATCTCAAGTTTTTCAAGCCGCTTAATTAATCGCCAAAGACTTGTTCGGGGCATTTCTGGGAAGCGTTCGCGTATCTCGGCTTCAAAGGCTTTGCCGTCTTTTTCCGCTAAGAACTCAATCACCGCGCGGTCTTCCTTCATCAAAGTTGGATTTGCGTTCAAAGTTTTCTTGACGTTAGGTTTGCTTTTTCTCTTGAGCAAAAAAACGCCAACTACGAGGACTACGGCGACTACAGCGATTACGGCGGCGACCAGATATTCTGTGGGGATGGCTGCGTTTTGAGATTGGTCTGTATTGTATAGGTCTTCATATCCGGCGGCTAACTGTAGAATGTAGCTTATTTCCCATTGTCCAGAACCTAACGTTAATGATAGCTGACCGCTTGTGGTGTCGATGGATGTTGGTGTTCCGTTTAGGTAGATGATGGATGAATTTATGGGGAAACTTACGCCCACACTGTAGGGACTATCGAGTAGAAGCGTCCAGACCTCGTTTTCTTTGCTTGTGAGAGTGTTAACGTCATATTCAACATTAACGTGGGTGGCGCCCAGAGAGTAAATTTCCAAGGTCTTATCCTTTAGCTCGTAGTCCACCGCCAATTCGTCACCGTCAAGAACAACCAAGTTTTCGACCTTGCTAGAAAGCAGAGTCACAGACGCTTGGGGCAAAAACTCGTCTATTGTCAATGCTTGCTCGATGTGCACTAAGCCGTCGCGGTAAACCCTAAGTTCAGTTGAGGTTATGCTTACGGTGGATTGAACCGAGGCTAAATAGAACAGTAACAAGGCTAAGGATAGAACAATAACTATCGCCGCTAGCCCCCAGCCGTGCTTTCTCATTATAACTCAAAATAATTTTGGTAAAACAGAAAATAAGTTTTGTGTAGTAAAGGGTCATATGGTTCGCTTGAATTTGTTGTCTGAGTTGCTTTTTTTAGAAGACCTCTCCGTTTCGGCGCTGGAATGCTTGTTTCACAGTGTCCCTTAAGTCGCGCATCGTAATATACACCATGCAAGGGACAAACCTTGAAAAACAAAAAAATCAACCTAAAGAACCTCAGCGCAATGTTACTCATTCTCCTACTCGCGGGATTCATAGCCCCGCTCTCCACGACGGTGGCGGGTAACGGAAACGGATCAAGCCAAGGCGAACAAACAGCAGCCAACAGCACCGCATCGCCGAATGCTGGCTCAGATTCAAACCAAAATGGAACCTCGGCGGCGTCGGACCCTAACACATCTGACAACGCAAAGCAATACAACAAAACCGATGTTACACCCAAAAATCAGATGGAGCAAGTTAGAGCTCAAGAACAAACAAGATTTCAGTTCAGAAACATGACCATAGTCATGAATTGCACCCAAAACTGTAACGTTACCTTCACTGCTGACGAAGAGGTTACCCCAAAAGTGTTCGGGTTAACAGTTGACCCTAACCAGACAATGACGCTTGCCATGAACCTGACTAAGTCTCCCCTTAACGGTGCAATGGTCAATGAAAGATGCTTAAACTTTTACTTAGGTATAGAACCCAACGCTGCTTTGGAGCTTCAAGCCCAGATACGACTGAGAATAAACCAAACGGAACTCAGCCAAAGTCTAAACAGAGAAGTTAACGCTTCAAGATTAACTTGGATGTTCTGGAACCAGACCCGCGCGCAGTGGGAAACAGTTCAAAGCTACATGGACGAAAACGGGGACCTTGTGTGCAACACAAACCATTTCTCCACATGGACTGTAGCCGAAGTTGACCCAGAGGGAGATGCAACCGCGTCAACCAATCAAAGCGTTGTCCCAATAGAATACATCGCGATTGGAGCAGTCGTTGCGATAGCAGTTATTGCGCTGGGATTTGTTGCCTATAAAAAACGCAAATAGGCAAAAATCACCTTTTTTTGATTTAGACCTGTTGCCAGCTAACAGTGCACAATAATCATAAGCCGATTCTACAGATTGTCAAAGTATGGATAACAAATTCAGCCCCGAACTCATAGCGCCCTGCGGCATGAACTGCGGCGTCTGCAAAGCCTACTTAGCTTACTCGCGGGGGGTACCCACCCAGAAGGGCAAAGTGTCCCATTGCTCGGGCTGCCGAGTCAGAGACAAAAACTGCGCCTTCATCAAGCGGGACTTCCCCAAAAAAGTCGGCAAACAACTCAACTCCTGCCTCGAATGCAGTGAGATGCCCTGCCAAAGACTAAGTCACCTTGACCAGCATTACCAAGCACGTTATGGCATGAGCATGGTATCTAACCTCAAAGAAATAAAAGAGAAGGGCATGGATGGTTTCCTCGAAAGCCAAGCTGAAAAGTACCGTTGCCCAACCTGTGGCGATGTGGTTTCGGTTCATGATGGAAAATGCTATGCTTGCAACTATCAAGGAGAGAAGCCTGTAAAGAAGGTTGGTAAGGCTCAGTGGGATAGTGCGCGTTGGGTTCCCGATAAGAAATAGAACAGGTACGGGGTTTTCTACTGGCTTTCAACAAGCTAATGCGCTTGTTTTGCGCCAATACGGACCTACCCCCCTAGGTTTCTGCATAGAACCACTAATAGGATCCAAATAGGCTACAAATAGGTCCGTTGAAAACAAAAGAAAGCAGCAGAGCAAAAATAGCAATCACCGACAGGTCAAACTAAGAATAACCGAGTTTTTGGAGAATTTCTCGGTAAACTTGTAGGGCGGTTTTTTCGTCGGTTACGCCTTTGAGCAGCATGCGACCGCCATTAAAGAGGCTCACATCACACCCTTGGTAGCTAAACATCAAAGCCAACTGAGACTTTAACCGCACTGTGAACAGGTCGCTTATTTTTGGGTAGACTTCGTCGAGGCTGAGTTTTAGGGGCGTTGGGGGGTTGATGTTGGCGGTGTCTTTGCCGCATAGCCACACTAACCGCTCGCCACCAACAGCGGGGGAAAGAGTGTTGTGGCAAGTGGGGCAATGCTTGTTTTTGGAGATATCAATGGCTGTGAAGTCCATGTCGCTAAAGTCGCAGACTAACAGTTTGCCTTTTAGGGTTGTGCCGATGCCCGCGAGGAGCTTTAGGGTCTCCATAGCCAACATCGAACCTATTATGCCTGGTGTGGCGCCTATTACGCCTCGGCTGCTACAATTGGGCAAGTCATTATCAGATAGGTTAGGCAGGAGGCATTCGAGGCAGCCAGTATCAGGCGGAGCAAACACAGAAAGGTTGCCCTCTAAACCGACAGCGGCACCAAACACGTAGGGCACCCCAAGTTTTACGCAGGCACGATTGACAAGGTAGCGGGTAGCCATGTTATCTAAACCATCCACCACGCAATCAACACCCTCCAAGAGTCCTTCTACGTTGCTGGCGTTAACATTCTCTGCGCGGGCTTCAACTTGGATTAGGGGGTTTTGTTTGGCGAGGTGCTTGGCCGCGGCTTCCGCTTTGGGGCAGTGAAGGTCGTTGGGGGTGTAGAGGATTTGGCGATGCAGATTTTGGGCTTCGACGGTGTCTTGGTCGATTAACCGCAGATAACCCACCCCAGCTAAGGCAAGATACAGAGAAGATACGCTGCCGAGTCCGCCGACACCGACCACCGCAACCCGCGACGCGGCGAGTTTTTGTTGCCCCGCCACGCCGAGTTCATTTAGCAGGATCTGCCGACTGTAAAATGTTTCAGCAAACCGCTTCTGTTCCGCTTTATCCACTGTGACCAACCTCTTGAGTGTATTTGCCTTTATTGCGGAACTGCCTATCATATATTTCCCTAACCTGCCCCAACGTGCTCGCTTCCTCAGGGGCTTTATCGTCGCGGATGCGGGTGATGCGGGCGAAGCGGAGTGCCATGCCGCTGGGGTATTTGGGGCTCTGCTGAATCTCGTTGTAAGCCACTTCAACCACAATTTGGGGCAACACAGTAACGCTGTGACCTTCCGTGGCGACTGCGGATCGTTTTAGCCGCGCTGTGAGGTCGGTTATTTCTGAGTCAGTTAACCCCTTAAACGTCTTGCCCACCTCCCAAAATTTGCCAGTCTGAGCATCACGGGCGGCGAGGTAGTAGTCTGATAGCCAGCCTTTGCGGCGACCATACCCAAACTCAGCAGCCGTAATAACAAGGTCAAGCGGCTCAAGCACAGGCTTGATTTTGAGCCAACGCTTCCCCCGCCGCCCCGGAGTATAAGACCCGCCGAGTTTTTTTGCCATCAACCCCTCATGACCCAAATTTAGGGCTTCTTGAAGAAACCCTTCAGCATGAGAGGGTTGGTCGGTGACGATTTGCACACTCAACGGGATGGCGCCTGCTGTTTGGGTGAGGATTTGACGTCGTTTGAGGTAGGTTTTGGCGATTTGGCTTTCCCCGTTTAGGTAGAGTATGTCAAATAGGTAGAGTGTGAGAGGGATGCGGGTTTGCATGTCGGTTACGTTGCGGGTGCGTTTGAAGCGGCGCATGAGGTGCTGGAAGGGGATAGGGTACCCCGCTTTGTCTAATGCGACGACTTCGCCTTCCACAATCGCGGATTGTGCGTGGAGGTTTTGTTTTACGGTTTCAACCACTTCGGGCAAGCTCTCGGTCACATCAGTTAAGCGACGGCTAAACACGCACACGTCCCCTTTCTGCTTGTGAATTTGTACGCGCGCGCCATCGTACTTGTACTCAAACGCCGCTGCACCACCCTGCTCAGTTAAGGCTTCAGTCACTGACTCTGCAGTCTGCGCCAGCATCAACTGCACAGGACGAAAAACACAAAACCCAACCGACTCCAACCCAACCACACCCCGCGTTTTTATGGTAGCCGCAACCTCGCCAATGTCGCCAAGCACCATCGCAGCATGCTGAACCCTCGCCAGAGGCGCCTCAAACGCTTCAGCCACCGCCTGCTCAAGCAATCCCTCATGCAGCCCCGTCCGCATTTCACCCGTAAAAATCTTCACCAAATACTTCGCCTCAACAGGAGTAGCTTGGCTTAGAAGCGCTGTGAGTTGGCGCTCTTTTTTAGTGCGGGAACCCGCGCCACCCGTTTGGGCAAGGGCTTCGAAGGCGCGGTGGACTTCGGTGATTGTTAAGGTTGTTTGGGTGAGTTGGGTCTGTTTTCGGGGTTTACCTTGTTCGAGTACGGCTTTGGTTGCGGAACCGATGTCGCCTGTACGTGCCATTGCTTCGCGGAAGCTTGTCCAGTCGAAGTCACAGACGCTTTCGAGAATGTGGCTAAGGGTTGTCCAGCTGATGTCGAGGGTTTTTTGGCTGTAGCGGGGGAAGGGGCGTCCGATGAGCATGTTTGTGGCTGCTTGGATTTCGTCTGCGTCGACGGTTTGGAGGTAGTTTGCGGTGTAGGCTATGATTTCGAGTCGTTTTTTGGTGGCTTCGATTTTTTCTATCAGTTCACTGAGGGATTTAAAAGAGGTGGGCATAGCTGGGTCCGAGAAGGTGTCTAAAATGATATTGATCCGGTGGATATTTAGCGATTATTGTTTACAACGGTGGGTCAGGCAGTTTCACTTTAACTGACCCCTCCCCCCGCGCGTTATGTTGGTTCGGCGGTGCTTTAAATAGGCAAAACAGCCGAATGACGGTCAGTGAAGTAACATGCAACAACTAATCTTCCAAACCTCAACGGCACAAACAACCCAAAGTACTCCAGCAACAAAGTTAGCTTTCAACCTTCCAGACATAGATGGACTTTTCCCAGGATTCAAAGCAGGCGACTTCGCCGCAATCTATGGAACCCAAACTGTTACTTCGCTCGTGTCCCAACTCTGCATCCGAGCACAATTACCAAAACAGCAGGGCGGCTTAGATAACAAAGTCGTCTTCATCGACGCAGCAAGCAGCTCCGCCTTATCCAGCATCCTAGAAGCAGCTGGGCAACAACGAATAGAAGCAAAAGCCGCGTTGAGCAACATCAAGATTGCACGTGCATACACGGCCTATCGGTTAACTTCACTGATAATGGAGGAGTTAGAGGAAGCCGTAGAAGCGTCCGATGCAAAACTAGTCGTTATCTCTGACATCGTAAATCCCTTCTTAAATGATAACGTTGATGACCAAGAAGCAAAAGCGGTTTACAGCCAAATCATGGGTTACCTCGCAGCCTTTGCACGACGCCAAAAAGTCATCGTAATCGCAACTTATCTGCCTCATGATAGCAACCGAAGAGACAGCATCCTACAAGAGATAACCAGTGCAAAAGCAAACACCGTTCTTAGATTCACAAAAACACCCTACACCAGCGAGGTGGAACTTGAGAAGCATCCCAGCTACATGTTAGGCGTCGCTGAATTCACTCCAGAAGTTAAAACCTTAGTTGACTTCGGCGTGGGTATTGTAGAAGAGCCAGTTACATTAAGCTACAGAATGCTCTAAAAAAGATAAAACCCTAAAAAGAGGGTTTAGGAGAAGACGGAGAAGGATGATTCTTCTTCGGGTTCTTGATTTTTCTTGTTAAGTTCAGCGATTTTTTTGTCGAGTTCTTCGACTTCTTTGTTGTTGCCCAACGCTTTTTGGCTGTCGCGTGCTTGTTCGAGGCCGCTGATGGCGTAGCGGTCAAAGCCCTTGCTTAACGCGACTTCAGCGGATTTGGAGAAGTATTCTGCGGCTTTCTCGTATTCCTTTAGGCGGAAGCTGCATTCTCCTGCTTTGTAACTCATTTCTGCGGAGCCAAAGTAGTTTTGTCCTTTATAGTATAAGTCGGCTACTTTGAGAAAGAGGTCGCGGGCTTCGGCGTTTTTGCCGTTTTCCATCAAAGCGTTCGCGTCTTTGTGGAGTTTAATGGGGTCTTCTTTTAGACTCATAAATTTCACTTACAGTAGTTGTGTTGGGAAAACTTACATTTAGAATTTTCCCCACCGACAAGGACTTAAAGGTTTCTTGGCGTCAATTTCTGTTCTAGAGTCGCGGGGATAGGAGGTAAATAAAGAAGTTTTTATAAGGGATTGGGTAGAGTACACCCGCTTGAACTATAACGCTGTGAAGCCATGACCGAATCCAACCAATCCAGTAGAAATAGGATAACAGTAATCCAAATCGTCCTCTCAGGTGTTATGGCAGCCCTCGTCACCATAGCGACCCTCCTACTGCAGTTCCCAAACCCCGCAACACGAGGCTACACAAACGTCGGCGACATCATGATTTTCGTAAGCGCCCTCACCTTCGGACCCATAGTAGGCGGCTTCGCGGGCGGAGTGGGCTCGGCTTTAGCAGACATAATCAGCGGATACGGCATCTTTGCTCCATTCACCCTCATAATTAAAGGCGCAGAGGGAGCCATCGCAGGGGTAATCTCTAATCGAAGACAGATCTGGCGAGATATACTTGCAGTCACCGTGGCGGGAGCAGAAATGATTCTGGGCTATTTACTGGTAGAATATTTTGTGTTAGGGCTGGGTGTAGCCGCGTTTGCAGAGATTCCTGGCAACGCCTCACAAGTGATTGTTGGCGCAGCAATCGGAGTCCCCATCGCGTTAGTGTTGCGAAAGAGCCTCCCCAAATCGTGGAGAATGCAAGCAAAATAATTAACTTAAAAGCATCCGCTAACAGAGGAATAGGTATGAAGTTGCCGCCTGGAAAAATTCCAATAGACATTCTAAAAGAGGTCGTCTTCAAAAACCTCGGCGCCGCCCGCAGCGAAGTCACGCTAGGCCCAACCGCGGGCGTGGACGGAGCTGTCCTTGATGTTGGAAGCAAAAACGCCATCGTCTCCATGGACCCCATTACGGGTGCAGTGGAACGCATCGGCTGGGAAGCCATCAACGTAAACGCCAACGACATCGCCACCTTCGGCGTGGAACCCGCTTTTTTCTTCTCCTGCATAATGCTGCCCGAGGGCGTTGACAGCAGTATTATCGAAACCATCAGTACCCAGATGCATCTTGCCGCCAAAGAGTTAGGCATAGCCATCGTGGGCGGACACTGCGAAACCACTCCAGGCATAGCTAACCCCATCGTGGTCGGCTGCATAATGGGCTTAACCGAGAAAGGACAATACGTTACCGCCGCGGGGGCAAAATCTGGCGATAAACTGATTTTAACTAAGAGCGCAGGAATTGAAGGCACTGCCATTCTTGCAAGCGACCGCACCAGCCAACTCTCCAAAGTCTTCCCGCCCGAAATGCTCGAAACGGCGAAGGGCTACTTTAGCCAAATCAGCGTTGTCAAAGACGCCCTAACCGCATACCGCGCAGGCGGCGTCCACGCAATGCATGACCCCACAGAGGGCGGCATCCTAAACGGCATCAACGAACTCGCCGACGCCGCAAACCTTGGCGCAAGAGTATGGGAAGAAAAAATCGCGGTAGAACCCGAAACCGCAAAGATTTGTCGTTTTTACGAAATTGACCCGCTCCAGCTCATTAGTTCAGGCGCGTTGCTGATTGCTGCAGCACCTGACGCCGCCAACTGCATTGTGGAGCGGCTTTGTGGGGAGCGGATTTACGCGGAGGTTATCGGCGAATTTACGCCTAACCCCAACAAGCGGATTCTTGTGCATAAGGACGATTCAGCGGAGATTCTGCCGCGACCAGCTTCTGACCACCTCTGGAAAGCCCTTTCGCGGTGACCCATGTGACGTTTGAGCAGGACTACTTTAACAACCGCAATTACCAACGCAAAGCGGCGCTGGTTAGACGGCATGTTTTGGCGGTTCTGCAGTGGGCATCCAAAGCCTCAGGCACAAACCTTTTGGATGGGCACGGGAAGCGGGCGCTTGACGTCGGCTGCGCTTTCGGCTACACTTCGGGGGTGTTGGCTGAGTTAGGGTATGAGACGTACGGTACAGATATTTCGGCGTGGGGAACTAAACAAGCCAAACAGCAAACATGCGGCGAATTCTTGGTCTGCGACGCCCAAAACAACCTCCCCTTCTCGGCGGACACGTTTGATTTGGTGACCTGTTTTGATGTTTTAGAGCATCTGCCCAATCCAGAGAAAGCACTACAGGGAATGTTTGACGCTGTCAAAACCACCGTGATCTGCACGACGCCTAACCGCAAAGTGGAAAAACCCATCCGCACCTTAACAAGAGACTATGACCCAACCCACATAAACGTCAAAACACCAGCACAATGGCGCAACATCTTAACGACAAGTTTGCCGAGGGCGGTTTTCGTAGTGGATGCGTTTTTTGATTTTGCGTTGGGGGGCGCAGTTTTTTGGTCTTTTAGGATGCCGACGTATGGGTTGACGGTTCGGCTATTAGTAAACAAGCAGCCAAACACAGTTTCCTAGGCGAGTTTCTCCGTAACATAAGCGTTGATTTATAAGCTCTATTTGCATCCACCTAGAGATTAAAAGTTAACAGAGACACAAGCGAATGGTCAAAACGGCAGATGCTGTGGACGTTGTGCTGATTACGAAAAATAGTGAGCGTAAGCTATTCGACTGTCTCACATCGGTTTACCAAAACGTCCCCGTTGCCCGCCTCATCGTCGTGGATGGCTACAGCAAAGACCGCACCCTAACCATACTTGAAGAGTTTAACCAAAAATACGGCAATGTTGTGGTGCTTTTTGATAAGGGCACGCGGGGGTCGGCGCGGCAAAAAGGCATCCAAGCCGTCCAAACCGAGTGGTTTGTGTTTGTTGACAGCGACGTGGTGCTCTGCCGAGATTGGTTCAAAAAAGCCCAAGCATACATCAAGCCAAAGGTGGGCGCTGTCTGGGGCATCGAAGTATGGTCAACTATAAAGAACCCCAAAACCCTAAAACTCTTCTTAACCACTACCCACAAAATCTTTGAGGTCCGCGGCGGAACACACGACACTATGATACGCACCGCCACTGTCCAAGACATCAAAATCCCTGATAATCTGCATGTTTTTGAGGACGCATTCATAAAAGAACACATTGAAAACAAAGGTTACCAAGTTGTAGCGTGCTATAACCCGTTTTGTATTCATTATCGTCCAAAGGTTGTTTGGACTTTGGAGGGGAGCTTGGGGTTGATGGTGGAGTCTTTTAGGTTTGGGTCTCCCCGCCTCATTAGTCGCCTGCTGTTGGCGTATGGGTTCTATACGGTTTACTCAGTTTATCAAATGCTGCTAAGTTAAAACGGTACAGATACAGGGTTTAGTTTTTAAGCAGACCCGCCACTTATACGAAGTGATGCTTGCCCCCACATCCCCACAACAGATTGACGTAGTGCTGTTAACCAAAAACAGCGCACACCTACTCAACAACTGCTTAGCCTCAGTATACCGAAACGTCCCAATCAAAAACCTAATCGTCATCGACGGCTACTCCACCGACCGCACAATAGAAATTCTGGAACGCTTCAACCGCAAATACGGCAACGTGCAACTCCATCAAATGAATGGGTCACGAGCTAAAGCCCGCACCGAAGGCATCCGCCGAGTCTCCACAGAATGGTTCATGTTTGTAGACAGCGACGTGCTGCTGAGCCACGACTGGTTTAGGCAGGCACAACAAAACATGACAAAGGATGTTGGCGCAGTCTGGGGGCTAAACGTGGATATTTTGCCCAACGTAAAAAGCAAATGGGCTTTGACATTGCAAACGATTGTGGCGCGTCAATGCTTCCATCTGCGAGGCGGAATGCACGACACCCTAATTCTGCATAAAGCTGTCGAGGACATCGTGATTCCAGAGCACCTACATACCTTCGAAGATGCCTTTATCGTTGAGCACATTTTGAAGCGGGGGTACCATGTCGCGGTGGGCAAGGGAATTTATTGTCTACACTGTAAGCCGCCCAGCAACTGGAACCTCAAAAACGGTCTCGAACAAGCCATAGGCGACCTCCAATGCGGCCTCGTTTACTCCCACCTCTACCGATACGCGCTCTTCTACCCGGTTTTCATGCTGTACTGGGCGCTTCAGTTACCGCTAAACGGATTCCGAGACGGCCACTAAAAAAGACCAGTCGCTGTTGACGCAGAACCCAGCCCGTAGCATGCTAACAACACAGTGCTTAACGCAGCTTTTGATTTCTGGTATTGAGCGTCCAATTGGCAAAGTGCCAGGGGGACAAATAATGGTTTTTATAGTGCAAGCATGAATACAGCTAATATCAACTAAGCGACTAGTGACATCGGATTTGACAGTTGGACTCAAAAAGGCAGCATCAGTAGCGTCTCGTTCACTTTCTCCAGGCAAACCGCATCACGCACAGTGGCTTGTCACTAGAAAATGCAACTATCGATGCCGCGGCTGCAACGTATGGAAAGAACAAGACCAAAACGAACTCTCCACCGAAGAAATCAAAAAAGGCCTCGACATTCTAAAAGGAATGGGCATCGTGGACTTGGTTCTCAGCGGCGGCGACCCCCTACTCCGTGAAGATATCGGCGAAATAATCGAATACGCCAACGAACGGTTCGTGACCACAGTTTATGATAACGGCAGCATGGCAGTCAAAAAGATTGATTGCCTCCGAAACGTTGACTTCGTCGCCATATCCATCGACAGCTTAGACGGGACAAGAAACGACTTCATCAAAGATGTCCCAGGCTCATGGAAAAACTCGATGCACGCCGTAGAAAAGTTACATGCTGAAGGCATCAAAGTTGCTGTTACACCGACCATTAGCCAACAGAACATCTACGAAATCGTAGACATAACCAATCACTTCACAGGTAAAGGCATCCCTGTTTGGTACTGCCTCTATTCATATGACACCTCGGTAGATTCCAAACAGCTATTCCGTATCGGTAAACCAAACGACGACTTCGTCATATCTGATAGGAAAGCCATGGTTAAACTCTGTAACCAGCTAATTGAGATGAAAAAGAATAACAAGTTAATCCTCATGACTGACAAACTGCTCGAAGCCATGCGTGGACTCTACGAAGACGACGAGAAACGCATCTGGAAATGCCAAGCGCTCAACAACTTTTTGGTAGTTGACCACCTAGGCAGAATTGCAGGTTGCCACAGCCACAATTTCGCGGGCTCTGTTTTTGATTTATCCCAAAAATGGAACAGCCCCGAATTCAAAGACCTACGAGCAACATACCATGACTGCACCCAATGCAACTACCTCTGCTACGTCGCGTACTCGCTCTATGGCGGACCACGAGGACTCCTCTCGCTTGCAGGTCAACAGTGGAGAAACGCCAAGCTACTCCTCAAATGAAGCCACCCTCCAAGTTCGGGAAACCAAACAGGTTCAAAACCCTCACAGATAAGACGCCACAGTGGCTGTCGTCTTCCATGTTTTGGAGGGGCAAGTTAAGGTTGCCTAGGATGCTTCGTGTAAAATAGTTCCCAATTAATCGGGGACCTACATCGCGCGGTTTTTTAAGTTCAACAAACGCTGGAGTGAACATCACCAAAAGAGCCAAGGCTGTCGCAGCCGACAAAGCCAAAGAAACTTCAACAAAAGTCAACAACATATCACCATGTCCTTGAGGGTTTTTTCAAATATCACTGACTCCTTTTCCTTTATGGTCTGTTTTTTCCCAATCACCCTTTGACTTGCGTCGGACCTTGTCGGATAGCAGGTCAAGGAAGGCTTTGGTGCAGATTAGGGTGTTATAGAAGAAGGAGAAAATCATAAAGGGCGTTAACCATTGGATACGTTTTCGTTCATCCAAATAGGCGCCGATGCCAACTTCAAAGAAGGGAGCAAAATTGCCTACAAAACTGTAGAGCGCTATGGGCACAACAAACCACAACAACCCAGTAACTTGGGAACCGTTAAGAATTAGTAAACCGCCAATCAAAAAGGACAAAACTGTCAGCAGCGGCAGGAAGTAGATGTGTAAGATTAGTATGCCGTCGATTTTTTCTTTTAACTTCATTTTTTTGCTTGACAAAACTTTGAAGGCATGTTTGAAGCAGACTTGCATGTGACCCTTTGCCCACCGATGCCGTTGCCGCCAATACGCACTCCAACTATCCACGGCTTCCTCATAACATTCCGCGTCCGCCACGTAACGAATTTTGTAGCCCTCTCGATACAGATGGAAAGTCAAATCGGTATCCTCAGTAAGCATGGACTCATCAAATCCGCCAAAGCCTTCAAGGGCGCTACGTCTAAACCCCCCTACCGTTCCACCGAACTGCGGCACCAACCCTAAAACGTCGCGCGCTTCCTCATCAACTCGATAACCGCCGATGCGTTCCAACGTTACTAAACGGGTTACGAGGTTTTGTGGCTCATTTAAGACGACGGGGCGCCCCTGCACTGCACCTACTTTTGGGTCTGAAAATTTCTCTACGAGGCGGCTTACTAAGTCGGGGTGGGGAAGGTAGTCGGCGTCGAAACAGAGCACGATTTCTCCGCTTGATTGTTTTAGGCCAGCGTTCATGGCTGCGGCTTTTCCTTTTGCGCTGTCTTTGCCATTTCTATGTAGCACCCGAATGAAGGAGTATTTTTTGGCGTATTGGTCAGCGATGATGCCTGTGTCGTCGGTTGAGCCGTCATTTATTAGAAGAATGTCGAGTTTTTCTTTAGGATAAATTAATTGCGCCATGTTCTGAAGCAGCTTGCTGACCACTTTTTCCTCGTTGTGTGCGGGAATAAGCACTGTGACAGTGGGTTGAAACGAGAGTGTCGATTTATTGGCTGATGATTTGCTGTTTTTTGCCCTGCGCAGTACCGTGATTGTGAAGAGGTAGTGACGAATTAGGTAGAGGCTGATTATTGAAGCTGAGAAAACAAAGAAGCCGGTTAAGATTTGGATAATCATTTTGTTGCCTCTAGTTGGGGGTTACTTGATATTTTGGTAGATAACTCAGGGTTAGGGAACAAAAGGGCACTATCCACATGAGGGTAAGGAGGGGATAGATGAGGGTGAATAAGGCGTCAAAGGTTATTCCAAAGTAACTGTAACCCGTTAACTGTATGTAGTGGAAGAACAGGTTCCACAAAAACCCCAAACCGTTACCTATAGTTAACAGTCCTGCCTTCTGTATGGGGCTGCCGTTAAGTAGGAAAAACAGCGAAATAAAAAAGGCGTTAAAAAGCAGCATTGAAGCGGTTGAAGTTATATTGATATAGCGATATGAAGCAAAGTTGCAGATGATGATTAAAGCTGCAAATATGCTCAGAGCTAATCCGCAGATAATTTTCATTGATCCCCCTTCCCCATCGTAACGTTTGATTGATTAAAAGAAGCTAAATTGGAGGTATTTTAATGCCTCAGTAATAATAAAATAGAAGTAAATTCTATAACAATTCTACATTTCTAAACGGTTTGACTCGAAAAAAGCACGTTATCAATCACGCGACACAGAGTCTCAAAAACGTCATTTGCCGTCAAATTATCAGTATCTAAAACCAAATCAAACGGCTCAAAATCCTCATCCAAAACAAAGCCATAGAGGTTCTTGTAGATAGTTTTTGTGTGGGCTTCTTTTTCTTTCAGCACCTTAAAGGCTTCCTCAACAGTCATCTTGTCTCGTTGAGCCACCCGCGCTGCACGTTTCTCCAATGAAGCCAGCAACCAAATTTTAAAACTGCCACCTTTAAGCAGCCAAGGCATAGTCCAACTATCAAGAAGAACGTTACCTTGTGAGGCGTATTCTAAGAGTTTATCGTCCACTGCCTTGTCAAATTTGGGGTTGTTGACTCTTTCGCCGAGAAACTTTAAGCCTTCAGGGCTCTCCCACCAGCCTTCAACGGAAGCGTTGTAGCCTTCGGCTTGAGCTAAAGCCTTGAGTGCGTCACCACCTGAATAGTAGGCTAAGTTATATTTTTGGGCAAGCCGCTTGGAGAGAGTGCTTTTGCCAGTTCCCGCCATGCCCGATATGCAGATTACTGTTTTTTTGCAGGGGAGATTTTGCTTTTCCACTATATTCACCCTGCATTATCGCTGCTCGATAGGCATCACGCCGATGAGACGTTGTGCAAGTAACCCTAAGAACAATGAGCATATTGGATACCAGTAGAAGACTGGAACTGGACCAAATCCGGGGATGTACGCCATTGAGGTACTGCCGAAGGTTGGTGTCAACACCAAGAACCAGACGAAGAGGTATAGGAAGGAAATACCGAATTGCACCATTTGAGGTTTAAGCATTTTCTGTTGCATCGCGTTGATTTGGGATTGGCGTTTCTTGAGTTTCTCCATTTGTTTCTTGTCGTTGGCTCTTGCTGCCGCCATGGTTTCAGTGCGGTATTCAGCCATTTCTTTTTGCATAACACGGTACTGTTCCCAACCGACAAAGTAACCAATCAATAACCGGTTAATTACGGTGTTCAACGCAGCAATGCCTGCAGCTATGAATAAAACGATTATCGCCGCCGTCATGGAGGTGATTTCAAGGTTAGAGGTTATGTTTGTGGTATATTCGGGCGAGTTAAGACCAGCTGAACTGGTGGTTTGATTGCCGCCTAAAGTCCAAGAGTAGCTTCCAGCCACTTGAGGGTTTAAGGCTTCAAAAGTAAATACGAGTTGTTGCCCTGGAGGTAACCCATCGCCTGAACCAACCATTAAGATGGCGTCATTTTGGATGGTTATATTCCAGTTTTGCGACGCAGGTTGTTGAGTGATGACTACATTTTTTACGTTAGTGTACCCGGCTGGTATGGAGAGTTTTGCGTCGCCAAGATTAGCTTGCCCATTGTTGCTGATGGTAACAGTGTATGTGGTAGCTTCTGAAACTCCTGCGCTTTGACCAATTATGGATGCTTGGAAACTTAGCGCGCCCTGCCCAGTTACTGGTCCAATGGCTAAGGCAACTGCTGAAAGCATCACCATCGCGAATACCAATAGAGCAACAATTTTCTTCAAACTTCATTCGTCCTCATTAATTATTTAGCAGCCATCACTGTTTCACGTTGTGCGTAGCGTATCTTGTTTGCTCACGTTAATAACCGTTACCACTTCCCCGCGGGCATAGTCGAGAAGAACAATACAGAAAAACAAGCAAAAACGGGAAAAAAGAAAGAAAAAGCTGCGTTTGCAGCGTCAGGTAGGCTATTCGCCTAGGATTCTTCTGAATGCGGGGAACATTTCTGCGGCGCGCTCCCTCATCAGCAACTCGTAGTATTGATACACGATGCCGACGGAAAGCAAGATGCCTGTTCCTGAACCGTATACGCCTAGGAAGTCGGAGAATCCAGCTATGACACCGACGAGTATACCGCCAAGCACTGTAACGACGGGGATGTAGCGTTTGAGTATGGCTTCGATGGGTCGTCCGCTGCGTCTGTAGCCTGGGATTTGCATGCCGCTGTCCATGAGTTGTTGGGCGACTTTCTTGGGTCCTAAACCGCCGACTTCCAGCCAGATGAGCGAGAATATGGCGCAGAAGATCACTATGACGACGAGGTAGATGACAGCGCGTAGTGGGTCTAGGGCGACGCCTTGAATGTTGCGCGGGGCAGTGACGAAGTATGCTAGTCCGCCTACGGGCGAGACGTTATTGCTAGTAGCGTTGTAACTGAAGTCACCAAATATCTGGAAGAACAGATTCGTGCCGGGTTCCGGTCTGCCGAATTGGCTCCAGAGCAGTTGCGCAAAGAAGTAAACGTTTGCGAACAGCGCGGAAGCGAAGATGACTGGCAGGTTGCTGACGTACATGAGTTTGATTGGGTATCTGCTGCGGAAGCCTTTGTAGCCTGCATAGCTCATGGGTAGCTCAATTCTAACGCCCTGTAGGTAGATTACTACTAGGAAGACTGCGATGGTTGCGATTAGGCCGATTAGTGAGGGGTAATATCCGGATATGTCACCGAACACCCAGTCCATAAGGGAACGTTGACCATCAAGGTAGCTTTGTAATCCGCCGACGAATAGGCCTGTGGGTGGCGAGAAGGTTGACCAGAGGATTGTTTGGGCGACACCTGCCATGATGAAGAGGCTGATTCCACTGCCTAGGCCCCAGCCTTTCTGGACAAGTTCATCCATTAACATAACAACTATGCCTGCGGCTATCAACTGCAAGAATATTATCAGCGATACGGGTCCAGAAATGCTTCCATACATGCCGCTAAGGATGTAGGCACCTGCTTGGACACCGGTTAAGACGATTGTGAAGACTTTGCTTGCTGAGGTAAAGAGACCTCTGTCTTCAGGTTTTGACATATCACATTGAATGATGCCGGAGCCTGCGAGTAACTGGAGAATTAAACCCGCCGTGACGATAGGCCCAATGCCTAGCTCCATGAGGGTGCCCTGGTTAGAGGCAAAGATGACACGTAGGGCCCCAAAGTTATCTTGGGCAGACTGCTCAATCCCATAGAGTGGGATTTCAGTCATAACCAAGAAAACAACTAGGACAAGAGCAGTCCAGAAGATTTTTTCGTTAAAGCTTACTTTGCGTTCAGGCTTTTTAATTTCAGGTAAAACTCGGCCTATTGGTTTGAAGAGGCTGAGGAATCTTCCGGCCATGTAACAGGTTACTCTCCGTTAGCTTGCGAACTCTTAATTTCTCCACCTACAGCTTTAACCTTTTCAGCTGCAGATTTAGAGAAAGCCTCAACTTCTATGGTTAAGGGTTTGGTGAGTTTACCTGTGCCTAAAAGCTTGGTGTAACCGAGTTCGGTTAGGTTGATGCTTTTGCCTTGTGCCATTTGGTCAAGTTTGCTCAGGTTGATTACTTTTACTGTACGATGGAGACTTTGAGGTGACGTGAAACCATGTTTCCCGAAGTAATTGGGTTCACTGGTTACAATTTTGCTCCATAAGTGTTTGTGGCGTCCGACTTTTCGGTTACCCTTACTGCCGCTGTCTCGGTGTTGACCGATTCTTCCGTAACCTATTGTACGTGTGCCTCTGAATTTCCTAATTTTTCTAAGTTTATGTGGCATTTTGGTCCGCTTCTTTCCCTATTGTTTCAGCTTTTCTAAGTCTAATCTCAAGCACGCCGTTCTTGTATTTGGTGTGCATTGCGTTTGGAATCACTACTTTCGGCAAATTTAAACTTTTATAGTATCGACGTTCCTTCGATTTTGCCGACAGCGTAAGTTTCTGATCTTTCACATGTATTTTGAGTGTTTCCCTATTAAACCCTGCTATTTCTGCGACAACAGTTATATAATTATTTTCTTGAAAAATATCGATCAGTGGTTTTTGGTCCTCTTTAGCTTTGGCGTAGCTTTTTGAGGGACGAAAACTTGCATGAAGGGGAACCGATTTAGACCGATCCCTAGTCTGGGAAACTTGAGTTTTTCGAGGTTTAGGTGAACTGCTACTAATATCTAACCATTTTCGATTCTTAATGGAACGTTTCCATCTTGCACTCATTTAATTTTCCCCCTCCGAATAACTAACGAAGTTCTCCACAGACATTATAAAACATATCGCACAGAAAGGAAACTAAAACACCTAAAAACCAGAAGCAACTGCCCCCCGCACATGTGCAACTTTGGCGGACAACTGGCAGCCTAAAAACAGTCAAACCCACTTAATCATCATCGAATGGCAGGGCAACCCAACATTTATTGCCATTTACCCCGCCTATTTGACTAAAAAAGTTCAAAGACCCCAAAAGCAACATGCACCTGAATGTTTTCACGCCTCTTTGGGAGGTCACGCAATTTTTTGTTGCAACGTACATAGATAGGCAGGTAAACTTTCGATGCACTGCACCTCACGCCCCACCAACGCATGCAATTCATGCCAAAACCTCACGTTAACCTTAATTTTTTGCCGTTCCAGTTCCTGCTGTAGCCGTTTGCTGCCTTCTTTGCCGCGACGGTCAAAATCCAACAGCAAAACAACCTCAGCCACGCCAAGCGCCTCTAACTCGGCGGCGGCTTCAAGAAAGGATTTACCGCCTGTCTTCACCGTCAGAACCGCGCCATTTATGCCTAATTCGTGGAGGGCTTCGGCGTCTTTTTTGCCTTCCACCACAATCAAGGTACTCTTTGCTGATACCTCTGCGAGTTTGGCAAGGAGTAGCTGGATTTTTTCTGCGCGGTCTTTTAGGTGGCTTGACACGGCGTTAACGGGTGATTTTGGCTTTGCGAACAGTTTCTAGGCAGTCGTTGGCTTCACTGTTGTTGGCGAAGTAGCGGCGGACGGGTTCAAGGATGGTTGCGAGTTCTGCTGCGACTCCGTTTTTGAGGTCCATAGGATGCAGTTTACCCTCCGCATAGCAGGTTTCGAGTTCTTGGAAACTGTGGAATTGCGCGTTGCCGCCGAATTTGGCTGGGCGCTCGATGGTAAAGCTGTCTTTTTCGCGGAAGATTATGTATTTACATATGTCCAGTATAGGGTTGAATTTGATGATGCGCTCAGGACAAAACGCGCGACTCATTTTTTGTTTGATCTCTTCGGGAGTATCGTAGATAAATATGCATGTTTGAGGTTTACTCTTAGACATCTTCGCTGACGCAACAGCTTCACGTTCCTGCCCCTCTGGAATAGGCCAAATGGCAGGTTTCTCTAGCCCCTGAAGGAGGTGGTGGTGGACGCAGGAGGGTTTCCAGTATCCGAGTCTTTCGCCAATTTCGCGCCCGACCATGTTGGCTTTGCGTTGGTCCATGCCTAACTGGCAGATTTTGACTTTAAGCTGGAATATGTCGGCAACTTGCATGGGGGTATAGAGAAAGTCCGATACATAGTGGGCTTCGCCTTCTTTGCGGCCGGCGATTTCGAGGGTTCGGGTGGTTCGGGCGATAGTCATGTTTTTTGCTATGTTCATGGTTTTTGCCCAGAAAGTAAGGTCATTGTATAATTCGTCTGAGTAGATGAATTCTACTTTGTCCGCAGGGACGCCCAGTGCAATCCAACTATGACGGAAGAGGTCAGCGGCTTTGCGTATAAGCGTGAGGTCGCCGCCGAGTTTATTGTTGAGGTAAGCGTGCCAGGTTGCAAGGAACACCTTAAAATGTACGCCTGCTTCCACGAAATCCTTCATTTTGTAACCGCACATAACGCCAGTGCCCAAATGGACTAGCCCTGAGGGTTCAAAACCGTTGTAGGCGATGGGGTGCTCGTCAGTTTCTAGTAGTGCCCGTATGTCTTCTGGTGTGACTACTTCTTCGGTGGGCGGTCTACAGATAAGCTCTATTTTGCGTTCTAAATCCAAACCTTGTCAGCTCGATTCTGATAGCCTAATAAGAACTACGAATTTAAGAATTTACTTCCCCGCAGAGAGGTACATGACGGATCTTTTTTGAAGCCAACGCAACAGCCGCAACAGCTACAGCCAGCAAAGCAAGATAGCAGGGGGTAATTTCGGGCACCGTCGGAGATGACGTTGGGGACGCCGTGAGGGGCGCGGTTTTGGATAGGAAAATCCATTGTTTGTAGGTGGTGGAATCGTACTTCCAAGTATAGTAACCCTCTAAACGGGTGCCCACCAACCCAAACCCGCCATCTGAGGTGGGAAATAGTGCGCGGGTCAGGTCAAGGGTTTCGCCGTAGGTTTGTCGCCATTCAACGTTGTTGTTTGCATCCAGCTTGGCTAAGGTTGTGTTAATTGAAGAAAAAGTGGGAAGAAAAGAAAGCGGCTGCGTTTGGACCATCAGGTAACCGCCATCGGCTGTTGGGGCGCCTAAGTTGAAGGGGCTTGTGTCTGGGTAGGTTTTGTTGGCAATCACGTTGTCGTCGGCGTTTACGAATAGAATGGAGCCTACCGATTGGTTTTCCACTCGAGCAAACCCAACCCAGAGATACGCGTCGTCGTGTCCTTTAAAGAAGGTGCTAAAGTAGGAGCGGCTGTCAGTTAAGTGGTTGACGTAGGTCAGGTCGCCTTCAGAGTTTAGTTTAAAAAGGTAGTAGCCGCCCAAGCTCCCCGCCAACAAGTAACCGTCGGGGGTTTGTTCAGCGTAGTAGATTTGGGCATACGTGTCATTTTGCCCAAATCGGTAGATTTTTTGCCATTGCTCTTTACCTGAAGCATCCACTTTAACTACCCAGCCGAATTCGCCTGAGTTTAGGGTGCCAGCCAACAAATAACCGCCATCACTGGTGGCAATTACTTGGGATAATGCAGCGTTGATGGGTATAATGAAGCTGTAGTTTCCGCCGTTACCGGGGTTGTAGGTTTTGTGCCACAAAACGTTGCCGTCTGCATCGGTTTTTAGGAGAAAGAAAACCGTGAGTTTGCCGTTTGTTATGATGACGCCGCCCTGTCCAAAATTATATACCCAAGTTTCGGTTCCTGCAACAACATAGCCGCCGTCGACTGTTTGGAATACGGCGTTTGCGCCAGACGAGTCAACTGCGGGATTTTGTGACCCCGAAAGGACATAGCGTCCGTTGGAGTCTATGATTAATTGGGGGTTGCCGCCAGTTTGGGTGACGTAGTTTTTTTGCCACTCTAACTTGCCAGCTGAGTCGGTTTTTATGAGGGTGGCGGAATGGTTGGTGTAGGGTTCAATGGAGGCAACAAAGTCGGCGCGGGTTCCCACGATGGCGTATCCTTGGTCGCTGGTTTGGATTGCCATAACTCCGTTGAGGTAACCGTAAGTGTTTTCCCACTGCAACACAGGAGGCGTAGCTGAGGCGTATTTTAGGGGTGCAACAAACGTTGCGACTGAAATGAGTAAAAACAAGCTCAAGACGACTTTGCGGCGCATAAAGGGGAGACTGTTTGTGTTCTTATATAGCTTACTTGAATCCAAAAGGAGGTTAATCCAAACGTTTAGGAAAAAAGCAGATCAATTTTTTGCGGGCGGTTTGTCTCCCAACGTAACCTAACACTTAACCGCATAGCTGAGCGCTGCTTTTAGCTTGGCTAAGTTCTCTCGGCGTGGGAATTTGTGCCCGACCTCACCTGTTCCATAATTGGGTGGAACTCGATCGTCATAGGTGCAAGATTTGTGTTTCTTGGGTTCCTCTGTTGAGTCCGTCGTTATGGGTGCTCAATTTCGGCAAGGCATATAAAAAAGAACAAAAGCAGAATTTATCTACTTCCCCCAGCCAAGCGCGTTAATTTGTTCCAGCGTCCTGAATAGGAAAAATCTTTTTGGCCAGCCTCAAAGCCAAACTGGGAGTAGGATGATACTGCAGATGCCGAGGACCTAAATCCACGTATTGGTCAAACTCTTCTCGCGTCATTTCAATATTTTTTAGAAAACCGTTAAGGACCGTTTCGGGGCAAACCTCGTTGGGTTCTTCTTGGAGTTTGCGCAGAGCGTCTTCACGAGTCATAAACCCAGCCATAACATACCGTGCATAAGTGAGCCGTTTAATGTCTAGGGAGGGGAAGCGGCGGTTGTGGATGTATTTTTGGATTGCATGAATCGTACAGTCCATATGCTCCGAATCGTCAGGAGCGGTCCAGCCTAGTTCGCTACGTATAGTATCTTGCATAACGTTGTAGTCCCAATCCACATAGCTTGCAAGGTTAAAGTACGCATATGAAGACAGGCGCTTCTGTCCAGAGAGCAGAAACATCAAATAACCCAGTTTGCGCTCAAAACTTGCGCCCCGCTCGCAGAGTCTTTTGCATTCATGAGCAATGGGTTCACCTTCGAGCACCCGCTTTACGTGGGCTGGGTCGCCGCCTTGGAACATTTCGCGGGCAAGCGGCAACTCCGTGCGCATGGAGCTACCCTTGATTATGAGCGGAACCCGATACATTTCAGCGACGCGAAAAGTGGACATCTGAATTGCACGCATACAAACAGAACAGAACCAACCAGTTTTCTTGATGAATAGCGCGAAGAGTTTGTTGGTCAATTGGGGGTCTAAGCGGTAATATATGTGCTCAACGCCTAAGGTTCGGCAGGATTTTTCGATGTTATGTTTTGCATGTTCAGAAAGGTAACCTATGTCTAACGTGTATGCCAAACATTTTAAACCGAGTTTTTGTCGAGCTATGTATAGCACGTAGCTGCTGTCTTTGCCGCCTGAGAGGGGAATTAGAGCGTCGAATTCTTTATGCTTATTTTTTGCGGCTTGACAAATCTGACCCAAAACCTTCTGTTTCTGTTCTTTCTCTACGTTCCAGTTGCCCCACCACTTGTTATATTCATTACAAACTGAGCAAACCCCTTGGTTGTCAAAACTTATCCTTGGGAAAGAACTGGACAAAACACAATGAGCACAAATCTGCATAGAACCCATAAACCCTCAACAACCCGAGACTTAGAAGTAGTCTTAAGCTCACATTGTTGCTAAGAAAGCTCTAAGTTGAATATGTAAAAAGCGACTTTTATACCTGACGAAACAATGCTAACCAAACGGTAGCCACAGCGCAGATGATGTTTGTTGCGCTATTGCGTGCCCCTTTTGAGTTTCTTGATTAGTGCTTCGGTTTTTTCTTCGTCAGGATGCGAGATAGCGCCGACAGGGCAGATGTCTTCGCAGCCGCGGCAAAACACCACGCAACGGTTAGGGATAACTTCGGTTTGTTTTTTGCCCTTAACTTCTACGGTTTTAAAGGCGTGCATATGACAGAAATCTACGCATTTTCCGCAGCTAACACATTTTTGACTGTCAATTTTTGGGTCCCAAGGAATTTGATCTCGAGGTATACCTTCGTATGAATCTTCGCTCACTGCATCCACCATCAAGAGTAGGCTAAATAATTATGAAAAAGCAATGAGCGTTGTTTGAAATAAAGGGTTCGCCAATAAGAAACAAAATTCTCCAAAAACCCGTAAATTTTAGGGCAAACCCTTATGTGAACACAACCCCATCTTAAAGCGAAGAAGCATGAAGCCTCAACCGCCTAACCCAACCCACAAACGAATGAAACGGGAAAAGAAAACCATCGGTTACATGACCCAAATCTACTGCAAAGGCCACCACGGCACCCAAGGCGAACTATGCCCCGAATGTCAAGAATTCCAAGCCTACGCGTTTATGCGACTAGACAAGTGCCCGTTTCAGGAGAAGAAAACTACTTGCGGCAAATGCATCATCCACTGCTACCGTCCCGACATGAAACAAAAAGTCAAAGCCGTCATGCGTTACTCGGGTCCCCGATTGCTAATTTATCACCCCACCTTGGCGTTGCATCATGCTTGGGATGCGCATCGAAAGCCGCCTCACCTCGACAAATCCGCTTAGCCTCGGTGTTTTATTGGAGACTGCTTAGGCGGGCTAGGTAAGGTTTAAGTGTAACATTCATGCTTTATGTGGCAAGGTGAAAAAATATGCCAACTCACGGATCACTCTCCAAAGCTGGAAAAGTAAGGTCTCAAACCCCTAAAATCCAAGCTCAAGAGAAGACTTCTCCAAGCCCCAAAAACCGCAGCCGACGCAACTACGAAAAACGCGTCCTGTTGCAGCGGAAAGTAGGGCAAAACTGGATGTAAGCACCACTCTTTTTCTTGTAATCTTTTTGTTTAGTCAGCTTAGTTTATTTATTTGTAAACTCAACCTATCTTCGGTACGCCAAGTTTGACTAACAACGTTGCTCTGCGAGAAATCATCGCCACTCTACTTTCTATGTCATCGCCCACGCGAGACGATGTTAACCGCCTCAAAATCAAAACCGCCGCAAAATACCGCCTCCCCGCCGTCCCCGCCAACGCAGACATAATCGCCAACCTAACCCCAAACGAAGCAAAACAACTACTGCCACTTCTGCGAAGAAAAACCACACGTACCATCAGCGGCGTCACCGTCGTCGCCACCATGACCAAACCCTACCCGTGCCCGCAGCCTGAACCCTGCGCGTATTGCCCCGGCGGACCCACAACTGGCAGCCCACAGAGCTACACAGGATACGAACCAGCCGCGCTCCGAGGTACACAGAACAACTTTGACCCCTATGAGCAGGTACAAAACCGCATCCGTCAACTCACCGCGATTGGACATAAAGTGGACAAAGTCGAATTAATCGTGATGGGCGGAACCTTCCCCGCCACTCCAAAGGAATACCAAACTTGGTTTATCCAACGCCTCCTAGACGCCATAACAGGCAAAACCTCAGCCAACATAGAGGAAGCGAAAGCCAACGCTGAAGTCAGCTCCACCCGCAATGTCGGCATCACCGTAGAAACCCGTCCGGACTGGGCCAAGCAACCCCACATCGACGCCATGCTGGACATGGGAGTTACCAGACTTGAACTGGGAGTGCAGAACCCCGATGATGACATTTACCGTTTGGTGGGACGAATACACACAGTCGCAGACGTGGTGGAGGCAACGCGTATCGCCAAAGACGCAGGGTTAAAAATTGTGTACCACATGATGCCCGGCATGCCCGGCTCCAACCCGCAGAAAGATTTGGCGGCGTTTAAGCGAATCTTCACCGATCCCGCGTTTAAACCTGATATGATAAAAATTTATCCCTGCCTCGCCATCGCAGGCACCAAAGCACATGAATGGTACCAACAGGGCACCTACACGCCTTACACGACCGAAGAAGCCACTAATATCATCGCCGAAATCAAAAAAAGCATCCCCCCATGGGTACGCGTTATGCGTGTGCAACGCGACATTCCGGCACGCCTGATTTTGGCAGGAGTAAAACGCAGCGATATACGGGAGTTGGCGCAGAAAAAACTCAAAGAACAGGGGGGACAGTGCCGGTGCATTCGTTGCCGCGAAGTGGGGCATCGTATGGCAGTTGAAAAGGTCCACCCGGATCTGGAAAAAGTCAAAATTTTAACGCAACGCTATGAGGCATCAGGGGGCACGGAACTGTTTATTTCTGCCGAAGACCCCGAAAATGACGTTCTCTTGGGCTATTTGCGCATGAGGGCACCATCCCCCAAGGCGCACAGACCCGAAATCACCGAGGTCCCCTCAGCCATCGTACGGGAACTTCACGTTTACGGGCAACTTGTACCTGTAGGCAAACATTCGAAGACCGCGTGGCAGCACAAAGGATATGGCGCTGAGCTCTTGGCTGAGGCAGAACGGTTAGCGAAGGCGGAGTTTGGCTTCAAAAAGCTTTTAGTCATCAGCGCACTAGGAACAAGGAGATATTACATGCGTTTCGGGTACGAACGCGACGGAGTTTACGTTTCAAAGAGGCTAAAATAAGTTGAGTGAACTGCAAGATTCTGGTTATCGGGGCGAGGCACTACGCCTACTACAAGCCGCCGACTGCAACGTTGGCGACATCCTAAAAATCATCAGCAAAGGCAAAACCTACGAAGGCATCCTCATCCCACGCAGCGGAGAAGGCACCGCGATTATCATCAAAATGAAAAGCGGCTACAACATCGGCATCCAACCTGCCCCCGACGTAAAAGTTGAGAAAGTCGGGTTAGGCTCCAAACCCACCTTTGCTGCGCCGCCGCTGCCTAAACAGAACCCCAGCCTGCCCCATGTGGTTATAATGAGCACGGGCGGAACCATCGCGAGCCGCGTTGACTACCGTACAGGCGCCGTCCGCTCCGCCATGTCCGCAAGCGACCTCTACGGCGTCGTCCCAGAACTCGCCGACGTAGCCTTAGTCGACACCGAAATCGTTTATAGTATTTACAGCGAGAACCTGACGCCTAAAAACTGGACTGAACTCGCCCAAACAGTTGCCAAACGCATTGAGGCAGGCGTTGACGGCGTGGTGGTTGCACATGGCACTGACACCATGGCATACACTTCTGCGGCGCTCAGTTTTGCGCTTCAAAACCTCCCTGTCCCTGTCATATTGGTCGGCGCCCAGCGTTCCTCAGACCGCCCTAGCAGCGACGCAGCCACCAACCTCATCGGCGCCGTTAAAGCCGCGGGTGAAGGACCCTTTGCCGAAGTCGGCTTAGCCATGCATCAAACCACCTCCGACACCGCAATCATCGTGCATCGAGGCGTAAAAGTACGCAAATGCCACACCAGCCGCCGAGACACCTTCAAATCCATCAACGGCTTCCCCATCGCCAAAGTCCAAAACCTCCAAGTCACCATGGAAACCGACCGATACCAACGCCGCGAGCCCAACAAAAAACTGGTCCTCAAACCCGACTTCTGCGACAAAGTTGCCCTCATCAAATTCCATCCAGGACTGGACCCAGCCGTCATCGACTTCTACGTTGACCGCGGCATGAAAGGCATCTTACTTGAGGGTTCAGGGTTGGGGCATGTGAGTAAATTTTGCTTTGACGCCATCAAACGTGCCACCAGCAAAGGCGTCGTTGTCGCGTTGGCGTCTCAGTGTATTTGGGGACGGGTTGACATGGACGTTTACGACACTGGCCGCGACTTACAATCATTTGGCGTGGTGCCGCTCGATGACATGTTCCCTGAAACTGGATTAGTGAAACTTATGTGGTCTTTGGGTCAAACAAGCGACCCCAAAGAAGCCATCAAACTGCTCAAAACTAACGTTGCAGGCGAATATATGCCCCGCACATTGCCACAGGACAAAATTGTTGAAGGAGCCCAACCATGACCATCGACTATGTCAAAGTCGGCTTAAAAGTCGGCTTAGAAATCCACCAGCAACTGAACGTAAACAGCAAACTCTTCTGCAGTTGCCCCCCTGAACTCTTCAAAGAAGAACCCGAAATCACCTTTCTCCGACGCCTTCGACCGACTCAGAGCGAGTTGGGACAGGTGGATCCTGCAGCATACTTTGAGTTCCAAAAAGGCGTGCGCATTCTCTATGAAGCTAACCACAAAAGCTCTTGCCTAGTCGAAATGGATGAAGAACCACCCCACCCAATCAACATAGACGCCGTCAAAGTTGTCCTCACCGCCTCTTTGATGATGAATATGCAACCCGTCGACGAAGTGCACGTCATGCGCAAAACCGTCATCGACGGCAGCAACACCACTGGCTTCCAGCGCACATGCACCCTTGCTCTTGACGGCTGGATTAAAGTCGGCGAAAAAACCATTCCCATGCAGGCAGCCTTCCTTGAGGAGGATGCAGCCCGCAAAACTGGGACTCAGGATGAGGGCAAAACCATCCGTTACCGCATCGACCGATTAGGCATTCCACTTATCGAAGTCGCCACCGCACCCGTCATCTACTCGCCTCAAGAAGCGCAAGAAGTCGCGTTTGCCATCGGCAGAATACTCCGCGACACAGGCAAGGTCATGCGTGGCTTGGGTACGATTCGCCAAGACCTCAACGTCTCTATACCCAACGGAACCCTTATCGAAATTAAAGGCGTACAGGAACTTGAATTAATCTCAACAGTCGTCGATTACGAGGTTCAACGTCAACTAAACCTGGTTGCAATCAAAGAAGAACTCGCAAAAAGAGGCATCACCCCCACCTCACTAAAAGCAGAGTTCGTTGACGTCACAAAACTATTCCAAGCAACCAAAAGCAAAGTCATCCGCAAAGCTGTGGACAAAAAGCAAAAAGTCCTCGCCGTCAAACTCTCAGGCTTCAACGGCTTAACGGGACGCGAACTTATGCCAGGCTTCCGTTTAGGCAGCGAACTATCGGATTACGCCAAATTCTGGGGCAGAGTCGGCGGCATATTCCACACCGACGAAGTACTAGCAAATTATGGCATCACCCCCGAAGAGGTAAAAGCCTTGCGGGAATTAGTTGGCGCCAGCGAAGGCGACGCAGTGGTTTTCGTAGCTGATACAGCTGAAAACACTCACGACGCCTTGAAAGCTGTGGTTGACCGGGCACAAGTTGCCTGTACAGGTGTCCCGCAGGAGACGCGTACCGCCAAAGACGACGGTACAACACGCTATATGCGTCCCCGACCGGGAGCAGCCCGCATGTACCCCGAAACTGACATCCCCTCGCAGGCCATCACGGAAGAACTCGTGCAACAAATCAAAGCCAACCTACCCGAACCAGCAGACAAAAAACTAACCCGCCTCATCAAAGAATACAGCCTCAACGAAAAACTCGCCAAGCAACTCATCGACTCCGAATACATCACCATCTTTGAAGAAACAGCCAAAGCCAGCGGTACACCCGCCTCAACCATTGCTGCGTTTCTAACCGAAACCGTGAAGGCACTCAAACGCGACGGCGTTCCAACTGAAAACGTCACCGACGAACAAATCAGCGCAATCTTTGCAGCAGTCGGTGCAGGAGAACTCGCCAAAGAAGCCACCGCAGACGTATTCAGTTGGCTATCAAAGAACGAAGGCAAAACCGTAGCAGATGCCACCGCAGCTTTAGGTCTTAAGATGTTCACTGAAGCGGATTTGGCGCCCATAATTGACCGGATCGTCGCATCCAATAAAGCCCAAATCGAAAAACTGGGCAAGGGCGCGTTTGGCATGCTGATGGGCGCTGCAATGAAGGAAGTTCGCGGTAAAGCCAACCCTGAACTCGTCAGCAAACTCCTCAAAGAGCGGCTCAACTAACCTACCTTTATTTTTTGCCGCAAATCCTAAAAGCTATCAGCGCCAGCTATACCCATAAAGAGGCAACCACTATGAAACGCATCGAAGCCCGCATCAAAACCCCCTTTGGCGAAGTAGTCATCGAAGGTCAAACCCCCCAAGAAATACTTGACATGCTGCAAAGTGTCCCCGAAGACTTTGTGGAAAAACTAGGCGATTTCGTTTCTAACCGCTTGACCCCCTCAGGCGCTCAACTCAAAGGCATCGTCGAACCAACCACCGAGGGGCCCGTGATTGTAACCCGCGAAAAACTCACCCATTACGAGGATGTCGGATTGATTTTGTACGCATCGGATGACAAGAAAAACACGGCAGCGCAAGTGCAGAAGTTACTGGAATCCAGCGGCATAAAGAGCATGGTGCCTGCGCGCCTCAACGAAATGACCAAACGCGGCCAAGTTTTCAAGCCTGACCCAAGCAAACCCGAGTTTAAACTTACCATTCAGGGCGAGAAGTGGGTAGAAGAGGATGTGCTCTCTAAAATTCGAGGCAAAATGAGCTAAACCGCTTAGCTTCCGTTGGCGAGGTAATGCAAAAAACCTTATTACCAACGCGCAGTCTTGGTTCTTTGAAGGTTTTCTTATGGACAATAGTGTCCTTTTTCCAATTGTTTTGTCGGTTTTGGGCGACATAGGTCTCTCTTTAATTGCGCTGATAGTTCTGGTCATTATCGGGATAATCATAATTGTTTTCATCAGGCTGTTCTTGGTTTTGATTCCAGCCGCAATAGTTGCCATCATCGTGTACTTCCTTACTGGCGGCGACCTTTTCTGGACGGGCGTAGCGTTTCTGGTAGTAGCCGCATTATCACTAATCGCTAAGCTGTAAGTAAAGCGCAAATTCAACGCTTTTCCCTGAAACAACCCAATTTAGACAGGTGATTTGAACAAAAGCAATTTTTAGCCCCATTTTTCTCAAATAAACCTATTTTTAAAGAGATGAAAACCTTTTTTGTTAAATTAACCTTACTGGTTTTTCATAAGGCTTTTATATCTGGTAGGGGGTTCATGGATATTACAAGATTCGGCAGGAATCACCAATGATGATGGAACCAAGTAAAAAACCACTAAACGTTCTCATTAAACAGTTGCACGGTAACATCGAAGTTGTCCTAAAAAATGGCTATGAGTACAAGGGCAAAATGATAAAATGCGATGGCCACATGAACCTTCTCCTTGAAGGCGCCACAGAATGTAAAGAAGATCAACTAATGACAAACTATGGCAACGTGCTCCTTCGCGGCAACAACATACTCTATATCGTGCTTGACGCCAACAAGCACTAAACGGGTAAGCGTCTAGCTTCTCCAGTCACATATGCATAGGCATTCTGGATAGTTAATTCTATGCCGAATTTTCGGCTAAAATAATTCAAGACGTTCTTGAGGTCACGCTCTAACAACTCAGCCGCGTTTACATGGTCAGTTTTAACGGCCTGCGGCCAATCAATAATTAGAATATGCCCATCCGGTTGCAAAATAATATTGTATTCACTGAGGTCGCCATGTATTATGTTGGCTTTTCGGTAGGCTTTTTTGACGTTACGCAAAATCTCGCGCAACACATTCTTTGGGTCACCGATGTCTATGTACTGAACCAGCTGACCCCCTTCAATCATGCCCATAGCGATAACGTGACGGTTTTGGCTAATAGGCTCCGGCACCGCTACGCCCATATCATAAACGAGTTTGAGGGCTTGGTATTCACGTTCAGCGGCAAGGTGGGATTGAAACAGCCAAGTGCTGTGTTCGCGAGTGTAGCCTCGTTTGCGGCGGGTCTGGCGAAAACTGATTCTGCCAAGGCGGTGGAATTTGACGGCTATGCGCCTGCCTGTGGGGCTGAGAGCGTCGTAGACGTCGGCTTCTTTGCCCACGCCGAGGGTTTGTCCAAAGGAACGGATGATGTCGGCTTTGACTAGGGCGTTTATGGCTAGGCAGTCGTAGCCTGCGTAGTTGAGAGTGTGGCCGTTGTAGGTTTCTTGGGTGCGCATAGTTAGGCCGAGTTTGTTGAGTTTGCCCAGTGTATAATCGATGCGGTCCATGGGGACTTTGGCGTATTTTTGGATTTGTTCTTTGGGGACGTATTCGTGTTTTGCCATGGCTGCTTCGATTATGTTTAGGATTCGGAAGTCTTCGCTTTCGAGTTGGCGGTATACTTGTACGGCTGCGTCGGCGCTTGACATGTGGGTTTTTAGTAGGTTATTTGGTCTATTAAGAATTGGGTTCTTGACGGGTTTTTTGCGTTTTTTGGGTTGGACTTATATGGGAGAACCGTGTTTATGATGGGCTATACAAAATCTATTCATCTAAAAGATATCATAATTAGTGAACCACGGTTATAGACATGGCAGTAGATCAAGGCAACGTCTCCAAAGTCCTCTCCGTCCTATCCCACCCACTACGCAGGGAAATCCTACTCAACCTCAGCAACAACACCGAATCCTCCTTCACCGACCTACTCAACCTACTCAAAGTCGACACCGGAAAACTCAGCTTCCACCTTCGCTCCCTCGCCCCCTTCATAGAACAAACCCCAACCGGCAAATACCGCCTCAGTCGAGCAGGCGAAAGCGCCGTCCGCGTCATCCACGACGTAGAAGGCTGGGCAGAAGCCGCAGACGTCCAAGGCAAAGCCAGCACTCTACCCGTAGCATCCATAAAAAGCCGCATCACCGCATTCTTCATAGACTTCACCTTCATCCTAGCGATAACCGTAGCCATCACCGTCCTGCCCGAAATCATGTCCATCTCCGTCTCAGAATTCCTTGACAACAGCGCCAGTACCATCCTCTTGATAACCATCGGGCTCCAATGGGTCTACTCCACGCTACTGGAGGGCTTCAACGGGCAAAGCATAGGCAAACGCATCATGGGCCTAAAAGTGGTGCGCACAGACGGCAAAAAAATGTCCTACGACCACGCAGCCGTGCGGAACTTTGGCAAAGTCCTCCCGCTTCTTCCGTTTGATTTGTTGGTTGGGTGGCGCATAAGGAACTGCACGTTCATGCGATACTTTGACAAGTTTGCGGGAACAACCGTCATCACTTTAAGGTCGCCGCCTCGAGCACATCCTTAACTATTTTTTTAGTAATATTTTTCTGTAGCATAAGCACTAGGCTTCTTGAGGCACAGGCATGAGTGAAAAGGAACTTCGAGTATCAAAAATCAAAGACGGAACAGTCATCGACCATATCCGCGGCGGCTACGCCCTAGATGTCGTCAAAATACTTGGCATAACAGGCAAAGAAAAGCGGGTAATGACCATCGCTATCAATGTCCCCAGCCACCGATTCGGCGTCAAAGACATAGTCAAAATCGAGGGCAAAGCACTCAGTCCCCAAGAAGTCAACCGCATCGCCTTAGTCGCGCCCCACGCATCCATCAACATAATCCACGACTATTGCGTCGTCGAAAAACTAGAGGTGAAACTGCCCCCATCAGTGGAAGGCATCGTAAAATGCGCTAACCCCTGCTGCATAAGCAACAGCCACGAACCCATACACACCAAATTCCACGTCAAACAACAAGAACCCATGGTGCTAAAGTGCCACTACTGCGGCGTCACGGTCGAACAAGCCGACGTGCTGTCCCAGATTTAGGGCAAACGCGCAGACGCCAACGCAAACAGCGCCTCAAAATCCTTCTTTGTCAGATGCCGACCTTTACCTACGGTGGGGCACTCTGGGGTTACCGCGAAAACATAACAATTCTGGTCCGCTGAGAAAGTTAACTGGAAAGGGTAAAAGTGACAAATTAGCGGTCTATGAGCGTATATGCGGCATCGGTTTTCTGCATCCAAAAAGAAACATCGACCATTCAGGGGTTTCTCCATCTCGTATACGTAGGGTTTTTTGTCGGTGACGGTTTTTGCAAAAGACGCAATGGGTAATCCTGTTTCCGCCGCGATTGTTTGGGCTTCAGATTCTAAGAGCAGAACGTGTCGGGTTTTTTGGGGGGTGTCGCCGCAGCAGAGTCCGCAGCCGTTGCATTCGAAATTTAAGTCAGGGGGATAGGTGAAATCCACAGTGGTCAACGTGCAACATTTAGAGACAGGGAAAAATAAAAGTTTAGCAGAAAAAACAGCAATTAGGGCTGTTGATTGCGATGTCCCTCGCCATATTGGTAGGGGCGCCCAAGATTCTTAGCCAACTTTTTGGCGAAGACCTCATCCATATTCATGTTCGGGCAAGCCAAACGGCTGGCATCAAGAATGTAAAAGATGACATCGATGAGTTCCTCCGCAATTTTTTCTTCTCCAAGACCCTTTTTCCATGCGTCGCTGGCTTCGCCGAGTTCGATGAAGGCGAAGAGGAGTTTTTTGGGGATGTCTTCGGGTTTGTTGTAGAAGCCTTTGGCGATGACGAGGGCTTCGATTTCTTTTTTCATCTCTTCAAGCTGCAAACGGTGTCTCTCCTGTGGGAGAGTATGGCTTGCTTATTTATAGTCTCAACGCTTGATGCCCACGCTTTGGGCTTAAGCGGTGGATGATGCGGAGCACTGCGGACAAAAACGATAACCGCCCGCAGGAATCTTCATGACAAAACGGACGCCGACGCCAAAGGCACCCTTTTCTTCCAAAAGCCACCCATACGTCGTCACAATCCTCTTAATCATGTAAAGCCCAAGTCCGGTGCCTTTGCCAAAGCCCTTCTCAAATAGATGCTGCCGTTCCTCATCGCTTATTCCCTGCCCGTTATCTTCATAAATCAATAACAAATCCTCGTGATCTTTTTGGCAGTAAAGATGAATCGCCGTGGCTTTTTCTCCATATTTTAGGGTGTTATCAATGAGATTATAAATTACCTGCCGGAGCAACGAATCTGCCAGCACTTCTAAGCCTTCACATTTAAAATCAATCTGCAGCCCCTTTGAATCAGAAAGCAACTCAACCGCTTCATTAAAGAAGGCGCCAACGCCCACAAAAGTCAACTGCTCAGAACCTACCAGTTCATACACTTTTTGGAACTCCAAAATATCTAGCAGCTGCTTTAGCACTTTCTGCATTTCAGCAAGCTTATCTAAAGCGTCAGGGTTGTCCAAGATTCTTTTCTTCATCAGATACATTAAGCCATTGAAGGCGGAGAGTTTGTTGCGTATGTCGTGGCGGGTTAAGCTGCCGACAACAAGGAGCTTATCGTTTAGGTCGTTGATTTTTTCTGACGAGTCCGCCAACGCATCCACATAATCTGCGAGTTTGTATTCTAATGCTTTCTGTTCGGTGATGTCGGTGTAGATGCTGATGAATCCGATGAACTCATCGTTCTCGACCATGACGGGATAGCGATTAACAATCAGGGGAGCAACGGAGCCGTCACGGAGTTGAGCTTGAATTTCGCCAGACCAAGTCTCTCCAGCACTCAGGTGAGAGTAGACTAAGTAAGGCTCTTCTGGATAAGATTCAGTGACCAATTCGTTGAGGCATTTCCCCACTGCATCAGATTCAGACCAACCGTAAAGCTTGGCAGCGCCGCGGTTCCAGTAACGTACCACAGTCTCTTTATCCACCGCGATAACTGCTTGCCCAACAGATTCCAGCAGCTGCGCCTGAAAAGCCAACTTATCCATAGTTTTCTTGGTTTCTGTGACATCAATAATTATTCCGCGTATGCCTACCAAGTGGCCCTCAGTAAAAACAGGAATGCTCTTGACGACTGCGGGAAATTCAGAGCCATCTTTCCGTAGCATCCAATACTCTTGGGTGCTTGAACTCCCCGTTTGTATTGAGGCTGCAAAGTTTGCTTTTGCACGTTCACGATCTCTTGGCGCTATAAACATTTCAAAAGAATGCTTAAGCGCGGTATATTCATCATGCGTAAACCCAGTTAATTCAAAAGCGATCCGATTAACATAGGTGAGTTTGCCAGAAAGGTCTGTTTCAAAGACTACCTCGGGCAGTGAATCCGCCAACGTCATGAACCGCTCCATACTACTCTTGAGCAGAGCTTCGTTGGCTTTTCGTTCAGTTATGTTTTCGAAGTGGCTTATGAAATAGGTTTTTTTAGGGCTATAAATCGAGATAAACAGCCATTTTTGTAGCGCCTCCAAGTAAATCTCAAATTTTTCGCCCCGCCCATTCAAAGCCACCCGAGCATGAATCTTTAGCAACTCAGGGTTAATAACGTGGATATTGGGGATTGACGCACTTATTCTGCGATTTTGAACCTGCTTTTTGGTTAAGCCTGTAAGACGCTCAAACGCCTTGTTAACTTGGAACAGAACAAAATCTACGGCTTCACCTTTACAGTTATAGAGGACTTTACCAAACACGAATCCATCAAGCATATTATCAAACAAGTTTCGGTATTTGTCAGGAAACGCGGTTTCGGAAGGCATTGACGCATCTATGGGCAAGTCTTCGTGCAGGCTCAAAGATAGTTCACAAAAACAGTTTGGTGACCAATGGGTTAAGAGCATTATGCATCCAGACTACATACCCAAAATAAGTAGATAGGCAACTTCACACTTCAGACACTGAACCAAATATCACCGACATATAACGCTTAGCCAAGAGGCTTAGCTGCAAAACCTAATAAGGTGACAGCCCGCTATCAGCTCAATAGGTAATATGAAACGGAAATTGTTACCTTACGGCGCTGTAGCCATTCTCGGGGTTATTTTGCTGTTTACTGAACCTGTGGGGGCTAATCCCAATTTTCAGCCCTCCATAACTGTAGATGCGCCCAATGATATAGCGATAGTTTTCTTTTTCGATTCCCCGCAAAAGAGAGACATTTCCCCGAATGGCACAATGGTGGTTTGCTTTTCAGTGCATCTAGTGGATACAAATAACTTATGTCGGGGGCTCGCAGTTACCGTCTATCAGGGGGATTGGATGCAAGCAGAGGAGTGGTGTCCTAATCCTAGTGGTCAATCCTACTTTTATGATAAAGACTTCACAGACGGGAAGCATTTCATGCAATACAACTTTACTATTGACAATATACCATATGGAACACACAAATTAACCTTTAAAGCCCACGCTGGCGGAGGCTACTTCGGCAGCAGCAACTATACTGATCGAACTTTCTCAGTGGACCAGGAGGCCACAATCACCTTCACTGTTTCTGCTAACCCGTCGGTTTTCTCCATAGTCCACAATGAAAACGTAAGCATAATTCCTTCTAAGCCTTCAATTAGACTTCTTACGCCTCAAAATATTAACTTGACTTGCTCAGATTTGTCTCTGAACTTTACTGTTGACCGATTAGTCACCAAGATGGCGTATGTATTGGACAATGGAAAAAGCAGCCCAGCAGATAGTAACCTAACGTTACACAACTTATCGAATGGCAACCATAATATCACCCTATCTGCCATAAACCAATTCGGACATACCGGAACGTCAGAAAGACTCTATTTTAACGTGCAAGCCTTAGAGACACCTTATTGCGCACTTGAAGCAAGTTTAGTTTTTGTTATTTTTGTTATAGGGCTTGTGATAGTCCTAACTTTAAGAAAAATACCTGTAAATTCTAAAAGAAAGGTCGTGCCTTGATGTTACTTCTTGTGGAGAAAAAAACAATCCATACATAACCCCACACTCACACGACGACTTCTTCAACATGCCTCCATGTTGGACGTGTGGTAGAATATTGTTATGCAACAACCAATCAGACCTCAAAACACAAACCAAACCCAAAAAACAACCCAAACCAACAACTAACTTGTGGCAACCGTAAAACAACCACATCCACACAAAGACAAAAACAACAAGTGATCTACTGACAAAGAATGTAAGGGATACCCCTCACAGAGAGAGACACCAATAGAAAACTATCTATAAACTTTAAAATTAAGAAATGTTTTGAAACCCGTTGGGTGCTACTTGATTGCTGTGTTAATTGGGCTTTGACGTACAGAGCTTGGTATTCATGCTCTCCTTGCTCCTCCAGCAAGCTTCGTTTGCTTGAAACTTGTTTTTTTCTTAGGAGGTGATCCGGCCGCAGGTTCCCCTACGGCCACCTTGTTACGACTTTTCCCTCCTTGTGAAACTTAGATTCGATGCCGCCAAGAAGACGGCACCTCACCCAAGAGTCACTCGGATGGAACGACGGGCGGTGTGTGCAAGGAGCAGGGACGTATTCACCGCGCGCTAATGACACGCGATTACTAGGGATTCCATGTTCACGAAGGCGGGTTTCAGCCTTCGATTCCAACTACGGCAGGCTTTCGAGATTGCCTCCCCCTTTCGAGGTCGGAACCCATTGTACCTGCCATTGCAGCTCGCGTGTGGCCCGGGAGATTCGGGGCATACTGACCTGCCGTGGCCCGCTCCTTCCTCCACTTTATCAGTGGCGGTCTCCTCAGTGTGCCCAGCACAAGGCTAGTAGCAACAGAGGACGCGGGTCTCGATCGTTGCCTGACTTAACAGGACACCTCACGGCACGAACTGGCGACGGCCATGCACCTCCTCTCAGCTCGTCTGGCAAGACCTTTAATCTGGCCTTCACACTGCTGTCGCTCCCGGTGAGATTTCCGGCGTTGACTCCAATTAAACCGCAAGCTTCACCCCTTGTGGTGCTCCCCCGCCAATTCCTTTAAGTTTCAATCTTGCGATCGTACTCCCCAGGCGGCAGGCTTAACAGCTTCCCTGCGGCACTAGAACGGCACGTGGCCGTCCAAACACCTAGCCTGCATCGTTTACAGCTGGGACTACCCGGGTATCTAATCCGGTTCGCTCCCCCAGCTTTCATCCCTCACCGTCGGGCGCGTTCTAGCAGACAGCCTTCGCCACTGGTGGTCTTCCCGGGATTATAGGATTTCACCCCTACCCCGGAAATACCGTCTGCCTCTCTCGTCCCCTAGCCAAGCAGTATCCCCCGCGATCCAACGATTAATTCGGTGGATTTAACAAGGGACTAACTTAGCCAGCTACGGATGCTTTAGGCCCAATAAACATCCACACCACTCGGAGAGCTGGTATTACCGCGGCGGCTGACACCAGACTTGCCCTCTCCTTATTCCCCCAGCTTTCTAGACTGGGTAAAAGCCTTCCTCAGCGGATGGCACTCGGGATAGCCCTGTCACACTTGCGTGTATTGCAAAGGTTTCGCGACTGCTGCGCCCCGTAGGGCCTGGGTCCTTGTCTCAGTACCCATCTCCGGGCTCCCGCTCCCACGGCCCGCACCGGTAAAAGGCTTGGTGAGCCATTACCTCACCAACAACCTGATCGGTCGCGGCCTCATCCTTAGGCGACTCCACGAGCATAACGTGAAGCTATTTGAGTAAAGACACATTCCAGTGTTCTTCGCCTATCGAGAGTTAGCCCCAGTTTCCCGGGGTTGTTCTCGTCCTAAGGGCAGATTAGCCACGTGTTACTGAGCTGTATGCCGCGCGTCGTTTTGGCTGACGCGCTCGACTAGCATGTCTTAGTCCTATCCCGATAGCAGTGGGGTCCGGCAGGATCAACCGGAGTTATGCACTCCAATTGTTCTGTCGGATCATGTGTTTTTTGTGTGGTACGAAATTGACACTAAAGTTTCTCGCATTCTATTCTTACTGGATTTGGAGGGAGAAACATTCCACTCTATACGTCAAAGCCCAATTCAGACCTAACTGAGCAATTAGTCAGGTCTACATATATGTCCCCGCGATTGGAGGCCAACTCCATCATCCCTGTAAGGCAATCGCCGTTTCAGTACGGGTTGAGCCGCCGCCATGTGATAATCGCGGAGGTAGCAATTGTAGCTGAATTCTAACAGAAGATCACTCAGTCAATATAAACATTCCGTTTGCGGTCACATAAACCTTGTTACAGCCGCTAAACCCATCGGCAACAGGTTTCTGAGGCATTAAATAGGGAACCTCCACCCTTTTTTAATGTAACTTACCCTTTTTTTAGCTTTTTTGTTTCAGAAACCCAAAAACCAGCCAATCCCCAAACCGCCGACTCAGCACTCAAAAACCGGAGTGACAGCGATTTTTAGGGAATTTTTGGTTTTTTCCAATGCATCCCCGCATATAATCTAAAAATGCGCGCGCGGGCACCACTGGACACGTTTTTGCGGGGGGAGAAAAGCTCAGCAGGAAAAAAAGCCTCTTTATACTTTAGATATGGGAGGGCAGGTAGGTCAACGTCACCTATCAGGTTTTTCCTGCCGCTGTTTTTGCTTTTGCCATGTTGAAGTACTCTTTCACGGGGGTTGTTTGGAAATAAAACGTACACGCCAGACTGTAAACCACACATACAAAGTTCATTCCTACAAAAACAGGGAGGTTGGGTTCTCCGCTATTATAGGGGTTGTCTGCAAAAAGTGCCCAGCTGAAAAATCCAACCATAGAAAGCCACAGCACAATAAGGAAATACCAATTTCCTTTGGTTGGTTGGCGATTAGCCGCTAATAGAATAAAGCCAAAAAAAGTTAAAAACGCAAACAAGAAGGAAAAAACGATTAGCCACAAAGCATCAGCAGGAATAGAGGAAGGATGCAGTTCAGTCCCTCCGACCATGCCTAACGCAAAGAAAACTGTCCCTAAAAACCCAAACCCCATAGAGGCAGACAAAAGTAGAATCGTGACTATTCTGATGCCGACTGGCTTAAGGCTTGAATTGTCCATGATATTTTTCGGTTGATTGTTTGCTTAAATGATTTACAGTTAACATTTCTTGACTAAAGCTTAGTCAAGGTTTCTTGACCAAAAAAATAGAGACAAACCTACCTTATGAGATAAACAAAAAGTTGGATATACAGAAAGATTGAGGAATTTGGTTTTACCAGTTGCTGCTGCTTTCTTTATGGGCGCGGTTGCAGTGTTTGTCGTATTCTTCTCGGGTGTTGAAGGTTTCGTTGTCTTCAGTGCACATGAATTTGCCTTCCGAGGTTATGGTGGGCTCCATAGACTTTGGGTTACGAGACAAAACATTTCACCTCCCAACATCACCGAGAAAGGAACACGGGTTAGTTGATAAAAATATGTGACTGTACCCAGTCAACACTGCAGCTTTTTAAAATAAAGAAACAGGTTCCCCCAAAATAAGGGGGGAGAGGGTTGGGTTTGGGTTTAGCGTACGAAGTCGTCGAATGTCCAGAAGTGCTCTTCTTCTTGAACAATTATGTCTTCGAACATACGCCGAGTGGTAGTGTCGCCTTTCTTGAGGGCTTCAGCAATGATTTTACGGTATAGATCAATAGTGTCGCTTTCGAGTTTGTGGTCAAGCGCCAAGAATTCTTGAGCGTTATTACCCACCACAGGCATAACTTCGGGAACAGTTACAGCTTCGCCGGCAAGAAGATAGATGCGTTCGCTGATTTTTTCGAGGTGGTCCATTTCTTGCATGAATACGGTTTTGAGGAGTTTGCTGACAACTTCGGTTTTGTTAGTTTCAGTTACAGCTTCTAAAGCGGTGGCTTTTTGGCGCAGAGGGCAATATGCCGTTTTTTCGTGTTGGTTGGTGTATTGGATAATGCCCGTGATTTCTGCGGCTACGGCTTTGTTGAGTAAGGCGAAGTATTCGTCGGTGTAGATTTTTTGCCATTCAGGAGTGGCAATGGTGCTTGGTTCTTCTTTTTCATCTTGGAAGGCTACGTATTCTTCAAATTTGAAAAGGTGAGTTTCTTCTTCGCGGTAGATCTTCTCGAACATTTGGCGGGTTTCCCAGTCGCCCATTTCACCGGCGGTTTTGATGATTTGGCGGTAGAGGGTTAGGGCTTCTTCTTCTGCTAAAACCCCGTTTTTGGCGAATTCAGCTATGCTTTTGCCGATGTTGATTTTGCCGCTCTTGGTGGTTGCTTGTCCACCGAGATAGTAAATGCGTTCCATGATGGCAGCGGCATGTTTCATTTCTGCAATGGCAAATTCACGCAGAATTTTACCGACGGCATCATAGGTGGTTTTGTCTAAAAGGATGTTTTCAGGAAGGGTTCGGCGTTTTAGTTTCTCCATTTTCCCATGTTGCAAAATGTATTGGAGGGAAACCTGGATTTCTCGCTCGACCGCTTTGTTTAAAAGCTCTATATAGTCTGGGGTTACTTTGACTGCCATAAAGATTCACAACTCTATTCAATTGGGAGAAGCTCTAACTTATATAATTTTTTATGAAAAACAGCAAGCGACCAAAGGGTGGCTTTAGAGGTGGTTACCGCAGTTTTTGCAATAAACCGCTTCAGGAGTGTTTATGGCTCCGCACTGGGGGCAAACAGTTGTATGCACTATGGGCGGCGGAGCTTGATAAGTGGTTGTGGCAGTGGGCGGTGGGAGAGGTTTTAGACGGTAGAAGCCCATGAAGGCAAATATCATGGCAATCCAAACAATGAATACGCCGACGACCAATATTGTTAGCAGAATGCCGATTAGGAATAGGGTGCCCGCGGTTTTGAAGCTGTCAACCTCGGATTTCTCGCCTAACTTGTTGAGTGCCCGCATGATTAGAACGGCGCTCACAATTATGACTACTACGGCAACTACTAGGATTACGATTAAGTAGGTTAAGAATCCGCCTAAAATCTCGGTGGGCGGGGATGTCGTGGAGATCGTAGAAGCGTAGGGTACGAGTAATAGGAATTCGGTGACTATCACAATCCCCACGGTGATTGCCATCAAGATTACGGCATAGATAATGTTTGTGAAGATGCCCCGTTCATTGTAATAACGGGAGAGTAGGTACATGGCGATGACGAATAGGATAAGTGCCACTATTTGGAGTATACCTAAGAGACCTGTTAGGATGCCTAAACCTGCTGAGGCGGCGAAGATGTCCGATGGAAGGGAAGATCCGCCAAGGCCTATGGCGGAAGAAAGTATTGAGGAAACAAATCCTACGATGCTGATTATGGAGATTACGGGTAGGATTATTAAGAGTAAGGTGGAGATTAAGCCCAGTTTTCTGCCTGTTTCTAGTGACATGCCAGTTAGCCCCTGCAGGACACTATTACTGGCGATTTAAGGATAAGCTTTTCGCAAAAACATGCTATTGATTCTATATAGGATACGGTTAAATGTTCATATTTCAAAAGTGCATTCAGGTGAACAGTAGTGGAATCAGCTATGTATGTAGCAGCAACCGAATCAAACAACGACGCAAGCTCGTATCGCGTGAAATTTGACAAACCCAACTTCCTCGAATTGGTCCGCATTGCCCGCCCAAAAGTTATCTATCATCGCAAAAACATGCATTTCTTTGCTTTTGACGGGTTTGTTATGTATTGTGATCAATGTGAAAACGGCGACTTTTCGCAAATCATATTGGAAGCCATTGAGTTTTCGAATGCTCAGTGGTCAAAATAGCCCAATTTTTTTCATCATTGCAGTTTTAGCTGTTTGGCAGCGTGGGCGCCTGTGCCGTAGGCGACTTGTCTTTGACGAGTTTTACGGCGAGCCAGGCTGCCAGCACTGAATCGATGGCTATGGCAAATATTAGTCCTTCAAAGAGCAGCATATTGTTCTGTGCGAAGGGCACAAAGAAGTCCACCAATCCCATGGGCAGGGCGAGGAGGAATAGGCGTTTGTCGCGGTAGATTATGGCCATGAAGCAGAGGTAGCCAAAGGCGATGTGGATGAGCATTGAGGAGAGGCGTTCTAGGATGCCGAGGGCGACTAAGCCGAGTACTTCGGTTGTGGGGGCAAAAAGTGTGGGTGCGGCGGTGTTTAGTTGGTTGTAGAGGGTTTGGGCGAGTTCTCCGCCTGACGCGAGGATATAGTAGTAGGTGACCATGTTTAGAAGCGATAGTGCGCCGAGGAAGACGGCGTTTTCCCAGAAAGCCAACCCCGAACCATAAGCTTCTGCGTCGCGGACATCGAGTTTGTGGTGGGAAATGGCGTACCAGGCGATTAGGTATGCTAAGCCGACCTCGAAAGCGACGGTTTGCAAGCCAAGATAGGCACCCTGCACGTAAGGATTGGTACCGATGAGTCCCGCAGTGGGGATCTGCACGGCATATTTCAACCCAATAGCGCCAAAGTAGGCGATTAAGCTGTAGAGCCAGACCCCCAAATGAAAACGCCGTTTGAAATACCAGTACATCATCACAGCAAGAGAGATGACGATGACGAGGATGGGTTGGAGCAGGAAGAGGGGGTCAATGTTTTGCATAGGTACCGTTTGGTTGGGTGGGCTTAAAAAATTTGGGGTCACCCCGCCGCTCAGAAGGCATATTCGCCTCAAAAATGGGGGGGATAAACACAGATTTTCAACATACTAAAGGCGCCATTTTCCGCCAATAGCACCCTACCCCCTCTTAGGGTTCTGCAATGAGTTTCTAATAGCATCCAAATATGAGGCGGTGCCCCCTCCCCCTCTATAGTTTCTGCATAGAACCACTAATAGGATCCAAATAGGCTACAAATAGGTTCGCTGAAAGCATCGGAAAGCAGTGAACAGCGCAATGCAAGCGGGCACTAGCATGGCCCATAAAGCGTTTTTCGCCCGTCAAAAACCCAAACCCCCACCAACCCTATAAGCAATTCCACCAAACAAAAAACCAATTAAAAAACAACCCAAACAACCACCCAAACCCACCCCCCAACCAAAAAAACAAACCCCACAAAACAAAAAAACACAACAAATCATATTCAAAAAAGGAAAAAATAGAAAAAATGTGAGAAAACGTCACATATAATATCGATAGCTTGTTGGAGGCGAAATATTCGCGATTGCCATCTCAGCCAAAATGTCCCCAACTTTTTCTGAGACCCCTATTGTGACAGGCAATCTTGTATAGAATGTGCAAGAGTTCCAATCAAGCTTGCTGAGCCCCAGAATATCTGAACTTATCATTTCGATGGATGAATCAATCCTTTGGCACTTAAGATGAAGCGGTTTTGGTGCAGAAGGACCGGGATAGGTTCCAATAGTGGGAACGTAACCAGAAGTAAATAACATTGCGTCGTTTGGTTGCTTGCTATTAGTAATCAAAGTACCACGTACGACAGGAAAATCGTATTTGTGATGATACGCTCTAAAGCCGATATCTTCACTTACATGCACTAAATCGATCTGATCGATATTTTTACTGCCATCTATGCAGCCTTTGATTTCATCTTCTGAGAAATGAGTCGATTTATGCACGACTAACCTCTTTGGATTTTTCTGACGTTGATCAAAAAAGATTCTTATGGACCCCGCAACTAACTCTTCCATCTGATACGAAGTCAACCAAACATGGCGACCTCTGACTTTTTCATCCCATTCAAAAGGTCTCCCAGTAATTACTTGACTCTCACCAGTCCTCATATAAACCTGTGCGATACTTGCTCTCATCGCCATTTTGTCCTTGATTATTTCTCGATAAAAAGAGATCCCAATGTAGCAAGTGTCATCATTTATATCTGCTAATTTCCAAGGAGTGCCTGTTGCCTTATAGTAAGTGCCGACTGAGAAGTTCCAAGCGATTAAGGCCGCACTTTGTCTCTCATCAGAGAATACCATTGTTTTGGGATTTAACATTTGAGTGACAAAATCGCGTCTAGGAAGTGCTGCCTGAGCTTTTAAATGATGATGAAAATCGAACATGGGGGCGTTAGCACTTTCTGGATCACCAAAATCCCTTTTTTGATATACAATGCGGTCAACTTTAACGTCAGGGTCCTTACAAAGAGCAAGTAATTCATCATCAAGAGGGAGCAAGATGATATCTGGCTTGGGATGAGCTTCAGCCAAAACGTCGAATTTCTCACAATATTTTGCGACCGCTTCCTTAATGCGTTCTCTTCTATCTAAGCGAGAGAGATATCGGATAAATTCTCGATTGATGTCTAAGACATCGTTTTCGTCAATAACAATCTCAAATCGCAGAGGTCCATTCAATCCTAGCCCAGGAAAGTCTATTCCTTTGTATTGCTTAGACGTACTCTCTTGTGCAGAGATACGGCCATTTAACCTTTCAAGAAAACTTTTGGCAGCATTTATGCTTCTAAGGGTGCCAATAATTCCAGCATGGATTGTCACCTTTTCTTTCTCAGGTTTCTTAGTTTTGGCACCCCCATAAGGGCCATAATTTAATAACCCTACTTGGGGATCTGTACAAGTCTCTTTTTCGCTGAAAAATAGTTTTGGTTCACTTAAAAGGGCCACGTTCATTGTTCATTATTCTCCTTTATAGTCCCATAAACTCATTTGATTTCTATCGATAACATCAGGAGCCCAGTTAACAGAGACACTTTCGAAGTTACCAAATTGAAACTTATTGAACCACTCTTCAGGGGGCTTGATAAAATCTGACTCAAACAAAAGGTGCCTCCAAAACCTCATTAATCCGAGTCTTGTTTTGCTTCTATCAAAATTGGGATTCCTAAACTTACGGTCTATTTTTGCCCTTATATCACCTGTTGTACGGTTCTCACCATCAAGTGTATAATATCTTCGGGGTATAAGCTCTACAAAGGAAGTATTCCAATATGTAGGCGTTCTCAACTCTACGCCTCTATGAAAGAAAAAGTTGATGTCGCCGCTCTTGTGGTACTTGGTGTCTTCTTTAAAAACTATTTTTTTAACGACCCAGCGTGGTTTGCCTCTATGGTCGATTAGATCCAACCGTTCATTCGTTTTATCAAACATAGGATAGAAAAGAACGTCAGCATCGGGGTCTCTATACAGTCCCCTGTTCCAAAAAATTCGCCTTAGATGGATATTAACCAATTCAGAAGAGAAAGAAGGATTGTTATGCTGAAAATCGCTTGTTTTTAAAGTGCTGACCTCACCTATTACAAGTGAAGTAAGAGGGTTGCCATTTGTGAATTCAGCAAAACTCATAATTTGTTTTTCTTTGGTGAATATAAAAGGAGGAATCACCGTATCTTTAAAGCGCTCGTAAATTTGTTTCTTTTCCACCAAGTTTGTCTTGGCTATGTAGTAAACCTCTGGCACGGAGATAGGTAGAATGTTCATAACAAGTTTGCTCTTCTTAGAGACAGGCGATGTTCTTCTTTGGGCGAGGCTTAAAAGATCTTCGGACATTTTAGGAAAGGACAAATTAGAAATGCACTGCATTGCCTGAGCAGCCTGTTGGAGGTCGACTACATTTCCGACAATGACTTCGCTTCGAGCAAAGAAAAGTTGAATTCTCTTAAAGTCTACTTCATCTAATGGCTTTTCCTCTTTCTCTAAACAGGATTCATTGTACCAAAAACACCACTTCTTTACTTTGTCAAAATCGTTAGTTTCCGAAAAAACTGAGTCCCATTCACTTGGTTTTTTTACCCCTTGAGCAAACAGTTTAAACCTAGTATCAGGTCCAATTGCATCTGACAATCGGACGTACTTAATTAGTTCTTGGGCTAACTTGACTGACTTTAAAGAGATAAGCTCGGCTTTTGATTCTACAATAAATTTTCTGTTAGGGTCTGCAGATGGATTAACGAAAATCATATCGGGAAAAGAGCCTTGGATTGAAGAATCAATTGTTTGTGAAAAGCCGGAAGCTTCTAGATACTCGCGGACACTTTTCTTATAGGCTTCTGATTTACCCTGTAAGGACTCTCTTCTTCCAAATAGGAAGTGTATGGTCAAACTAGTCCACCCTCGCAGTCTTAGAGGGCACTTGGTTGTATTATAATCTAGTTGAAACTGATATGCTAGTTTTCGAATGATTAGTTTCCGATTTTCTATTTCTTGTTTTGCATAATTTACTTATAGTATTCCTTGCATGCTACCAAATAAAAAAGAAGCAATAAATTATAGATTAAAAAAGCGGCATTGTGTGGAGTTGCCAGATAAGGGGGTTGTTTTAGAATTTTGTGCCTATTTGCCATTTGTTGTAGTTGGTGGGTGTGATTTTGACGATGGGTAGGTCGCCTTCTTTCCAGCTGCCGTTTTCGCTGCGGTATTCGGGGTATTTCTCTTTTAGGAGGTCGTGGGCGTAGCGGTATTCTTCGCCGTTCCACATGATTTCGGCTTCGCCTTGGATGCGGATGCCACGCATAATTGACCAGTTCGCGTTGTCAAAATCGTCAAACACAATCGATACCTGAGGGTTAGATTCGATGTGCTCCAGCTTTGGCGTATCAGGGTCTGATGCGAAATAGACGTATACGCCGTCAAACACTGGCCAGACCGGTCGGACTACGGGTTCACAGTCCTCCGTAGCTGTTGCGAGACGTCCCACGGGTAATTGCTGCACAAACTTCGTTTCTGCTTTGGAAAGCTTCTTCACCATTCAATCCCAACTAATAATTGCCTATTTAAATTGGCTTTAAACGTTTCTATTTAAGGTTTTTAACCCTTTAACTAAAAAACCTTTCTTGCCGCAGAAGCGTTTCTGAGGTTACCGCTGACATTTAGAACAAAAATACGCCACGCCGCCGCCTATGCTGAGCTTGGAAACTTCGGTGCCGCAGGCAATGCAGGGCAAAGCCTTCAGGTTAGGACCCATAGCCGCCACATAGCCGCCGCGTTGCCCATAGAAATCCACAAACTCCTCTTTGCCGCCAAGCCGAATCCGCTCAGCCACCACATGCCGAACCGCATCAAAAAGCGTCTGCTTCTCCGCATCAGACAGCTCAGAGGCCCTACGTTTAGGATGCAGCCCCGCACGGAAAACCACATCTTGAAACATGCAATTACCCAACCCAACAATAACTGCGTCTTTGCCGACTAGGGCAGCTTTTAGGTTCACGTTCTTTTTAGCTAAATCCCCGCGGAAACGCTCCAAAGTGAACTCTTTAGAGTTAAGGGGGGAAGGCACATCGGAGAAGTCGCGGCGGTACACGTAGCTGCTGTTGAGGTCGGCGTCGGGGAGGGCTTGGATGATGCCCATGCCGGTTAAGGTGACGGTGAAGCTGGTTTGGTCATTGAAGGTGACTTTTAGGTGAAACTTTTTGGGCGCCACACTGCCTGCTGGGTGGTAGAGGATTTTGCCGCCATATTCAGGTGCCAACAACAAGTTCACGCCGTTGTCGAGTTTTACGCGCAGCACGTTGCCCCGAGAAGCTACGGATTGGATTTTGCCGCCCGCCAGCTTATCGAAGTCGGAGAGGTAGGTGTTTATGAAGCCTAACTTCTGGAATTTCTCACAACCCAACAAACTACAGGTTTGGATTTGTTTGCCTACGAGTTCTTTGCTCATTTGCAAACCAAATATGTGCGCTTCAGGCAACTCTACACTCAAAGGTACCCCTCTGTGGCTCCATGTTCCTATAGCGTGTGTTTGCGCCGTGGGCTTTTATGATTATCGGCTCTTGAGCGCATCACTCCACAAGTTTAGGTTACCAGTGGGGGATTAGCGGTTAAGTCATTGCAACGTTCACTAGTTATGCAGCCATCACGCATCTCAAACACGCGATCCGCCAAACTCGCAACAGTAGGGTCATGGGTGACAACGATGACGGTTGCGCCCTCCCTGTTGGAGAGGTCCCGCAGCGCCTTGATGACGTCTTTGCCAGTTTTAGAATCCAAATCACCCGTAGGCTCATCCGCCAAAACAATGTGGGGACGATTAGCCAAAGCCCGCACAATAGCAACCCGCTGCTGCTCGCCGCCGCTAAGCTCGTCAGGACGATGATTACTACGCTCACCTAACCCCACCATTTTAAGAAGCTCTTGCGCGCGAACCTCCCGCTCTTTGGCGGGCACGCCAGCGATAAGCATAGGCAACTCTACGTTTTCAAAGGCAGAGAGTACGGGGATGAGGTTGTAGAATTGGAAGATGAAGCCGATGGTGCCGCGGCGCAGTTTAGTTAATTCTTTCTCTTTTAGCTTGGTTAAGTCGATGTCATCCACGTAGATTTTGCCTTTGGTCGGTTTATCGAGGACTCCGATGAGGTTTAACAGCGTGGTTTTTCCTGAGCCTGAGGGTCCCATAAACGCGACAAACTCGCCTTTTTTTAGTTCCATGTTTATGCCTTTTAGGGCATGAACCTTATTTTCCCCTAGCTTGTAGGTTTTTTCGACTTCCACAACCTTAACTGACATGTTAGTTTTCCTCTAAAAATCGGGTCAGCGATGAATACTAACCAAAATAACTTTAGGTAGTTTGTACTAAAAAACTTATGGGCAACAGACAAATGCAGCAATTGAAAATCAGTACCCTCGAAGCGGGGCTTATTGTAGTGTTTGGAGTTTTCCACTTTACCCTACCCTTGCTGTTGCCGCCCAACTTTATCTCCGACACCACTATCTTTGGCGGATTGCGAATCGCCGACTTCGTCTTGCCAGGCACCTTGCTGGTGGGCATTACAAGCCTGCTTTATTTCTTCACCAAAAACCGCTACCCCGCCGCGATACTGGTGTTTCTCTATTGCGGAGGCATCACATTCCATATTCTCTACCTAACAGGCCTCTTTCCCGCGGTGCTTGTAGTTCCCTCGCCATGGCTTTTAGTCGGAGGCATATTCATCGACGCGTTGACTATTTTTGCCTGCTTTGACTATTACCGCCGCATCCACCAGCACCTTTAGGTGCGGATGGCGTCCACGATGTTTTGTTTAGCTGCCTTATCCGCGGGGTAAACAGCACTAATAACCGCAGTCAACAGAGCTAAAACCAAAGTGATTGCCATCGCTTCATAAGGAATCATAAACGCCATCGGGAAACCTTCCAGCCGCATGTAACTTACAGTGACACGATGGAACATCAACCCCACAACGATGCCCATTGCAAACCCAACCACACCCAGAAAGGTTGCTTCCCCAATTATTGAGGTAACAACCTGCGGTTTGCTCATACCTTGCGAACGGAAAATGCCGATTTCGCGGCGCCGCTCCGCCACATTCATTATCATGATGGCTGCAACACCAATCCCCGCGTTTAAAACCGCGAACAAAACGATGGAGTAGAGGATGTAGAAGATTTCGTCGATGCTACTTTGCACACGTTCCACGGCGTCATCGTAGGTGGTTATGCTTAGTTTGTATTCTTTGCCATAGGCGTCTTGGAGGCTAATTCGGGTTTGCTCTATGTTACTGCCAGGGTCGATTTTAACAAAAAAAAGGTTAGCCGACGCATTATAGTTGTCATTATCGGGGAAAGCTTCGTCAACGTTACCATAAGACATGTAGGAGGCTTCAGAGAGAACAAAATTCCCAAAAGACATAACATCCAGCCAAGCGCCCTGCGCTACACCGACCACCGTGAAGTTACGCCACGCCAAAACAGGAACAGTATAATGATAGACGTAGCTGTATTGCGGGGTTTCGTATTCGATTGTGCGGTTTTCGTATTCTACAACACGGATTTTTACGGTGTCGCCGACCGTGACGTTGAGAGATTTAGCCAGCGGCGAAGTCAAAATGATGGTATTATTTTGTGACAGGCGTTCAAAGACATCATTTGGAGTGTCCTCGCTAAACGTCATCGACATAACCTTAGGATAAGACAACGGGTCAATAGCGAGCACAGTAGATGACGAGTTAAACAGGGCATCAGGGTCATCATTTTGCAGGATGGTATGGTCAGGTATTACGAGCACGGGGGTTGTGGCGTTTATGGCTTCAATTTTGGTTATGTTCGTGGTGAAGTCTCTAGAAATCATGTCATCAGACATCACCGTTAAATCGGAGCTAGAAAAGGAACGGATAACGTTTTGGACTCCCGCGACTGTGCCAATTTGGGCGCCACCCATGACGATAACCAAACTCAGCGATATCCCGATGAGGGCAAAACAGATGGTGCTTCGCAGTAGGTTGCGTTCGACGTTGCGGGAGATGATTTTTCGGGTTTTGCCAAACGCAAACAGTCCCCGCTCAATCACGGGTCCGCCGCTGCGTAGAAGCCCTGCCGCCAGCAAGGTGACGCCTAACATGGCGATTGGCGCTAATGCTGAGACTACGTATAAGCCGATGCCGTACTCAGAAAACATGTCATACCACATGAAGATGAAAGCGCCAAAAATGGTAAGGGGCAACCCTATGAGGACCAGTTTGAGGGCAGTGCGTTGGTTACCGGGTTTACGCATTGAGGGACGCAGAGCGTTAATGATGGTGGTTTTGCAGGCAGATAGCGCGGGGAAAAGGCCACCTAGCATGACGGTTAACAATCCAGCAGCAGCGCCTAAAATCAGGTTCTGTGTGGTTGACGGTGGGAAGGCTAAGTGGAAGGTTATGCCCGGCGAGAAGGGCTGAAAAATCCTTGCCGTAAAGTAGCGAAAGATGTCAGTGACAAAGAGCCCCGCAACTAACCCTATAGAGACGCCGACTATGCCAAGGATTAGGCTTTCTGAGAAGAAAATCCAAAACACTTGCCCAGTTGAGGCACCTTGACTTCGGAGAATACCGATTTCGTGTGTGCGTTCGCCGATGTTCATGTACATTGTGTTGAGTACGATGACTATGGCGACGCATAGTGCCATCACCGACATTATCTGCAGACCGCTCTGGAGGCCCGAAGTGGCTTTGCCTACAACGTTTAGCAGACTTTCCTTAACGGGGTTCACAATATAGTCAGTGCCCAGGTTGCTGCTGAGTTCGTTGACAACTTGGGTGGTCTGCTCGGGGTCAACGAGTTTGATGCTGATGGCGTTGATTTTGTCAGTGGCGTTTAGCATGGTTTGGGCTCGTGTTAAATCCACAAAGATGCGGTAGCCGCTGTAGCCTTGTCCAAAAAGACCGCCGTATTGTTCCTCAAATTCACTAACATGATAGAGACCCACCACCTTTAAGGTGTAAGTGTGATTTTTCGTGTCAGGGTAAGTGCCAGTTTGAACCGTGACAGATACTCTTTTGCCAATTGAACAGTTCAAACGGTCATCGAAAACGGCATCGGAACTGTTGACAGCTAAAAAAGTTTGCCCCGTGATGTTCATGGCGGAGGCGTCATTGTAATCGAAGTCGGAGGTTGTGTTAACGCCGATGAGCACCGCGTTTTGCAAGTCACCTCTCATCGAGACATTGGCTAACGCGTTTAGACGACCATAATAGTCCGCAACGCCATCGGTAGCGTTTACGGTGTTGAGGGTGGTTTCGTTAAATGGGAGGTTTAGGGCGGAGCGGACTCCGATATCGACGTTTCCGACGGCTTGGTTAACGGTGCGCCCGAATTGGTCGTAGACGCTGTCAAAGGCGATGTTTACACCTACAATCAGAGTGACACCTAAAATTACCGCGAGCACTGTTAAGCCGTTTCGGAGCTTACGCTTTGGAATATTACGTATCGCTATAGATGTAAAAGACAAAAAATAAGCCTCTTCCCGCCTAAAACATCAGCACTTCAGCGGTAAAAGACAGTGAGGACTTGCACTATATAAAAGTTAATTTACCAGAGTTTGCATATTACTCTTGTTTGCAAGCAAGTTTTAAATGGGCAACATTTTTTGCAGTTGCTTGCATGAATTGAAGGAGCGATTTTTTAGGAAATGTTAACCAACCTAAAAATTAAAACATACGATTTTTTGGGCCAACAGGAATTTGTCAGGCAAAAATACCTCAAAAAACAGTGGAACGCAATAGCGCTCGTGGGCGAAGATGGGGAAGTAATCGAGACGGCTAACCGATGTCCAACATGGTTCGGATCGCTTGTCACAGGTGCAAAATCGTACTTTTTCCGAGGAGGAGGCATAGGAGGCGTAAAAGATTTGGCTTATCCAATGGCTAACCCAATGTTTGGCGATCTCTATGTAAGCCACCTAAAAATAGGGAAAGCAGATTCAACTTTGATACCAAGCTTTGTACCGCTTGCCATAACCGAAGTCAAAAAGCTTGCCAAAACCGTCGTGGTCTCCTACAAAGGCATAGGAGGCGCACCAGACCTTATCCGCCTATTCTCCACCGGAGCACTACGATGCACAGAGCACCCAGGAAACCCACATGGCAGAGCATTCGACACAGAATACCAACTCTACAGTAAAGTTGTGATTGGCGTAGACGACACCGACTCATCCACCAAAGGAGCCACATTCAACACAGCACTACAGATGGCTTCAGTACTTGACAGGGCAACCAAAGACTACCGCTTCATGCGCTTAACCCTCTCACTCAACTGGCCAGCAAACCCCGCAAAAACCACTAACAACGCCTCGTCAGGCCTAGTTTTCGCTGTAACCCCCGGCAAAGAGGATGAACTAGTCAAAGATTTTGAGCGGCTGGTCCGCAAGTATACAATCTCCAAAGAAACAGGCATGGTAGTTAGCAAAAAAGTGATGGCACCAGAAGTACTCAAAGAATACTCACGCAAAGTCAAAAGAGAGCAAGTAACCGTTTCGGAAGCGTACAGGGCAGCGGAACAGGCAGGCGTAAAAATGATACCCATAACCGGCGAACGCGGCTTAATCGGAGCATTATCCGTGGTGGGCTTAGTGGACGACTTAGAAGAGGCAATCACACCCTTTAAAAGTGAAAAAGTAACAGCAGGGTAGCAACATGAAGCGGCGAATAAAAGGAAAATCATTGGCCGCAGCCATAATTTATCTTTCATATCAAATAGCCTTTGCCATCGCAGTTTCCCCGCTGGGTTTCGGCATCCTAACAGCAGAACAGATGGGCTTCACGCTTAGCACCCTATGGGCGGGCTTGTTTGTAGCCGCGATAATCCTGACGTTGACGACGCTGCTTGCCAGAACCAGCCTTGCCTATGGCTTATACGTTAAGGGGTTAAGTTACATCAAAACCCGCGAGGACTTCGAGAAGTTCTGGTCGATAACCCTTCGAGGATGCGACGACGGCTTCATCGCCGAGACTCATTGGAGCGGCGCCGTACTTCCCTTGTTCATTTTAGCCTTCACACTCTTAGGCATCCCATTTCTGGTCAGCGCTGGCCTCGCAATCCTCGCACGTTGGGCAACACATGTTGGGGCACACGCACTTTTCCCTAAAGAAAAAAGCGGCGAACGCATGTTCGGCGGCATGAATTTCATTGCAAAAGGCTTAGCCTATGAAGATACAGTTGCATCCATCGGTTTTCTTATCTCAGGCAACATCATCACACCGATACTGCTGCATCAGTTAGGCGCATACATCTCCACGTTTGCAGGCAACAAAGAACGAATCGCCAACCAGCTAGGGTTAGGCTTAAAACCCAACAAAATCGAGGCAGAAGTCCATCCATGAAAGCCCCCATAGCGCTGCTGATAACCACGCTGATTTTAGGCAGCCTACTCTGCACAACCCCAACCACAACTGCACAAACAAACATCGCCACTTACCAGTTGACCTTCCACAATTACAGCGTGCTTCTGCGGGCAGACAACAATTCCTTCTGCGTCTACGACGGCGCCGACGGAGCTGCAGCAGACGCCTCCACCGCGGGGCAAGTAACCCTAGACGCAATGATTACGGGGCAAAGAGACGGTTGGGCTTATTATTCGGCGTCAGTGGTTTGGGTTATCCGTTTACCCATGGACCTCCACGTCGTGGGCACCGTGAACATGCGCACGTATCTTAGCAGCACCTTCAAACTCAGCGGGTTATTCAGCGGTTCAGGCTATGGCATGGGGTTAGTGGACATAGACGAAAACGACCAAGAAGTCCAACAGTTCATAACGGAAGCGCCCTACACCATTGGAGCCAACGCCCTCAGCTCAACCCCCACCCAGTATAGTCTGAGCACTAACATTGATTATACCTTCAAAAAGGGACACGCCATAGGATTCGCGGTGGGATTTGGCGCCACCACTCAAGGCTACAGCGGAACAGTCTATTTTGGGTCGCCAGATAAAGCTTCAGGCGCAACCCTACCCGTCGAGGACAAAGCCTTAACCAGCAGCCTCATTGTGAACACAGATACAGGCGCACAAACAATTGGGTTTGTCAGCGACTCAGCAACAAGCGGAGCCACGTATGATGCTTCAGCGCGGCGTCTGCAGTTCACGGCACAAGCCATCAGCTACACCAGCGGCTACTGCAAAGTCGCCGTCCCCAAAACCCTCCTCCAAGCACCCTTCACGGTCACGCAGGGCACTCAACAAATCACGCCCACCATAACCGAAAACGCCGACTCCACAGAAATCTCCTTCACTCACATCCGCAACACAGACCCCATCCAGATTCTTGGAGCCCTACCCCAGACCGCCGCAACCGCCACACCTACAGCAACCTCGGGGCCACAAGCAACCACCACCCCCCAAGTTCCCGAAATCAGTACAGCAGCAGTGGCAGTTTTTGTGGTAGCACTAAGTCTGGCGATTTTCTGGAAGAAAAAAGTACCCCGTCAAGGTTAAGGACATATCCAGTCAAGGGTATTACTACACTGTTCAAGACGTAAGAATAGAGATTTTGTCTATCGTGCCCTTGTACGCTTAAAGTAAGCCAAAGAGCCTAAAGCAACAGCCAATATAATGGCTACAGAAACCACTCCAATTAAAATCGCCTGATTAGGGTCAAGTTCTGTTTGCAGATTAACTTGAGTTGACTCTGTTGGCGCAACCGTGGGAGAAATATCAGGTGAAATCGTTGCGATGGAGCCATCAACGGAATTTGCGTCTATATTAACCATGAAGTACGTTGAGGCTAAACCACCATAATGTCCCGGAGTATTGGCATAGACTCTTAGCTCGTGGTAACCGTTTTGTAAGCCCGACAAATTCACAGTCGTATTTCCCGCAATACTAATGTTAAGGCTCGTGCGCAGGTAATCAATGGCGTAACATAACTGCTCATATTCCCCACTAACTATGAAAGTAAGTGGAATCTCAGCAGCAGTATACGTTTGATTTTGTGGAGAAATCAGGGTCACTTCGGGGATTTTGTAAGCGGTTAAAACCTCAAAGGCAACAGAAGCGGACAATACACCGCCATCAGCATCAAAGGAATAGACATCAACTATATGTTTCCCATCTGAGAGACCGCTCAGTGTTCCTGCTTCAACCGTTATGGCGACGTAGTTGGCTTCCTGATGCAGCCCCCCAAATGAGTCCTCAACGGTGTATTCACGTCCAGACTTTGGGATATCCGAGAGGGTTACGTTTGCCTGACCATCCAAACTGTAAGTAACATGAGTAACCTCAGGAACCGCCCCTGAAGTGTCGTCTACTAAGAGATTTAGTGATATTGTAAGTGGCAGGGTTGTGTTTTGATAGATGAAGTTAGTGTAGGGTTGCGGGGAGGTTATGCTGATGTATGATTTTTTTGGGGGAAAAGGATTAGCGTTTGCCGCAGCTATCACTATCGAAATTGACAGCAACAGAATGATTAAAGAAGCAACTACTAGCTTTTTCATCTCAAATACAGTAAAACGCGGATTCTTATGAAGTTTTACATTTCTTGACTTAGCAATTTTCGTTTCCACGCATTTAGGCGCCTTCTTCTGAAGTAAACAAGTGAAACAGATATCGCAGTAACTATCACTAAGCCCAGAATTACAAGTGAACTTGACGGAAACAAAGAAAAAGGACCATTGTCAACCACAAAATTGAAGGTTGCTAGGGTGTAATTAAATCGAGTAGTCATCACATTTGCCTCATTTATGTCGCCCCATGCGTATACTGTAAGTGTATGTTCACCATTTGATAGTTTAGAAATGTCAATTGTGTCGTTGGTTTCTGTTATTGCCCGATCTGCAACCTTAAAGTAAATTTTCTGCTGTCCGCCATTGGTGTCAACTATCGTTTTGTTGTCTATGCTAAAACTAAAGAAAGGTTTTATCCAGCTTGTCCAATTTCCCTTAGCCCATTCTACGTTATAGTGTAGCTGCATCGAGCCTGTGTGTGCTAGGTTGCTATTGGGGCTAAGGAAATCCATTTTGTAGTTTATATCTTGAGAGGTATAAGGCGGAGCATCTGCTGACAGAATTGTGAAATAAATCAAACCTGAGTCTCCAATGCTGTCGATTTGTATGCAGCCAGGAATTTGGAAGTCATAACTTAATCGAACCAAGAGAGTATGTTGTCCCTGCGTTAAATTGGCAAGTTCAAACGAATAATTCACCGTTCTTTGAGGAAGAGAATAATTGATTGGAAATTCTAAAAATGTTGGACGCTCTGCTACTTTTTTATCCAGTTCAATGAGCGCATAGGTTCTCGCTTCTTTGCTGATATATTCTTGTTTGGGGTAGCCAAGAGAATAAATTTCATCTACAGGAACATCAACTCTAAAGTTAACAAGCAGATTATTACTTGAGATACTTTGATTACTCACGGGGCTTGTTACTGTCACCTTCATACCGACAAATTTGGGTTCTACCGGAGGATTAGCGTCTGCCACCTCAATATTTTGTAAGCTACCCACAAGAGTGGAGAGCACTAGTAATGTTAACAATAATAATCGTGTTGTTTTCAATTCAACCAATAACATTGTGAAATTATAATCTGCTTATGTGCTTTTTCGTCAAAGTTTCTTGACTAAGTATTATAGCAAAAGCAAGTTCATCTATCACCAACAGACAAAAAAGATGCAATGCAACAAGCAGTCAAGGACAGCGCGTTAAATGCTCAGAAAACTTTAATTAAATTACCTTACACTCAAATGGCTGAGACTGACCACTTAGGGGTTCAAATGAACATCCCAATAAGTCTAAATCAGGCGTTGAACAGTTAAATCAAGGCGTGCGGGATTCCCCAAGCCTGGTATGGGGCAGGCCTGCTAAGTCTGTGGTCGAAAGGCCGCGTGGGTTCAATTCCCACATCCCGCGCCATTTCAAAATTAGCTTCAAAATCAGCTTATTTTCAGCTCTTCTACTGAATTAATTTCTGTAGACTTTGGCGTAAATCTGCCTATAGGTTTAAACCCGCGTTACAGTTAACATGGACCTCACAAATCACCATTAACATACAAAAGATTTAACCCAATTTAACGTGTGACAGATTCGAAATTGGAGAAAGAATGAGCTATAAGTTCATAGAATAATTGACAAAAGTTAAATGCATTTCGGGCTATCCTAAAATACGAACAAATGAGGGGCGTAAAAAATCTGGACCAAACCGTAAAATCATCTAAAGCTTTTACTTTGTCTTTAACAGCAGGCATTTTAATATTAATCAATGCTGCGGGATTGGCAATTGTAGCCAGATGGTTTCTTGATATCATGCCTGTTCTGCCAGGATCAACAGGCAATGATCCAATGCTTTTTTACACTCTCTCCGCTATTGGTTTGATACTGGGTCTTCTAGTACTATTTGCCACCTTAATGCTTCGCAATAAGCCTGCAAACAAGAAAGTATGGGGTATAATGATAATTGTGTTTTCGGTACCCAGCGTAATCATGGGTGGGGGATTCATAGTGGGCTTCATATTGGGTATAGCAGGCGGGGTCAAAGCAATTAAATGGAAAAACTAAGTCAAAACACCTTTCATCGCATTATGGTGTGGTTTCTTTCAATTTTGCGGCGAGTTGCTTTGCGTAGTCTTTTGCGCGGTCGATTTCTCCTTCAAGAAGTGTTCCATTCAACTTGGACTCCACAAGAGACTTTAGAACGGGCAGAAGTTGGTTCATTTTCTTCTCTCTTAGGTTTTCGACAATCTTTTCAGCTGCGCTCCAATTCTTATTTTCGGCACGAGATTTCTCAACGTTCTCAGGGTTTTCGGTGTCAAAGGCTGCGAAAGGCTTGGTCATCCATTCTTCAGTCTTAACTTTGCCCAAAAAAGATTTGACGGCGAAGCTCATCGTGCCAAATCTGGTTGGGGAACCGAGGACCAGAAAATCGTAGTCTTTTGCGTTCAACTTCTTTGCATCTTTTACGTAGAAGAGATCAATTTCTATTCCAGACTCCTTAAAAGTTTCTGCAATTGTCTCTGCGATTTTCTTAGTGTTTCCGGAGGAGGTGTCATAAATAACAATGCCCTTCATTTTCAACCACGCTCTCGTTTTTGTTTGTCTTAGAATATTAGACTTTGGCTTAGAGTTGGCTATTGAGTGATAAGACTCAAAACCCATTTGGGGGTAGGTCCGGTCCGACTCACTCCCATTGATGATGAAAGACTTATACCCCTTTTTTCGAGATATCTTGTGTGGAATTTAAACGTGGGTGCAAATCTAACATCCCGCGTCACTACATTTTCTATTTTAATACTTGGCGAGTCTGTGGGCTGGTTTCAATACGTATCTGAACAGCGCAGCTTCGCATGAGTCCAAAATAGATTTTATTGCTCAGTATTCGCGGTTCATAACTATTATTTATGAACTCAAGCAACCTTTTGTTGGGATTTGACTATTGCAGATGCTAAATCAGGTCAATCAGATCACAGTTAATTCTACCGATTTGACTTTTTTAGATAAAACACAGGAAATTCACGTTTTACATGTTGACGATGACGCTTGTATGTTGGAGATAACAAAACAGATTCTGTTAACTGAGGGCAACTTCAAGATTGATACTGCCCTAAATGTTGATGATGCCTTAAAGAAGCTGGAAACGGGCGATTATGATGTGGTAATTTCTGATTTTGAGATGCCACAAAAAAACGGGCTTGAATTCCTAACGCAACTGCGTAGGAGCAATAATGAGATTCCCTTTATACTGTTCACAGGGAAAGGCAGAGAAGAAGTTGCCATTAAGGCACTAAACCTTGGCGCCAACGGATACTATAACAAGCAAGGTTCACCAGAAACCGTTTACGGCGAACTATCACACGGCATCCGAATGATAGTGGAAAACAAGAGAATAAAAAAAGCAAAAATGGAAAACGATACGCGTTTTAAAAAACTTTCAGCTCAAACATCCGGAATGTTGTACCAATTCAAGATGAAAACGGATAGAACATTTTGTGTGCCCTTTGTTAATGAAGCTATACAAAAAATGTTTGGTTGTTCACCTCAAGATGTTCGAGATGATTTCTCGCCTATAGCGAAAGTAATAGTTCCTGAAGATTTTGACAAAGTGATTAATTCAATAAAATATTCAGCTGAGCATTTGACACCTTGGGTATGTGAGTACAGAGTGCAAATTCCAGGCCAAGAGGTCCACTGGATGTGGGGTCAATCGATACCTGAGAAATTGGCTAATGGCGAAATTATTTGGTACGGATACAACGTCGACGTAACCGAACGTAAGAAACTAGAAGAAAAGCTGCTGGAAAGCGAAGACAAGTTCCGTAAAATAAGCAACTCCGCAATGGATGCAATCATATTGGTGAACAGTGAAGGCAAAATCGTTTACTATAATCCTGCGGCAGAAAAAACTTTTGGTTACTTAACAGAAGAAGCACTAAACAAGCCCCTAGAAACGTTATTGATCCCGCCCCAGCATCGAGGTTTCTATATAGGTTTTCTTAAGCAACTATCAAACAGTGAGAAAATTGTTGAAAACTCTGGAAGAATTATTGAATTATCATCACTCAGAAAAGGTAGCCCAGAATTTCCTATGGAACTCTCGATTTCAGCTTTGAAATTGAAAGGCAAACCTTGCCTCTTGGGCATCGCACGTGATATCTCTGAGCGCAAGAAAACTGAAGAACTGCTTAGAGTTTCAGAAGAGAAATACAGAAGTCTCTTTGAGAATGCTGGCGATGTCATATACACCGCTGATTTGACGGGACGAATCACTTCCGTAAATAAAGCTATAGAAAATTATGGATTCAAAAGAGAAAAAATTATCGGAAACGACGCATTGGAGCTAATTCCTAAAAAGTATTGGCCTCGGATAGCTGCTGACCTGCAACAATTAACGCAAGGCAACTCGACTCAAGGTGAAATTGAAGTAATCACGCCTATTGGAAAAAAAGATGCAGAATACAGAGGCAATCCAATATGGGAAAATGGGAAAATTGTCGGCTCTCAAGTTATCATAAGAGACATCAGCGAACGCAAGAAAATGGATGATACTCTTAAACAGAACCAAGTTATCCTTGAAGCGATTACAGAAAATCTGGGCGCCGGCTTTGCAATTATAAGCAAAGAGCACCGTGTGTTGTACGCGAACAAATTCGTAAAAAATAACTGCGGCGGCGAGATAGAGGGAAAACAGTGCTATGCTGCGCTTCATAATTTAGACCGAATTTGCGCCGATTGCGGTGCTAAAAAAATCTTCGAATACGGAGTCGATAAAGATTCTCATGAATGTTTCCAAGAAGCGGGTAAGGGCAACAGGGGATATTTTGTTGAAATCATTACCACACCCCTAAAAGACAAGGCTAAAAACGTGACAGCGGCATTGGAATTTATTGTAGACATAGCTGAGAAGAAACAGATGCAGCAAAAATTACAGGCAAGCGAAACTAAGTTCCGTGCAATCAATGAATCAGCTATTGACGCAATATTCATGTTTGATGAAGAGGACCGAATAGCATATTGGAATCCCGCCGCTGAGAAAATTTTCGGGTACAAAGAAAAAGAAATAATTGGAGCAAAAGTGAGCGAAACAATTATTCCCACTCGCTTTACATCGAAAGGCAAGTTCAGTTCAAAACTTGGTCCAGATGAAAACAAGAAAAAAACAGGCAAGCTTTTAGAGGTTCCAGCTCGTAGAAAAGACGGAACAGAATTTCCAATGGAGATTTCTATGGCTGCACTTCAACTGGAAGGCAAAAGGTGCATTGTAGCTATAGCTAGAGACATTACTGACCGCATTAGAGCTGAAGAAAAATTGAGCAGCGTTATGGACCAGTTGGTGTTGGTTAATGAAAAACTAGGTGTAGTTGGCAGCTTGACTAGACATGATGTCCGAAACAAGCTTAGCGCAATTAAAGGTTATTCATATTTGATAAAGAACAAGAACCCAGACCAAACTGACATCGCGAAATCTCTCGATAAAATGATGCAGATTGCAGATGAGATCGAAGGAATCATTAATTTTGCCAAGACGTATGAGCAGTTAGGCGTGGAAAGATTAACTTCTGTTAACGTAAGCAAGGTGTTGGATGAAGCTAAAACTCTTTTTTCAGGCAAACTTCCGCTAATAGTTAATGAATGTAACGGGTTAACGGTATTAGCAGACTCGTTTTTGCGGCAAATGTTTTACAATTTTATTGACAACACAAGAAAATATGGCAAGACAGCTACGACAATAAGGGTCTACTATGAAAAAGCAGATGAGACAAATCTCAGGTTGATTTATGAGGATGATGGGGTGGGAATACCGCTTGGAATCAAATCGCGCCTTTTCAATGAAGGCTTCAGCACCGGTAATAGCACAGGCTTTGGGTTATTCCTGATAAAAAAGATGATGGAGATTTACGGCTGGCAAATCCAAGAGCTTGGAGAACCAGGGCAGGGCGCAAAATTCGTAATCACAATTCCGCAAAAAAACAAAAACGGTCAAATCAACTATCAAATTGAATCGATAAAATATGCTTACGCATAAAATGCACTATGTTGAAGCGTAAGTGGAAACCTTCATCTGGGTCAAAAGGCCGCGTGGTTCAAATCCCATGGTCCACGCCCTAACTTATTCTCACCACTATTTTTTGGGCTGCATCATTTGCCTTAACACGGTTGATCATTTACCAACCTAGGGGCTTCATACAGGCGAGTATTTGAGCTTGAACCGCGTAATCGCCATTTGGGCTATCTAAAATTTTTATAAAGATTTCTTCGTCGATCATTTTTTGTTCCTCTTTTTTGTGAAGGTTCTCCTTTCTCCTCAACAGAACGTACAGTCGTAAGTCTTAAGAAGGATATTCCTAAACACGAAATATTCCAGAAAAGCTAACTGAAAACCGAAAAAAGCGTGTACGCCACGCTGTTTGCATCGTTTTTGTCTAAAAAAGATGTACTGGGAACAGGATTAATGAAAAAATTTAGTTAAAATTGCTTCCCAGCGTTTCACTGGGAGGTTTGTAGAGTTTCTTGAACACTAACGTCCCCACACCCCAAGCAAGCGCGACGCCAGCAACTTCATCAACAATATAATGCTGCTTGATGAATAACGTAGACAAAACAACACCCGCCGCGACAATAAACGCTGCAGCCGCAGCTATCTTGCTTATGTTGTTGGGTTTTAGCTTGGCATATTGGAACCAAGCAAAGAAGCAGATTGTCGACACGGCTGCATGCAAACTTGGGAAGCAGTTAAACGAAGTATCAGTGGTGAATATGTCGTAGACTTGGGTTGCCCAGACATTGCCCACTAAGGGATGGGTAAGCAGTTCTTGTCGGTACCAGAAGGTTGAAACGGGGAATACTATGTAGATGAGTACGGATATGGCGTTAATTGCCACCAGTGACCAACCTAAAGCGTATCCTTTTCGATAATCAACGAATGCAAAGTAAAGCATCGTCAAAATAACAAGTGGATAAAACAAGTACACATAAAAAATCACCATCTGCGGAACAAAAGGAATTGCAGTGTCTAAGCCCGTCTGCAACCGGAACCCTGAGCCCTCAGGATACAATTGGCCAGTCCAGTCATAGGCATAAGTATTTAGCAGCAGAAAGAAAAGCAAAACCATCAAGATGACATTGGCAATCACGTAGGTCAAGTAAACGCTTTTTTTGTTGGCTTTACCCTTGAAAAAAGTTTTTTCAATTATCCCTTGAAATCCCGCGTAAAGTTTCATGAGCAAGCTTTCCCTTTAGTCCCCGCATATATGAAATCTAACTATAAAAGCGTAACCAAATAGCAAAATCTCTGGCTCACGCTAAAATTCTTTCTGAGAGAAAAACTACGCGTGGACACGCCGCATTGACTTAACAGGTTTCCAAGTATTCCTTGAAAAACTGTTCGGCAAGATTAAAGACCCAAACTCCGAACTAAACCCCATCAACTCTTTGTCTTTTTGAAGTCGATGTTCCCAGCTTTTTTTGTCAGCCACGGTCTTAAATTCCCACAGGGCAATGAACCTGCGGGCGCCACCGTCGCTTTTTTGGCGAAAAACCCTAAGCGAGGACACTTCCCTAAACAATTCAGGGTGCTTCTTCATGGAGGCTACTAGGTTTTTGCCCCAAGCCTGATGCTGCAGAAGTTTTTCAGGTTTTATTATGTAGGTGGACACCAAAAAGACAGCCATAGTCTTGCTTCCTTTGATATGTTGAGGCTTTTTTGTTGTATAAAAATCGATTTCTCAAATATCGAATTTTTTCTTGGACATCTGGGGAATTTCTAAAAAGAAGGGGTAATTAGGGGTTTGTGTTTCTACGCTTCAACACCACCACAGCAACAGCGACCGCAAACAAAGCAGTGAGTATTAAGGGCAAAGCAGCCGAGGGCATCTCAGGCGTTGTGGGCGTATCTGCCCCCTCTAAACTGAAGATAATGTCGTGGGAACTGTGATGATAGGCAAAGTGCAATATCCAACAGTCCTCGCCAGAGGTTACGGTGTAACTGGTTTGGTTTCCGTCAATGAAAGCTTGAATGGCTGAGGGGTCAGTGGCGAGGTCTTTGCTGATACAAACGTCAACGTATCCTGTTGTTCCAGTTGACCCAGTTACGGAGAATCTTAATTGAGAAGTTGATGAGTCAAACGCTAAATCTGCCACGGTTGAGTTAGAGTCCACAGAGAAAACAGTTTTAGATTGATTTTCACCCGAAGCTGCAACTAATACGTTTATGGCTTTAAACGCGAAGCTGGATATTGTGTTTCCCCAGAAGGTAGCGTTAATCTGGTAGTTCCCTGGCGCTGGAGGGAACCAATCCACTGAGTAGGTTCCATCGCTAGAGGTGGTTGTTGTCGCGATGGGTTGCCATGCTACGTCGCCGAGGACGCGGTAAGCAAACTCTAGGGGTTCTTGGGGTAAACTGGCGCCGTAGACTGATAGCCTGCCGAATATTTCGACTTTGCCAGCTGCTGAATCCACGTTTTGACAGTTAACCGATAGAGTCGACATTCCGGGATTATTTGCATCAGGCGACGGAGCAGCAGCCAAGGATGGAGTGCCCTGGCCCGAAGCGTAGATTGCACAAACATCGTTGTTGATGTAGTTTACTGAAGTCAAAGTTGAGGGAAAAGTCAGGCTTTCTAAGTAGCTCATTGCCATCTGGTAAGATTGGTTGCTCATATCGTTGTAAACCATAACGTTTGGGCCATGTGCAGCTACAACTAACCAGTATGTTCCAGCGGATAGTGATAGGGGAGTGTCAAAGTTTAGTGTCTGCCAATCGTCCTCTTGCATTGGTGGATATACGACGGCGGGTTTACTGATGCTTCCCGATTCGGTTTGACCAATTAACTGACCCACGGACCCGCTGTTGTCTTGGTAAATGGCAAACCGATAAGTGGTATCCTCATCGGGTGTAGTAATGTCATATGCAATATACATCAGGGTGGACATGGAAGTGATAGTTGCCGCCCCGTTAAGATGGAAATTTGAGCCATAAACAAAATAGCTTTGGCCAGTTCCGCTTGCCTGATGAGCAACATAAGGATAACCCAAGATAGGAATATCCTGCACAGCGGAAACCGGCAAAACACACAATGCAACAGGAAAAACAATCAGGGCAGCCAAAAGGGTTACGAGGGGTAAACGGCTATTCATGCAGGGTTCTCCTTTAGGGTTTGGGGCGCGGTTGGTTATACAGTTTACTCAATGGTTCTAATTGCGCCGCAGTCAGGATGGAGAGGCTTGTTCTACTAAAATTGAGACGCAGGTAACTTAGCCAAGCTGGTAGGCTTCTTCGCCGTGTTGACTTAGATCTAGGCCTTCGTCTTCTTCTTTGGGACTTACGCGGACAGGCGTAAACACATCCACCAACCGCAACAGTAGATAAGAGCCAACGAAAGAAAAGGCTGCCACAACCACAACCGCTAACGCCTGAATCGCAAGCTGCGCAGGGTTACCAAAGAATAGCCCTTGTACAACGGGGTTTACCGCTGCCGTCGCAAATAGCCCAACCGCGACCGCGCCGATAATGCCGCCAACACCATGACAGGCAAACACGTCGAGGGTATCGTCGATTCTGGAGCGTCCAGCACGCCAGTTAGCTATAAGATTTGAAATTATGCCTGCAGCTAAGCCGATGATTACCGCGGAGGTGAAATCTATGTAGCCTGCTGCGGCAGTAACCGCGGCCATACCACAAACAGCGCCCACTGAGATGCCAATCGCGGAGGGTTTGCCTTTGATTACCCAGTCAAGAAGCATCCAGCTAACTGCCGCTGCAGCCGCCGCCAAATTAGTAGAAACCACAGCTGAAACCGCAATCGCATCTGCAGCTAATGCACTTCCACCGTTGAAACCAAACCAGCCAAACCACAAAAGTCCAGCGCCTAAGATAACATATGGGATGTTTGTGGGTTTGAATTCTGTACCCATGGGAGGTGCATTAGGGGCTTGTTGGTTGAGAACTTTTAGTTGGTCTTTCCAATACACGCAACCTTTGCGTCGCCCCACAATGAGAGCGGCTGCCAAAGCTGAGAGACCCGCAGCGATGTGGACTACGATACCGCCTGCAAAGTCATAGGCGCCCAATAGGTGAAGCCAGCCGTCGCTGTTCCACATCCAGTGGGCAATTGGGCAGTAGATGAGAGTGGACCAAAGAAGCACAAAGATGAGGAGTGATTTGAATCGGATGCGTTCGGCGCAGGCGCCAATGATGAGGGCGGGAGTGATTGCGGCGAATTTGAGTTGGAAGGCAAAGAAGAGGATTTCGGGGATGTTGGGTGCGTAGGGGCTGGTGGTGTTTATGGTTATGCCGTGTAAGCCAACGAGGGAGAGGTTTCCGATGACTCCGCCGACGCTGGGGCCAAACACGAGGCTGTATCCCCAGAAGAACCATACCAAGCTGACTACAGCAAAGATGATGATGCATTGTACGAGAGTGGAGACGAGGTTTTTTCTTCGGACTAAGCCGCCGTAGAAGAAAGCAAGCGCCGGCGTCATTAGCATAACTAGGGCAGTTGACATTAGAAGCCATGCTATGTCCGCGAAGTTGACAGCCATCTCTTTCCCGTTAGTTTCGTAATTAACCCTTGGTTTGTCAAACAAATATTTAAACTATACATTCGCTTCGATAAAGACTCATAAAATCGATAAATGTTCAAGCCAGTGAACAATAATCGGTTAATTTTTCAACAATCATCAATTATAAGCCAATGAATCCGCTAATTGTCCAAAAAAGCAACAAAACAGACACATCTGTTCAAGCATGAAATATCAAAATCAATCGAAAAAAAATAGAGGGTGAGCATTTAGCTCAATCGAGTTGGTAGGCTTCTTCACCGTGTTCACTGAGGTCTAAGCCTGCGTCTTCTGCTTCGGGGCTGACTCGCAAAGGCGAGAACAAGTTCACAACCTTTAGCAACAGATAGGAGCCAAAGAACGCAAACGGCACAACAACGGCAAGCGCAACCAATTGAGCGACCAGTTGAGCAGGGTTTCCGTAGAATAACCCGTTAACGCCTGCGACTTCTGCTGAAACACTAATTGCTGCGGATGCGAATAGACCGGTCGCGATTGATCCCCAAAGTCCGCCTACACCGTGGCAAGCAAAGACATCTAAAGAGTCATCGATTCGAGATCTGCCGGCACGCCAGTTTGCTACCAAGTTGGAGATGACACCTGCGGCTAAGCCAATGACCAATGCTGCGGGTATAGTAACGAATCCTGCGGCGGGAGTAATGGCGACTAAGCCGACGACTGCACCTACAGCTACTCCTACGGCGGAGGGTTTGCCTTTTCTGAACCAGTCGGCAAGCATCCAACTGACTGCGGCTGCGGCTGCGGCGATGTTGGTCGTTACCAGTGCAGATGTTGCGAGGTCGTTTGCTGCAAGGGCGCTACCTGCGTTGAACCCGAACCAGCCGAACCACAGCAGTGCTGCGCCGAGTAGGACGTAGGGGATGTTGGTTGGTTTGAATTCGGTGGCGCTGTCTTTTTTCTCGATCGCTTGCATGTGCTGTTTCCAAGGGACGGCACAGCCGTTTCTACGACCCACAACGAGGGCTGCAGCTAAGGCTGATAATCCTGCGGATACGTGGACAACGATACCACCTGCGAAGTCAATTGCGCCGATGCTTCGTAGCCAACCGTCAGGGTTCCAGACCCAGTGTGCGATGGGCACGTAGATGAAGGTTGACCACAGAACCATAAAGATCAGTAGTGATTTGAAGCGTATGCGTTCTGCACAGGCACCGATGATAAGCGCGGGGGTGATGGCTGCGAATTTGAGTTGGAAAGCGAAGAATAGTAATTCAGGTATGTCTCCTGCGAGGACGGGGTCTACTGTGTGTATGTTTAGCCCGCCTAAGGCCACTAAGCTTGGGTCAAAGCCTATGAAGCCGCCTAAGCTTGTGCCAAAGACTAGAGCGTAACCGTAGAGTGCCCACACGATGCTGATGACTGCGAATATGACGAAGCATTGAACGATTGTTGAGACAAGGTTTTTTTTGCGTACTAGTCCTCCGTAGAAGAAGCCTAAAGCTGGAGTCATTAACATGACAAGAGCTGTTGAGGTTAGTATCCATGCTATATCTCCTGACGCCATAAAGTTTTCCTCTTAACATTTGTTTAGCTATTTGTTTATTAGTTGAGCATTTATCTCACAACAAGTATATAAAAATATCCGTTTGAAGTTAAAAAAACCCGATTAATGAATGAACGTCCTGAAAAAAACCAAAAAGTTCCCAAACGTTCAACAATAAAATACAAAAACACCCCTCTATTTAACACATATCCAACAATCAACTAGGCAACTAGCTAAGTAACCAAACCAAAAAACTGCAACAACCACCAAATAACCACTAACCAACAAAAAAGCACTAAAAAGAAAGAAAAGAAACTAAACTAAACGGTTTTAACTATTATACTTCCACTGGTTCCGCTTAAGCGCACTACTAACGCGTGAGGCAAAAAGCGAACTAATAACAGCGGCGACAATCAGCAACCCCGCCCAAACATAAACGTCCGGAGCAAACGCAGAGTAGATTGTGACGGTGATTATCACAAATAGGAAAAGGAAAGAGCCACCATAGACCACTTCTTGGTTGATGCTGGTCAGAGCATGCATTATTTTTTTGGTAGTTTTACCTTTGTTTTTTTCTTCTTCAATTATTTCTTTGAAGTTTTTTCCTTTTTTCGTGCGCACTTCAGGCATTCCACATTACCTCTTTTGTTTTTATTTAATTTAACTTTTTTTTCCGCACATGATAGAGTTGTTTGCTTTTGTTTGTCATTTTATCACAGCCAAAATATCCACAGCAGCACGTTTGCAGTGGCTACTGCAACGACGGATAGGGGTAAACCGATTTTGATGTATTCTTTCGTGCTGACCAAACAGTTGTTTTTCTCCAGCAAACCACAGGCAAACACGTTTGTGGCTGCACCCATAGGAAGAATGTTGGCGCCGCTCCCAGTTCCGACGAGTGTTCCAAAGAGAAGGGGCCAAGCACTCATGCCACTAAAGGTTGCCAACTGTTGACAGACTGGAATCATCAGTACTGTGTAGGCGTTGGGGTCAATAAACGAGGAAAGCCCCACGGACATCCACACTACAACAGCTAAGAGCATACTGGGGTTACTAACTCCTGCGTTTATGATGCCCTGAGCAAAGTCTGTCAGGAGCCCAGAGGTTGAAAGCGTATAGATAACGGCAAAGATACCTGCAAGGAAGATTAGAGAGTTCCAGTCGAACTCTACAATCATGCGTTTAGCATCTTTTCTACCTATGAGAAGGGCTACAATACCCACAGCTAAACCTACGACCCCCAAGCTGAGGTGGATTTCGGGGGCAAGCGCCAAAATCACTATACCGACGAGGAACAGTATTGTGGGGAGTTTTGAAACTTTGATTTCTTCGGGCTCGATTTCGATTCGTTTGTTCATTTTGCGGAAGATAAGCAAAAGCGTAAGCATAGCTGCCATGACGCCCACTACAGTGATTGCGCCCAATCCTACTCTTCCTTGGAACCAATAGAAATCAAGCGGGGACATTCCCGTCTGGATGGCTAAGATAAGTGCGGGAGGATCAGCGATCATGGTGGTTGTTGTAACCATGTTTGCAGATACCCCCACAGAAACTATGTAGGGGAAGAGGGGAGAGCCAAGTTTCTTTGCCATTTGAATAGCTACAGGCGCCATCAAAAAGAGGACCGCGACGTTTGCCATGAAAGCGGACAAGAATGCCGCGACAGCGCAGATTGCGAGTAAAGCGTATTTTTCTATTTTTATGTGGGTTAAGATTTTGTTGGCGATTAGTTCGGGCATTTTGCTTTCGGAGAATATGAAGGATACCATCATGAAGCCCCAGATGACGGCGAGGACATCCCACTGTATGGCTACAAAGAGGGTGTCTTGCCAGGATATGAGGCCGATTACTATTAGGGCGATTAAGGCGCCGACTGAGGCGTAGGCGAGTTTAACTTTGCGGCTTAGGGCTAGCGCATAGCAAGCTATGAAGATGGGTAGAATGATGATTTGTGCGTCGATTGGCAGGTCAATCAATCCTCGTATGTTGGATGTTTTCTTTGACGATGGACTGTATTGGATATAAAGTTGGTTATGATTTGTTCATAACTTTTAGGAAAAACTGAAAATATAGAAAGTAAAACAGAAATTAGCTCAACATTCAACCAAAAAACAGTAAAAACAGAGTAAAGATTTAAAAAAAGAAAAGAGTGGGGGTAAAGGAATTTAGATTATTCCTTGCCCTGTTTGTCAAGCAGTTCTTTATCGAAGGATTCGGCAGTAACCCATTCTTTTGCTTCGGGTTTCATCTCAACTTCTGGGTAAGCGCTGAAGCCATGTTCGCTGATGTCTAAGCCTTTGATTTCTTCGTGATGCGGAGCTCTAAGACCAATTGTGTATTTGATGACGCCAAAGATCAGCAAGCCCATACCGAAAGCAAAGCCAGCACAAACTGCACAGTCAATTAATTGTGCAATTAACTGCCCTGTACCTGCACCGCCGTTGACTAGTATACCGTTGACGCCGCCGTATAGACCGTTTGCAAAGAGGCCGACACTGAGTAGACCGAAGAGACCGTTGATGCCGTGGATACCGAATGCGCCGACTGGGTCGTCAATTTTCAGCTTGCGTTCAACGAAGAAGTTGCCGTAGAGTGCCAATGGAGCTGCGATGATACCGATGATTAGTGCTGCCCAGGGGTCAACATAAGCGCATGGTGCTGTGATTGCTACTAGACCAGCAAGTGCGCCTGTGCAGACTGCCTGAATGTCGGGTCCAGTGAAGTGTTTGCGGTCAAGATAGCTTATGACTACACCCATAACTGCACCGACACCACCTGCAAGGTAAGTGTTTACTGCAACCAGTGGAGTAACACCATCAAGCGTGGTTAATGAGCTGCCAGGGTTGAAGCCGAACCAGCCAAGGAACAGGATCATGGTACCCATAACGATGTATGGCACGTTTGTGTAACCGAAGCTGCGGACTTCACCGTTTTTACCGTACTTGCCGATTCTGGGGCCGACAAGCCAGCAGGCCGCCAAACCTGTGAAGCCACCGACTGCGTGGACGACACCTGAACCTGCGAAGTCTCTGACACCGACACCGAATGGCAATGTTGCGAGCCAACCGCCACCCCATACCCAGTGGCCGTAGACTGGATAGATGAGTATGTTGATAAGTACGGTGTAGAGGAGGTAAGCTTGGAATTTCATTCTTTCGGCAACCATTCCTGCCACGATTGTGACTGATGTGGCTGCGAAGACTGCTTGCCAGAAGAAGTACACCAATGTTAACGTGTTAGTTGCTTCGCCTGCTAGTAAAAAGCCGCTCCAGCCGATGAATGAGTTGCCGTCACCTAAGCCAGGTAAGGTGGTGTATATTATTGCGCCTGTTGAGTCGATGCCTGTTGGGAATGAGGCTCCGGAACCACCGAACATTAAGCCAAAGCCGATAACTGCAAAGATTACTACACCGACGCTGAAGTCGATGTAGCTTTTGGTCCAGTAGTTGACCTGGTTTTTCTGCCGAATAAAGCCTGCTCCGAGAAACGCGAAGCCGAGCTGCATGAACCAGACTAACGCGCCCATGGCTAGTGTCCAAGCGATGCTTACTGCGGTGCTTGTGGTTGTTAGTGGGTCAGGGGTTTGTGCGTATGCTTGTCCGATGCTCATGGCTAAGCAAGTGACGAGTATGCCTGCGAGTATGAAGAATTTCTTTTTCATGAAGATTTCAGAGTGCTTTTCGAGTGCTTTTTGTAACAAGTTTGATGTTTTTGATATTACCCGTGTTTTTCTCATGTTAATTTCACCATTTTACAAGACGGTTGGTGTACAGTCAATATAAGTGTAGTTGTGATTTGTTCATAACATTTAAGAAAAATTGAAAAAATACACACAAAAGCAGCAAAATAATAGATATATTAAAGGTCAATAAAAGAAAACCTAAGCGTTTGTCCAAAAAATCTAAATTTGAACCTTAAAACCCTCTTTCACAACATTAAGCGCAATATTAGTCATCGTCTTCTTAATATGTGGAGCCACAAGCAAATCCTTAATCAAAGTATTGAGACTATCACGATCCTTAAGCTTAACAACCGCTACAATGTCAAACTCGCCCGTAATCTCGTATAACGTAATAACATTAGCCAGCTGCGATAAAGCAGTCTCCAAATCCTTAAGGTAACCACCCCCCTCAGTTTGAATAAAAATCACTGCAGTTAAATCATACCCCAACTTTATTGGATCCAAGATTGCGGTATACCCCTTGACTATTCCGCGGTCTTCGAGGCGTTTTATTCTATCCGAGGCCATCACACCAGATATGCGCATTTTGCCAGCTATCTTGCGGAAGCTTTGCTGGCAGTTTTCCTGAAGAATCCCCAGTATTTGGGCGTCGGTTTTGTCTATTTCTGTGTTCAGGGTTTTTTTTCTCATAAGCGGACCTCGAGGTGGTTGCTTTGGAATTTATAGTGAACCCGCGCATCGCTATACGCATGTTTAACTTTTTTTGGTTTTTACTGCACAACTATTACGTTCTCATATTTAAAACTACCCAACTGGACATAAAATTACCAACAACCTATCCACTTGTTTAACGTATCAAAGAGAGCCGTAAACTGCTCCGAAAAACAAAACCAACCCAAAACCGCCACACCACCAAAAACTTATCTACAACACAACCGCTTCTTTTCGACGGGAAACCAACATGAAATTCGGTTCATACACCTTCCAACCCCAAAAAACACCCGGATTTGACTTCCACGTCCTGCGAGTAAAACCCGAAACAGGCCTACGAATCCGCCCCCAACCCGACATGTACAGCAACCTCGCCGTCTTCGCCGACACCGCAACCGCCCAACTCCACCCCGACTGGGTCTCCCAATCACCTCTGGGCCCCGCACAATTTGGCAATAACAACTTTAACATTTACTGGAGCGTACTGTGCGCCACTCAACCCGACTACCGAGAAGAACAACTCAAATACATTGCAGAAGTTGACCGCCAATCCCCCGGCATATGGTTGAATAGTCAATACTTCGCTGACCATGACCACTGTAACTGTCCCCGATGCCAAGAGCGATGGAAGAAAAGTGGTTTAGGTTGGTTGGAATGGCGCCGAAAAGAAATCACAGAATACCTAGAGCAAATCCGTGGCGTCGTCAAAAATGAACTAACTTTCTGTCTCCAACCTGACCCCGTCAGCTCCTATGAAAGATACGGGGTGGATTTTGAGGACTTTAAAAAAATCGCTGACAAATTTTGCGTTGTTATGTTTAGCAAAAACTATGCTACACCGTGGTACTGGGAAATGCTTACGCGGGGCTTTAAGAAAATCCTCCAAAGACCCTTCTTCATCAGCTTCTACGTGTATGGCCCAGGAGACCTCCCCCAAGACGTCCCGCCTCCACGCGAAATCTTAACTGTGACAGCACGGTGCGCTAGAGTTGGTGACCTCGAGGGCTTCCTCTACTTGACTGACGGTCAACAGGAAATGGTTAATTTCCAGAAAGCGGCACTGCAAAGTGCAGACTTGCGGCAGCGACTTCGTAGTTATGGTGGGCAACCAGTCGAGGAGTTTCTCGGTTGGGTAGCCAGCTGGCAAAAATATTTCTAATTTCCTTTTCGTTAACTTTTTATCTTCATTTTTCTTTCAGTGTTCTTTGTAGTTTGGGGTTTTGTTGGATTTTTTAAGTGATTTAGCTAAAGCTGCCATTGCGCTCTTTATCATCGTTGACCCATTCGGTAACATACCCATCTTTATGGGGTTAACCGAAAATATGTCAGACGTCCAGAGAAGAAAAGTGTATAATGTGGCGTGTTTGGTGGGGTTTATTTTGTTGCTGGTTTTTGCTTTTTTGGGAAACGAGATATTGTCGCTTTTCGGCATAACTATTGAGAGTTTTGAAATTGCAGGCGGCATCTTGCTCCTAATTATCTCAATCAGAATTCTTATTTCAGGCAGTAAAGAAGAAAAACCCTCTGAATCCCCCGAATGCCTCGGAGCGGTTCCCATCGCTATGCCGCTTTTGGTAGGACCAGGAGCCATAACCACCACGATATTTAACCTTCAAACCTACACCACCATCGTCGCCATAGTCGCCGTAATCATCGTCATCTCTATAACATGGGTTATTCTACGCTACACAAGCGTCATTTTCCGTTTTTTGGGCAAAACAGGTGCCTTAGTCATTGCCAGAGTTATGGCGCTTTTGATTGCGGCAATCGCCATCCAATACATCCTCACGGGCGTAACTCACTTTACGGGATTTACGCGCTGTGTGTTTAGCCTTCTTGGCTAAATGCAGAAAGAGAAAAGGGAGGGTTACTTATTTATTGATTCTTTGAGGGCTGAAAAGTACGAAAGCACTTGTCCCATCTGGGGGTCAGCCATAGCTAAAATCGCCTGCACTGCGGCTTTGCGAGGCGCAGTTGTCAATGTGGCCAAAGCATAATCCAAACTCGTAAAAAGCTGCTCCCAAGGAATATTCACGCGTACCCCCTTTAGGTTGTAGAGAGCCAAAACAAACGCGCTGGCACGACTCAAACTGCCCTTAAAGGACAAGATACTTTCACCCAGAGCCGACACTTCAACATCTTTACCCGAAATAAACGCTTTAATCACCAAATAATTTTGCTCTAGATTAGCAATTTCTACAAGCAGGTCTTGCTTGATTTTGGCTTCCGTATCGCTTTGCATGTTACATCGCTTGCTCTATGTTAGAGTCAGGTACATAAGAGTTTTTTCAAGAAGCCACGTCTCAAACGCCTAAAAAGATGCCTTTAACCGACTATGTCTTTGACGTGAGGTATCTTTTTGAGGGGCACAAGAATAACAAGGCAGATGAGCAGAGTTAGCGCGGTTATGAGGGGTATTTCGATTAATGGTTGTTATACTTAGCTGGAGTACCAAGCGCTAAGAAGTTGAGTTTGTGATGGCGTCATAGATTGTTGATGCAATAACCTCTGCCCCAGTTGGAGTCGGGTGTACGCCATCCCACAAAAGGTCTGAACGATTCGCCATAACCGTGTACAAATCTATCAGGGGCAATTGGGCTTGCTGTGCGGTTTGCTGGATAAGAGGAACTATGGTGTCGGCAAAGAAGTGTGTGCTAAGGCCGGTGCCATTGTTAAAGATGGGTGGGGGTTCAACGAGCCAGATTTGGGGTGCGCTATCCAACTCGCGGAATTGGTTGATGAGTTTTAAGTAGTCAGACACGAATGTGCCGTTGTATTGGTGGTTGATTGGGGAGGCGTCGTTGGTTCCCAGCATAATTATTACTATGTCGGGTTGGAATTTTTTGGCTGCTAAAAAGATGGATTGATTTATGTAGGGGGTTTTAGCGTTTTGGGCGACGGAGGCGCCTCCTGTACCGAAGTTTTGTACGACATAGGTTGGGCCAAGCAGTTCTCCGAGGATTTGGGGGTAGTGGAAACCCTTGGTTATGCTGTCGCCGACGCAGGCAACCCGTATGGGAGAAGAAGAGAGCTGAGCCGTTAGATAGTATGCTGTGAGGCTTAAGGCTAGGGCTACAAGAATAATTGTTAGAGCGGACAACAGGGTATTTTTCTTCATTGCGTTTTCTACTTGTTTAATGCATGTTTGATATTTTTTAATGTTTGAGATATAGCTCTCCCGAGCGTGGGGGAGAATCCGCAGATATAAGCCGCGCATAATCAAATGTTTTCAACATACTTTTGACCCTTAAACCCGACAATACTGACCTACCCCTCTTAGAATTTCTGCAGGGGTCAGCTATTAGTCTCCAAACATGCTAGGGGATATTTGCAAAATTATATCAAGCAATACTCCGTATGAACTGTAGGGGTATGGGACATTAAGCAAAGAACCGTGCTATCCATAACGATTGCAGTATTCATCGCCGCGACCATCCTCTGCACGCAATGCATCCAACCGGCTAACCCCTGTTTTGGTCCCTGCATAACCGCCGACATCGACCGCACCCAAGTCTACATAAACGAAAACGTAACAATCTACGGCAGCATATGTCCCCCTGAAGAAAACAAAACGGTACGTGTTGCCTTTACTCGACCAGACTACACCTATATTGACCGCGTAGTACTCACTGACCCAGTAACAGGCAATTACTCAGTAACCCAAACGCTTGACCAAGTTGGCTACTGGAATATTTTTCCCATAGACGGCCACATAGCTAACCGACTATACGCACAAGTAACCGACCCAGCCGACCCAGACTCGCCTGAGCCAACACCTAGCATAGCCTCGGTCTATAAACCAAACTACAAAGCATTCACCACATTCATTGCCTTCATGGCGTTTGGGGGCATAGTGATTTTCTTGGGACGCAGAAACTATACCAGAAAAATCAGCGCCATCCGGTTAATGGTGCAAATCGGTTTCTTGTTTTTGGTGTTCTTCGGGATATTCGTCGACCACTATGGTTACCTGTCACCGACTACTGAGTTGCAGCCTCATGAAATCAATCTCTCAACAAACATCTTGGGCGTCGATATGCCCGATGGGGTTCCAGCACCCGTCTTTGGCTGTTACTACCCCTGTGGGCGAACTGTAACCTGCGCGTTGTGGCAGCTTCAAACCTATATTTACCCGTTTGCAGGAACCGGGGTAGGATGGGGCGTAGAATACTTCTCCACAGGTTTGGAGCGTTTAGCCATAGTTTTAGGCGTACTTATACTGTCGGGGGTGGTTTTAGGCAGAGTTTTCTGCGGTTGGGTTTGCCCCTTTGGCTTATACGTTGATTTAGTTGCGCGACTGAGAAAAGCCCTAAGAATCAAACGCCGCTTGTTCTCCGACAAATTTAACGAGCGCTTCCACCAGTTAGGCTACCTTACCTTGGCACTTCTAATAATCTTGAGCGTGATTTTTGCTTCTCAAGCCTTCCTCACTTCACCACTCATTGAGGGTACGCAGAAAGGCGGGGAAGTTTACACGTTCTATTCCGCGCCGTTCTGTGCCGTGTGCCCCATGAAGCCACTGTGCCTTTTAGCCGAGACCGCAGTAGGTTTAATGAAACCTGAATGGGTTACACAGGGCACTACGGGACAATTCTGGCAGTTAGGCTTCTTTTTAACCTCCATAAACCTCGTGATCTTAGGCATAGTCACTGCTGCAGCATTCTTTTTCAAGCGTTCATGGTGCCAAATCTGTCCACTGGGCGCCATAATCGCGTTATTTAACCGTTTTCCACCCTTCAAATGGATAAGCGGCGTCCGCTTAAACAAAACTGAAACCAAATGCACCAAATGCGGAATATGCAAACGCGTCTGCCCCACGCAAGTCAAAGAAGTCTATGAAGGCAAAAGCGGCGATGTCGCAACCTCTCAATGCATCTATTGTCTGCGTTGTGTGGAGATGTGTCCCCATGAAGGCTGCTTAGAGTTCAAGTTCGCGGGCAAGACGGTTTGTAAATCGCGGAACTGGTTAAATAAAACAGACACAATAAAAGGAGAATAAGGGAGGGGTTAACTTGAAAAGAAAACTGGTTGTCGCGATGATTCTGGTGGTTTTAGCTGTGTTAGCACCCATCTGTGTTCAACCGTCAAAAGCGCAGGGAATGCCTCCAACCATACTCATAAAAGAAGACGGCACCGTTTCGCCCTCCACGGTACCCATCCAACGAAACGGCGACACCTACACCTTCACCGGCGACATCTACGCAACCATAAAAATCTTCAAAAGCAACATAGCCCTAAACGGTGCCGGCCATACCCTATGGGGACAGTACACTGGCGAGGAAACAGACCTTTTGTTTATAGGCTCAGACGGCGAGCCATACAACAGCACTCAAACCTACACGATAGGCGTAGATTTAGGACTTCACGTTGAAGGGATAGCCGTTTCGAACCTCAATGTCAAGAACTTTAGCATCGGCGTTTACATGTGGACCCAAAACAACACCATAGCCGACAACTTCGTGACGGGCAACGTCATAGGCATCATGCTTTCAGGTTCAAACACCACCGTCACAAACAACTACATCGCAAACAACTCCTTTGGCATCTTCTACGGTTTTAACAACGGAGAGGGCGACGTCCCTGACGACATAATCATAGCGGGTAACTGCTTTGAAGAGAACAGCATTCAACTAAACGGTTGCCAATGCAGTGACTACAACACAACTGAACCGCCCCATAACTGGGACAACGGACGAGAAGGCAACTACTGGAGCGACTACAACGGCACCGACACAAATGGCGACGGCATAGGCGACACCTACTATGTGATAGACGTCTTGAATCAAGACCGCTACCCCCTCATGAATGACCCCACAACGCCTGTCGAGGCACCTTTGCAGTTCCCCATAGAGGTCGTTATCATTATTGTGGCGTTTGTCTGCTTAGCAATTGGCATACGCGTAGCAACGGGCAGGTTCCGAAGAAACGCTAAAGCTCCATCGTAGCTAACCCTTTTAGGATGGGCAACCACAGTTTAGTGGCGAGTATTCATGAAAGTTGTTGCTTTTAATGGCAGTCCAAGAAAAGACGGAAACACCGCAACACTTCTCCGACGTGTTCTTAACGTGTTAGAAAGCGAGGACATACAAACGGAATTCATCCAGCTTGGCGGACAACAAATTCACGGCTGCATTGCATGTGGCACCTGCCGAGAACTCAAAAACAAAGAATGCAAAATCGTAAACGACAACGTAAACCAATACATCCAAAAAATGGCTGAAGCGGACGGAATCATTTTGGGTTCACCCACATATTTCTCGATGATGACACCCGAATTAAAGGCACTCATCGACCGCGCAGGCTATGTGGCAATGAGTAATGGGGGGCTATTTAAGCGGAAAGTAGGGGCAGCGGTGGTGGCGGTACGCAGAGCAGGCGGCATACCAACGTTTGATGCGATTAACCATTTCTTTCTCATCAGCCAAATGATTGTCCCCGGCTCCATCTACTGGAACATCGGCGTTGGGCGTCTCCCCGGCGAAGTCGAAAACGACGCTGAAGGCTTAAAAACCATGGAGGCGCTGGGGCAAAACATGGCGTGGGTTCTAAAAAAGCTCAATGCTCCCGAACCTTTCTCTTAGAAGAAACGCCTCTTTTTTTGGGGCTAAAACGCAAGGACTTTAAGCAAGCCGCGTCTAGAGCTTGTTTAGATTTGTGGGATGTTTATGGTTGACCAAAAAGAAGAGCCACATGATGCATGCGTACTCAAAATTGCTGAGAAACTAAAAAAGGACCACTGGGAAGTAGACACAGAGTTAGAGAATTGGAGCAAACCCAAAAACATGGACCCAGTTATGCCTGACCTTAAAGCTGAAAAGAAAGGCTGCCTAACAAAAATTTGCCAGATTGTAACGCCAGAAATGTTTGAAGGCAACATGGAGAAATATTTAGAAGTCAAAAATTACTGCGCCGAATACGACTTTTCATTCTACATAATGGAAGAGGGCAAACCCGTCGAAGTTAACTTACAAGAATTCGCTAAAAAGCAAGCTGAAAAGAAACAAAAATAAAAGGGGCGCCCAAAGGGGCGTTTATTTCATTATTTCTTTGAGGTCTTCGTCTGCTGTTTTTATGGGCATGATGTTGAATTTCTCAACCAACACGTTGAGGATACCGGGGGTTATGAAGGCGGGGAGGCTGGGTCCGATGCGGATGTCTTTTATGCCCAAATAGAGCAGCGAGAGCAGGATGGCTACGGCTTTCTGTTCATACCATGAGAGCACCATAGATAGCGGAAGGTCGTTGACTCCGACGTGGAAGGCGTCAGCGAGGGCTTGGGCGATTTTGACTGCGCTGTAAGCGTCGTTGCATTGTCCGATGTCGAGCAGTCGTGGGATTTCGTCGATGGTGCCGAGTTCTTTGTCGAAGAAGCGGAATTTGCCGCAGGCTAAGGTGAGGATGATGGTGTTTTTGGGTGCTTTCTCGACGAATTCTGTGTAGTAGCTGCGTCCAGGTTTGGCGCCGTCGCATCCTCCGACGAGTATGAAGCGTTTGATGTGTCCAGCTTTAACTGCGCCGATGACTTTGTCGGCTACTGAGAGGACAGCGTTGTGTCCAAAGCCCACAAGAACAGTTTTGCCTTCTTGGTCGTCTGGGAAGCCGGGGAGTGATAGGGCTTTTTCGATTACGGGGGTAAAGTTGTGGTCTTGGATGTGGATGACGCCGGGGTAGCCGACGGGTCCAGCGGTGAAGATGTTGGCGTTGTAGCTGTCCATGGGGCGTTGGATGCAGTTGGTGGTCATCAGGATGGCGCCGGGGAATTGGGCGAATTCTTTTTGTTGATTTTGCCATGCGGTGCCGTAGTGTCCGTAGAAGTGTGAATAAGCTTTGAGTTTGGGGTAACCGTGTGTGGGTAGCATTTCTCCGTGGGTGTAGACGGTTATGCCTTTGCCTTGGGTTTGTTTGAGGATTGCCTCTAGGTCCATGAGGTCATGGCCTGAGACGAGGATGGCTTTGCCTTTTTTGTGTCCGAGGGGAACTTTAGTGGGGACGGGGTTGCCGTAGGTTTGGGTGTTGCCCGCGTCAAGGAGCTCCATAGCGCGGAGGTTGACTGCGCCGCATTTGAAGACTAAACCTACATACTCGTTGGCTCCAAGCGACTTGTTGAAGTGCGAAGCAAGAGCCTCATAGATAAAGTCGAAGACGGCTGGGTCTTGTTTTCCTAGGAGGTAGGCGTGGTAGGTGTAGGCGGCTACTCCTTTTAAGCCGATGGTCAGTAGCCACTTTAGGGAGTGTAGGTCAAGGTTTTCTGGGGCATCAGCGTTGACGCCGTGCTGTTTGCCCTGTGCTACTAAACCTTCGAGCGTGTTTTCTAGGGGGAGAATGTTGAGGGGGGTTGATGTTTTTTTCTTTAGTTGTTCGATGTACTGCTCGGTTTTTCGCAGATAACTTACGATTGCTTGGGGGTCGAAGTTGACGTTTGTGAGCGTTACAAATAGGGCTTCGGCGGTGAAGGCATCAATTTTTTGGTCGCTGTCGCCTGCCTTTTGAGTTTGGAGTGCGAGTTGGCTGAGTTCGCGGAGTTTGTAGACGAGGAGGTCTTGGAGGGTGGCGACTTGTGGGTTTTTGCCGCAGACGCCTATGGTGGTGCAGCCTGTTCCCTTGGCGGTTTGTTCGCATTGGTAACAGAACATTTGGTTTTGACTCATCTCAATCACTATGAATATATTGTGGGAGGTTCCGCAAATAGCTGTTGTCCCAAACATGTAAGGGATTTCGAAACCCCAATTTTTGGTCGCAAATCAAGTCAGGGGCAACTCCATTCGAAACTCTGTTCCCTCACCCTCCCAACTCTCAAAACTAATAGTGCCCCCTAATCCCTCAACCAACCGCTTAACCACAGCTAACCCCAACCCCTGCCCCTTCGACTTCGTTGTAAACAGCGGCGTAAAAATCCGTTCCCTAACCCCCGCGGGTATTCCCACACCTGTATCGCGCACAGAAATCACCATTTTTGCTTCCGCTTTTTTGGCTTTCAAAAACAGTTTGCCGCCGTTAGGCATCGCTTGCCCCGCATTGGTCACCAAGTTAGTGAGCGCCCGCATAAGATAATCGGGGTCGGTGTCAATCACTAAATCCGTTGGAGCCTCAATGTTGACCTCGATGTTTTGGGGCACATGGACAGCTTTTAGCGTGTTCTGCAATAAATCCGCTATATTCACTTTTTTACATACAGGCGCCAGCGGACGAGTGTAATCTTGAAGGTCACTAACGATTTTGTTAATGTAGAAAACGTTCTCTTCAATAGTTGAGAGGCTCTCCTGCAAACCCGGCTGCTCCTTGTAGCATGCGGAATCCTTGAGTTCCTCTCGTATCAGGTAGAGGTCGCTTGTAATGGCCTGCAACGGATTGCGGATGTCATGTCCCACCATACCCGCAGTCTGCCCAATCGCGGAAAGCCGCTTAGTCTGCTCTTCCTCAGTTTTATCCTCCACAATAATTATGATGCCCTGAGTGGCGGGGTAAGTTGAAATTTCATAAATCGCAGGAGCGTTGGTTTGGCGGCTTAACGAGTTCATCATGAATCGGGCAGGCTGCTTGTTTTGAAGCAACTCAAAATAGGGCGTAACATCCACCAAATCCATCTCAGGGAGAACCTCATAGATTTTTTTGCCTAACGCATCCGAAGATTTCACGTTGGTCAAGAGTTCCGCCGCATTATTCCAATGGATTATAGTCAATTCCCAATCGGTAGCGATGAAGGCTTCCCCAAAACTCTCGTACAATTCGCGGTAGCTTTGCTCGTTTTCCCGTATTTTTTTGGTGCGTTCATCCACAATTTTTTCCAAGTCACGGGTATATTCTTGGAGTTTAACCTGCGCTTCCCGTAGTGCCTGCTCGGCTTTTTTGCGTTCAGAAACCTCCTTCTCCAACGCCTCTTTGGAAGCCACCGTTTTCTCCCAGTTACCCAACACGCCCTCAAATTCAGAAGTTAACTGGTCAAGTTCATCCTGCGGAGGCTTCCCAGAGGGGGGCTGGATGTCAACGTTTATTTTTTTGGTTTTTGCCCGCAGATACGCAATGGATTGCAGTGTGCGCTTGAAGAATAATTGATACACCAAAAGGAAGTAAGCAACAAATAAGCCAATCAAAGTGATAAGTAACACAAGGTAAGTTTGGTTGACTTGGTTTTTTTGTTGTTCAATCAAGTCGGCGAGCAGTTGCGCGTCGAGGGCTAATTGTTGAACCCGCATCGAGGTGTTGCTCATGGCATCCAAATAGGCGGGGTCCATGAGGGCGGTTTGATTTAGGGGGGCGTTATCTAGGGGCATAGCTGTTTGGTTGAAGGTTTCGTTGGCGCTTTCTAAATCCGACCGTATAATGTCAATTAGAGCTTGCTCGGAAATGGCGTCTAATTTTGAAACCTCAACATAGAGCAAGCCGATGGTTGCTCGCCAATGAGACACGTCGTGGCGAGTTAAGTAATAATCCATTGACGTAGAGCCAAGCGTACTGGCGTCGGCTCCTATTTTTCTTGCCAGTTCTCGTTCATCCTCGAGTTGTCGCAACTGCAAATCCATCACAAAAACATAGCTAACGACCAAAGCGATAAGCAGCGCAAAAACAACGAGGCTGATTAAGAATTGCGTTCTTAATCGCATGTTTTTCTGCCAAGTAATAGAGTAATATCGTTGCTTTTCTACCCTTTGAAATTTAACTTAGGGATTGAAACAATTTTTTTCATCATGCGCACATACTATAATTCTTGTTTAAAGTAGTGCTCTAATAGTCGCCGAGTACCCCTACGCATAATTTCTGAAAGCGTCGCTGTGCTGATTCCCAGCTTGTGGGCTAACTCAGCCATCCCAATTTGTCGTGGATAATCAAAAAATCCGCTTTTGAGGGCCAACCAGAAAATCCGCTCCTGATTCTCCGTTAAAGTACCTATTTGTGGTTCGAATTTGCCCGCCTTACGGACCGTGACGCTATGCCCTGCTTTTGCTAAATCGGCAATTATTCCGCGGTAGGCTTCAACGGTTGGCACCATAAAACTGTAAGTGATGAGGCTATCTTGGAGGCTTTTGCCTGAAACCAAAAACGCCCCGTGGGATAATATGGTGTTGCATACGCTGCAGCCTTCGCTTTCTAACCAAAGTGCTGATCTGCCTTTGACGTATCCTTTGGCGGCGAGTTCTTGGGGGACTTTTTTAGCTTGATCTACGCCGACATCCATTAGGTGGCGTACGCAGCCGCTGCTAGAACTTCTTACATCGACCACTTTGAGTCGCTTAAAGCCTAGTTTGGCAAGTTTAGCGACCATTTTGCATTCTTTGTTTTCTACTTCTATTACAACGTGGTAGGGTTCTCGCCAAGGCGTAACCAAATAAATCAGCCAATAGAAGTATCAAATTGGGCAGTTAAATACTGTTACCCTAAGATAGCGCTCTTATCTTTACTCTAACGAAACCATTCACCAATATTAGACTCGTTATAGACGCTCCAAGTGGATAAGCAGTATCGTTTGATAAAACAACAAGAAAATGTTAAACTCTAGTTTCACTGACGCTTGCCTATTTTTATTTTATACAAAGGAGAGGGTATACCTCTGAGGTCTCAGCTCAGACGAATCAATAGACCTGAGAAAAATCTTCCATCAAACAAAAAAATTGAATAAAAAAGGAGATTAGATTTTGTAGTACTTTGCGTAGAGCACGATACCGACTGCAAGGATAGCAACACATGAGCCAAGAGTTACGGCGAAGTCGATGAGCACGGTTCCGCTGGTTATGCTTGCGCCCCGAAGGAACAAAGAGGTTAAGGCGTCGGTGACGTAGTGGCTGGGCACGATGTTGCTTACGACTTGGGCGCTGCCTGAGAGGGATGAACTCACGAAGGTTCCGAGGAATAGTTGTGGGAGCACGAAGAGGAAGCTTAAGCCTGTGGCTGCGCTGGAGGATTTGGAGATGGTTGCGGTGATTAAGCCAAAGCCCACGTTGGATATTGAGAAGATCAGCACCATTATGAAGGCAAAGGTGTAGGCGGAGATGCCGACGGGGGGTCTGAAGCCCAAAGCGTAAATCAAGACGAACAGCAGCGCAGCTTGAATGAGCGCTATCACCATGTAGGAGAGCACTTGGCTTGTCATGAATTCTGTGGAGGTTATCGGGGAGATACGGATACGTTTCATCATGCCGTTTTCTCGGTCCTGCGTAAACGACTGCGCCACCATCATGATCAGGAATATCGACGCAAACGTGAACATGCCCGGCGCGATGAAGTCAAGGGCAGAAGACTGCTTTGTAACCTCGACTAATGAGGCAGTTTGCAGCTGAATGGGACTGGGGGTGGCTTGTTGGTTTTGGCTAACTATGGCAGCTAGGACTTGCTGGATGACGGGTGGAATTGCCTGGGTGGCAACCATGGAGCCTTTATCGAGGTAGAGGGGAACGGTGGTGTTGATCCAGTTGCTTGGGCTAGTCGGCGAGGCGATGAACGATGCGAGGCTGTCGGAGAAATCCGCGGGGATGACAACTATGGCTTGGATTTTTCCTTCGCTTAGGTCAGACTGGGCGGTTTGGTTGGTGTCATAGATGCTTAGGTTGATTATGGACATGTTTTGCAACGTACCCATGAAGGTTTGTGCGCCTTGCTGGTTGCCGTGGTTGTCTAGGTTGACGACGCCGACTTGATAGGTCACTGTCGCTTCGCCGCCGAAGCCGCCTCCAAACGATGCCCCAAACGCAAACACGAAAATGATGGGAAACAGGAAAATCATGAAGAGGACAGCGGGTTCCCGAACGGTCTTTTTAAGTTCCTTCACAGATAGGGCGAGGACGCGTTGTAGGTTCATTTATTGTTCCTCCCGTATGTTTCTGCCCGTGAGTTGAATGAAGAGGTCTTCGAGGTTTTTGACGCCGTTTTTTGCGACAAGTTCCTTGGGTGCTCCGAGTGCGAGGAGTTTGCCGTGGTCAATGACGCCGACGCGGTCGCAGAGTTCTTCGGCTTCTTCCATGTAGTGGGTTGTGAGGATGATGGTTTTGCCTTGGGCTTTCTGTTCTTTTATGAAGTCCCAAACCGCATGACGACTCTGGGGGTCCATGGCGACGGTGGGTTCATCAAGAAAAGCAATCTGAGGATCATGGATGAGCGCTAGGGCGAGGCTTAGGCGACGTTTCATGCCGCCGCTGTATTTGCCAGTGACACGTTTGGCTTCGTTTTCTAAGCCAACTTTGGAAAGAAGCAGATTGGTTCTTTGGCGAATGGTTTTTTTGTCGAGCCCGTAGAGGTTGCCGAACAGTTCAAGATTTTCTTTCCCGCTAAGATAGGGGTAGATGGCGGTTTCTTGGATGCAGACGCCGATGAGTTCTTTGACTTTTTGGGTGTCATGTAAAACGTCGAGACCGCAGATTTGGGCGGAGCCGCTGGTGGGTTTTATCAATCCGCAGAGGATGCTTATGGCAGTGGTTTTTCCTGCACCGTTGGGTCCCAGCAGCCCGAAGAGTTCACCTTTGGCTACTTCGAGGTTGAGGTGGTCAACAGCCAGTTTATCCTCGTATTTTTTGGTGAGGTTGTTAATTGTTATGGCTGATTCATTCATTATGGGTTCTCCTTGTTGGTTTTATTAGGGTTGATTTTAGATTTAAGTAACCACGAAACATAGTTACGTACCTGAAACCTCAGAGTTGTTTGGGAATTTAGTTTCATGTTTATCCCCCGATTGAAAAAAGGGGGCATCCCCCGTTAGGGGAAGATTTAAAACCGCCAAACCGTTCAGAAACTAACCCTCCGGAGAAGAAAACATGAGGAAACGGTCTAACAGAAGCATCATCTTTGCATTAGTCGTAATAGCTACCTTACTGTCAGTATGCGCCTACGCTTTTTGGTATCACGCTAATGCGCCGTTAGCCCAAAGAGAGGACAAAACCGTCTACACACCGTTAGAAAACGTGAAGATTGATGCTGCCACCTTCAACGGCGACATAGAAATCCAAGTGACCTCGGGCAACCAAATCGAAATCATCTACACCATAACCGCACCCGACGGATACCTATCTGACGTAACAACCTCCACCAATGAAAACAAAACCGACAACCTAACCACCCTAACCGCTACCTCGTTACTTCTAAGCAGCGACTCAACAAATTACAAAGCAAACCTGCTAATCAAAGTGCCAAACACCAACAAATACAACCTAACCCTCACCACCGCAAATGGAAACATAATCAAACCCCAACTAAACGACACCACAGTAGTGGCAACCACCAACAAAGGCAACATAGACATCAAAGACGGCGGCGCCAGCGAAATCGACGCCATGACGCTAAACGGCAACATCAACATTGGCTTAATGCAGAATACCCTGTTTCAGGTGGCTGCCAGCGTTGGAAACGGCAAAATCACCCACCAAGGAATTTCATTAGATACAAGCACCGACACTGCGACGCGGCTTATGGGCACAACAACGGGCGGAAAAGGCAACCTCACTTTAGCGCTTGTATCTGGAAACGGAGACATAACCGTAGAATACAGCCAGTGATAGTCATAGAATTGGGATTTGGTTGCGGGAAGAGCCAGCCCCCTTTTTGCCGCAATTAGTATGTTGTGTTTATGTTTGAGAAAATATGGGTTTGATAACTTTCTGGTTGCGCTCATGCCGCCATAGTGACTGGAAATAATGGTCCGCAATAGCCACCATTGAAGGATTATTCGACCACAAACTTGGCGAAACCAAAAAAGCAGAATCCGCAAACAACCCTAAAATTACTTCCGAGGCATCCATAATTCCAACTTTCGCTTTAGGCGGTGAATTTACTAAGCGATAACTAAAATTTTTGTGGTTTATCATATCTTTAAGAAACCCAGGGAAAATCAGGGGTTCACGCGGCTGGTTAGTTATCCAAAAGATGGAAACCCCTCGATTTAACGCATCCATAGCAGCCTTATGGGTGATGGTAAGCCAAGGTAAAAACTCAGCCACAGGGGTAACTATTCGCATTGTCCGCTCGGCTTTTTCAAACGATTTTAGAACACTACAACTAACAGCCTCTCGTTCACGTGCTAAGAAAAACTGGTCACTCTGCGGGGGAGCCTCATTCCCAAAAGGCCGTACTTGTTTTACGAAAACACCGGCTTGCTGTTCCATATCTGCCAATTCGTTTCGTCTGCGTTCTAAAAGCATATTGGCAGCATCTTTAGGCGACAATGCACTAAACCGCGCTGGATGGTCAAGCGTCTTCTGCACTATGCCTAACCGTTCTAGCTCCTCCAGCAACCGATATACATCTTGACGAGGCACATTCGATAATTTCGCTATCGCATAAACGCGTGAATCAGCACCCAAACGTAAAAGCGCCAAGTAAACTTTCGACTGACCAGCAGAAACGCCTAAATTCATCAACGCTTGAGTTTCATCAACCCAAACCAAGACGAACACCCACCCCAAATTAATAACCGCCTTATTGTTATTTATCATTTTCTGCTGTCGTCAGTTTCTCTTACGACAGAGCGTAATCTAACAGACTTATGGCTCTTTTTTTTAAGCAATAACCATCGAGTAAGCCAGTTAGAGGAGAAAATAAACATGCAAATTAGCAAAAACAAAAAGAAGACAATATTTTCTTTGACCTTGACATTGGTCATATCGCTTGCAATAATTCCACTGTCAACTGACGCGCACACACCACCCTGGACTATCCCAACCTACGCATACATCGGTGTAAGCCCAG